>NZ_JAPVBP010000001.1:0-793726 GCF_026968025.1 Modestobacter sp. VKM Ac-2978 | reverse complement strand
AGGCGTCCAGAGCTGACATCAACTCGCTCACGGACACCTCCCGACGTATTCGAACGTGTGTACGAATACTACCGCCGTCGAGGACCCCGAGCAACACGGATCCGCAGGTCAGGAGCCTGTCCACAGATGCGATCAGGCTCTTGACAGGCCCGCTCCAGTCGCGGTCAGCCGGCCGAGCCGGGGCCCGCCAGCAGGCCGCGCTCGACCGCGACCAGGACCGCCCGCGTGCGGTCGTCGACCCCGAGCTTGGCGAACACCCGGAGCAGGTGCGTCTTCACCGTCGCCTCACCGATGAACAGCTCCCGGCCGATGTCGGCGTTGGTCAGCCCGCGCGCCACCCCGGACAGCACCTGCAGCTCCCGGGCCGTCGGCGCCTCCGCCGCCGGCGCCCGCAGCCGGGACACCAGCCGGGCCGCGACCGGCGGGGCCAGCACGGTCTCCCCACGGGCCGCTGCCCGCACCGCGTCGGCCAACTGCGCCAACGGCGTGTCCTTGAGCAGGTAGCCGGTGGCCCCGGCCTCCACCGCGCGCACGATGTCGGCGTCGGTGTCGTAGGTGGTCAGGACCAGCACCCGCACACCCGGGTGTGCGGCGGAGATCCGGCCGGTCGCCGTGACGCCGTCCATCCGGGGCATCCGCAGGTCCATCAGGACGACGTCCGGCTGGTGCTCGGCGACCGCCGCGAGCGCAGCCAGCCCGTCGCCGGCCTCCCCCACGACCGCCAGGTCCGGCTGGGCGGCCAGCCAGCCGACCAGCCCGCCGCGCACGACAGGGTGGTCGTCCACCACCAGGATCCTGATCACCCTCGCTCCGCTCCGGTCGTCGGCGTTCCCCGGGGTGAGCGCTCGACGTGCGCCTCCACGGTGGTCATCGCGCCGGCACCTGCACCGTGACCCGGGTGCCCTCCCCCGGGGCCGAGACGACGTCGACCGCGCCGCCCACCTGCTCGGCCCGGTCCCGCAGCCCGGCCAGCCCGACGCCGTCCGCCGCGGCCGGGTCGAAGCCCACCCCGTCGTCGGAGACGTGCACCGACACCTGCCCCGCCTCCCCCACCCCGATCCGCAGCACCACCGCGCTGGCCGCGGCGTGCCGGCGGACGTTGGCCAGCGCCTCCTGCGCTCCCCGCAGCAGCACGATCTCCTCCGCCCGGGTCAGGCCGGCGTCGTCCGCCAGCGCTGCAGTGTCCAGCCGGGTGGGCAGGCCGGTCTCCCGGCCGAACCGTTCGGCGAGCCGTTCCAGCGCCTCCCGCAACGTCGAGGAGTCCAGCGCCACCGGCGCAAAGGCGGCGACCATCGCCCGGGCCTCGGCCAGGTTCTCCCGGGCGACCTCCTCGATCAGGGCCACCCGCTCCGCGGCCGCACCCGGGTCGCCGGGCAGCTGCCCGGCGGCGGTCTGGGCCAGGACGACGATGCTCGTGTAGCCCTGCGCGAGGGTGTCGTGCACCTCGCGGGCCCAGCGCTCCCGCTCCGCGGCGACGCCCTGCTCACGGTGCGCCGCGGCGAGTTCGGCGCGGGTCGCCTCCAGCTCCTGGATCAGCGACGCTCGCTCGCGGCTCTGCGCCAGCACCCGGCTCAGCCACAGGCCCAACGCCAGGCTGAACACCAGACCGACCGAGGTCTGCACGACGCCCGACAGCGGCTCGGTGCCGCGGCTCCAGGAGACCGCCGGCCCGGCCGTGCTGGCCAGCGCGAGGAGCACCGTCCAGGTGACGCCCGGCCGGGCCGACTCGACGAGGAACCACACCTGCGAGTAGGCCAGGAAGAGCAGGAACAGCAGCTCAGGTGCGTGCCAGCCGAGCACGGTGAAGACCGCCACCAGGACAGCGAGGTAGCCGACCGCGCGCCGAGAGTGGTCGTCGCCGATGGCCGGGGCGCCGAGCACCGAGTAGGCGACCACCAGCACCCCGAGGGCGCCGAGGGTGACCGTGCGCGACCCCTCCACCCGAGCCACGAAGGTGGCCAGCACGGCGACGCCAATCATCACCACGAAGACGACGTGGAGGCCGACCACCGTAGCGCGCCAGGCGTGGTCGGACAGCGGCGCGCCGCCGTCGTCCCCACCACGGGCGGGGACGACGGCGGCGCGGAGCCGGGAGCCGACGGTCATCCGTCGGCCCGGCGCCAGCGGAACGTGCGCACGCACACCATGACGCCGATGATCACCCATGCCACCAGCACCAGGGCGGTCATCCCGTGCTCCCACCCGCCGGCGACCTCGAAGGCGGCCGCCTGCTCGGGCAGGAACGCCGAGCGCATCCCCTGGGTCAGCCACTTCAGCGGGAACACCGCCGCGACCTGCTGCATCCAGCCCGGCAGCTCGGGGAAGGCGAAGAAGACGCCGGAGAAGAACTGCAGCACGATCGCGAACGCCGAGATCGAGGTGGTCAGCGAGCTCGCACTGCCCGGCAGCGCCGAGACCGCGATGCCGAGCACCGTGCCGGCGAGCGCGCCGAGCGCGGCGACCCAGAGGAACGTCAGCCAGTGCCCGAGGTCGACCGGCAGCGGCACGTCGTAGCCGTAGCGGGCCACCGGCAGCAGCAGCGCCAGCTGCGCCGCGGTGGTCACCAGCACCTGCCCGGCCTTGCCGGCGAAGTAGGCCGCCGGCGGCGTCCCCAGCAGCTGCAGCCGCTCCAGCTGGCCGGCCTCGCGTTCGTCGGCGATCGCCGTCCCGACCGCCTGGAAGCTGGTCAGCATGATGCCGGTGGCCGCGATCCCGGCCAGGAAGTACTGCGGGAACGGCACCCCGCCGGGCAGCACGTCACCGCCGAGCACCGAGCCGAAGACGACCATCATCACGACCGGGTAGGCGAAGGAGAACACCACCTGCTGGCGCTCCCGGGCGAACAGCCGCAGCTCCACGCCGACCCGGGCCAGCGCGATGTGGGCGGTCGAGGGCGGTGCGGGGCGGGCAGTGGTGGGACGAGCAGTGGTCAGGACGGTCATCGGGGCTCTCCTCCGGGGGTGCCGACCAGCTGGAGGTAGACGTCCTCCAGGTCGGGGCGGGTGACGGTCAGACCGGGGACCTCGCCGTGCGGGGAGGCGGCGAGCAGGTCGCGCAGGACTGCGGCGGGGGTCTCGGTGGGCACCGCGCGCCAGCCGCCGTCCTCCCGCCAGCGCACCGTGGCCTGCCGGCGCAGCGGCGCACCGAGCTCGGCCGGCGGGGCGACCTCGACCAGCCGGCCACCGGCGATCACCCCGACCCGGTCGGCGAGCTCGGCGGCCTCGTCGAGGTAGTGGGTGGTCAGCAGCACCGTCGTCCCACCGGCCCGCAGGTCACGCACGAGCTGCCAGAACTGCCGGCGGGCCATCGGGTCCATCCCGGTGGTCGGTTCGTCGAGGAAGACCAGCTCGGGCCGGCCCTGCACCCCGAGGGCGACCGCGAGCCGGCGCCGCTGGCCGCCGGAGAGGCGCCCCACCCTCGTGTCGGCCTTCTCCTCCAGGCCGACCGCCGCGAGCAGCTCGTCGGTGGGCCGCGGGGTGGACGTGTACCGGGCGAAGTGGTCGAGGGTCTCCCGCACGCTCAGCGCCTGGCCTGCGCCCTCGCCCTGGCTCACCACCCCGATCCGGGCCCGCCAGGCGCGACCCGCGGTGGCCGGGTCCTCCCCCAGCACCGCGACCTGGCCGGCGTCGCGCCGCCGGACGCCCTCGAGCACCTCGATCGTCGTGGTCTTGCCCGCGCCGTTGGGCCCGAGCAGCGCGAAGCACTCCCCGCGCCGCACCTCGAGGTCCAGCCCGTCGAGGACGGCCTTCCCCCCGTAGCTCTTCCGCAGCCCGCGGACCTCGACGGCCGGGGTGAGCCCGCCGGTCGTGATCGGCAGGGGCGCTGCCTCCGTCGTCGTCATGCCCTGACCCTGTCGCCGCACCGGGCTCGCCGGGACCACCGGAGCGTGGGTCCGCCGTCCACCGATCGGTGGACGGCGGACCCGGTCATCCGAGACTGTTCACCGCGACAGCCCCTGGAACCGGCGGATGCTGAGCGCCGCGAACACGACCGTGAGCACCAGTGGCCACCCCACCGCGAGCAGCAGGGCGTGCTCGGTCGCCCAGCCCCCGCCGGCGCCCACCGGGGCGCCGAACAGCTCCCGGACGGCGGTCACCGTGCCCGCCACCGGGTTCCACTCCGCCACCGTGGCCAGCCACCCCGGCATGGACGACGCCGCGACGAAGGCGTTGGAGAGGAAGGCGAACGGCCACACCAGGATCTGTACCGCGACGACCATCGACGGGTCCCGGGCGAGCAGGCCCAGGTAGATCCCGATCCACAGGAAGGCCAGCCGCAGCAGCACCAGCAACCCGACGGCGGCGAGCGCGGGCACGACCCCGGCCGGCCGCCACCCGACCGCCAGCGCCGCCACCATCAGCACGGCCAGCCCGACGAGCGAGGACCCCAGGTCCGCCAGGCAGCGGCCGGCGACGACGGCCGACGAGGCCATCGGCAGGGACCGGAACCGGTCGGTGATGCCGCGTGCGGTGTCGGTGACGACGGCGGTCATCGTCGCCTCGACCCCGAAGACCATGGCCAGGGCGAGCATCCCGGGCACCAGGAAGTCGCGGTAGTCGCCCCCGCCGGGGACCACCATGCCGCCGCCCAGCAGGTAGGTGAACATCAGCAGCAGGAGCACCGGGAACAGCGCACCCACCAGGACGGCGGCCGGTTGCCGACGCCAGTGCGCCACGTCCCGTCCGGCGACGGCCAGCGCATCGGCGACGGCCCACCGCGCCCGTTCGACCGGACCGGGCTCGACCGGGGGCGCCTGCAGCGCGGTCATGCCGGCACCTCCGTGCGCTCGGCGTCCCGGCCGGTGATCCGCAGGTAGGCCTCGTCCAGGGTGGTCGGGCGCAGGACGACGTCGTCGACGTCGATCCCGGCCTCGTCCAGCGCGCGGACCACCGCCCCGACGACGCCCTGCCGCCGGGCCACGGGCACGACGACCCGCTCCCCTCCCCCGGCGGACGTCGACCGCGGCGCCGGACCCGCGACCCGCTCGGCCAGTCGGGCCGCCTCCGCTGCCCGCTCCGGATCGGCCACGACGAGCTCGAGCCGGTCGCCGCCGATCGCCGAGGTCAGCTCGTCGGGCGTCCCCTGCGCGACCACCCGCCCGCCGTCCAGGACGCAGACGTCGTCGGCCAGCTGCTCGGCCTCCTCCAGGTACTGGGTGGTGAGCAGGACGGTGGTGCCACCCGCCACCAGCGCCCGGATCGAGCCCCAGACGTCGCGCCGCCCGGCCGGGTCGAGCCCGGTGGTCGGTTCGTCGAGGAAGAGCACCTCCGGGGCCAGCACCAGCCCGGCGGCGATGTCCAGCCTGCGGCGCATCCCACCGGAGAAGTCGCGCACCGGCGTCGTCCCGGTGCCGAGGAGTCCGACCTGCGCGAGCAGCTCGTCCGCGCGGGTGCGGGCGGTGCGCCGGTCCAGGTGGTGCAGCCGGGCGAAGAGGACCAGGTTCTGCCGCGCGCCGAGGACGTCGTCGACAGCCGGCTGCTGGCCGATCAGACCGATCCGGCGCCGGATCACCCGCGGGTGCCGGCTCACGTCGATGCCGGCCACCTCGACGCGGCCGCCGTCGGGGCGGACCAGGGTGGCCATGACCCGTACCGCCGTCGTCTTCCCCGCCCCGTTCGGACCGAGCAGGGCACAGACCGTCCCGGGCGGGACCTCCAGGTCCATGCCGTCCAGGACCACCTTCCCTCCGTACCTCTTGATGAGCCCCACCATCGAGATCGCGCTCGTCACGGACTACCTCCGTACGCTGTACGACAACTGGTCAGACCGGCACCGTACGCCGTACGGGGACACGGCGCCAGGCCCGATCGCGCAGTGCGGGAGAGTGAGGGACATGGCGACCGAGTTCACCGGCACCGGAGACCCGGCGCGCAGCATGTCGCTGCTCTGGCGCACGCCTCCTGCCGACACCGCACGCCCGGGACCGAAGCCGTCCCTGGACGTCGACCGGATCGTGACCGCGGCCGTCCACCTGGCGGACGCCGAGGGGCTCGCCGCGCTCTCCATGCGCCGGGTGGCCACCGAGCTCGGCGTCGGGGCGATGACCCTCTACGGCCACGTGCCCGGCAAGGGCGAGCTGGTCGACCTCATGCTCGACGCGGCCCTCGGTGAGCTGTACCCCGACGACGCGGTGGTCACCTCGGGGAGCTGGCGAGCCCGCCTGACCGCCGTGGCCCGGGCCAACTGGGACTTCTTCGTCCGGCACCCCTGGGCGCTGCACCTGGCCACCGGTCGCCCGCCGTTGGGCCCCCACCTCATGCGGAAGTACGAACTGGAGCTGCGCGCCGTCGACGGGCTGGGCCTGCCGGAGGTGCAGATGGACCTCCTGGTCACGCTGGTGAACGGCTTCGTCCGCGGCACGGTCAGCGGCGTCCACGAGAAGGCCGACGTCGAGCGCGCGACCGGGGTGACCGAGGACCAGTGGTGGGCGGCGACCGAGCCCTACGTCGCCCAGGTCTTCGACGGCGAGCGCTTCCCCACCGCCGCCCGGGTCGGTCCGGTCGCCGGCGAGGAGCTCGGCGCCGGCGACCCGCACCGGTCGTTCGAGTTCGGGCTGGAGCGGCTGCTCGACGGGATCGGCGTGCTGATCAGCGACCCCACAGGCTGACCGGGACGGCGTCCCCGCCGCTCACCGTCGTGTCCGAAAGCCGCCAGTCGGCCGGGCCGGACGGTGCCATGCTCGTGTCATGACCGAGGTGCTGGAACGGGGACGGCTCGACGTGGAGCACTGCTACCGCGCCGTCACCAGCCGCGACCCCCGCTTCGACGGGTGGTTCGTCACCGCGGTGCACACGACCGGGATCTACTGCCGCCCGTCCTGCCCGGCACGCACGCCGCTGGAGCACAACGTCTCCTTCCACACCACCGCGGCCTCGGCCCAGGCGGCCGGCTTCCGCGCCTGCCGCCGCTGCCGCCCGGACGCCGTCCCCGGGTCGCCGGAGTGGGACGTGCGCGCCGACGTCGTCGCCCGGGCGATGCGGCTGATCGCCGACGGCGAGGTCGAGCGCGGCGGGGTCGGCGGGCTGGCGGCACGGCTGGGCTACTCCGAGCGCCAGCTGCACCGGCTGCTCACCACCGAGCTGGGGGTCGGCCCGCTGGCGCTGGCCCGTGCGCAGCGCGCCCAGACCGCCCGGCTGCTGATCGAGACCACGCTGCTGCCGATGGCCGACGTCGCGTTCGCGGCCGGCTTCGCCAGCATCCGACAGTTCAACGACACGGTGCGGTCGGTGTTCGGGACGACGCCCTCCGCGCTCCGCCCGGCCACCCCGCGCAGCGACGGCGGCACGCCGGGCTGGCTGACCCTGCGGCTGGCCGCCCGCGCGCCCTTCGCCGCCGACGAGGTGCTGCTCTTCCTCGGCGCGCACGCCACCCCGGGCCTGGAGGAGTGGGACGGGACGACGTTCTCCCGGGTGCTGGACCTCCCGCACGGCCCCGCCGTCGTCCGGCTCTCCCCCGCTCCGGACGGCGGACCGGCGGTGCTGGCCCGGCTCCGCCTGACCGAGCTGCGGGACCTCGGGGTGGCCGTCTCCCGGTGCCGGCGGCTGCTGGACCTGGACGCCGACCCCGCCGCCGTCGACGCGCTGCTCGGCGCCGACCCGGCGCTCGCCCCGCTGGTGACCGGCGCCCCGGGACGGCGGGTCCCGGCCGCCCCCGACGCCGAGGAGCTGGCGGTCCGCGCGGTGCTCGGCCAGCAGGTCTCGGTGGCCGGCGCCCGGACGCTCACCGCCCGCCTGGTCACCGCGGCGGGCCGGCCGCTGGCCGAGCCGGTCGGCAACCTCACCCACGCCTTCCCCCGCGCCGACGCCCTGGTCGACGCCGACCTGTCCGCGGTCGGGCTGACCGGGGCCCGCCGGCGCACGGTGCACACCCTGGCCGCAGCGCTGGCCACCGGCAGCGTCCCCCTCGACCCCGGCGCCGACCGCGACGAGGCCCGCAGTCAGCTGCTGGCCCTGCCCGGCATCGGCCCGTGGACGGCGGCCCTGGTCGGGTTGCGCGGGCTGGCCGACCCCGACGTCTGGCTCCCCGGCGACCTGGCGCTGCGGCGCAGTCTCGCCGCGCTCGGCAGCTCCGACGCCGACGCCGCGGCCCGCTGGCGGCCGTGGCGCTCCTACGCCGTGATGCACCTGTGGGCGCTGGCCGTCCCGTCCCTGTTCACCCGCGGCACCACTCCCGATCGGAGCCCGTCATGACCACCGCACCTGCCCGCTACGCCTGCGTGGCGACCCCGCCCGGACCGTTCACCGTGCTGGTCACCACCGACCCCGACGGCACCGACGTCGTGCTGGCCAGCGGCTGGACCGACGACGTCGGCGAGCTGCTGCCCGTCGTGCACCGCTCGCTGCGGCCGACCTGGGTGGAGCACGCCGACGAGCTGCCGGTGCTCGACGTCGTCGCCGCCTTCACCGCCGGGGACGTGACCGCGATCGACGCCGTGCCGGTGCGCCAGCGCTCGGGCCCGTTCCTCACCGACGCCTGGGAGGTGCTGCGCACCGTCCCCGCGGGCCGGCCGGACACCTACGCCTCCTTCGCCGAGCGCTGCGGCCGCCCGTCGGCCGTCCGGGCCGCGGCGGGGGCGTGCGCGCGCAACGCCGCGGCGCTGTTCGTCCCCTGCCACCGGGTGCTGTCCACCGGCGGTGGCCTGGGCGGCTTCCGCTGGGGCACGCCGGTGAAGCGCTGGCTGCTCGACCACGAGGCCGAGCACGCCCCCGTCGCCGTCTGACCGGCGCGCCCCGCCGGTTCACCGGAACTGTCGGACCCGTCCGGCAACCTGACCGGCATGGACGCCGCCTCCCTGCTCGTCGGGCTCCTCATCGGCGCGCTCCTGGCCGCCGCCGTCACCCTCGGGCTGGTGGCCGTCCGCGGGCGGGCCGGTGCGGCGCCGGAGGCCCTCGAGCCGGTGCACGAGTCGCTGGACCACCTGCACCGGCTGCTGGCCGGGATCGAGCGCGACCGGGCCACCGCCCACGGTGAGCTGCGGGAGCAGGTCGGCACCATCGGCCAGACCTCCGCCCTGCTGCGCCAGGAGACCGCCGCCCTGGTCACCGCGCTGCGCACCCCGCACGTGCGTGGGCGCTGGGGCGAGCTGCAGCTGCGCCGGGTGGTGGAGGTGGCCGGGCTGCTGGAGCACTGCGACTTCGTCGAGCAGCCGTCCGGCACCACCGACCAGGGGTCCGGCGTGCGCCCCGACCTGGTCGTCACCCTGGCCGACGGCCGGCAGGTGATCGTCGACGCGAAGGTGCCGTTCACCGGCTACATCGAGGCGGTCCAGGCCACCGACCCGGCGGTGCGTGCCCAGCGGGTCGCCGACCACGCGCGGCAGCTGCGCGCCCACGTCGACATCCTCGCCGCCCGCCGGTACCCGACCGCCTTCGGCACCGCCGCGCCCTTCACGGTGCTGTTCGTCCCCTCCGACGGCTTCCTCACCACGGCGCTGGAGGCCGAGCCGGCGCTGCTCGAGCACGGCTTCGGCCGCGACGTCATCATCGCCACGCCCAGCACGCTGCTGGCGCTACTGCGCACCGTCGCCTACTCCTGGCGGCAGGAGCGGCTGGCGCACGACGCCGCCGCCGTGCTCGAGGCCGGGCGCACCGTGCACGCCCGGCTGAGCACCCTGTCCGGGCACCTGACCCGGCTCGGCTCGGCCCTGGGCTCGGCGCTGACCCGGTACAACGAGACGGTCGGCTCCTACGAGCGCTCGGTGCTGGTGGCCACCCGCCGGTTCGACGACCTCGGCGTCGCCGCCGCCCCGGTGCCCACCCCGGCACCGGTCGAGGGCACGGTCCGCGCGTTGCGGCCGCCGTCCCCGGAGCTGCCCGGGTTCGAGGAGCGCGACGGCACCACCGGCTGACCCGGAGGCCGGGCTCGACCTGGATCGGTCAGGTGCGCGCGGTCGTGGTCGTCGATCCGCCCGGCAGCGGACGATCGGGGGCCGCAGCACCGGCCTGCGCGAGGCGGGCCTCCGCCACCCGGATGGCCGTCAGCTCCAGCTCGGCGGAGACCGCGAAGGCCAGGAAGATCGCACCCGAGGTCAGCTGCGCCCAGAAGAGCAGGGCGATCACGCCGGTCAGTGGTCCGTAGGCCGAGCCCAGGTAGCTGATCAGGTTCAGTGCCCCCGCCAGCAGCAGGGTGAGCCCGGTCCACAGTCCCAGGGCCAGGGTGCTCCCCAGCACCAGCAACGACCAGTCGGGCTGGCGACGGTACGGAGCCCGGCGCAGCATCAGGGTGATCGCGGCGAGCAGCAGCCCGACGGCGACCGGGCCGACCACCAGCACGACCACCTCCTCCTCGATGCCGTACACGTCGTCCATCGCCTCGGCTGCGGCCACGAGCGTGGTCACCAGCACCGACCCCACCAGCAGCGGCACCCCCGCGATGCCGGCCAGCACCAGCGCGCGGCGGTACTTCTCGACGGTGGGCCGGTCCCGCTGGATGCCGTAGATGCGGTTGGCCCCGCGCTCGAGCTGGCCCATGGCGGTCGCCAGGGCGAGCGTGGCCGCAATCAGCCCCAGCGCGGTGGCGATCGGGATCCCGTCCGGCTGGTCGCTCCACGGCGACAGCACCCGCCGGACCATCGGGTCGGAGGACCTGGGCGAGAGCTGCAGCACCGTCCGGTCGACCAGCAACCGCAGCGATGGCGTCTTGAGCAGGTTGCTCAGGCCGATCGCGGCGATCAGCAGCGGCACCGCGGCCAGCGAGAACTGCAGCCCGAGCGCCCGGGCGTGGGAGAAGCCGTCGCCGTAGCGGAAGCGGGCCCACGAGGCGCGCCACAGGTCGCTGACCCGGCAGCTGCGCAGGACCGCCCACGCGGCGCGGGCGGTCAGCCGCTCCTCGTCCCGCGCGGCGACCTCGGGGACCAAGCTCACCGAGCTCATGCAGGCGAGTCCTCCTGGACGGGGTCGTGGACGGGCGCGGTGCCCGCACCGCCGGCAACCACCCCTCGGCGTCGACCAGCCTGTGGTCGATCCCCCGACGCCCCTCCGTTCATGCCCCGCGTGTCGGGATCGTCACCGAACCGCCACGTCCTCCTCAGCCGTTCGGGTGGCCCCGGGGACACGTGGGGCGAGTGAGGCCCTCGTGCCCACAATGCGCCACCTCGGTGGGACGACACCGGCGAGTTCTGACCCGCCACTCCCGGTCGGGTCCAGCGTTCACTCAGGAAGGGCCGATACCGTGGCCCGACCAGTGGGCGGCCTCGGCCCTCCGCTGCCGACGAGGAGGTGCACCATCGCTCCGGTCACTGTCGATGCCCGAGTTCGAGACAGGCGGGAGGACGCCGTGCGTGCAGAACGCAGCGACGCCGGCCGAGCCGCAGGCCGCGGCTACCCGTCGCCCCGGGCGGCCGGTGGCGCGCCCCCCGGCCGCGCCCCCGAGCGTCGTGCCCCCGACCCGCGTGCCGCCGGTCGCGGCGGCCGCCACCCCGACGAGGTCCGCCGCCCCGCGCCCTCCGCTGCAGCACGCGACGGAGGACGGAGCGGCTCCTCTGCGTACGGCAGCCGCACCCAGAGCACCGGGATCCGCGGCGCCCTCGCGATCGCCGGCGTCTTCCTGATCACCCTGATCGCCGCTGCGGCCGACTCCTACATCGGCCTCGGCCTCGGCACGATCACGCTGGTGGCGCTCACCGCCGGGACCATCGGGGCCGCTCTGGTCACCCGACGGAGCGACCTGCTGAGCGTCCTGGTCGCCCCGCCCCTGGTCTTCGTGGCGGTGGCCCTGCTGAACATCGGCCTGGCGCCGTCGGCCAGCCTGAACCTCCCCACGCTGGCGACGCTGCTCGTGCGCGGGTTCCCGGCCATGGGCCTGGCCACCGGCGCCGCGCTCGTGATCATCCTCGGGCGGCTGGCCGCCCGCCGCTGAGCCACCCGGACACGCGAGAGGGCCGGCACCCCGATGGGGTGCCGGCCCACTCGCGTCCCGCCCGGTGTCTGCGCAGGGCGGGTCCGTCAGTCGGTCTCGACCGCGAGCGCCTCGCGACGCGGCTTCAGCTCGTGCGGCAGGGCGAACACGAGTCGCTCCTCGGCGGCCTTGACCGTCTCCACGTCGGCGTACCCGCGAGCCGCCAGCCAGTCGAGCACCTCGCTGACCAGGATCTCCGGCACGGAGGCGCCGCTGGTGACCCCGACCGTGCCCACGCCCTCCAGCCAGGCCTCGTCGACCTCGGAGGCGAAGTCGACCAGGTGCGAGTCGCGTGCGCCGGCCTCCAGGGCCACCTCGACCAGCCGGACCGAGTTCGACGAGTTCGTCGAACCGACCACCAGCACCAGGTCGCACTCGGCGGCCATCTGCTTGACGGCCTGCTGACGGTTCTGCGTGGCGTAGCAGATGTCGTCGCTGGGCGGGCTCTGCAGACCGGGGAAGCGGTTCTTCAACGAGTCGACCGTGGCCAGCGTCTCGTCGACCGACAGCGTGGTCTGGGACAGCCAGACGACCTTCTCCGGGTCGCGCACCTGGACGTTCGCGATGTCCTCGGCGCCGTCGACGAGCTGGGTGTTCGACGGGGCCTCGCCCATCGTGCCCTCGACCTCTTCGTGCCCGCGGTGCCCGATCAGCAGGATGTCGTAGTCGTCCTTGGCGAACCGCTTGGCCTCCATGTGCACCTTGCTCACCAGCGGGCAGGTGGCGTCGATCGTCCGCAGTGACCGCTGCTCCGCCTCGGCCTTGACCGCCGGGGAGACGCCGTGGGCACTGAAGACGACGACCGCGCCCTCGGGCACCTCGTCGGTCTCCTCCACGAACACCGCACCCCGGCGCTCGAGGGTCGCCACGACGTGCTTGTTGTGCACGATCTGCTTCCGGACGTAGACCGGGGCGCCGTGGATCTCCAGCGCCCGTTCGACGGCGATGACCGCCCGGTCGACGCCGGCGCAGTACCCCCGGGGGTCGGCCAGCAGGACGCGTCCGCGCGGTTCAGCCATGCCCCCACTGTAGGTGCGCGCACCGCACAGGACCCGCCGCTGCGGCCCGGAACGGGTGGCGCTGGACACGCTGGGGCGGCAGGAGTGCGCCCGGACGGGGGACGCCGCACGCGGTCGGGCTGCCGGTGATCGCCACGTGCGGCACCCTGGGCCCCATGGCTCGAGAGATCCCCGAGGTGGTCCGCGCGGCAGCCGGACTGGCCGCCACCGTGCTCGACGAAGCACGCAAGCTCCCCACGACGTTGCCGGGGCTCCCGGTCCGGCTGATCGGGCAGGCCCTGCAGACCTCGCTGCAGCTGCAGCAGCAGTACTCCGGGCTCGTGGCCCGCGGCGACGAGGTGCTCACCAGCCTGCGCGGCGACGCCGGACCAGGGCTGGCCACCTTCGACGAGGAGGACGAGGCCCCCGCTCCCCGGCCGGCCTCCGCCGGGCGCGGCTCCGCCTTCGACCGGGTCGTGGACCTCGACGACGACCCCACGGCCGAGGAGCTCGCCGACACGCTGGCCGACGACCTCGCCGCCGCCGACCTGCCGGTGGTCGACCCCGACGACCTCTCCGACGAGGTGGCGGCCGTGCTGGCGGCCAGCTCCGACGACACCGTCGCCGACCTCTCCCCGGCCGAGGTCGCCGCGCTGCCGGACGACCCGGAGGCCGACGCGGTGACCGCGGTCGTCGACGAACTGGCTGCCGAGGTCGCCGACGAGGTGGCGGTGGAGGCGCCCGACGCCGTCCCGGACGAGGTGCTCGAGGAGCTCACCGCCGACACCGTCGCGGACATCGCCGAGGACGAGGCCGAGATCGAGGCGGCGGTCGCCGACGAGCTCGTCGCCGAGCCCGCGGTGCCCGGCACCCCGCCCGCGGAGGTCCTCGGGGCCGGGGTGTCGACGCTGGAGGACATCTCCCCCGAGCAGGTGCCCGGGCAGACCCGGATCGTCGACGACGCGGTGCCCGACGTCCCCGCGCTCGACGACGCGACCGAGGAGCTGGTCGACCTCGGCGGACCGGAGGCGGCGGAGAGCGTCACGCCCGGCAGCGCGGTCACCGACAGCGCCGCCAGCGACCCGCTGGTCCCCTCCGACACGCCGGCCGACGCGACCGGGCCGGATGCCGACGGGGCACCGGTCAGCCCGGTCGAGGGCTACGACTCCTTCAGCATCCCGGCGTTGCGCGGGCACCTGCGCGCCTACCCGACCGAGACCGTGGCCGACCTGCTCGACTACGAGCGGGCCACCCGCGCCCGCGCGCCCTACGTGACGCTGCTGCAGAACCGGCTGGAGAAGCTCAGCGCCGACCGCGGCTGAGCCGGCGGCAGGGGACGAGGCAGGCAGCGGAGACGGTGGGCAGCGCGGACACGAGGGGCACCAGGCACACGAGTGGCACCGGGCACACGAGGGGCACCGCCACGGGGGGACGTCGACGGCTCGTCCTGCTGCTCGCGCTGGTCACCGTGCTGGTCGTCGCGGTCGGGGTGGCCGTCTGGCTGCGGGGTGGGGCGGACGACGACCCGGCCCCGACGGCTGTCGGCGACCCCGCCACCACTGCGTCGGCCGTGACCCCGAGCCCCACGCCCACGCCCACGCCCACGCCCACGCCGACCTTCGACCGCACCCAGCAGTCGCTCACCGACCCGGCCAGCACCTGGGTGGTCGTCAACAAGGCCCGCCCGCTCAGCCCGATCGACTGGGCCCCGGCCGACCTGGTCCCGATCGGGAACGGCTACCAGCTGCGCGCGGAGGCGGCGCAGGCGATGGACGCGATGATCGGCGCCGCCGCGGCCCAGGGCCTGGACCTGAGCGTGCAGAGCGCCTACCGGCCCTACGAGTACCAGGTGGCGCTGTTCAGCGCCCAGGTCAGCCGCTTCGGCGAGGACCGAGCCGAGATCCAGGTGGCCCGGCCCGGCCACAGCGAGCACCAGACCGGGCTGGCGGCCGACGTCGGTGGCGGCGGCTGCGACATCGAGAGCTGCTTCGCCACCACGGCCGAGGGCCAGTGGGTGGCCGCCCACGCCGCCGAGTTCGGCTGGCTCGTGCGGTACCCCGAGGGCGGCCAGGACGTGACCGGGTTCAAGTACGAGCCGTGGCACGTCCGGTACGTGGGCGCGCCGCTGGCCACCGAGATGCAGCGCACCGGGGCAGCGACCATGGAGGAGTTCTTCGGGCTGCCCTCGGCCCCGGGCTACCCCGGCTGAGACGGCCTCCTCCCGGGGCCCGTCCCGAGCTCGCCGGGCTCGGGGAGGAGCGGACCCCCCGTCTGGCAGGCTCGGGCGGGTGACCAGCCCGTCGTCCCCCGAGTCGCCCTGGCCGGTCCGCACCGTGGCGCGCAAGGTGGCCGAGTGGATCGGCCGGCTCGGTGAGGTGTGGGTCGAAGGGCAGGTCGCCCAGCTGTCCCGGCGCGGCAACGCAGCGACCGTCTTCCTCACCCTGCGCGACCCCGCCGCGGACCTCTCGGTGCCAGTCACCTGCCACCGGGACGTCGCCGACCGGCCGGGCCTGGAGCTCACCGAGGGCGCCCGGGTCATCGTCCGCGCCCGCCCCGACTACTACGTCGCCCGCGGGTCCTTCTCGCTGCGCGCCACCGAGATCCGGGCGGTCGGCCTCGGCGAGCTGCTGGCCCGGATCGAGCGGATCCGCCGGCTGCTGGCGGCCGAGGGCCTGTTCGACGTCGCCCGCAAGCGTCCGCTGCCCTTCGCCCCGGCCGTCGTCGGCGTGATCACCGGGCGGGACAGCGCCGCCGAGCGCGACGTGCTGGTCACCGCCCGGCGACGCTGGCCGGCGGTCCGCTTCGCGATGCACAACTGCGCCGTCCAGGGTCCGACGGCGGCCGAGTCGGTGATCGCCGGGCTGCAGCGGCTGGACGCCGACCCGACGGTGGAGGTCATCGTCATCGCCCGCGGTGGCGGTTCGGTCGAGGACCTGCTGCCGTTCTCCGACGAGGGCCTGGTGCGGGCGATCGCGGCCAGCCGCACGCCCGTCGTCACCGCCGTCGGTCACGAGACCGACACCACGCTGGTCGACCACGTGGCCGACGTCCGGGCGGCCACCCCCACCGACGCCGCGCACCGGGTCGTCCCGGAGATCGGTGAGCAGACGCAGCTGGTCGAGG
This sequence comes from Modestobacter sp. VKM Ac-2978, assembly GCF_026968025.1. Taxonomy (NCBI): domain Bacteria; kingdom Bacillati; phylum Actinomycetota; class Actinomycetes; order Geodermatophilales; family Geodermatophilaceae; genus Modestobacter; species Modestobacter sp. VKM Ac-2978. The sequence continues at coordinate 777,710 of NZ_JAPVBP010000001.1, read as the reverse complement.
GCCTGCGCGCCCGGGCCCGGCACCTGCTGGGCAGCCGACTGGAGCAGCAGGAACGCTGGCTGGAGTCGGTGCGCAGCCGCCCGGTGCTCGCCGATCCCCAGCGGCTGCTGGCCGGCCGCGCCGACGACGTCAGCGCGCTGCGCACCCGGGCCACCCGCACGCTCACCCACCGGGTGGAGGGCGCCGAACGCGACCTCGTGCACGCCCGCGCCCGGGTCGCCGCACTGTCCCCCGCGGCGACGCTGGAGCGCGGCTACGCGGTGGTCCAGCGGGCCGACGGCGCGCTGGTCCGCGACCCCGCCGGGGTGGACGACGGCGAGCGGTTGCAGGTGCGGGTCGCCGGCGGCCGGCTACCGGTGCGGGTCGACCGCACACCCGCCGGGGAGGATGGGGAACCGTGACCGAACAGCCCGAGCAGGCCGTCGAGCCGACCCAGACCTACGAGCAGGCCCGCGAGGAGCTCGCCGACGTGGTGCGTCGGCTGGAGGCCGGCGGCCTCACCCTGGAGGAGTCGCTGGCGCTCTGGGAGCGCGGCGAGCAGCTGGCCGAGCTGTGCCAGCACTGGCTCGACCGGGCCCGCGAGCGCCTGGCCGCCGCCGCCCCCACCGGGCAGGACTAGGGGGCGTACGGCTCCAGGGAGCCGGCCAGGGTCGCCAGCTCCTCGTCCGACGCCGAACCGCTGACCACCAGGGTGGCGCCGTCCGCGGTCCGGGTCAGCGCCGTCTCCCCGCGCTGGGTGTCGAGCCGCTCCCACGTCTGTCCGTCGACCTGCTCGGTGCCGTCGGCGGTCGCGCCGTCCAGGACGTCGGCGAGCGCAGGTGCGCCCGGGTCGTCGCTGACCACGTACCCGGCGTACTCCTCGCTGGGGGTGAACCAGCCGATCTCCAGGGTGACCGGGGCGCCGGCCTGCACCGAACCGGCGTTGGTGCGCACGCTCGTCGACCGCCACCCGTCGGGGAGGTCGGTCGGCACCAGCAGCTCGTAGTCGGCCCGTTCGGCGGCCGCCCGCTGCGCGCTCGCGGGGTCGACGTCGCGGACCGGGTCGGTGGGGTTCTGCCGCAGGGCGGTGACGCCCACGATCACCAGGCAGATGACCAGCAGCGGCAGCAGCGACCGGATCATGTTGGCCGAGGTGAAGCGGTGCATCCGGTCTTGGGCCGGGGAGGCTGCGGGGGCCGGGCCGCCGGCGTCGGGAGACGCGCCGGTCGCGGTGTCGGTCGCGGTGACGGAGGGCTGGGCGGGCCGGGGCTGCTCGCCGTCCTGGCCGGTGTCGGGCATGCCCCTAGGATCGCAGCACCGCTCCACCACCCCGCTGGGCAGCGTCGCCCGACGGCTCTCAGGAGGTCCTGTGTCCCTTCCCCTGCCCGACGGCCCGCTGCAGGCCAGGCCGGCCTCCACCCTGCGCGCCGACCGACCGGCGCCGGACCGCAACCTGGCCCTGGAACTGGTCCGGGTCACCGAGGCCGCCGCGCTGGCCGCCGGCCGCTGGGTCGGCCGGGGCGACAAGAACGGTGGCGACGGCGCCGCGGTCGACGCGATGCGCGCGCTCATCGGCACGGTGCACATGCGCGGCGTCGTGGTGATCGGGGAGGGCGAGAAGGACGAGGCCCCGATGCTCTACAACGGCGAGCACGTCGGCGACGGCTGGGGCAACGACTACGACGTCGCGGTGGACCCGATCGACGGCACGACGCTGATGGCCAAGGGCATGCCCAACGCGATCGCGGTGATGGCGGTGGCCGACCGGGGGGCGATGTACGACCCGTCCGCCGTCTTCTACATGGACAAGATCGCCACGGGGCCGGCCGCCGCCGACGTCGTCGACATCACCGCACCGGTGGCGGACAACATCCGCAAGGTGGCGAAGGCCAAGAGCAGCTCGGTGGGCGACGTGACCGTCTGCATCCTGGACCGGCCGCGGCACGAGACCCTGGTCCGGGAGGTCCGCGAGGCCGGCGCCCGGATCAAGTTCATCACCGACGGCGACGTCGCCGGGGCGATCGCCGCCGCCCAGGAGGGCACCGGTGTCGACCTGCTGATGGGCATCGGCGGCACGCCGGAGGGGATCATCACCGCCTGCGCCCTGAAGTGCATGGGCGGCGCGCTGCAGGGCCGGCTGTGGCCCAAGGACGACGCGGAACGGCAGCGCGCCCTGGACGCCGGCCACGACCTGGACCGGGTGCTCGTGATCGACGACCTGGTGCGCGGCGACGTCTTCTTCGTCGCCACCGGCATCACCGACGGCGAGCTGCTGCGGGGGGTGCGGTACCGCGCCGGCGGGGCGACCACCCAGTCGCTGGTGATGCGCTCGCGCTCGGGCACGATCCGCTCGATCGAGAGCCTGCACTCGCTGGAGAAGCTCAACCAGTACTCCGCCGTCCCCTTCGGCGAGGACGACGCCTGAACCGTCGGCCCGCGCCGCCCCGGCTCAGCTCGCGGGCGGCGGGGCCGACCGGCGCTCGGCCAGCCGGTCCAGGACGGCCCGCCACCGGCTGGGCGACTCCCCCGGTGCCAGGCTGCGCAGCTTCAGGTCACCGAAGACCGTCCAGCCCCGGACGACGACCCGCGGGGTGCCCGGGAGCCGCGGCACCGGCGCGAGCTCGGTCTTGCGGTCACCGAAGACGGTCCAGCCCTCGATCTCGGCGGCGACGCCCTCGCTGACGATGACCTCGACGTCGCCGAAGACCGTGCCCAGCTGCAGCGCCACCACCTCCTCGGAGGTCCGCAGGCCGCGGAGGTCGATGCGGACGTCGCCGAAGACGGTGCTCGCCCGCTCCGGCACGCTGGTGGTCGCGGTCAGCTTCACGTCGCCGAAGACGGTGGCGATCGTGCCCGTCGTCCGTTCGCCGACGATCTCCCCGACCGCCGGGACGGCCGACGCCGGCGCGGGGAGGTCGGTGAGCAACTGGTCGAGGTCGGCCGTCGTCACCGCGGCGTAGGCGACGTCGGCCCGCTGGGTGAACTCGTCCACGCTGATCCGGCCCTCGCCGAGGGCGGCCTGCAGCCGGGTCACCACCGCATCGCGCTCGGCGTCGGAGGCACGGACGACGGGCACCGGGTCGGGCTCCCCGGCCTGCTGCTGGCTCATGCGCCGGACCCTAGCCGCGGCGCCCGCCCGTGGTGTCTAGGGTCGCTCCCGCAGGACCATCAGCACACATCACACCCGGGGAGCGCAGCGTGGCCACCGAGACCGACGGCGGGGATTACCGCATCGAGCACGACTCCATGGGGGAGGTCCGCGTCCCCTCGTGGGCGAAGTGGCGCGCCCAGACCCAGCGGGCCGTGGAGAACTTCCCGATCTCCGGCACGCCCATCGAGCGAGAGCTGATCGGTGCGCTGGCGGCGATCAAGGGTGCTGCCGCCGCGGTCAACGCCTCCCTCGGCGTGCTGCCGCAGGACGTCGCCGACGCCGTCACCGAGGCCGCGGCGACCGTCGCCCGGGGTGACTGGGACGCGCACTTCCCGATCGACGTCTTCCAGACCGGGTCGGGCACGTCGAGCAACATGAACACCAACGAGGTCATCGCCACCCTGGCCACCGAGGCGCTCGGCTCACCGGTGCACCCGAACGACCACGTCAACGCCTCGCAGTCGTCCAACGACGTCTTCCCCTCCGCCATCCACGTCGCTGCCACCGGCGCCATCGTGCGCGACCTGGTCCCCGCGCTGGAGCACCTGGCCGGCTCCCTCGAGCGCAAGGCCACCGAGTTCGCCGAGGTCGTCAAGAGCGGCCGCACGCACCTGATGGACGCCACCCCGGTGACCCTGGGACAGGAGTTCGGCGGCTACGCGGCCGCCGTCCGCTACGGCATCGAGCGGCTGCACGCCTCGCTCCCCCGGATCGGCGAGCTCCCGCTGGGCGGCACCGCCGTCGGCACCGGCATCAACACCCCGCCCGGTTTCGCCGCCGCGATCATCGAGCGCCTGGCCGGCGAGCTGGACCTGCCGCTGTCGGAGGCCCGTGACCACTTCGAGGCGCAGAGCTCGCGGGACGCCCTGGTCGAGGGGTCCGGTCAGCTCAAGACGATCGCCGTCGGCCTGATCAAGATCGCCAACGACCTGCGCTGGATGGGCTCGGGCCCGCGCACCGGCCTGGGTGAGATCGCCCTGCCCGACCTGCAGCCGGGCAGCTCGATCATGCCGGGCAAGGTGAACCCGGTGATCCCCGAGGCGGTGATCCAGGTGGGTGCGCAGGTGATCGGCAACGACGCCGCCGTCACCTACGCCGGCACCACCGGCGTCTTCGAGCTCAACGTGACGCTGCCGCTGATGGCTCGCAACGTGCTGGAGTCGATCCGGCTGCTGGCCAACGTCAGCCGGCTGCTGGCCGACCGCTGCGTCGACGGCGTCACCGCCAACGTCGAGCAGTGCCGCACCTACGCCGAGTCCTCCCCCTCGATCGTCACGCCGCTGAACAAGTACATCGGCTACGAGGAGGCGGCCAAGGTCGCCAAGCAGTCGCTGGCCGAGCAGAAGACCATCCGCCAGGTCGTGGTGGAGCGCGGCTACGTGGAGCAGGGGAAGCTCACCGAGGAGCAGCTGGACGCCGCCCTCGACGTGCTGTCGATGACCCACCCGTAAGGCCCTGCAGAGCGGCTGTCCAGAGATGTCCACGGCCCCGTCGCAGAACTCTGCGGCGGGGCCGTGTCGCATCCTCACGAGAACTGAGTAGCGTCCAGACCTGATGAGCGAGACAGCGAACACCCCAGACGTAGCCCTGCGCTGGCCCGGCGGCGAACTGCCGCTCCGGGTCGTCCCCGCGACCGAGGGGTCCGAGGGAATCGACACGAGCAAGCTGTTGGCCACCACCGGCCAGGTCGCCCTGGACATCGGGTTCGTGAACACCGCGTCCTGCACCTCGGAGATCACCTACATCGACGGTGACCAGGGGATCCTGCGGTACCGCGGTTACCCGATCGACCAGCTGGCCGGCAAGGCGAGCTTCCTGGAGGTCTCCTACCTGCTGATCTACGGCGAGCTGCCGACGGCCGACGAGCTGGCGGCGTTCGACCAGCGGATCCGCCGGCACACCCTGCTGCACGAGGACCTCAAGGGGTTCTTCAACGGCTTCCCGCGCGACGCGCACCCGATGCCGGTGCTGTCCTCGGCGGTCAGCGCGCTGTCGACCTTCTACCAGGACTCGCTCGACCCCTTCAACCAGCAGCAGGTCGAGCTGTCGACCGTGCGGCTGCTCGCCAAGCTGCCGACCATCGCCGCCTACGCGTACAAGAAGTCGATCGGGCAGCCCTTCCTCTACCCGGACAACTCGCTGGGCCTGGTGGAGAACTTCCTGCGGATGACCTTCGGCTTCCCGGCCGAGCCGTACGAGGCCGACCCGGAGCTGGTCAAGGCGCTGGACATGCTCTTCGTCCTGCACGCCGACCACGAGCAGAACTGCTCCACCTCCACGGTGCGGCTGGTCGGCAGCTCGCACGCCAACATGTTCGCCTCGGTCTCGGCCGGCATCAACGCGCTGTTCGGCCCGCTGCACGGCGGGGCGAACCAGTCGGTGCTGGAGATGCTGGAGGGCATCAAGGCCGACGGCGGCGACATCAACCGCTTCGTCACGCGGGTCAAGGACAAGGAGCCCGGCGTCAAGCTGATGGGCTTCGGGCACCGGGTCTACAAGAACTACGACCCGCGCGCGGCCCTGGTGAAGGCGACCGCCGACACGGTGCTGGACAAGCTGGGCGGCAACAACGAGCTGCTCGACCTGGCCCGCCAGCTCGAGGAGATCGCCCTCTCCGACGACTACTTCGTCGAGCGCAAGCTCTACCCGAACGTCGACTTCTACACCGGCCTCATCTACCGGGCGATGGGCTTCCCGACCCGGATGTTCACCGTGCTCTTCGCCATCGGCCGGCTGCCGGGCTGGATCGCCCAGTGGCGGGAGATGATCGAGGACCCGGCCACGAAGATCGGCCGACCGCGGCAGGTCTACACCGGCCCGGCCGAGCGCTCCTTCGTGGAGATCGCCAACCGCTGATCGACCCAGCACGTTCTGAGGCCCCGCCGTCCACCTGGACGGCGGGGCCTCGTCGTCTCCCCCCGAAGGGGTGAGCTGCACCCCCCGAACCGGTGAGGGACCTCCACCACCCCGGGGGGCACGTCGATGGGATCAGGACACCGGACGCCGCCTGGCGGCCGGGCCGATCCGACGCAGCTGGGGGGACGACGGTGCCCGCACCACGCGCGCAAGCTCCTGCGCCGCGGCCCCGTGCACAGTCCGCCGCCGGCCGGTCCACCCGGAAGCCACCCGCCAGGAAGCCCGCCACCCGGAAGGCGCCGGTCCGGCAGCCTGCGGGGAGGAAGCCCGCCCCGCGTACCCCGGCCGGCCGGCGTCCGGCCCCCGGCAGTCGCCGTCCCGCACCGCGGCGCACCCGCACGCCCGGTGCCGTCCAGCGCTGGTGGCACCGCCTGGCCGTCGTCGGCGGCGCCACCCTGGCCCTGATCGGCGTCCTCGCCGTCACCGCCCAGCCGCCCACCGAGGCCGGCCAGGTCTCCACACCGGCCGCCGTCGCCAGCCAGGCCGAGGCCACCGCCGCCACCCTCGCCGACGCCGCCGCCCGCCACCGGGCCGCCCTGTCCGAGGCCGAGAGCCTCACCGCCCAGGCGCAGCAGGCCCGGGACGCCGGCGCGGCCGCGCTGGCCGTCGTCGCCGCCGACCGGGCTGCCGTGGGCGCCCATGCCGCCGCCGCCTACCGGCGCAGCCCGGACGAGCGCTGGCCGCTGGCGCAGCTCTCCCTGCACTCCCCCGGCTCGACGCCCGACGTCCTGCACGCGCAGGGCCTGGCCGAGCAGCTGACCGAGCAGCAGGACGCCTCGGTCGCCCGGGCCGCGCTGGCCGCCGTGCACGCGGCGCAGCACACCGACACCGCCGCCGCGGCCGACGCGGCCGCGGCCCAGGCGCGCAGCCGTGCCGCCGAGGTGCTCGTCGAGGTCCGCGAGATCGTCGCCGAGCTCGACCCGGCCGTCAGCGCCCAGTGGGCCGCGCTGTCGGCCAGCGCCGCCGCTGCCGACCAGCAGGCCCGCAACGCCGCCGCGCTGACCAGCTGGCAGGACCACCTGGGACGGCTGGCCGCGGCCGGGGTCACCCCGCCCCCCGCCGCGGCCCTGACCGACCCGGGTGCACTGCCGGCCGGGCTGGCCCCGCTGCGCGACGCCACGGGTGCGCCGGTGCCCGGCGTGGCCACCACCTACGCCGCCGGCGGCACGCTGACCGTGCTCCCCGCCGAGACCGTCGCCGCGGTCAGCGCCGCGTTCGCCCAGCTCGGCAAGCCCTACCTGGTCGGGCAGCACGGACCCGACGGCTACGACTGCGGTGGGCTCACCGCCACGGCATGGGCGCAGGGCGGCATCGGCCTGCCCGCCGACCTGCCCGGCCAGTGGGCCCAGGGCACCCCCGTACCGGCCGGGCAGCTCCAGGTCGGCGACCTGGTGTTCCGCACCGACCCGCGCAGCGGCCTGGACGACGTCGGCCTGTACCTGGGCGGCACGAGCGTGCTCTCCGCCTCCGCCGACCGCCGGCAGGTGGCGGTGCGCGAGCTGGCCGACCTGAGCACCGCCGTCCGGGTGACCGTGCCGCCGGCCACGCCCGCACCGCTGCCGGTCAGCGGCCCCGTCCCGGCGACGTGCAGCGCACCGCTGCCCGCCCCGGGGAGCACCACCGGGCCGGCGACCGGCGCGTGGGGTGGCTGGGCCAACGGGCAGATCCCGGCCGACCAGCTCTGCTCGAGCAGCAGCGGGCACCGGTTGCGCTGTGACGCGGCCGCCGCCTACCAGGCCATGGCCGCGGCCTACGCGCAGACCTTCGGCGCCCCGCTGTGCATCACCGACTCCTACCGCTCGCTGGGCGCGCAGGTCGACGTCCACCACCGGAAGCCGCGGATCACCGCGGTGCCGGGCACCTCGAACCACGGCTGGGCCCTGGCGGTCGACCTGTGCGGCGGCATCAACCGCTCCGGCACCGCGCAGACGGCGTGGATGCAGCTCAACGCCGGGCACTACGGGTGGCTGCAGCCGGACTGGGCACAGGCGGGCGGGTCGAACCCGGAGCCGTGGCACTGGGAGTACGGCGTCCTGAGCTGACCGGCGCAGGAGAGGGCGCGGCGGGTCAGGCCCAGCCGAGGTCGGCGAGCTCCCGCCACGGCAGGGTCGCGCAGGCGTCGGTCGCCTCGGCCACCAGCCGGCGCGCCACGGCGGCGTCCGCGCAGGCGACCGGCCGGCCGGGGGTGACCACGACGTGCATGTCGTGCAGCCGCAGCCCGGCCGCGGCCATCTCGACGAGCAGCTCCTCAGGGCGGACCAGCACCGCGGTGTCCACGCCGGGCACGCCGGCCGAGGTCCACAGGGCCAGCGGACCCTCGACCCGCAGCGCGGTCCGGACGACGGCGGCCCGGCCCAGCGCAGCCGAGCGCGCCTGGTGGACCAGGGGCACGGACGCGGTGCGGGACGGCCGCCAGGGCACGACCAGCTGGTCGCGCGCGACCACCACCCGCCAGCCGAGCGCGGTCTGCCGGGCGTCGGACCAGTCCAGGACGGCGATGCCGGCGGCCAGCGCGATCGGGTCGGGCACCGGGCGGCGCGCGAGCCAGGCGTCCAGCGCGGTGGCGACCGACTCGGCCGCCACGGGCACCCGGGCCCGGGTCATCTGCTCGGCGAGCTCGGCCAGCAGGACGCGGGTGCGGCGACCGGTGTCGTCCAGCACCAGCATCGGGCCGCGGCCCGCGCCGTCGAGGACGCCGAGCTCCAGGTCCGGGTCGACCCCCCGGTCGGCCAGCAGCTCCACGGCGGCCCGCACGTCGGTCACCCGGACCTCGGCCCGGTTCAGTCGCTGGAGGAGACCGCCCGGGGTGCCGAAGAGCGCTCCGGTCATGCGCTGCGTCCTCCGGTCAGGGCTTCTCGGGCCACGGTCGGCAGACCGGGCAGGGACAACACGCTCGCCACTTCGACGGCGGACAGCCGCACCGGGACCACGTCGTCCGACCAGCCGGTGGCCCGGCGGACGCGCGCGGTGGGCGCGGGCCAGACGACCTCGCGGGCGGCGGCCACGTGCAGTTCGGTGAGCACCTCGCCCAGGTGGACGGCGACCACCGGGTGCAGCGGCCCTCCGTCGAGCGCAGCCTGCACGGCCCGCTCGACCTCGAGCCGGTCCAGGCTGCTCAACCAGTGCGGGACGAGCACCGCCTGGGCCGGGTCCCCGGCGGGCGGGCCGCTCACTCCCCCACCACCGGACGACGGGCTCCGGACCCGACTGGAGGACCTTCCCCCGCACTGTGGCGAGGGGGCTCCGGCGCGGTCACGACTTGGATATCGGCAGGTGAGAGGCCCAATGGACCCGGATCGCAACCTTTTCCGCCCGCTCTGGCCAGTTCCGGGACACCGGGCCGCCGCACGTGCGGGAAGTCTGGCGGAGCTCAGCCGCCGAGCTCGGTGAGGCGCTCCTTGAGGGCCTTCTCGGCGCGGTCGGCGTGCACGTTCATGTTGCGCACCGACGTGCCCAGGTCGGCCGACAGCTGGGTCTTGGTCTGCCCGCCCCAGGTGGTCAGGTACCAGGTCGCCCAGCCCAGCACGTTGGGCTGCGCGGCGCGCTGGTCCCGGCGGGCGGTCGGGTCGGGCGCACAGGCGGCGGTCAGGGCGTGCGACAGCAGGCTCTGCTCGGCCTCGCCCATGATCTCGTCGGGCACCTCGGCGCTGTCCGGGACCACGAACTCGACCGTGTCGGTACCGCCGTCCAGGGACTGCAGGTTGCGCAGGCCGTTGAGGGTGGCGACCGTCTGGGAGTTGCGGCGCAGCGTGGCCACGCTCTGGCCCATGTAGGCGGCCAGCTCCTTCTCGCTGGGCCGGCGCTGGTTCTCCGCGGTGAAGGCGGCGACCGCCTTCTGCTGCTTGTTCTCCGTGTCGGCGGCGGTCCGGCCGTAGGCGTTGCGGCCCAGGTCGTGCACCCACTTGGAGAGCTGGGTGGCCAGGAAGGCCCCGAAGGGGACGGACTTGGTCTCGTCGTACTGGCTGACCGCCTTCAACACCCACTCGGCGACCTGCTGGTCGACGTCGTCGTTGTCGGGCAGGTGCAGCCGGATCGTGCTCATGTTCCGCTGCAGGCGCTTGAGGCTCACCCGGCAGTAGTGCCGGCACAGGCCGTCCAGGAACGCGGCGGGCAGGTCGCGGGGGGCCCGGCGGCGCACGCCGGCCTCCGGCCGCAGCCCGACGGTGGCGTAACCCTCGGCGGCGCACCAGGCGCGGATCAGGCCGGCGAGCGCCTCGCCCGTCCCGGTGTCGCCATCGACCCGGTACAGGCCGTCGCCCTCGTCGTAGGTCACCGTGACCCCGGCCGGCAGGGCGGCCCGGAACTCGGTGAGCGGCAGCTCCCGGTCGGTGCGGAAGTGCACCCGGTCGCGGGGGGTGATCGGGGCCAGTGCCCAGCCCTCGGCCTCGGTGAGCCCACCGAAGACCAGCGGTTCACGGGTGCGGGCGGGGTCGGTGGCGAGCTGGGTGGTGAGCATGTCCTGGGACACCGGTCCTCCTGAGGGGAAGTGCAGGTGGGCTGGGTGGGGCGTGCCTGGGGTGTTGCTGCTGCAGCGGGTGGGACGCGGCCCTCGTGGGCCCACCACCTCCGGCCTCAGACGAGGGCGGGCACCCCGCGGCGAGCGGAGGTGTGGACGCTGTCCGCAGAGGGACGGCGCGGCGAGGGGATGCGCGGGCTCGGGACCCGCGGCGCCCGCGGCCGGGGGGTCTCGACGGCCTCGAGCACACCGGCGGCCGCTGCCCGCTCGACCTCGTTCGGCTCGGCGACGTACACCGGCATGAAGTCGTAGAGGTCGGTGAAGAGCCCGTCGACGAAGGCGTAGGCGGCCTGCGCCTGGTCGGAGAACTTCGCGATCAGCTCACGCGGGCCGAGCTCGACGCCGACGGTGACCCGGACGGCGCGGTCGTCGCCGCTGAGCCCGGTGAGGGCGAAGGCCACCGAGTCGTGCCGGGCGGCCAGCTCCGCGAGGGCGGCGAGGCACCGGCGGGTGGCCGACCGGCGGGGACGCAGCTGGACGTGCACCACGACCGTCTCCGACCAGGCGGCGGGGACCGGCTCGTCGAGCGAGCCGTCGACGGCACCACACAGACGCAGGTCGTCGGCGCCGGACGGCCCGACGCGCAGGTCGACGGACAGCTCGATGTCGACTGCCGGGCCCGATGCGAGTGCGCTGAGTTCCATGTTCGTCTCCCCCTGTAACCGTGGTGCGTTGGGGGAAGACTTGCGCACGATCGGAGCCTCGGACGGCGAGACTCGCCGCCCTGTGACTACTGTGACGGCTGAGGTGAGCTGTTATTGGCCCGTATCGGGCGACCCTATGGCATTACTTGCTAGTCGGCTGATCTGGTCCTGGTGCAAATGCCGACAAGGCGCCCAGCGCGTCGGCGGCCACCTCGGCGGCCAGGCTCTGGGCCTCGGCGATCTGCTTGTAGACCTCTTCGCGGTGGATCGTCACCTCGCGAGGGGCCTTGAAGCCCAGTCGCACGGTGCCGCCGCGGACCTCGACGACGTAGACCTCGATGTCCTCGCCGATCCGGATGCTCTCGCCGACGCTGCGGGTGAGAGTGAGCATGGGTACCCCTCCATGGGTTCGTGTGGGCCGTCCGTGGCATCGCCCCGCCGGTCGGCGGGACCGGGAGCGCCCACCCGGGTGGGCGCTCCCTGCTCCTGCTTTCTCGGCAGGCGGCCCCAGGAAAGGGCCACCTGCCGCGGTGTCACCGCAGGAAGTCCAGCAGAGTCGGCTGGATGGCCTTCGCGGTGGCCCCCAGCGCGGCCTCGTAACCGACCTGCTGCATCTGCAGGTTCATGATCGTCTTCGGCAGGTCGACGTTCTCGATCACCGACGACCGGCTGGTGAGCGAGAGCTGCAGGTCCTTGTTCACCTGCTGCGCCGTCTCGATCCGGTTGGTCCGCGTACCGATGTCGGCCACCGCCGCCAGCATCCGGTTCAGCGCGACGTCCAGGTCCTCCAGGTGCCCGGCGAGTGCCGCCGGGTCGGCGACCACGTCGGTGGCGATCGCCTGGACGATCGCGAAGAGGTCACCGGTCGCCGGGTCCCCGAAGGCCTCCGGCCCGGTGAGGTCGACCCGGATCGCGTCGGCGTCGGACACCTGTCGGTTGACCGGGATGACCGGCATCGGCGGCACGGAGGTGCCACCGAAGCCCTGGTAGCCACCGGTGGCGGCGTCGTAGGCGATCGAGCCACTGGTGACGCCGCCGAAGACGGGCTTCCCCTGGACCGTGCTGTTGGCCAGCCCGAGCAGGCTCCCTCGGATCCCGGAGACCTCGGTCGAGATCGCCGTCGCCGAGGCATCGGACAGCGTGCCGGCGTTGAGGCCCTTGACGGTCAGCGCCCGCACGTTCTGCACCTGCTTGATCATGTTCTGCAGGGCGGAGTCCGTCGCGTCGAGCAGGCCGATCCCGTCGTTGATGTTCCGGGCGTACTGCGCGGCACCGGCGAGCTCCTGGCGGGTCTGCATCGCGGCGTTCGTGCCGGTCGGGTCGTCCGAGGGCTTGTTGATCGTCTTGCCCGAGGTCAGCTGCGCCTGCAGCTTGGCGATGGCCTCCTGGTTCCGGTTGAGGCCCTGCAGGGCGGTGACGGCGAGCGCGCGCTGGGTGATCCGCATCAGGTCACAGCCCCACTCGGCCGGTGCGGTTGATCAGCACGTCGAGCGTCTCGTCGATGGTGGTGATCATCCGCGCGGCGGCGGAGTAGGCGTGCTGGAACCGCAGCATGTTCGTCATCTCCTCGTCGAGGTTGACCCCCGAGACGGACTCGCGGGACGCGTCCACCTGCGCGGCGACCACCGTCTGGGTCTGCAGGTTGCTCGTGGCCACCGACGCCTCGACCCCGAGGTCGACGATCAGCTGCCGGTAGGCGACGGCCACGCCGGTGTCCGACTTGGCCATGGCGGCGAGCTTCGCGGCGTTGCCGGCGTCGGCCGACGCGTTCCCGGCGATCGGGGCGTACGACGCGGCGGCGAGCTTCGCCGGGTCGGTGATCAGCAGGGTGATGTTGGCTGCGGTGATCGGCTCGGCCGGCACGGTGCCCGACCCGAACATCGGTCCACCCGGGGCGCCGTTCTTGTCGTAGGCCAGCGGCGGGCCGGCGTGCACGGCGTTGACCTGGTCGGCCAGTCGCTGCGCCACGCCGTCCAGCTGCTGCTGGTACTTCGGGATCGTCTGGCTCAGCGCCGTCAGCGCACCGCCCGCCTTGCCGCCGAGGGCGAGCCGGGTGCCGCCCGGGTCGGTGACGAACGAGGGGTCCGTCGCCGTGGCCTCGGCCGGGACCGCGGTGCCCACGGCCCTGATCCCGATCGCGTCGGTGCCGGAGACCAGCGTCGCGCCGGCGACGGAGACGTTCACCTGCCCGTCGTCCCCGGGGCTGGAGGTGGCACCGATCGAGGTGGCCAGGTCCATCACCAGGGCGTCACGCTTGTCGGCCAGCTCGTTGACCGGCAGGCCGGCCTGGGTCGCGCGCTTGATCGCCCGGTTCAGGTCGGCGATCGACTGGGTCTTGGCGTTCACGTCCTGCGCCAGCGTGTCCAGGCTGTCCCGGGTCTGGGTCCACTGCTTGTCCAGGTTGCTGCTCGTGGTGTGCAGCTCCGCGACGAGCGTGGCGGTCTTCTGCAGCACGGCCGTCCGGGCGCCGTCCTCGGTCGGGTGGTTGGCCACGTCGCCCCACGCGGTGAAGACGGCGGTGAGCTTGGCCTGGATGCCGGTCTCGCCGGGTTCGCGGAACGCCTGCTCGATCTGGGCGAGGGTGGCGTCCTGGGCGGTCATCCGGGCGGTCGAGGCGGACTCGATCTGGGCCCGGCCCTCGAGGAAGGCGTCCCGGATGCGGATCACCTTGTCGGCGTCGACACCCTGGCCGACCCGGTTGCTGATCGCGTACATCGCCGGGACGGCGTTGCCACCGATCGACTGCAGCTCTGCCCGCTGCCGCGAGTACCCCGCGGTGTTGACGTTGGCGATGTTCTGCCCGGTGACGTCCAGCCCGCGCTGCTGCGCCCACAGGGCCGTCGTCGCCGTGTTCAGGCCACTGAAGGAGCTCACAGCGCACCGTCCAGCGTGACCGAGCGGTAGGCGTTGCCGGCAGCCCGGCCGGTCTGGGTGTACGTGCCGGCTGCGGTGGGCGGCTGGCTGGTCGCCAGCGCGTCGTTGATGACGGCCAGGCCGCTCTCGATGAGCTCCTTGTTGGCGTCGGAGAGCCCGCGCAGCTCGGCCACCATGAGCAGGAGCGCCTCGTGGTGCTTGGCGTAGAGGTCGTCCCACGGGGCGGGGGCCGAGTCGGCGAGCTGGCGCAGCGACGGGTTGACCTCCAGGCCCAGTCGGCCGGCGATCTGCTCGGTGGCCGCCGCCCGCTCGATCTCGAGGGTCCGCAACTGCTCCAGGACCACCTCGATCTCGTGGGCGATCCGGGCCAGCCATCGGCTCTTGCCGGTGACGATCAGGTACTGCTTCTCCTCCGCCTTGAAGAGCAGGAGGTCCAGCAGTTCCTGCTCTCGCCAGAGCAACGTCGACAGGTGCTGGTGGTCCATGCCGGCCGCCTTTCCGTCATCGTGTGCGGCCCGTCGTGCAGGCCGGCGCCCACCGGGACCGGCGGGCGCTGTCGATCTCCACTTCGGCACCCGGCCGGGCCCGGTCAAGCCGAGATGGCTCAAGGCCGGCGGGAAATGTGTCGATGGCGGTGCCACGCGGTGCACGGTCAGCCGAGAAGGGGGACGTGACCGCAGCCCGCCCCGCCGTGAGTGAGCGCCGCCCCGCCGACGTCGACGCGATGGTGACCACCCATCTGCCGCTGGCCCAGTTCGCGGTGAACGCGGTGGCCTCTCGCATCTCCCTGCCCAGCCACGTCAGCCGGGACGACCTGCTCTCCTGTGCCAGCGTCGCGCTGGTCGAGGTCGCCCGCCGCTTCGACCCGGCCGCCGGTGCCACCTTCGCCACCTATGCACTGCCGCGCCTGCAGGGCGCCGTCCTGGACGAGCTGCGCTCCGGCGACTGGGCCAGCCGCTCGGTCCGGGCCGCAGCGCGACGCACGGACGCGGCGACCGACGCCCTGACGATCAGCCTGGGCCGGCCGCCGACGAAGGAGGAGCTGGCCACCAGCCTGGGCGTCCGGCGCTCGGAGCTGGACTCGCTGCAGATCGACGTGCACCGCGCCGTGATGGTCAGCATGGACGCCGAGACCGGCACCGAGGGCGGGTCCCTGGACCTGCCCGACACCGGCGACTCCCCGGAGCGCGCACTGCTGCGCGGCGAACGAGCCCGGCACCTGCACGAGGCGATCCGCGCCCTCCCCGACCGGCTCGACGAGGTGGTGGAGCGGAACTTCTTCGGCGACGAGTCGCTCACCGACATCGCCGACTCCCTCGGCGTCACCCTCTCCCGCGTCTCGCAGATGCGGGCCCGGGCACTCACCCTGCTGCACGCCGCGATGAGCGAGGTGTGGGACGGCACCGCCGTCGCCGCCGACGGTGGGGTGCGCGCCCGCAACCAGCAGCGCGCCTACGTCGAGCGGGTCGCCGCCCGGCAGACCGCCGGCCGGGCCACGACGACCCCTCCCCCGTTCCCGGTACCCCAGCCGCGCGGCCGGGCCCGGCACGACTGGGTGGTCCCCGAACGCGGCGCGGCCGCCCTGCCCGCCTGAGCCACCTGAGTCACATCCGCACCGCGGACCTCACCCGTTCGGGTTGAGACCCGACCCGCCGGACCGTAGAAGAGATCGATCCCGCCGCACGGCTGCGGCGGTTCCTTCTCGTTCCCGGTCCACGGAGGGTCCGCATGAGCCTGGTCGTCAACAGCAACATCGCCGGGCTGAACTCCGCCCGGACACTCGGCGTCGCCGACCGGCAACTGACCACGTCGATCCAGCGGCTCTCCTCCGGCTCGCGGATCAACCGCGCCGCCGACGACGCTGCCAGCCTGGGGATCGCCGAGGGCCTGCGCACCCAGATCGGCGGGCTCAGGGTCGCGCTGCGCAACAGCCAGGACGGCATCTCGGTGCTGCAGACCGCCGAGGGCGCGCTCACCGAGGCCCATTCACTGCTGCACCGGATGCGGGACCTCGCCGTCCAGGCGGCGAACACCGGTGGCCTGGACGACGCCGCCCGGGCGAACGTGCAGACCGAGATGGGGCAGCTGCGGGCCGAGCTCGACCGGATCGCGGGGACGACGTCCTTCAACGGCCAGGAGCTCCTGGACGGCAGCTACCGCGGGATCTTCCAGGTGGGCGCGGACGCGGGGCACACGATCACCGTCGGCTTCGGGCCGGCGATGGACGCCGCCGGCCTGGGCGTCGCCGGCGTGGACGTCACCTCTCCCACCGGACCGTCCACGGCGCTGGCGGCGATCGACGCCGCGATCGGGCAGGTCTCCACGGCCCGCGCTGACCTGGGCGCCGTGCAGAACCGGTTCGAGCACAACATCGCCAAGGTCGGGGTGGCGCTGGACAACACCACGGCCTCGGAGAGCCGGATCCGGGACGCCGACATCGCCGCGGAGACGACCACGATGAGCCGGGCGTCGATCCTCACCCAGGCCGGCACGGCGATGGCGGCCCAGGCGAACCAGTCGCCGCGTGGGGTGCTGCAACTGCTGCGCTGAACGGGTGACCCACCCGTTCGGGGGACATCGCCGGAAGGCCCTCAAGGACCCGCCGGGCCACTCCGTTGACAGGGGTACGACGACCGCGGCACGGATGCCGCGGTCACCCCTTCCAAGGAGGAACCCCTCATGGGTCTGACCGTGAACAACAACATCGCGGCGCTGAACTCGTACCGCAACCTGTCGGTCACCGACAGCCAGATGAGCAAGTCGCTGGAGAAGCTCTCCTCCGGCTTCCGCATCAACCGCGCCGCCGACGACGCTGCCGGTCTGGCCATCTCCGAGGGCCTCCGCTCGCAGATCGGTGGCGTGAAGGTCGCCGTCCGCAACACCCAGGACGGCATCTCGGTCGTGCAGACCGCTGAAGGTGCGCTCACCGAGACGCACAAGATCCTGCAGCGCATGCGTGACCTGTCCGTCCAGGCCTCCAACGAGGGCTCGCTCAACGCGGACGCCAAGAAGAACATCCAGTCCGAGGTGGGCCAGCTCAAGAGCGAGCTGGACCGGATCGCGTCCACGACGAGCTTCAACGGCAAGAGCCTGCTGGACGGCAAGTACAACACCAGCTTCCAGGTCGGTGCCAACGCCGGGGAGACCATCGGCGTCAGCATCAGCACCAACATGGGTGCCCAGGGCCTGGGCGTCGACGGCGTGGACGTCTCGGCGCCTGCCACCGGCGGCACCGCGGGCTCCACCACGACCGCTGCTGCGGCCAGCCAGGCATCGGTGGCCACCCTCACCGCCACCGCTGCGCTCACCACCGCGGACTTCGACGCCCTCAACGGCTCGATCTCCTACAACGGCAAGAGCCTGGACCTGGCCTCGGTCAAGTACGACGCCGCCGAGACCGAGGTCCAGTCGCTCGCTCGCCTGCAGGCTGCCGCGGACAGCACCTTCGGCACCGGCGCGGTGGACGTGGCCGACGGCGGCACCGGTGTCACCTTCACCGGCGTCGCCCCCGGCGCCACCCCGACCGCCCAGCAGCTGGCCGACGCGACGGTGTCCTTCACCGTTGCCTCGGGCGCCTCCGTGGCGATCGGCAAGATCGACGAGGCCATCAAGACGGTCTCCACGACCCGCGCCGACCTGGGTGCCATCCAGAACCGGTTCGAGCACACGGTCAACAACCTCAACGTCGCCGTCGAGAACCTGACCGCGTCGGAGAGCCGGATCCGCGACACGGACATGGCGTCGGAGATGACCAACTTCACCCGCACGCAGATCCTGACCCAGGCCGGCACCGCGATGCTGGCCCAGGCCAACCAGGCGCCCCAGGGCATCCTGCGCCTGCTGGGCTGATCCACCCGCGTGACCTGAGCAGCACCCGGTGAGGGGGGAGGCCCTGCCTCCCCCCTCACTGCTGCCCGGGCCGTTCGGCAGCACGACGGGCCCGACTCGGGCCCTCCGGAAGTTCCTCCCGGTTTCAGGTCAAGACCGGCCCCGCACCCGCCGATCCTGGCACTGCAACACCCCGCAGCACGGATGCAGCGGATTCCCTGAAACCCACTTCCACGGAGGAACACCATGGGTCTGAGCGTCAACAACAACATCGCGGCGATGAACTCGTACCGCAACCTGTCGGTCACCGACAGTCAGATGAGCAAGTCGCTGGAGAAGCTCTCCTCCGGCTTCCGCATCAACCGCGCCGCCGACGACGCAGCGGGCCTGGCCATCTCCGAGGGCCTCCGCTCGCAGATCGGCGGCCTCAAGATGGCCGTCCGCAACACCCAGGACGGCATCTCGGTCGTGCAGACCGCTGAAGGTGCGCTCACCGAGACGCACAAGATCCTGCAGCGCATGCGCGACCTGTCCGTCCAGGCCTCCAACGAGGGCTCGCTGAACGGCGACGCCAAGAAGAACATCCAGTCCGAGATCGGCCAGCTCAAGTCCGAGCTGGACCGCATCGCGTCCACGACGAACTTCAACGGCAAGCAGCTGCTGGACGGCAAGTACAACACCACCTTCCAGGTGGGTGCCAACGCCGGGGAGACCATCGGCGTCAGCATCGGCACCGCCATGGGCGCCCAGGGTCTGGGCGTCGACGGTGTCGACGTGTCGGCGGCCAGCACCGGTGGCACCGCCGGCTCGACCACGACCGCCGCCGCTGCCAACCAGGCATCGGTGGCCACCCTCACGGCCACCGCTGCGCTGACCACCGCGGACTTCGACGCCCTCAACGGGTCGATCTCCTACGGCGGCAAGAGCCTGGACCTGGCCTCGGTCAAGTACGACGCCGCCGAGTCCGCGGCCCAGTCCCTGGCCCGGCTGCAGACCGCCGCCGACGCCACCTTCGGCACCGGCGCGGTGACCGTGGCCGACGGCGGCACCGGCGTCACCTTCACCGGCACCGACCCCGGCGCCACCCCGACCGCCCAGGACCTGGCCGACGCGACGGTGTCCTTCACCGTCGCCTCGGGCGCCTCCGAGGCGATCGGCAAGATCGACGAGGCCATCAAGTCGGTCTCCACCACTCGCGCCGACCTGGGTGCCATCCAGAACCGGTTCGAGCACACGGTCAACAACCTCAACGTCGCCGTCGAGAACCTGTCGGCGTCGGAGAGCCGGATCCGCGACACGGACATGGCTCAGGAGATGACCAACTTCACCCGCACGCAGATCCTGACCCAGGCCGGCACCGCGATGCTGGCCCAGGCCAACCAGGCGCCCCAGGGCATCCTGAAGCTGCTGGGCTGATCCACCCGCACCACCTGAACACCCGGTGAGGGGGGAGGCCCTCGGGCCTCCCCCCTCACTGGCGTTCCACCCCTGATCCCCGAACCACGGAGGTACCGGCATGGCGGGCATGAGCGTGAGCACGGGCCTCATCTCGGGCATCGACTACAAGACGATGATCAGCGAGCTGATGAAGGTGGAGGCGAACCCGCAGACGCTGCTCAGGCAGCAGCTGTCCGCCACCCAGTCCGACGCCGCCGCCTACCGCGCGGTCAACACCCGGTTCGACGCCCTGCGCACCGCCGCAGCCGCGCTCACCGACGCCACCGCCTGGACCTCGACCAAGGCGAGCAGCTCGGACCCCTCCGTGACCGCGACCGCCTCCACCGGCGCGGCCACCGGGTCGCTGAGCTTCACCGTCACGAGCCTGGCGGCGACCCACTCCGTCTACAGCACCGGCAGCTGGGCCACCGCCGACACCGCGTTGAACCCGACCGGCCCGACCACCCTGACCATCGCCGGGGTCGGCGTCACGCTGACCGCCGGCCAGACGGTCAACGACGCCGTCAAGGCCATCAACGCCTCCACCGCGGGCGTCACCGCCGTGGCCGTCGACACCGGCGCCGGCGTCCGGCTCCAGCTCACCTCCAAGACCTCGGGTGCGGCCGGGACCTTCACCGTGACCGGGGACGTCGCCGTCACGGCGCTCACCACCGGCGCCGACGCCAAGCTCCGGGTCGGGGACGCGACCGCGGGCTACGACGTGACCTCGTCGACGAACACCTTCACCGACGTGCTCCCCGGGAGCACGTTCACGGTCAGCAAGAAGGACGCCGCAGCCACCGTGACGGTGGCCAAGGACCCGGATGCGACGGCCACCAAGGTGCAGAGCCTCGTCGATGCGGCCAACTCCCTGCTCTCCGCGGTCTCCTCCTACACCGACGCGGAGAGCACCTCGGCGATCCTCAAGGGCGACAGCACGCTGCGCGGCCTGTCGACCCAGATCCTCAGCGTCGTCTCCAGCGCCGTCGGCGGGAAGTCGGCGTCGACGGTCGGCATCGAGCTGACCCGCGACGGCCAGCTCACCTTCGACAAGGCGGTCTTCACCAAGGCACTGAGCAGCGACCCGGCCGCGACGCAGGCGCTGCTCAGCGAGAAGAAGATCGTCAGCGCCGGCACCGACGGGATCAGCGGCAACGCCGACGACGTCACCTCCCCGGTCGGCTTCGCCGCACAGCTGGAGGTGCTGGCCAAGGGCGCCAGCGACAGCACCACCGGGTCGCTGGTGCTGCTCGCCAAGAGCGGGGACTCCCTCGCCAAGGACCTCGAGGACCGGATCGCCGCCTGGGACATCCGGCTCGAGATGCGCAAGACCACGCTGACCCGACAGTTCACCGCGATGGAGACCGCACTGAGCTCGATGCAGAACCAGGCGGCCTGGCTCAGTTCACAGATCGCCGGGCTGCCCTCCTGGTCCTCCTCCAAGTAGTCCCGACCCGCCGCCGCGTCTTCCCCTGGAGCCCCGAACCGATGAGCACCGCTTCCCTCCGCGCCCGCTACCTGGGTGACACGGTCACGACCGCTTCCCCGCAGCGACTGCTGGTGATGCTGTACGACCGACTCGCCCTGGACCTGGAGCGCGGCCACACCGCCCTGACCGCCGGCGACCGCGAGGCGGCGACCGAGCAGCTGCAGCACGCCCAGGACGTCGTCTTCGGTCTGCTGGAGAGCCTGCAGGTCGACGCCTGGGAGGGCGCTCCCCGGCTGGCCGCCCTCTACAACTGGCTGATCACCGAGCTCGGCTCCGCGATCGTGAAGGGCGACCTCCGCCGGGTCGCCGACTGCCGCAAGATCGTCGAGCCGTTGCGCGACGCGTGGCGGGAGGCCGCGGCCTCCCTCGCAGCGGCTCCCGCATGACCGGCGGCCCGGCCGCCGGGCGCAACCGGGTCGGGGACGTCCCCGCGCTGGTCGGCGAGGCCCGGAACTGGCCGGCGGTGCTCGACGCGCTCGAGGGCGACGTCTACCAGGCCGAGGAGACCCTCGCCCGCGGCCGGGCCGAGGAGATCGCGGCCTGGGGACGACGGTCGACCGACTGGATCCCGCCGAGCAACCTGGGCCCGCTGCCCGACGACCTGCGCGAGCGCGCCGCCCGGCTGCTGCAGCACCAGCTGGCGGTCGCCGAGGCACTGGTCGAGCGGATCACCCAGTCGCAGAAGCAGCGGGACGTCGCCGCCCGGATGTCCTACGCACCGACCCGGCCGGTCGCCTCCTTCATCGACCGGGTGCTCTAGCCACAAAGCACCACCGCACTCCCCGTCCCCCGGGACCGAAGTCGCGACTTCGGCCCCGGGGGACGTTCGCGTTCTGTCACCTCGTGCGCTCGATCGAGTGCACATGGTCATCATCGCGGCGCTGACTGCCGATGACAGAAGTGCACGGAATGCACCACCTCGCCACGGATCGGCGGCCCCTTCGCTCGCAGGCATCGCCTGTGCGCGCAACTCGCCGTACCCGGAGGTACCTCGTGCTCCGTCGCTCCCTGCTGGGCGTCCGGTGATCACCGACTCGACCATGACGGCGCTGCACGCATCCCTCACCGGGCTGCAGCAGCGCCAGCGGGTGACCGCCGACAACATCGCCAACATCCAGACGCCGGGCTTCCTCGCCGGCCGGGTCGACTTCGAGTCCACCCTGCAGGCCGAGATCGTCAACGGTCAGGTCCCGGCGGGCGGCCAGCGCACCGTCACCCGCTCGATGGACCCGACCCGGACCGACGGCAACAACGTCAACCTGGACACCGAGACGGTCATGGCGACCGAGACCGGGCTGCGCTACCAGCTGTCGATCAGCGCCCTGGACGGCAAGTACGCCCTGCTGCGCTCCGCCCTGCGGACCCAGTGATGGCGGTCTTCGACACGCTGCGCATCGGCGGCTCGTCGCTGTTCGTCCACCGCAAGTGGATGGACGCCGTCGCGGACAACATGGCCAACATCAACACGGTCAACGCCCCGGGCGAGGACGCCTTCCGGGAACGCATGATCGTCGCCGAGGCGGTCCAGTACGGCTCCGGCCAGGGCGGCGTGCGCGTCGCCGGCACCGAGCTCGGCAGCGCCGAGGGCCGGCTGGTCTACGAGCCGACCAACCCCCTGGCCGACGACGAGGGCTACGTCCGCTACCCGGACATCGACCTCGGCGACCAGATGACCCAGCTGCTCATGGCCCAGCGCGGCTACCAGGCCAACCTGGCCACCATCAGGAGCGCCACCGAGGCCTACCAGCAGGCCCTCCAGCTCGGGAAGGGCTGACCATGACCTCACCCATCGCCGGCATCTCCATCGGGATGCCCGGGATCACCGACGTCACCGGGGTCTCCGGTGCCGCCTCGGCCGCCGCACCCCGGTCGGTCTCCGGCGACGGTGGCTTCGCCGCCGTCCTCAGCGGCTCGATCGACTCGCTGAACGCCGTGCAGGGCAAGGCGGACGCCCTCGCGCTGCAGGCCGCCACCGGCGACCTGCAGGACGCGCACGACTACACGATCGCCAGCACCGAGGCCCGGCTGGCCACTGACACCGTGGTGACCCTGAAGAACTCCGCGGTCGCGGCGTTCACCGAGATCATGCGGATGCAGATCTGATGCCCGCCGCGCTCAACGGCCCGCTCGAGCGGGTCCGCACGCTGCTGGCCACGATCAGCGCCGGCCAGAAGATCGTCATCGGTCTGCTCCTGGCCGGGCTGCTGCTCGGCGGCTTCTTCTTCACCCGGTGGGTCACCGCGCCCACGCTGTCGCCGCTGTTCAGCAACCTGGCCTCCACCGACGCCTCGGCGATCGTGGAGGAGCTCAACGCCCAGGGCGTCGCCTACGAGCTCACCGACGGCGGCCAGACGATCATGGTGGCCAAGGACGCCGTCTACGACCTGCGTCTGGCGATGAGCGGCCAGGGCCTGCCGGCCGGCGACGAGACCGGCTACTCCCTGCTCGACGAGCAGGGCATCACCACCAGCGAGTTCCAGCAGCAGGTCTCCTACCAGCGTGCGCTGGAGGGGGAGCTCGCCACCACCCTCAAGGCGCTGGACGGCGTCCGGTCCGCAGTGGTGCACGTCGCGCTGCCCAAGGACGACGTCTTCGCCACCGAGGAGGGCAAGCCGACCGCCTCGGTCCTGCTGGACCTCGCCCCCGGCACCAGCCTCGCCGGCGAGCAGGTGCAGGCGGTCACCCACCTGGTCTCCTCCAGCATCGAGAAGATGGACCCGGCCGACGTCACGGTCGCCGACTCCACCGGCGCGGTCCTCTCCGCCGCCGGGGAGGGCGCCTCCTCCGCCGCCGGGGACGCCCAGTCGCAGATGGAGCAGGAGTTCGAGGGGCGGCTGGCGGCCAACGCCCAGCAGATCCTCGACCGGGTCGCGGGCCCGGGCAACGCCGTCGTCTCCGTCCGTGCCGACCTGGACTTCTCCAAGCGGGACACCACGATCGAGAGCTACGACTACAACGCCGACACCCCGGCGCTGTCGGAGAGCACCACCGTCGAGAGCTACACCGGCGCCGGCGCAGCCGTCGGCGGGGTGCTGGGCGCCGAGGACCTCGGGGTCAACGGCAACGGCGAGTCCGCGTACGACAAGGAGACCGCCACCCGGAACAACGCCGTGGACAAGACCGTGGAGACGGTCGCCGGGGCGCCCGGTGCCGTCGAGCGGCTGACCGTCTCCGTGGTGATGGACCAGGCCGCGGCCGGCGCGCTGAACCAGGCGCAGGTCCAGGACCTGATCGGCAACGCGGTCGGCCTCGACGTCGCCCGCGGTGACGCCATCACGGTCGCCGCGATGGCCTTCGACCAGACCGCCGCCGAGCAGGCTGCCGCCGACCTGGCGGCCGCCCAGGAGGCGGAGAAGACCGCCCAGATGT
This sequence comes from Modestobacter sp. VKM Ac-2978, assembly GCF_026968025.1. NCBI lineage: Bacteria > Bacillati > Actinomycetota > Actinomycetes > Geodermatophilales > Geodermatophilaceae > Modestobacter > Modestobacter sp. VKM Ac-2978. Next base: position 753,507 of record NZ_JAPVBP010000001.1, on the reverse strand, counting down.
GGTCGATGATCAAGACCGGTGGCATCGCCCTCGGCATCGCCCTGCTGGTGCTCATCGTGTGGCTGCGCTCGCGGCGCAACCGCGAGGAGTACGAGGAGTACGAGGACGACGAGGTCGACGAGCGCATCCAGGTCGAGAGCGTCCGGGACGCGGCCCTCGACGACCGGGCGGCGCTGATCGAGGCCCAGCAGCGTGAGCGCGTGCGGGGCGAGATCTCGGAGATGGTCAGCGACCGTCCCGACGAGGTCGCCACGATGCTGCGCGGCTGGTTCGCCGACGCCAAGTGAGCACACGGTCCGGGGCCTCCCCCGGCGGGGCCCGGACACTCCCGGGAGCCCTGCCGGGTGGGGCCCCGGACTGCCGATGCAGGGGGTGGACGCCGGTGGCGTCCAGGGACAAGAGGACTGCCGTGAGCATCGCGAAGGGAGCTGAGCAGTGAGCATCGCCAGCGTCGAACAGCTCGTCGGGGTACCGGCGACGACGTCGCCCGCCCAGCTCGCCAAGCCCCGCAAGGAGCTGCCGGGGCTGCGCAAGGCCGCGGTGTTCCTGGCCCAGCTGACCAAGGAGGAGGCCGGGGCCGTGCTCGCCCAGATGCGCCCCTCCGAGGTCGAGAAGCTGACCGGCGAGCTCATGGGCCTGCAGCGGGTCAGCGGCACCGACGTCGACGACGTGCTCGGGGAGTTCCACACCCTCATGCAGGCCCGCCGCTTCGTCGGCACCGGCGGCATCGAGTTCGCCCGCGAGGTGCTCGCCGCCGGGCTGGGCGAGGAGAAGGCCGACGGCATCCTCTCCCGGCTCAACGTCGTCTACACCGAGCTGCCCTTCGCCTCGCTGCGCAACAGCGACGTCCGGCAGCTGGTCACCTTCCTCAAGGACGAGCACCCGCAGGTGGTCGCCCTGGTGCTGGCGCACCTGCCCGCACCGCAGTCGGCCGAGGTGCTCTCGGGCTTCCCGCCGGACCAGCAGGCCGACGTCGCCTACCGCATCGCGCTGATGGACCGCACCGCCCCGGAGATGGTCCGGATGGTCGAGGAGGAGCTCGGCCGCCGGATGGGGTCGCTGCTGGCCTACCAGGACATGGCCACGGTCGGTGGCGTGGAGACGCTGGTGGAGATCATCAACCGCTCCTCGCGGCCCACCGAGCGCTCGATCCTGGAGTGGCTGGAGAACAGCGACCCGGAGCTGGCCGAGCGGATCCGCTCGCAGATGTTCGTCTTCGAGGACATCGTCACCATCGACGACCGGTCGCTGCAGCTGGTGCTGCGCGACGTCGAGGCCAACGACCTGGCCACCGCGCTCAAGGGCGTCAAGCAGGACGTCCGGGACAAGGTGGTCCGCAACCTCTCCGAGCGTGCCGGGGAGAACCTGCTCGAGGAGATCGAGCTGCTCGGCCCGGTCCGCACCCGGACGGTCGAGGAGGCCCAGGCCAAGATCGTGGCGGTCATCCGCACCCTCGAGGAGCAGGGCGCACTGACCATCTCGCGGGGCGGTGAGGATGACTTCGTCGCCTGACGGCAGCGGACGGGAGACGTTGCTGCTGCGCGGGGCGCCGGCGGCCGGCGCCGTCCCCTACCAGCGCGTGCCCCAGGGTGCGCCGGTGTGGGGACGGCCGTCGGCGGTGCGCCCCGCCGCGCAGGACGCCGTTGCACCAGCCCCGGCTGCACCGGTCCCCCCACCTCGGGCGCCCCGGGCGCCCTCCGTCGTCCCCCCCGCCGCTCCGGTCGACCCCGGGACGGCGCACCCGACGGCGGCGCACAGCGACCAGGCCGCCACCACCCGGGTCGGGCTCCGGCTGGGCGAGGTCTACGCCGAGCAGCTGGCCCGACTGCGGGCGGAGGCCCGCCGGGAGGGCTGGGCGGCCGGCCACGCCGAGGGCGTGCTCGCCGCCGAGCAGGTCGTCCGCGCGGCCGAGCAGGCCGCCGAGGAGCGGCTCGCCGAGGTGCAGGCCCGCTGGGAGCGTCGGCTGGCCTCGGCCACCGCGGCCATGGGCGCCGCCGTCGAGCGCCTGGACGGCACCGCCGCCCCGGTGGTCGACGAGCTGCGGGACAGCATCCTGGACGCCGTCGTCATCCTGGTCGGCGACCTGTTCGGCCGAGAACTGGCCGTGGCCGCCGAGCCCGGCCTGGACGCGTTGCGCCGGGCCATGACCCTGTGCCCCGACGACGTGCCGGTCGTCGTCCGGCTGCACCCCGACGACCTCGCCGAGGTCCCGGCCGAGGCGCTGGCCCAGCTGCCCGCGTCGGTCACCGTCCGCGGTGACGACGCCGTCGAGCGGGCCGGCGCCGTGGCCGAGGCCGGCACCCAGCGGGTCGACGCCCAGCTGAGTGCGGCGCTGGACCGCGTCCGCGAGGTGCTCCGCTCGTGAGGACCGCCGTCGACGCCCTGGACAGCAACGACCTCATCGACCGAGCGCGCGCCGCCGCCCGTCCCCAGCTGACCGGCATCGTCACCGGCGCGATGGGGCTCACCCTCAGCGTCGAGGGCGTCTCGGCCGCCGTCGGCGACCTGGTCGAGGTCCGCACCGGCCCCCAGCCGCTGCTGGCCGAGGTGGTCGCCGTGCAGCGGGACCGGCTGACCTGCATGCCGCTGGGCGACCTCTCCGGGGTCCGCTCCGGCGCCCGGGTGCGGGCCACCGGCATGCCCCTGCAGGTGCCGGTAGGTGAGGCGCTGCTCGGCCGGGTGCTCGACGGGCTCGGCCGGCCCATGGACGGCGGCCCGCCACTGGGCAACGCGATCCGGTACGTCGACCTCACCAGCCAGACGCCCAACGCGCTGACCCGGGCGCGGGTGAGCCGGCAGCTCGCCACCGGCGTCCGGGCCCTGGACACCCTCGTCCCGGTCGGCCGCGGGCAGCGGCTGGGCATCTTCGCCGGGTCCGGCGTCGGCAAGTCGACGCTGATGAGCCAGATCACCCGGGGCACCGACGCCGACGTGCGCGTGATCGGGCTGATCGGTGAGCGCGGCCGCGAGGTCCGGGAGTTCCTCGAGGAGGACCTCGGCCCGGAGGGGATGGCGAACACCGTCGTCGTCGTCGCCACCTCCGACGAGCCACCGCTGGTGCGGTTGAAGGCGGCGTTCGTCGCCACCCGGATCGCCGAGGGGTTCCGCGACCAGGGCCGCGACGTGCTGCTGATGATGGACTCGATCACCCGCACGGCGATGGCCCAGCGGGAGGTCGGGCTCTCCGCCGGCGAGCCACCGGCCACCCGCGGGTACCCGCCGAGCGTCTTCGCGATGATGCCGAAGCTGCTGGAGAAGGCGGGCACGTCCACCACGGGCTCGATCACCGGCCTCTACACCGTGCTGGTGGAGGGCGACGACCACAACGAGCCGATCGCCGACACCGCCCGGTCGATCCTCGACGGGCACGTCGTGCTCACCCGCAAGCTCGCCACCGCCGGGCACTTCCCGGCCATCGACGTGCTGGAGTCGATCTCCCGGGTCGCCACCACGATCGTCCCGTCGCCGCAGATGACCGACGCCCGGGAGGTCCGCCGGATGATGGCGGCGCTGCGCGACGTGCGGGAGCTGATCGAGATCGGCGCCTACCAGAGCGGTTCCGACCCGCTCGTCGACCGGGCCCGCCGGCTGGTGCCGCAGATCGACGCCTTCCTGCGGCAGGCCGTGGACGACCCGACCTCGACCCCCGAGGCGTTCGCCCGACTGCACGCGATCGCCACCACGGCGTGAGCGACCCGCGGTGAAGCAGCCGGCCTTCCGGCTGGAACCGGTGCTGAAGCTGCGCCGGACCGAGGAGCGGGCCGCCGCACTCGCCTCGGCCCAGGCCGCCCGCGAGGCGACCGAGGCGGCCGAGCGCGTCGAGCGCGACGTCGCCGCACTGACCCAGCGCGCGCTGCCCGGGCACCCGACCGGCGCGGCCTTCATCGCCGCGATGGTCGCATCGGCCGCCGCGGCTGCCGATGTGTCTGCTGCACGGTCAGTGGCCGTCGCACGCGCCGAGCAGGCGGAACTGGTCCGCGCCCGGTGGACCGCCGCCGCACAGCGCACCAAGGGACTCGAACGGCTGCGCGAGCGGCACGTGGCGGCCCTGCAGGCAGCGGCCGACGCCGCCGAGGAACGGGTGGTCGACGACCTGGTCACCCGCCAGCACAGCACCAGGACGAGCAGGGAGGAGGAGACGACGTGGACGGACTGACCGCGGTGCACAGCCGGATCGGGCAGATCCAGGCGCGTTTCGCGCCCCCGGTGACCCAGAACGCCGCCTGGACCAGCGCGGCCTCCGCCGCCGGCCTCACCAGCAGCAGCCCCACGAGCGCCACCGCGGCGACCACCGCAGCGACCGGGACCGGTGCCGAGGTGGTCGGCGCGGCCACCAAGTACCTCGGCGTCCCCTACAAGTGGGGCGGCACCGACCCGGCGACCGGCCTGGACTGCTCGGGCTTCACCCAGCGCGTCTATGCCGACCTCGGCATCAGCATCCCGCGCACGTCGTCCCAGCAGGCCACCGCCGGCCGGCCGGTCGCCTCTCTGGCCGAGGCCCAGCCCGGCGACCTGGTGTTCTTCGACAACACGCCCTCCCGGCCGGGCATCGACCACGTCGGGCTCTACATCGGCGGCGGCAAGATGATCGCCGCCCCGCAGGAGGGCGACGTGGTCAAGGTGCAGGACGTCGGCAAGCCGACCCTCATCCGCCGGGTGCTGCCGGAGAACACGACCACCTCGCCGGTCACCGCCGCTGCCGGCGGCGGCCTCGCCGGGGTGCCGTACGCCGACCTGTTCACCCAGGCCGGCGCCCGGCACGGGGTCTCCCCCGCCCTCCTGGCCGCGGTCGCCAAGACCGAGTCCGGTTTCAACAGCTCCGCCGTGTCGTCCGCGGGCGCCACCGGGCTGATGCAGTTCATGCCCGCCACCGCCAAGGGGCTCGGCGTGAACGCCACCGACCCGGCGTCCTCGATCGACGGCGCCGCCCGCTACCTGAGCCAGCTGACCAAGCAGTTCGGCTCCACCGAGCTGGCGCTCGCCGCCTACAACGCCGGCCCGGGCACGGTGCAGCGCCACGGCGGCATCCCGCCCTACGCCGAGACGCAGTCCTACGTCCAGAAGGTCACCAGAGCCGCGGAGGCCTACGCATGACCAGCACGACCACCCTGCCGGTGATCTCGGCCCCGGCCCGCTCCGGTGCCGCCACCCACGGCTCCACCGGCCGGTCCTCCGGCAGCGACCGGGCACCGGCGTTCGCCAGCGCCCTCGACGACGCGCTCGGCAGCGAGCGCGCACCGTCCCGGTCGTCCCAGCGGGCCGCCGACCGCGCGGCCGAGCGCGCCTCGGACCGGTCCGCCGTCCGGTCGCCCGACCGCCCGACCGTCGACCGGCCCGACCGCCCGGCCGTCGACCGCCCCGACCGGCCGTCCGAGGCGCCGGCCACCGACGTCGACGCACCGGCGGCCGACGCTGCGGCGGAGGCCACCGACGCCAGCAGCGACACCGTCGCCGCTCCGCCGGTGCCGTTGCAGCCCGGGCTGTGGGCGTTGCTGGCCGCCGCCGCCCCCCTGACCGCCGAGCCGACCGCGGGCCTCGGGACGGCGGCCGCCGCGGCCGGCCTGATCGGCGTCGTGACCGGCACCGGGCAGGCCGTCGACGGCTCGGTCCCCCTCGCGGGTGGCCCCCTGCCGGGCGTCCCCGTGTCCGCGGTCGTGCCGCCGGCCACCGCGCCCGACGTGTCCACCTCGCCCGTTCCCCCGGCCACGGCCGGGCCGGCCGCAGCTGCCGCCGCGGCGCTGGCCGAGGCCGCCGGGCTCACCGTCGTCGTCGACCCGCTCGGCACCCCGGCCGCGGCTGGTCCGACCGCCGGGTCCGCGCCCGGGGCCGGCCCGGCGACCTCGACCGACGGCGTCGGGGCGCCGGTGCCGCTGCCCACCGCCGGCGGGGCCGCCGACACCGCCGACACCGGGTCGGGGACCACCGGGGACGAGTCCACCGCGACCGCGGCGACCACCGGGGTCGCCCCGTCGGCCGCCGAGACCGACGCCGTCTTCACCGTCCCCGGCCCGATGCCGGCCACCGCCACGCCGGTCGCCGCCACCGGCGCACCGGTGCCGGCTCCCGCAGAGACCCCCGTCGCCGCCCAGCTCGGCCGCCAGCTCGCCGTCCTGCACAACGCCCCGGACGGCAGCCAGACGATGACGGTGGTGCTCACCCCGGACGACCTGGGGCCGGTGTCCGTCCAGGTCACCGTCACCCGCGGCGTCCTGGAGGTGACCCTGCACGGGGCCCACGAGGCCGGCCGGCAGGCACTGCTCGATGCCCTGCCCGACCTGCGCCGCGAGCTCGACGGCGCCGGCCTGACCACCGGCCGGGTCGAGGTCGGTGCGGACAGCGGCAACGCCGGCTCCGGCGCGCGGACCGCGCAGGAGCTCTTCGACGCCCGGGCCGACCAGCAGGGCCGGTCCGGTCAGCCGGACCAGCAGGGCGGCTCCCGCCGCGGCGGGCAGACCGCCGACCACCTCGGCCCCGGCAGTGCCGCGCGAGCCGCCGACCAGTCCACGTCAGCCGGCGTGGACGTCCGTGTCTGATCTGGAGACCGTGCGATGACCACCCCGATCACCGGGACCGTCGGTACGCCGACCACCACCGCGTCCACCTCGACCGCGCGCTCCGACCAGATGGGCAAGGACACCTTCCTCAAGCTGCTGGTCGCCCAGATGCGCTTTCAGGACCCCAGCAACCCGACCAGCAGCAGCGAGTTCATGGCGCAGACCGCGACCTTCACCCAGGTGGAGAAGCTCGAGGAGATCGCCAAGCAGAACGCCGAGCTGCTCACCCTGCAGCGCTCGCTGAGCGCCGGCGCGCTCGTCGGCAAGCACGTCGCCTACACCGCCGACGACGGCAGCACCGTCACCGGTGCCGTCTCCTCGGTGATCGTGACCGGCGGCGTCGAGCCGCGGGCGGTGGTCGGCGACAAGGCCGTGCCGCTGGGCCGGATCACCGAGATCACCGTCCCCGAGGTCGACACCCCCGCAACCACCCCGGCGAAGCCCGCCGGCTGACCCCGGCGCCCCCGCCCTCCCCCCACACCGATCACCGATCGCGAGGAGCTCCACCGTGCTTCGTTCCATGTTCTCGGCCATCTCCGGCCTGCGCGCCCACCAGACCAAGCTCGACGTCGCCGGCAACAACATCGCCAACGTCAACACCGTCGGTTTCAAGGCCAGTCAGACCGTCTTCGAGGACACGCTGAGCCAGGTGCTGCGCAACGGCGCGGCACCCAACGGCGACGTCGCCGGCACCAACCCGGCGCAGGTCGGTCTCGGCGTGAAGGTCGCCGGCATCACCACGAACTTCGGCCAGGGCTCGACCCAGAACACCGGCCGGGCCAGCGACTTCATGATCAGCGGCGACGGCTTCTTCGTGACCAAGGTCGGCAACGAGCAGCTCTACACCCGGGCCGGCTCCTTCGACACCGACGGCGTCGGCAACCTGGTCACCCCTGACGGGGCGAAGCTGCAGGGCTGGATGGCCAACGCGCTCGGGGTCGTCGACCCCAACGGCCCGATCCAGGACCTGCGGATCCCCACCGGTCAGGTGCTCGCCCCGGTCGCCACCACCGGCGCTGCGCTGGCCGGCAACCTCTCGGCCACCGTGGTCGCCGGCGAGACCCCCGTGACCAGCCAGGTCAACATGTACGACGACCTGGGCAACGCCCACCCGGTCAACGTCGAGATGACCCGCAACGCCACCCCGGCCAACAGCTGGAACGTGACCTTCACCGACACCTCCACCGCGACGGCCACCTCGACCGGCACCGCGCTGGGCAGCGTCACGCTGCAGTTCGCCGACGGCAGCAACACCTACCTGGACGCGAACGGCCAGCCCCGCCAGGCCGGGACCCTCGCGACGCCGAACCCGGCCACGTTCGAGCTGCCCACCTCGGCCGCCGGCGTCGCCGCCTGGACGCAGGACGTGGACATCGACCTGTCCGCCATCACCCAGTTCGGTGGCAAGAGCGACGCCGCGGCCAAGACGACGGCCCAGAGCGGCTCGGCCATGGGCGTGCTGGAGGGCTACTCGCTGGCCAACGACGGCACGATCGTCGGCATCTACTCCAACGGGCTGCGGCAGAACATCGGGCAGCTCGCGCTGGCCACCTTCACCAACCCGGGTGGCCTGGAGAAGGCCGGCAACAGCTCGTTCCGGGCCGGCGACAACTCCGGCAACCCGCTGGTCGGGCAGGCCGGCACCGGTGGCCGCGGCAGCCTGTCGGCCGGCGCGCTGGAGATGTCCAACGTCGACCTGGCCGAGGAGTTCACCGGCCTGATCGTGGCCCAGCGCGGCTTCCAGGCCAACAGCCGCGTGATCACCACCTCCGACGAGATCCTCCAGGACCTGGTCCAGCTCAAGCGCTGATCCCCCTCCCCACCGAAATGGCCATTGTGGTGGTGGGTGAGGCGCTCACCTGCGCGGATGGCCCGGTCACCCCGTCGGGGGGACCGGGCCGTTCAGCTCAAGCACCGCCCTCGACACGCCGATGACCTGACTGCGGCGCGATGAGGCCCGTTCGTGGCGACACCGCCACACCCGACCCCTGGAGCAGTCCGTGATCCGTCTGACGCGCCTCAACGGCGAGCACTTCGTGCTCAACGTCGAGCTCATCCAGCGCGTGGAGGGCCACCCCGACACCGTCATCACGCTCCGCGACGACACCAAGTACGTCGTCACCGAGACCGTCGACGAGGTGGTCCGCGCGGTCCGCGACTACCGGGCCAGCATCCAGGCGGTCGCCTTCCAGATGGACCGCGGCGAGTACCGGATGCCGACCGCACACCACGCGAAGGGCACCGAGGACTCCTCGGTCCTGCCGTTCCCGAGCCGAGAAGAGCGCTGAGCCATGGACCCCGCCACCCTGATCGGGTTCGTCGTCTCCATCATCGCCCTGGTCTTCTTCATGATCCTGGAGGGCGCCGACCCGACGTCGCTGATCTTCCTCCCGGCGATCATCCTGGTCGTCATCGCGACCTTCGGCGCGGCCCTGGCCAGCCAGACGATGGACGACCTGAAGAAGATGCCCAACTGGTTCAAGATGGCCGTGCTGCCGGCCAAGGTGCCGCCGGCCACCGAGCAGATCCAGGTCCTGGTCAGCCTGGCCGAGAAGGCCCGCAAGGAGGGCCTGCTCGCCCTCGAGGCCCAGGTCAAGGACATCGACGACCCGTTCCTCAAGCGCGGTCTGCAGATGAGCATCGACGGCACCGACCCGGAGGACCTGCGCAGCATCCTCGAGGGCGAGATCTCGGCGAAGAAGACCGAGGACAAGGTCGCCGCCAAGTTCATGAACAACATGGGCGGCTACGCGCCGACCATCGGGATCCTCGGCTGCATCGTCGGCCTGATGAACGTGATGGGCAACCTCAGCAACCCCGAGCTGCTGGGTCCGATGGTCTCCGCGGCCTTCATCGCCACGCTGTGGGGCGTCATGGCGGCCAACTTCTGGTTCCTGCCGATGGGCGCGAAGATCCTGCGGGTCAGCGCGCTGCAGGCCGCGCAGATGGAGCTGCTCGTCGAGGGCATCGCCGAGATCCAGGCGGGCACCAGCCCGCGGACCGTGCGCGCCAAGCTGACCTCGCTGGTGCCGCCCAGTGAGCAGCAGCGCGAGGCGGCATGAGCAAGGGCGGCGGGCACGGCGGCCACGGTGGCCGCCGCGCCAAGAAGCACGAGGAGCACGAGGAGCACGAGAACCACGAACGGTGGCTGGTGTCCGGCTTCGACATGATGACGCTGCTGTTCGTGCTGTTCGTGGTGCTCTACGCGATGAGCTCGATCGACCTGGCCAAGTTCACCGCCTTCGCCAACGGCGCGCGGGACGGCGCCGGCGCCCCGGTCACCATCCTCAACGACGGCGCCGCCATCGCCGCGCCGATCGAGAACGACAGCCCGCTCAAGCCGGTCCAGGTGGCCCAGGAGGCCGCCATCGACGGCACCGCGCAGACCGAGGCCGAGCAGGCAGCGGCGGTGGCGGCCGCCGAGGCGAAGGCGCGGGCCGTCGCCGCCGAGGCGGAGTCGGCCTACGACCAGCTCGCGGCGGCGCGGGCAGCGATCGCCGCGGCGCTGGCCGAAGCCGGCCAGTCCGGAGCAGCCCAGTTCATCATCGACGAGCGGGGTCTGGTCGTGCGCGTGGTCTCCGACCCGGTGCTCTTCGCCCCGGAGTCCGCGGCCCTCCTGCCACAGGGGGTGACCGTGCTCAACGCCATGGGCCCGGCGATCCGGGACCTGCCCAACCTGGTCCGGGTCGAGGGCCACGCGAACTCGCTGCCGGTCACCCGCGGCGGCCCGTGGCCGTCGAACTGGGAGCTCTCCGCCGTCCGGGCCACCACCGTGCTACGGCACCTGGTCGACGCCAACGACGTCGGGCAGGACCGGATGTCGGCGGTCGGCTACAGCGACACCCGGCCGCTCGTGCCCGACACCGACCCGTCCTACGTGACCGTGAACCGACGGGTGGACGTCGTCCTCCTGTCCACCGCCTCCCCCGAGGCCAACGCACTGCTGCCCGGCATCGAGGCGGCCACCCAGACCACGCAGACCACCCAGGCCAACGGCACGACCTCCGAGGGGAGCCAGGAATGAGCAAGAAGAAGCAGGAAGAGCCCGAGGACGCCGACGGCGCCATGGGCGGCGGCAAGAAGAAGTTGCTGATCATGGGGCTGGTCGCCGTCCTGGCGATCGGCGCCGCCGCGTACTTCTTCGTCTTCAGCGGCAGCGGCGAGGCGGTTGCCGAGCCCGCGCCGGAGGCCGGCAGCGTCGTCCTCCCGGTGGAGTCGGTGGCCATCAACCTGGCCGGCGGGAGCTACCTGAAGCTCGGCTTCACGCTGCAGTTCTCCCTCGCCTACGACGAGCACGCCGGTGGCGGCGGGCACGGCGGTGGCGCCACCCCGGACGGTTCGAAGGCGATGGACATCGCCATCTCCCAGTTCTCCGGGGCAGCCCTGTCCGACGTGCAGACCAACCGGGAGGCGATGAAGGCCGCGTTCGAGGCGGCGGTCGTCGAGGCCTACCACGGCGACGTCTACGAGCTCTGGTACACGGAGTACGTCACCCAGTAGTGGAAGGACCCCCTCGCCCCCCAGCACTCGCAGGCTCGTGCCGGGGCCCTGCGAGGGGGCCGCTCCAGCAACCGCACCAGCCGCTCCTCCCCCACCGTCCCCACCGGGGAGCAGCCGCACCAGCCGGCGCCGAGCTCCTCGGCGCCGGCTGGTGTCCGGCGGTCAGGGTCACCGCGCCCCCCGCCGATGAGGACATGCGTGAGCCTGTCCGACACCGTGGCCGACGCCCCGAGCGCCGCCGCCCCCCGACTCCCCGAGGGGCAGGCGCGCGCCCGACGCCGGGAACCGCGCACCTACGACTTCCGTCGTCCCACGAAGCTCTCCCGTGAGCACGTCCGGATCCTGCAGATCACCCAGGAGTCCTTCGCCCGTCAGGCGACGACGACCCTGACCTCCCTGCTCCGCACCGGCGTCCGGGTCGAGCTGACCGGCATCGAGCAGTTCTCCTACGACGACTACATCGCCACCCTGCCGTCGTCGTACTTCGTGGCGACGTTCACCCTCGAGCCGCTGGCCGGCAAGGGCGTGCTCGCCTGGCCGCTGGACTCCGCGATGGCGATGGTCGACCACATGCTCGGCGGCTCCGGTGCCGGCGACCAGCCGAACCGGCCGATGACGGGCATGGAGAGCGCCATCACCGGCCACCTCCTGGCCCGGCTGCTCGACGAGCTCGGCCAGGCGTTCGCCCCGGTCACCGCGCTGACGCCCGCGCTGGACAGCGTCGAGTACAACCCGCAGCTCGCCCAGGCCGCCTCCGGTTCCGAGACCGTCATGGTCGCGACCTACAGCATGCGGATCGGCGCCCGGGAGCCCGAGGTCACCCTCGTGCTGCCCTTCGCCTCCTTCGCCGGCCCGCTGAACAACGCCGCCTCCCCGCAGCTGTCGGACGTCGCGAAGCACAAGCGGCAGCGGGCGCTCGAGGCGATCACCGAGCGGATCAACGACGTCCCCGTCGACGTGAGCGTGCGGTTCAACCCGCTGGACGTCCCCTCCGGTGACCTGTTGTCCCTGGCCGTCGGCGACGTGCTGCTGCTCCGCCACGCCCAGGACAGCCCGCTGCAGGTCACCACCAACGACGTGACCTTCGCCCACGCCCTCCCCAGCAACCACCGGCGCCGCCTGGCGGCCGAGATCGTCCCCGACACCTCGACCGGCGGAAAGGACCCCGCATGACCACCGCCTTCGGCACCGACCGCTCGTCGGACTCCGACACCATCGCTGCAGCCGTCGCTGCCGCGGCCCAGGCCGCAGCAGCCGCCATGCCCGCCGAGCTCGTCCTCCGGGCCGGGGAGACGGTGGCCGACCCCGAGTCGGTCCCGCTCCCCCCGACCCCCGGCGCGGCCGTCACCGCCGCACTGGGCGGCGAGGTCAGCGGCGACATCGTGCTGGTGCTCTCCGAGGAGATCGTCAGCGCGCTGACCAACTCCCCGGTCGGGCCGATGGACGTCGCCACCGCGCTGCGCCCCGCGCTCGAGGCCGCCGCCGGCGCCCTCGGCCGGGTCCGGGTGGCGGCCGAACGGGTCGAGGACGTCGTCGCGGCGCTGGACGGGCTGCGGGACAAGGGCGTCTTCCTCGCCGTCCCGCTGATCAACGGCACGGAGATCGCCGCCACGCTGGCCCTGCAGGTCACCCTGCCCCGTCCGCGGGAGCGGCGCGGCAGCCTGGACCTGCTGCGCAACGTGGCCATGGAGGTCACCGTCGAGATCGGCCGGACCCGGATGACCGTGTCCGAACTGCTCTCCCTCCACCCCGGCGAGGTCATCGAGCTCGACCGCGCCGCCGGTGCGCCGGCGGACCTGCTGGTCAACGGCACCCTGATCGCCCGCGGCGAGATCGTCGTCGTCGACGAGGACTTCGGCCTGCGGATCAGCGAGATCGTGACCGAGGCCGGCGAGTACGGGACTCCGCCCGCATGAGCTGGATGATCGTCCGCCTGGTCCTGTCGCTGGTGTTCGTCGCCGCGGTCCTGCTCTTCGCCAGCAAGGTCGCGAAGAAGCGCGGGCTCGGTGGCCCCACCGGCGTCATCGAGGTCGTCGCCCGCCAGCGGATGGGCCGGGCCAGCAGCGTCTCGGTGCTGCGCGTCGCCGGCCGGGTGCTGGTGGTCGGTTCGACCGAGGAGCACGTCACCCTGCTGGCCGAGGTCGAGGACGAGGAACTGCAGGCCGCCCTCGCCGCCCAGGCCCGCCCTGCGGTCGGTGCCAACGGCGAGACCACCGAGCTGCCTGCCGCCCGGGTCCCGGTGCCGCGGGCGGGCAACGGTGCCCTGGCCGGCTCGGTGCTCGACCGCGGCACGTGGACGTCGGTCGTGCACGAGCTGCGTGAGCGGACGGTGCGCCGCTGATGACCGCCGTCCCCGTCCGGCTGTCGGCGCCGCCGCCGACGTCCGGCCCCGCCCGCCGCCGCGCGGCCTGGCTGCTGCCGTTGCTGCTGCTGGGCACGGTCGTCCTGATGCTCCTGCTGGCCGGCCCCGCCTCGGCCGCCCCCACCGCGCCGGTCCCGCCGTCCGAGCCGGTCGCCCCAGTCGTGGACGACGGCGGCCTGGACATCTCCATCGGCGGGGACAGCCCGAGCACCGCGGTGACGCTGATCCTGGCGATCACCGTGCTGTCGATCGCGCCGTCGGCCCTGCTGCTGGTGACCTCGTTCACCAAGATCCTCGTGGTGCTGGCGCTGACCCGCAACGCACTGGGCCTGCCCACCTCACCGCCGAACCAGGTGCTCACCGGCATCGCGCTGTTCCTGACCATCTTCGTGATGGGCCCGGTGTTCAGCGAGATCAACGAGCTCGCCGTCCAGCCCTACCTGGACGGCACCATGAACGCCTCGGCCGCCTACGACACCGGGGTCGAGCCGCTGAAGGACTTCCTGCTCGCCAACACCCGGGACGACGAGCTCAAGCTGATGGTCGGGCTCTCCGGTGAGGAGGCGCCGGCGGACGCGGCATCGGTGAGCATGCTGACCCTGGTCCCGGCGTTCGTGCTCTCGGAGCTGAAGAGCGCCTTCATCATCGGCCTGGTCGTCTTCATCCCGTTCCTGGTGCTGGACATGCTGGTCAGCGCCGCGCTGATGGCGATGGGCATGATGATGGTGCCGCCGACGATCGTGTCGCTGCCGTTCAAGCTGATGCTGTTCGTGATCGTCGACGGCTGGGCGCTGGTGACCACCGCACTGGTGGGGTCCTACGGATGAGCGACGCCGACGTCACCGAGATCGCCACCCAGACGATGATCGTGGCGGCGAAGGTGTCCGCCCCGATCCTGCTGACCGCCCTGCTGGTCGGCTTCATGATCTCCCTGTTCCAGGCGGCCACCCAGATCCAGGAACCGACGCTGTCCTTCGTGCCGAAGATGATCGCGGTGGCGATCGCGCTGCTGGTGACCGGCAACTGGGTGCTCTCGGAGCTGGTCTCCTTCACCGATCAGCTGTTCGAGTCGCTGCCGCGGCTGCTCGGCAGGACCTGAGGCCGCAGTGGACCTCGAGGTCCCCTCCGCGACCCTCGCGGCGCTGCTGCTGGCCAGCACGCGGGCTGCCGGGTTCATCGCCCTCGCCCCGCCGTTCAACTCCAACGGCATCCCGCGGGTGGTCAAGGGCGCACTCGCCCTCTGCATCGCCCTGGTCACGTTCCCGCACATCTCCGGCACCATCCCGGAGGTCACCGCCGGCTTCCTCATCGGGACTGCGGTCACCGAGGCGGTCATCGGCGCCGCACTGGGCTTCGTCGTCCAGCTGCTGTTCAGCGCCGTCCAGCTGGCCGGTGACCTGATCGACGTGACCGGCGGGTTCTCCCTGCAGCCGGCCTACGACCCGATGTCGCTGACCACGCAGGGGGTGATCGGCCGGCTGCACTACCTGCTCGCCATCACCCTGCTGTTCACCAGCAACGGCCACCTGCTGCTGGTGCGGGGTTTCGTCACCTCCTATGAAGGGCTGCCGGTGGGCGGCTCGCTGCCCACCGACCAGCTGGGCTCGGTCCTGATCACCGCCTTCTCGATGATGTTCCTGGCCGCGCTGCAGATCGCCGGGCCGCTGGTGGCGGTGCTGCTGCTGGCCGACGTCGCGCTCGCCCTGCTGTCCAAGGCCGCGCCGGCGCTGAACATCTTCGCCTTCGGGTTCCCGCTCAAGATCATGATCACCCTGACCCTGCTGGGGCTGACCTTCCCGCTGCTGCCGCCGGCGCTGGACGGGCTCCTGGACTCCGCGCTCGACGCGATGACCTCGCTGCGCAGCGGCTGACCGGGAGGAGGTGACTGATGGCCAAGGACGGTCCCGGCGGGGAGAAGACAGAGAAGCCGACACCGCAGAAGCTGAAGAAGGCCCGCAAGGACGGGCAGATCCCGCGCACCCAGGAACTGGGCACCTGGCTGGGCGCGGCCGCGGCGAGCGTGCTGCTGCCCATGCTCGTGGGCGGCGCCTTCAGCTCCATCCAGGAGCTCTTCGTGCAGGTCGGGGTGATCGCCAACGACCCCGAGCAGGCCACGATGCAGGCGCTCTTCGGCACCGCGCTGGCCGTCTTCATGACCGCGCTGCTGCCGATGGCGCTGGCGATGATGGTGATCGGCACCATCGCCTCGGCGTCCCAGGGCGGGGTCACGATCGCCACGAAGGCGATGAAGCCGACACTGAAGAAGCTGAACCCGTTCCCGGGTATCAAGCGGATGTTCGGCACCCAGGGCGTCTGGGAGGCGACCAAGGCGATCATCAAGACCGTTGCGCTGGCGACCGTCATCGGCGTGACGTCCGACAACGCCATGCAGCTGGTCTCCGCTTCCGGCGCGCTGCCGCTGTCGGAGGTCGTGCACACCTTCACCGACTCCGCGGTGCTGATGTTCCGCGTCGTGGGCATCACCGGCCTGGTCATCGCGGTCGCCGACTACGTGGTGGTGCGGCACAAGATGATGAAGCAGCTCAAGATGAGCGTCTACGAGATCAAGCAGGAGCACAAACAGGCCGAGGGCGACCCGCAGATGAAGGCCCAGCGCCGCTCCACCCAGCTGTCGATGTCCCGCAACCGGATGATGGCCGAGGTCGCCGACGCCGACGTCCTGCTGGTCAACCCCACCCACGTCGCCGTCGCGCTCAAGTACGACCCGCTGAAGGGCGCCCCCCGGGTGGTGGCCAAGGGCGCCGACGAGATGGCCGCCCGGCTGCGGGCCCGGGCCGAGGAGTGCAAGGTCCCGATGGTCCAGGACATCCCCCTGGCCCGGGCCCTGCACGCCTCCTGCGACCTGGGTCAGGAGGTGCCGGCCCAGCTGTTCACCGCCGTCGCCCGGGTGCTGGCCTTCGTCATGCACCTCTCGGCGCGCGGCGTGAGCGGCGGCATGCACCGGCCCGGCTTCGAGGCACCGGCGACCGAAGGGCTCCCTCGCGCCGGCCGGCGCCGCTGACCGGTCTCCCTGAGGCCCGCGGAGCGGTTGTGACGCACGGTGTGGCGGCCCCGCCCAGCGGTACCGCCCGTTCCCCGGACTGCCGAGAAGGCGGTGGGGGGCGCACCGGCGCATTCCTCCGCCGCCGTAGCGCACCGCACAGGAACGAGGTCTCGTGGGAAAGCTGACGAAGGCCGCCGTCCCCATCGGGGTCGTCTCGATCGTCCTGATGCTCGTGGTGCCGCTGCCGGCCCCGGTGCTGGACCTGCTCCTGGCACTGAACATCGTCGGGTCGCTGCTGATCCTGCTGGTGTCGATGAACATCAGGCGGCCGCTGGACTTCGCGATCTTCCCGTCCCTGGTGCTGATCGCGACGCTGATGCGCCTGGCGCTCAACGTCTCCTCGACCCGGCTGGTCCTCACCGACGGTTACGCCGGCAAGGTCATCGAGGCCTTCGGGCACTTCGTGATCGGTGGCTCGCTGATCGTCGGCCTGGTCATCTTCGTGATCCTCACGATCATCCAGTTCGTCGTCATCACCAACGGTGCCGGCCGCGTCGCCGAGGTCGGCGCCCGCTTCACCCTCGACGCGATGCCCGGCAAGCAGATGGCCATCGACGCCGACCTGAACGCCGGCCTGATCAACGAGAAGCAGGCCCGCAAGCGGCGCATGGAGGTCACCTCCGAGGCCGACTTCTACGGCTCGATGGACGGCGCCAGCAAGTTCGTCAAGGGCGACGCCATCGCCGCCATCATCGTGACGCTGATCAACCTGATCGGCGGCTTCGCGATCGGCGTGCTGCAGCGCGGCATGGCCCCGGGCGAGGCCGTCACCACCTACTCGCTGCTGTCGGTCGGCGACGGCCTGGTCTCCCAGATCCCGGCGCTGCTGATCTCCACCGCCACCGGCCTGATCGTCACCCGCTCGGCCTCCCAGGGCGACATGGGCTCGGACCTGATCAGCCAGCTCAGCCGCGCCAAGCAGCCGGTGCGCATCGCCGGCCTCGCGGCCCTGGCCCTGTGCCTGATCCCCGGCCTGCCCAAGCTGCCGTTCCTGCTGATCGGCGGCCTGGTCCTGTTCATCTCCACCCGGCTCACCGACCAGGTCGACGAGGACGACGACGAGGGCACGCCCGCGGACGCCGTCGCCGCCGAGCCGCAGCCGGACTCCCCCGAGGCGATCGCCGACCGGATGCGGGTGGACCCGCTGGAGCTGGAGGTCGCCTTCGACCTGGTCGAGCTGGTGGACACCGCCCGCGGCGGCGACCTCCTCGACCGTGTCAAGGCGCTGCGCCGCAAGGTCGCCATGGAGACCGGGCTGGTCATCCCGCTGGTCCGCACCCGGGACAACCTGGACCTGCCCGCCTCGCAGTACGTCATCTGGCTCAACGGCGTCCCCGCGGCCAAGGGCACGTCCCCGGCCGGCACGGTCCTCGCCATCGGTGACCACCTCGACGGGCTGCCGGGCAAGGCGACCCGGGAGCCGGTCTTCGGGCTGGCCGCCAAGTGGGTGCCCGCCGAGCTGCAGCGGCAGGCCGAGATGGCCGGCGCGACCGTCGTCGACCGCTCCTCGGTCATCACCACCCACCTGGCCGAGGTCGTCCGGCAGAACGCCTCGGCGCTGCTGGGCCGGGAGGACGTCAAGGTGCTGGTCGAGATGATCCGCCGCTCGCACCCGGCCGTCGCCGACGAGCTCACCCCGGCGCTGCTCAGCCTCGGCGAGGTGCAGCGGGTGCTGCAGGCCCTGCTGGACGA
This sequence comes from Modestobacter sp. VKM Ac-2978, assembly GCF_026968025.1. Taxonomy (NCBI): domain Bacteria; kingdom Bacillati; phylum Actinomycetota; class Actinomycetes; order Geodermatophilales; family Geodermatophilaceae; genus Modestobacter; species Modestobacter sp. VKM Ac-2978. The sequence continues at coordinate 735,335 of NZ_JAPVBP010000001.1, read as the reverse complement.
GGGGGTGTCGATCCGCGACCTGGTGCGCATCTTCGAGGCCCTCTCCCTGCGGGCCAAGGTCTCCACCGACCTCGACGGCCTGGTCGAGGCGGCCCGCGCCGCCCTCGGCGCGGCCATCAGCCACCCGTACGTGACCGAGGAGGAGCGACTGCACGTCATCACCCTCGAGCCGTCGTTCGAGCAGCGGCTCCTGGAGGCCGTGCGCCCCACCGAGGGCGGCCAGGTGCTCGCCCTGGACGGGCACACCGTCGACGTCCTCGTCCGCGGCTGCACCGAGCTCCTCGACGACGCAGAGCGCCTGAACCTCTCCCCCGTGCTCGTCTGCTCACCGCAGGTGCGAGCCGCACTGTCCCGCCTGGTCCGCCAGGTCCTGCCCCGCCTGTCGGTCATCTCGTACAACGAGGTGTCCCGCACGGCACAGATCGAGTCGCTGGGAGTGGTGAGCGGTGCCGTCGCGATCCGTTGAGGCAGCCACGCGTGACGAGGCCATCGCGGCCGCGCGTGCAGAGTTCGGGGCCTCGGCCCGAGTGGTCGGGGTGCGCCGCATCCGTTCCGGCGGCATGTTCGGCTTCTTCACCAACGAGCGGTTCATCGCCGAGGTCGAGGTGCCCGCGGCCGGGCCGGCCACCGGGCCGAGCACCGGTTCGGCCGCCGTGCTGAAGGACCCGGCCGCCCCCGCACGCCCGGCCGGGCCGTCGATGGACGACCGGATGAAGGAGCTCGCCGACCTGCTGGGGGCAGCGGCCCAGGGCAGCCCGGCCGTGGACCTCTACGGCCGTTCCGGCTCGGTGCGGACCGCGCCCGAGCCGACCGCAGCTGCGGCGCCGTCGACCGAACGGTCGGCCCCCTCCTCGACGAGCTCTCCCTCGGCCGCCCGGTCCACGGCGCGGCCGGCGCGTGCGGCGACCGCCGCCGCGAGCCCGGCGGCGGCCAAGCCGTTCACCCCCAGCAAGCACACGCTGATGCTCGCGCCGGAGGACCTGGCGCCGGGGCCCGCCCCGGCGCCGGTCGCCGAGCAGCCCTCGGGCCCCTCGCCGTTCGCCGCGGCGCTCACCCGGATGGTCGCCTCGAGCCCCGTGCAGGCGGCGGCCGACGCCGCTGTCGAGGACGCCGCCGTGGCCGCTGCTGCGGAGCTGGCTGCGGCCGAGGCGGCCGCAGCCCAGACGGCAGCGGTCGAGGCAGCCGCGGCGGAGGCCGCCCGGCTGGCCACGGCGCGCATCGAGGCGGCTGCCGCCGAGGCCGCCCGGGTGCAGGCCGAGGCTGCGCGGGTCGAGGCTGCGCGGGTCGAGGCTGCGCGGGTCGAGGCAGCCCGCATCCAGGCGGAGGCCGAGGCTGCCGCGGCCGCCGAGGCCGCCCGCCTCCAGGCCGAGGCCGACGCTGCCGCCGAGGCAGCACGGGTCCAGGCCGAGGCCGACGCTGCCGCCGAGGCAGCACGGGTCCAGGCCGAGGCCGACGCTGCCGCCGAGGCCGCCCGCGTCCAGGCCGAGGCCGACGCTGCCGCCGAGGCCGCCCGCGTCCAGGCCGAGGCCGACGCTGCCGCCGAGGCCGCACGGATCCAGGCCGAGGCTGCTGCTGCCCTCGAGGCGGCCCGGGTCCAGGCTGCTGCCGAGGCCGTCGCTGCTGCGGAGGCCGCCCGCCTCCGGGCCGAGGCCGCTGCCGCCGCTGAGGCCGCCCGTCGTCAGGCCGAGGCCGCCGCCGAGGCGGCCCGGATCGACGCCGCCCGCACGGAGCTCGCCCGCCTCGAGGCGGCGACCCCGGCCCTGTCGATGGTCGAGTCCGTCCGGAGTGCGGACGAGGAGCTGGCCGACCTGCTCGAGGAGGTCCTGGCCGCCAACGGCTCCGGTCGCGGCCGGCACCGCTCCCCCGAGGCGGGTGCCGACCGCACCGCCGCCGAGGCCGCCCAGGACGGTGACGCCGCGCTCGCGGCCGCGTCAGCGATCATCGAGGCCGCTGCCTCGCGCGCCTGGCCGGCCCCGGCGGTCACCGAGGACCGGGTGCGCGACGTCCCGCAGCCGTGGGCCTACCAGACCACCGCCGCCGAGCCCAACGCCTACGACACCGGCGCCTACCGGACCGACGCCCACACCAGCTACGCCAGCGATGCCCGGGTCGCACAGCGTGCGGCGCAGTTCGCGGCCGCCCAGAACCTCGTCGTGGACGCCGTCGTCGTCGACGAGTCCCCGGCCGAGGAGGTCCGCATCATGGAGTCACCATCGACCGACCAGCGGGAGCGGTTCGCCGTCCCGGTGGCCATGTCGCCGGTCATGTCCCCGGTCATGTCCCCGGTCATGTCCCCGGTCATGTCCCCGGTCATGTCCCCGGTCATGGCGCCCGCCATGGCGCGGACCGCGAGCGACCCGGCTCCGCTGCCGCTGGACGCCACCACCGTCCTGCCGCCGCTGTCGCTGATGCCGCCGGGGCACTTCGGCGGTGGACAGCAGCCGCTGCTGGCCTCCCGTCCCGGTGTCCCGCCGGTCCGCCGGTCGCGCCCGCCGGTGCCGGCGAGCACCCGCCCCGCGCTGTCCGGCCGTCCGCAGGCCTCGACCCGCCCGACCCCTCTCCCGGTGGCGCCCCGTCCGGCCGCCGCGCTGCCGGCCGCCGACGAACCCGGCGGCCGCCTGGCGACCGTGACCCGGCTGGTCCCCGCGCCGTCGTCGACGGCGCTGGCCCCCTACCCGATGAGCGGGCCCGAGGAGCTGGTCATCCGGCTGCTGACCCTCGGGCTGCCCGACTCGCTCCTGGGGCCGGACTTCACCAGTGACGCGGCCGCCCGCGGCGTGTACGCGGCGCTGACCCGGACCCTGTCCGAGCGGCTGCCCGCAGCTCCGCCGGCGCCGACGGAGCCGGGCGACGTGCTGATGCTGGTCGGCCCCGGCGCCGAGACCTTCGCCGCCGCCCGGTCGCTGGCCTCCTCGCTGCGGCTGGAGCCCGAGGCCGTGCTGTGGGCCGCCTCCGGTGCGCTCGCCGGCCTGGCCCCGGAGTCCAGCCGGATCACCTCGCTGGAGACCGCCCTGGCACGCCGCCGGACCAGCGCGGCGACCGGCGCGGTCACCGTCGTCGCCGTGGACGCCCCGCTGCGCACGTCCGGCGGGCCGTGGATGGAGCACATGCTCCAGGTCTGGTCGCCGTCGGCGGTCTGGGCGGTCATGGACGCCACCCGCAAGCCCGAGGACCTCGTCCCGTGGCTGGACGGGCTGCCCCGCCTGGACGCCGTCGTCGTCGAGGACACCGACTCGACCGCCGACCCGGCTGCCGCGCTGAACCACGTCCCGGTGCCGGTGGCCATGGTCGACGGCACCCGGGCCACCGCCCACCGCTGGGCCTCGCTGCTGTGTGAGCGGCTGGAGGAGATGGAGGCGTGATCAGCCCGTTCCGCTGGGACGTCGTGGTGACCGGCTTCGTGCTGGCCATCCCGGTGTTCCTGCTGGGACTGCGCGGTGACTTCACCGTGGACGACGTCGCCACCCGCCTGCTGTGGTGCCTGGGCGCCGGCTGGGTCGCCGTCGGTCTGCTGCGCTGGGCCAGCACGCCACCGCCGCCGGCCCGCGGCGCCCGGCCGAGCTCGGCCCCGGCGGACGAGCCCGCCCCCTCCTGACGCCCGGCCTGCACTCTCGCGCAGTTGCGCTCGGATGTCCGCTGCTGCAACGGCGCCGTGGCGCGGCTTCCGGCGCAAGAGCGATGTCAGTCCTCGTCCACAAGTTGACCGCCGCCCCTCCCTGGAGCGGCGGAAACGGCCAGGCTGGCTGGATGACCGACCCGTTGCCTTCTGGGGTGCTGCTGCGCGCATCGGCGGTGCGCCAGGGCTTCGACGACGGCGAGCTGGCGCGCCTGGTCCGCTCCGAGCAGCTCGACCGCCTGCAGCGCGGGGCGTACATCGACCCGCACGCTGATCCAGCTGCTCGCGCCCGAGCGGTCATCATCGCGACCGTGGCGGGGCTCCGACTGCCGGGAGCCGTCAGCCACGGCTCGGCAGCAGTCCTGCACGGGTTGCCCACGTGGCGGGTCGGCTCGGCCCGCGTGCACGTGACCCGCACTCCCCCCGCGTCCGGAGCCAGCAGCAGGCGGGTGCACCTGCACGTCGCCCGGCTGGACGCCGAGGAGACCACCGTGGTGGACGGCGTGCTCACGACCGACGTCACCCGGACCGTCGTCGACCTCGCCCGGACGCTGACGTTCGAGTCGGCGGTCGTCACGGCCGACGCCGCGCTCGCATTCGGCTCCACCACCGCCGCGCAGCTCAGGGTGGTGCTGCAACGGATGGGCTCCGTGCCCGGAACGCGTCGGGCGGCTCGGGTGATCGCCTTCGCCGACGCGCGCAGCGAGAGCGTCGGTGAGAGCCGGAGCAGGGTGCTGCTCGCTCGGTCGGGCCTGACCCCTCCGGAGCTGCAGGTCGAGGTGCGCCGGCGCGACGGGTCCCTGGTCGGGCGCAGCGACTTCGGCTGGGTCGCCTCGCGCACGCTCGGGGAGTTCGACGGTCGGATCAAGTACGGACGGCTGCTCCGCCCCGGCGAGTCAGCCGGCGACGCGGTCTACCGGGAGAAGCTGCGCGAGGACGAGATGCGCGATCTCGGGTGGGAGGTGGCCCGCTGGACGTGGCCCGAGATCGACGAGGCCGGGGTCGTGGCGGCGCGGCTGCGGCGAGCGTTCACCCGGGGGAACCGCCGCTGACCCCGCTCTTGCGCCGTTGTCCACGCTCTCGCGCTGGTGCAGGTGCGCGAGAGCGACAGGAACGGCGCAAGAGCGGGGGTCAGGCGGCCCGTCAGAGGGGGAGGTCTTCCAGCATCTCGGTCACCAGGGCGGCGATGGGCGAGCGCTCCGAGCGGGTCAGGGTCACGTGGGCGAAGAGCGGGTGGCCCTTGAGGCGGTCGATCACCGCGGTGACGCCGTCGTGCCGGCCGACCCGGAGGTTGTCCCGCTGCGCCACGTCGTGGGTGAGGACGACGCGGGAGTTGGTGCCCAGCCGGGAGAGCACGGTGAGCAGCACACCGCGCTCCAGCGACTGCGCCTCGTCGACGATCACGAACGAGTCGTGCAGCGAGCGGCCGCGGATGTGGGTCAGCGGCAGCACCTCGATCAGCCCGCGCGCCACGATCTCCTGGACTACGTCGCCGGAGACCAGGGCGCCGAGGGTGTCGAACACCGCCTGGGCCCAGGGCGCCATCTTCTCGCCCTCGCTGCCCGGCAGGTAGCCGAGCTCCTGCCCGCCGACGGCGTACAGCGGCCGGAAGATCACGACCTTCTTGTGCGCCCGCCGCTCCATCACCGACTCCAGCCCGGCGCACAGCGCCAGCGCCGACTTGCCGGTGCCGGCCCGGCCGCCCATCGAGACGATGCCGATCTCCGGGTCGAGCAGCAGGTCCAGGGCGACCCGCTGCTCGGCGGAGCGCCCGTGCAGCCCGAAGGCGTCCCGGTCGCCGCGGACCAGCCGCACCTGCTTGTCCGGGGTCACCCGGCCCAGCGCGGACCCGCGGCCGGAGAGCATGACCAGCCCGGTGTGGGTGGGCAGCTCCGCGGCGGCCTCGAGGTACACCGTGCCGGCGTCGTACAGCGCCTGGACGTCGGACTCCTCGACCGCCAGCTCGGCCATCCCGGTCCAGCCGGTGTCGACCGCCCCCAGCCCGCGGTACTCCTCGGTGTCCAGCCCCACGGCGGCGGCCTTGACCCGGAGCGGGACGTCCTTCGTCACCAGGCAGACGTCCCGGCCCTCGCTGCGCAGGTTGAGCGCGACGACCATGATCCGGCTGTCGTTGCTGTCGTTGCGGAACCCGGGCGGCAGCACCGACGGGTCGCTGTGGTTCAGCTCGACGTGCAGCGATCCGCCCTGGTCGCCGACCGGCAGCGGGGCGTCCAGCCGGCCGTGCTGCACCCGCAGGTCGTCGAGCATCCGCAGGGTCTGCCGGGCGAACCAGCCGAGGTCGGGGTGGTCGCGCTTGTCCTCGAGCTCACCGATGACGACGAGCGGCACGACGACGTCGTGTTCGTCGAAGCGCAACAGGGCGCCCGGGTCGGAGAGGAGCACGGAGGTGTCGAGGACGTAGGTACGGCGAGTGCTCACGAGTCGGCTCCCGTGGAGCGACACCCTGATGACAAGGCGCGCCCCGGCTCGAAGGTGGCCGGGCCCCGGCGCTGGGGCCAGGACGCGGCCCCTCTGGTGGATGAACTGCCTCGCACCAACCGGGCCTCCCGTGGAGGGCGAGGTGAGCTCGTCCTCCACCGCCGACGCTAGGCCCCGGTACCGACGAAAGCACCCCCCCGACACGCCATCGGGTGACCCGTGGTGCGCCGTTCGTCAGCTGGACTCCTGCCGGAAACGTCGGACGCCGAACCACCAGCCCGCCACGCCCATGGCGACGGTGAGCCCAGCACCCCACCACGCGGTGCTGCTGCCGTAGTCGCCGTCGAAGAAGGCACGGGTGCCCTCGACCACGTGCTTGAGCGGGTTGACGTCGCTGATCGCCTGCAGCCAGCCGGGGGCCAGCGACATCGGCAGCAGGATGCCCGACAGGAGCAGCACCGGCAGGACGACGGCGTTGAGCAGCGGCGCGAAGGCGTCCTCGCTCTTCAGCGTCAGCGCGAGCGCGTAGGAGACCGAGGCGAACGCGGCACCCAGCAGCGCGATGACCACCAGGGTCAGCAGCACCCCGGCCACCGGTGCGCGCAGCCCGAGCGGGATGGCCACCAGCACGAGCAGCGTGCCCTGCACCAGCAGGACGACGACGTCGCGCAGCACCCGCCCCAGCAACAGCGCCGTGCGGCTGGCCGGGGTGACCCGCTGGCTCTCGATGACGCCGGCCCGGTACTCCGCGATCAGCCCGAACCCGACGAACAGTGCACCGAAGATGCCCAGCTGGACGAGGATCCCGGGCACGAACACCTGGTAGGCGTTGCCCGCGCCGAGCTGGACGGCATCGGAGGTCAGCAGCGGGCCGAAGAGGGTGATGTAGAGGATCGGCTGCATCAGGCTGATCACCAGCCAGGCCGGGTTGCGCAGCGACATCCGCATCGCCCGGGCGAAGACGGTGTAGGTGTCCCGGACCAGGTTGCTGGTCGCGGTGGCACTGGTCGTGGTGGTCGCGGGCGGCGTGGCCTCCGGCGGGGTCGCGACCGTGCTCATCGGGCTGCCTCCAGCGACTCGGTGGGGACGGCGGGCGGCGCCCCGGTCTCGCGCAGCGACCGGCCGGTGAGGCCGAGGAACACGTCGTCCAGGCTGGGCCGGCGGCTCTCGATGCCGGCCACGGCGATGCCGGCGGCGTCCAGCTCACGGACGAGCGCGACCAGCGCGGCACCCCCGTTCGGGGCGCGGCCGACCACCCGGGGGCCGTCGACCTGGGGCGCCTCCGCCCCGGGCAGTGCGGCCATCAGGGCGGCGACCTGCCCGGCGGCGTCCGCGTGCTCGGCGGTGACGGTCAGGACGTCGCCGCCGACGTCGGACTTGAGCTGGTCGGGGGTGCCGGCGGCGACGATGCGGCCGGAGTCGATGACCAGGATCCGGTCGCACAGCGCGTCGGCCTCGTCGAGGTAGTGCGTGGTCAGGAAGACCGTCGTCCCGCGCTCGGCGCGCAGGCCGCGGATGTGCTGCCACAGGTTCGCCCGGGCCTGCGGGTCGAGCCCGGTGGTCGGCTCGTCGAGGAAGACCAGGCCCGGGACGTGCACCAGGCCCAGCGCGATGTCCAGCCGACGGCGCTGGCCGCCGGACATGGCCTTCGGCTGACGTTCCCAGAGGCCGTCGAGGTCGAGCTCACGGAACAGCTGCTTGCCGCGGGCGGTCGCCTCCTCGGTGCTGATCCCGTACAGCCGGGCGTGGTCGACGACCTCCTCCCCGGCCCGGGCCTCGGGCGCGGTCGAGCCGCTCTGCGAGACGTAGCCGATCCGGCGGCGCACCCCGACCGGGTCGGCGATCAGGTCGCAGCCGGCCACGGTGGCGGTGCCGGCGGTGGGCTCCAGCAGGGTGGTCAGCATCCGCAGCGTGGTGGTCTTGCCCGCGCCGTTGGGGCCCAGGAAGCCGACGATCTCCCCGGCCTCGACGTCGAGGTCCACGCCGGCGACGGCGTGCACCTCCTGCTTCTTCTTCCGGAAGGTGCGGGCGAGCCCGCGGGCGTGGATCACGCCGGGGATCCTCCACCGGCGCACCGACAGGAGTCGACCGGGTTCAGCTCTCGGTGGACGACCGGCGCGGCCGGAGCACGACCAGCGCCCAGGCCGCCGGGACCAGCAGCACCGGCCACTGCAGCGACACGTCGCCCAGCCACAGCAGTCCGGCCAGCAGGAACAGCGCCAGCCAGCCCGCCGTCCACAGCCCCAGGGCCTGCCGCTCCTCCGTCGTCCCGCTCGCCACGACGGTCAGGCGCCGGCCAGCTCGGCGGTGACGACCGCCGGCGTCAGCGGCTCGTCCAGCAGCCGCAGGAACCGGTCGGCGACGGGCTGCCCGGCCGGCCGGGCGGCCAGCCACGCGGAGAGCAGGTCGAAGCCCTCGACGTAGGTGGAGATGTAGGCCCGCCACAGCGGGTCGGTGAGGAAGCGCAGCTGCTGGACGGCGCGGTCGTGGCTCACCAGACCCCAGCGCTGGAGGTGGGCGATCACTACGTCGGGGTCGGCGCCGCGGTCGTGCAGCAGGATGGCGGCGTCCTGGCGCACCCGGTTCAGCGGTGCGGCCGCGGCGGCGACCCGCTCGGCCAGGTGCCCGTCGAAGCGCAGGCCCAGGTCACCGAGCACGTCGGCGGCCCAGGGCCCCCACCCGGCGCCGATCGACGCCTCGACGCCCAGGTCGGCCAGCCCCTCGGCCATCAGGCACTCGGGGGTGTTGACCAGGAACACGGTGTGCTCCAGGTGCTGGTCGCGCTCGACCAGCCCGCGCTCCTTGCGGCAGTGCTCGGTGTGGTGCCCGGGGTAGGACTCGTGCGCGACCAGGTGCGGCAGCTGCGCGAGCCGGTGCGGCAGGTCGGCGTTGATCGCGACCCGGGAGCGGTAGTCGCCCTCGTAGTAGTTGAACCCCGACCACGGCTTGTCGGTGACCACCTCGTAGCGCACCGTCTCGGCCTCGGGCAGGCCGTACTGGCCGCGCACCCGGTCGCGCAGCGCGGAGGAGAGCGCGTGCACCGCCTCCTCCAGCCGCTGGGGCGGGCACTCCTCCCGCCGCCGGTGCACCGCGTATCGCTCCGCCAGCGTCCCGCTGCCGGGCAGCAGCTGCTCGAGCTCGGCGTGCGCGGCGGCGTACTCGGCCGGGTCGCCGAGGGCGACCGACACCTGGAAGTAGGCCTCGACCTCGGCGATGAAGCCGACCGGCTCACCGCCCAGCTTGCGGGCGGAGCACTCCAGCCCGGTGAGCTGACCGCGCAGGTAGGCGGTCCGGTCGGCCGGCAGGGCGGCGGAGTCGAGCTCGCCCAGCAGCGCCCGGGCCTGGTCACGCAGCTGGTGCGGCTGCGGCGCCGGCTCGTCGGCGACCTGGGCCCGCAGCCGCTGCTCGCCGGTGTAGGCGTCGACGAAGCCGGGCTCGAGCCGGTCGAAGCGCAGCCCCAGCCGCACGTACTCCAGGGGGACGTCGACCGCGCCGGCTGCCATGCCCAGAGTCTCCCAGCCCACGGGCCGCCGTCCCGGGCAGGTCCGGGTCAGCCGCCGAAGCGGCGGTGCCGGGCGGCGTAGGCGCGCAGCGCCCGCAGGAAGTCGACCCGGCGGAACTCCGGCCAGTAGACGTCGGTGAAGTAGAACTCCGAGTGGGCGGTCTGCCAGGTCAGGAACCCGGAGAGCCGCTGCTCGCCGCTGGTGCGGATGACGAGGTCCGGGTCGGGCTGCCCACGGGTGTAGAGGTGCTCGGCGATGTGGTCGGCGTCGAGCACCTCGATCAGGTCCGGCAGCGTCGTCCCCCGCTGGACGTGCTCGGCCAGCAGCGACCGGACGGCGTCGGCGATCTCCCGGCGTCCGCCGTAGCCGACCGCCAGGTTCACCGTCGCCCCCGGACGCTCCCGGGTGTCGCGCTCGGCCCGGGTCAGCACGGCGACGGTCTCCGCCGGCAGCAGCTCGAGTGCGCCCACCGCCCGCAGGTGCCACCGCCGGTCCGGACCGGCCAGGTCGCAGGCGACGCCCTCGATGATCCGGAGCAGCGGGGTGAGCTCGGGGGCCGGCCGGCTCAGGTTGTCGGTCGACAGCAGGAAGAGGGTGACCACCTCGACGCCGGCCTCGTCGCACCAGGAGAGCAGGTCGGCGATCTTGTCCGCGCCGCGGCGGTGCCCCTCGCTGACGTCCTCCAGGCCGATGGCCCGGGCCCAGCGCCGGTTCCCGTCGATGATCACGCCGACGTGCCGTGGGGTGTCGGCGCCCACCAGGCCGCGGGCCAGCCGGCGCTCGTAGACGACGGTGAGCGCGTCCCGGACCCTCGCGCGCACCCCCACGCCCTCACCCTAGGTGCCGCCTCCCCGTGCGGCCGGACCGCGCGCCGGACCGGGCCGGCGCGTTCCCAGGGAGATCACACCCGGCCCGGGATGACGCGTCACCCCCTGCTCCGTAGCCTCGGCTCATGAGCGTCTCCTCAGACCACGAGGACCACGCCCGGGTCACCGCTGACGGCGCTGAGATCGAGGCGCCGGCCGGCGAGGCGGTGGCCGCCGTCCATGCGGAGGGCGAACGGGTCGAGTCCGTCGAGCGCCAGGGCGAGTGGCCACTGGCGGAAGACGGCGAGCACGACCACCCCGACACCCGCCCCCGGATGCGGGGCTGGCTGCACCTCTTCGCGTTCTTCGGGTCGGTCATCGCCGGGGCGGTGCTCATCCCGCTGGCCGCCGTGCAGGGCGCGCGCGCCGGGTGGTCGGTGGCGTTGTACTGCGTCACAATCCTCGGGCTCTTCGGGGTCAGCGCCCTCTACCACCGCCGACGCTGGTCACCGCGCGGCTGGCAGCTGATGAAGCGCGCTGACCACTCGATGATCTTCGTGTTCATCGCCGGCACGTACACGCCGTTCGCGCTGCTCGCCGTCCCCGAACCGACCGGCCGGTGGCTGCTCGCCCTCGTCTGGGCCGGTGCCGTGCTGGGCGTGGCGCTGAAGGTGGCCTGGCCGCACGCACCCCGCTGGCTGGGGGTGCCGATCTACCTGGCCCTGGGCTGGGCAGCGGTGTTCGTGCTGGTCGACATCCTGCAACTGGCCGGCGTCACCGCACTGGTGCTGCTGTGCGTCGGCGGACTGCTCTACAGCGTCGGGGCGATCGCCTACGCCAGCAAGCGGCCCAACCCCTGGCCGGGCACCTTCGGCTACCACGAGGTGTTCCACGCGCTGACGATCGTGGCCGCCCTCTGCCACTACATCGCCATCTACTTCGTGATCTACCGCTCCCCGCTCGCCTGAGCCGGCCGGCCGCTCAGGGCGTCGGCGGCGCGCCCGGATCGGTCAGGGGGGTCTCCCCCGGCACGGCCGGCGCCGGCGCCGGCTCCGGCTCCGCTTCCGGCGTGACGCCGGTGCTGGGGGCGACGCCCGTGCTGGGGGCGACGTCGGTGCTGGGGGCGATGCTCGGCAGCGGCATCGGGACGGCGGTCTCCTCGCCGTACTGGTCCCAGCTCAGCACCTGTCGCTGCTGCGGGTAGGCGTTCCCCGGCTGCAGCGGTGCGTCCGGCACCGTCTCGACCTGCTCGCCGTCGACCGTCGCGTCGGCGAGCCCGTCGATCGGGCGCCCGTCCTGGTCGTAGAGCAGGACGCCGGTCAGCGGTTCCCCGGTCGAGGAGAACGGCAGGATGTTGGTGATCGGTGTGCCGTCCTCGTGCACCAGGTGGTCCGGCTGCGCGTCCTCGACGTACACCTGCTCGGCGGTGGCGACGCCGGGTCCGTCGGCCAGGCCGACGAGGGCGACGAGCGTCAGCAGCCCCAGCCCGGCGTTGACCAGCGCGGCGCGGCGCCCCGGCTCCCGCCCCTCCGCCCGGGCCTGCAGGCCGAGCCGCACCGACCAGGCGATCGCGGCACCGGTGACCAGCAGGCCGATCGGGCCGAGCCCGAGGGTGGGCACCGGGAAGGACGTGCCCCCGACGAACACCACGTCCACCGCGGTCACCGCCGCCCAGGCCCGCACCACCCACCACGCCGGCCGCAGCTCGGGGAGGAACGCCTCGACCTGCCGCACCGGCGCCCACGACCGGAGCCGGGCGACCAGCTCGGTCAGGCCGACCTGCTCGTCCTCGGCCGCCGGCGCAGCCGGCAACCCGGCGGCGGTCCGCAGCTCGTCGGCGTAGTGGCGGGGCGAGCCCAGCCGGAACTCCAGCGGCGCATCGCCGTCCGCGGCCACCTCCGCCAGGTGGTCCTCGAGGTCCTCCAACAGCTCTTCGTACCGGTCGGCCGGGACGTCGGTCAGCGCAGCGCGCACCGCCGCCGCGTACTCCGCCACCTCGGCCTGCCGGCCCACACTCGTCGCGCCGGTCATGCCGCCACCTCCCGGTCGGTCGTCAGCAGGGCCGCCATCGTGTCGGCGAAGCCCTGCCAGGTCTTGGTCGCGATCTCCAGCTGTGCCCGCCCGGAGACGTTGAGCCCGTAGTACTTGCGGTGCGGACCCTCGGCCGAGGGGACGACGTAGCTGGTCAGGTGGCCCGCGGCGTACAGCCGCCGCAGCGTGCCGTAGACCGAGGCGTCGCCGACCTCCTCCAGCCCCCCGGCGCGCAGCCGCCGGACGACGTCGTAGCCGTAGCCGTCCTCACCATCGAGCACCGCGAGGACGGCGAGGTCCAGCACCCCCTTGAGCAGTTGCGTGGTGTCCATCGGGGTCCTCCGGCTCGTCGGTGTGGAACGCACAGTACTGCGCATCACGCAGTAGCCAGCACCCGGCGGTCCGGCGCGTCGTGCGCGAGCCTGCGCAGGGAGCAGCTCAGGCGAACGGCGGGCGGTGGTCCAGCCGCACCGAGAGCCGGCCGGCCCGGCGCCAGGCGCGGGCGACGACGTCCCGGTCGGTGTCGGTCACCAGGTTGCCCATGACCCGCAGGGCGACGGTCATCAGCACCCGCGACCGCATGCCCACTGGGCCGGCGGCCGGCAGGAACCGGGGCACGGTGAGCAGCCCGGCCAGCCGGCGGGCGATGGAGAACGCCTCGCCGTAGTGCCGGCGCAGCGTCGTGGGCCAGGCCTGCGACCAGTCGTCGTCGTCGAACAGGTCGACCACGCTGCGGCCGGTCTCCAGCCCGTAGTCGATGCCCTCGCCGTTGAGCGGGTTGACGCAGCCCGCGGCGTCCCCGACCAGCGCCCAGTTGCGCCCGGCCACGCCGGAGACCGCACCGCCCATCGGCAGCAGCGCACTGGCCGGGGCCTGCACGGCGCCGTCGATCTGCCACTCCGCGCGCCGCTGGTCGGTGTAGAGCTCCAGCAGGCTGCGCAGCCGCACCTCGGCCGGACGGCGCTCGGTCGCCAGCGTGCCGACCCCGACGTTGACCTCACCGCGCTCGGCACCCAGCGGGAACACCCAGCCGTAGCCGGACAGCAGCTCGCCCTCGGCCCCACGCAGCTCCAGGTGCGAGCTGATCCACTCGTCGTCGCTGCGACCGGAGCGCACGTAGCCGCGTGCGGCCACCCCGTAGACGGTGTCGCGGTGCCACTCCCGGCCGAGCACCCGGCCCAGCGGCGAGCGGACGCCGTCGGCCACCACGAGCCGGCGGCAGCGGACCGTCGTCGTCGACCCGTCGGGACGGCGGAACACCACCGCGGCCACCCGGTCGCCGTCCCGCTCGACGTCCACCGCGCGGGCACCCTCCAGCGGGGTGGCGCCCGAGTCCAGGGCCACCGAGCGGATCCGGGCGTCCAGCTCCGTGCGGGGGACGGCGCCGCCGTGGTCGGGCAGCGCGCCACCGGGCCAGGGCAGCAGCAGCTCCTGGCCGAAGCCGGCCGCCCGGAGCCCTCGGTTGCGGCCGTGCGAGCGCACCCAGTCACCGAGCCCCAGCCGGTCGAGCTCGGCGATGGCCCGGGGGGTCAGGCCGTCACCGCACGTCTTGTCGCGGGGGAAGACGGCGGCGTCGGCGAGGACGACGTCGGCGCCGCCGCGCGCGGCCCAGGCGGCCGCAGCCGCCCCGGCGGGACCGGCCCCCACCACGAGCACGTCGGTGGCGGTGGGCTCAGCGGTGTCGGGCACGGCACCCAGTGTCCCCTGGTCCCCGCACGGGCCGCGGCCCTCCTACCGGGGACCCCGCGCGCGCACCTCCTCCACGGCGGCCATGGCCTGCCGCAGCTCGGCCAGCCAGTCGTCGGCGTGCTGGCCGACCAGGCGCACGGCCCAGACCAGCGCCTCGGACCGGGACCGGGCCACGCCGGCGTCGACCAGGGTGTCCAGCACCAGACGCTCGGGCTGGCGCAGTCGGGTCATCACCGGGACCGAGAGCGTGGTGAACAGCTCCCGGACGTCGCCGCAGGCCGCACCCCAGGCGACCGAGCGGCCGTAGCGCTCCTGGGCGGCATCGGCGATCGCCATCCGCTGGCCGCGGGTCTGCTCGCGGAAGCGGGCGATCCGCCCCGCGCGGGCGGCCGCCGGGTCGCCCTCACCCGCCTCGGGCTCGGGGACCGACCCCACGACGGTGATCTCGTCCCGGTCGACGACCAGCTCGACCGGGCCGGTGAACCACTCGTCGGGGAGCCGGCCGGCGAACCAGCCGGCGACCTCGGCGCGTTCGACCGGCGGTGGGCTGTCCGCGGCGCGGCCACGGGCACGCCCGCGACCGGGGAAGCCCTCGGGTGGGAAACGGTGGTGTGCGTGCACGGTTCCTCCTCGATTCAAGCCAACACGAACACCGTAATCGTGTAATCACCTCGTTGGCCGCCTCGGCGCTGCGCTGAGAGCGGACACGCTGCGCCCGCTCGCGCGCCCCGCCCGGGAGCGCGCGGTGGGCCGGGGGCCACGACCGCCGCACGTACGATGACGGCTCGCTGTCAGCACCTGGAGCTCCACCCATGGCCCACGTCCCGCCGGATCGCCGGCCGACCGCGCGGTTCCGCCGCCCGGCCGACGGGCCACCGCCGGACCCCGCGTACCCACCCGGCCCGCCGTTCGACCAGTTCCCGCCTGCCCACGACGACCGGTACGGCCCACCGCCGGGCGCAGCCGACCGGTACCCGCCCGCAGGCGCAGACGAGCAGTCCCGCCCGCGGCGGCCCTGGCGGCGCGACCGTCCCGCCGCCGGGCGGCCGCCGGCTCCGGAGCAGCCCCGGCGCCCGTGGCGGCGGGACCGGTCCTCGGGAGGACGCCGCGGCGTCCTCCGGAGGATCGGTCGGCTGCTCGCCGTGGTGTTCGTCGTCCAGGCCCTGGTGATGGTCGCGCTGCGGTGGGTGGACCCGCCCACGACGGCGTTCATGGCCGCCAACCCGGCCGGCTCGATCCAGCAGTCCGTGCCGGTCGAGCACGTCTCCCGGAACTTCCTCGCCGCGGTCATCGCCCACGAGGACGCCCCGCTCCCCTACCGCTCGGGCGCCTTCGAGTGGGATGTGCTGTTCTCCCGCGCGCAGGCCCACCTGCGCGGCGAGGACGACCCGTCCGGCTCGACCATCCCGCAGCAGGTGGCCAAGAACCTGTTCCTCAACCAGGAGCTGAGCGCCTGGCGCAAGGCGGTGGAGGCCGGCCTGGCCGCGGAGCTGGCCCTGGTCGTCGACGACCGGCGGATGCTCGAGCTCTACGTCAACCACGCCCAGTTCGGCCCCACGCTGTACGGCGTCTGCGCGGCCAGCTGGTACTACTTCGACACCCCGCCGGACACCCTGTACCCCGAGCAGGCGATCCAGCTGGCCGGCCTGCTCCCCTCCCCCGGGCACGTCCGCCGCGCCCCGGGTGGTGGGCTCGACTTCGAGGTCGAGGACGGCCTGGGCTGGCTGTCCCGCTCGCACGTGGTCAACGCGCAGAACCGGCTGCCCCGCCACCTCGACCGGCTGGGGTTCCAGCCGGTCGAGGACGTCGGCATCACCGGGCTGGCCGCCGACGAGCCTGACTCCGGCGACGACTGCAGCGAGCGCCCTCAGGAGGTCGCCGACCTGATCGCCGCGGAGGGCACCGCCTGACGGGCGGCGTCACAAGATCGTCATGTTCCCCCGCCGCCGGATGGGATACAGATCCTGGGACGACGTCGAGGAGGTGGCCGTGAACCGGAACGGAACGAGCCCACGCATGTTGGTCGTGGTGCTGCTCAGCACCCTCGGGCTGCTGGGCGGCGCACTGCCGGCCCAGGCGGCCAGCGACCCGTACTGCGGCATCCGCTGGGGATCGCTGCTGGAGAGCCAGCCGCCCGCCAGCCCGTGGGGCACGATCACCGACGTCCGCACCGGGCAGCACCCGTGCTTCGACCGGCTGGTCGTCGACCTGCAGGGTGCCGACGGGTCGGCCGGCTACTTCGTCCGGTACGTCGACCAGGTGGGCGCCCAGGGCTCCGGGGCGCCGGTGCCCGTCCGGGGCGGCGCGGTGCTGCAGGTGGTCGTCCAGGCTCCCGCGTTCGACGACACCTACGAGTCGACGTACCAGCCCGCCGACCGCACCGAGGTCGTGGACGTCACCGGCGCGCGCACGCTGCGCCAGGTCGCCTGGGGCGGCTCCTTCGAGGGGCAGACGACGCTGGCCGTCGGCACCCGGGCCCGGCTGCCCTTCCGGGTGTTCGTGCTCGCCGGTGCGCCGGGACAGCCCGACGGCGCTCGCGTCGTGGTGGACGTCGCCCACCGCTGGTGAGGCCCGCGGGGCTGATCCGACCGATCAGCCCGGTGGCGGCGCGTCACCCTCGTCGGGCTCGCGCTCCTTCAGCCGCAGCAGCCAGGCCGTGCAGCCGAGCAGGACGACCAGCACACCGAGGACGCCGATCTCGGTCATCCGGTCGTCGAACTGCGCCCCCTTGCCCAGGACCCCCGCCGCCTCGACCGACAGCACGACGATCTCCTTGATCGAGGCGATGATCCCGACCAGCAGGAAGGGCTCGGCCACCAGCTCGCGGCGCTCCACGGTGATCCGCACCGCGAACAGCAGCTCGACGATGATGAAGACGAGCAGCAGCACGTCGAGCAGCTCGAGCACCGGGGCCTGCGAGAGGTCGCCGACCATCCCCCACGTCGTCTTCCCGGCCACGACGAGCAGCACGAGCGCGCTGACCACCAGGAACAGCGCGATCCCTGCGTAGACGACGTTCTCGCCCACCTCGAGCGCACGGGTGCCGAATCGGCCGAGCCCGGGTCGTTCCTGCCGTACGGGGTCCCGCCGGGCCTGCTGGGTCGCCATCGGGAGATCATCGCCGACCGCGCCCCCTCGGGCGCCAGACGCCGGTGAGCATCCCTCGCCCGGGTCAGTCCCCGTTCCGGCGATCGGTCAGCCGGCGGCGGGCCGCCCACCCGGAGTGCCGCCGTCCTGCGGACGACGTGGCGGCTCGATGGCCAGCGGCGCCCGGCGCAGGTTGTCCAGCAGCTCGGCCCCCGGCTCCCGGGCCGGGACGTCGACCATCAGCTCGGCCGGGCTGTCCGGGACCTGGTCGGCCGGGTCGAAGCTGCGCGGCACCTTCTTGAGGTGCCGGCCCATCGACCGGCCCAGCCACAGCACCGCGATCAGCAGCACGACGATGAGCAACAGCCCGAACGGACCGCCCTTGCCGACGTCCTCCGGCACCGGCTGCTGTTGGACGGCGAGCAGGGTGAGTGCAGTGGTCACGAGACACGCTCCGAGGTGCGGACGCCGGCGAACAGGTCGTCCTCCGGGACAGGGACATCGACCAGCGACCGCGCCAGCTCGTAGTCCTCGGTCGGCCAGGTGCGGGTCTGCAGGTCCAGCGGGACCGAGAACCAGCGGCCGGTGGGGTCGATCTGGGTGGCGTGGGCGATCAGGGCGGCGTCCCGAACCGGGAAGTACTCGGCGCAGGGCACCCGGGTGGTCACCCGGTGGGAGATGTCGTTGGCCGGGTCCCACTTCGCCAGCCACTCGGTGTACGGCGACTCGGCCCCCTCGGCCAGCATCGCCTCGTGCAGCGCCTTCGTCCGGGGCAGCGTGAAGCCCATGTGGTAGTAGAGCTTGCTTGGCTGCCAGGGCTCCCCGAGGTCGGGGTAGCGGTCCGGGTCACCGGCTGCCTCGAAGGCGTGCACCGAGATGTCGTGGGTCTTGATGTGGTCGGGGTGCGGGTAGCCGCCCCGCTCGTCGTAGGTGAGCACCACCTGCGGCCGGAACCGCCGGATGAGCTCGACCAGGGGCGCGGCGGCCTCCTCGACCGGCACCAGGGCGAAGCAGCCCTCCGGGAGCGGCGGCAGCGGGTCACCCTCGGGCAGCCCGGAGTCGACGAAGCCGAGGAACTCCTGCTCGACACCGAGGACCTCCCGGGCCCGGGCCATCTCCTCGCTGCGGATCTCGGCCATCCGCTCCCACACCTCGGGGCGGTCCATCGCCGGGTTCAACACCGACCCGCGCTCCCCGCCGGTGCAGGTCGCCACCATCACGCGGGCGCCCTCGGCGACGTACTTGGCCATGGTCGCGGCGCCCTTGCTCGACTCGTCGTCGGGGTGGGCGTGCACCGCGAGCAGGCGCAACTGGTCCGGTTCGGTCACGTGTGCTGCTCCTCGCTCCGCGCGTCGAACCCGTGCCCGACGGTGCCCTGCTCCGTGCGCGACACGCACGCCCGGTCGCAGGCACCATTGTCCCCCCGGCCGACGGGTCGTGGCACGCACCCCGGCGACTCCTGGTGTGCCCCGCGCCACTCCGGCGGGCTCCGAGGTCGGAGAGCCGTCCCGGCCGGATCCGTTCCGTAGACGGCTGCACGGGGCCGCGCTCCGGTGTTACGTTGCTCGGATTGACCACCGGTGACCTGCGAGCGCAGCGGGTCGCGACGACGAGCACCGGGAGCAACTGTGGCCACCCCCACTGACGAGCAGGACCAGGGCGTCTGGCTGACGCAGGAGGCCCACGACCGGCTGCGAGCCGAGCTCGAGCAGCTGGTGGCGAGCCGACCGGCGATGGCCAAGGAGATCAACGACCGCCGCGAGGAGGGTGACCTCAAGGAGAACGGCGGCTACCACGCGGCCCGCGAGGAGCAGGGCAAGGCGGAGGGCCGGATCCGGCAGCTCACCGACCTGCTGCGCAAGGCCCGGGTCGGCCAGCCGCCCACGACGGCGACCAACGCCGCCGTCGGCACGGTCATCACCATCGCCTTCGACGGCGACGAGGACGACACCGACAAGTTCCTGCTGGGCTCGCGGGAGATCGCCGGCACCACCGACCTGACCGTCTACTCCCCCGAGTCCGCGCTGGGTGCGGCGATCGTGGGCGCCGCGCCGGGCGCGACGGTCACCTACCAGGCCCCGAACGGCAAGGACATCTCCGTGAAGGTCCTGGCCGTCGAGCCGTTCATCCCCTGACCTCACGGCCAGGGCAGTGAGGTCAGGGCAGTGACGAGCGCGATGGACGAGGCCGGCACGGTGGACGGCGGGCGGGCTCGTTCCCGGCGGGCGGAGAACACCACCTTCGTCTGCGGGCACTGCCAGACCCTGGTGCCGGCGAACACCGACGGGCACTACCGCAACCACTGCCCGTGGTGCCTGTGGTCGCTGCACGTCGATGACCTGCCGGGCGACCGGGCCAGCGAGTGCCGGCAGCTGATGGAGCCCATCGGCCTGGTCGAGAAGTCGGGCAAGGGCTGGCAGGTGGTGCACCGCTGCACCGCCTGCGGCCACCGCCAGCCCAACCGCCTGGTCCGGGACGGCGCCGCCCCCGACGACCTCGACCTGGTGCTCGCCCTCCCCTGGCTCTGAACCGGCCGCCCCTCCGTCGCTCTGCACGCTCTTCCTCCGCTCGGCACGTGCTGCAGCGCGGGCAGAGCAGACGGAAGGCGTGCAGAGCGTCGCCCGCCACCTGACGGTCGGGCCGCGAGCCCGCCCGGCACGGGCGGTCAGCACGCAGAACGCCCCGCGGACGTCGTCCGCGGGGCGTTCTGCGTGTCGGGGTCAGGCGACGGGCGTCAGCCCCCGGCGGCGCAGCAGCGGCCCGGTGTCGGCGGCCCGACCGCGGACGGCGGCGAAGGCGCCCAACGGGTCGACCGAGCCACCGCGGGAGAGCAGCTCACCGCGGAAGACGTCGCCGTTCTCCCGGCGCAGCCCACCGTTCTCCTTGAACCACTCCACGGTGTCGGCGTCCAGCACCTCCGACCAGATGTAGGAGTAGTAGCCGGCCGAGTAGCCGCCGGCGAAGACGTGCTGGAAGTACGTCGTCCGGTACCGCGGCGGCACCAGGTCGAAGGCGACGCCGGCGTCGGCCAGCGCCTGGGCCTCGAAGGCCTGCGCGTCGGCGACCTCGGTGTCCGGCCCGATCCGGTGCCAGGCCTGGTCGAGCAGCGTGGCCCCCAGGTACTCGACGGTCGCGAACCCCTCGCCCCACAGGGCCGCGGCCTCGAGCGCGTCGACCGTCTCCTGCGCCAGCGGCTCCCCGGTCTCGACGTGCTTCGCGTAGTGCGCCAGCACCTCCGGCCACAGCGCCCACATCTCGTTGACCTGGCTGGGGAACTCCACGAAGTCGCGCGGCACGCTGGTACCGCTGAACCGCGGGTAGGTGACCGCCGAGGAGAGCCCGTGCAGCGCGTGCCCGAACTCGTGGAAGAGCGTCGTCACCTCGTCCAGGGTCAGCAGCGTCGGCTGCCCGGCCGCGGCCCGGGTGACGTTGAGGCAGTTGAACACCACCGGGCGGGTGTCCAGCAGGCCGGACTGGCTGACGAACGAGCTCATCCAGGCCCCGCCGCGCTTGCCCTCCCGGGCGAAGAAGTCACCCAGGTAGAGCCCGATCGGCTGCTCGTCGGCGAAGACCTCCCAGACCCGGACGTCGGGGTGGTAGCCCTGCAGGTCCGGACGTGGGGTGAAGGTGAGGCCGTAGAGCAGCTCGGCGGCGCGGAACACCCCGTCGACCAGCACCCGGTCCAGCTCGAACCACGGCCGTAGCGCGGCGCTGTCGACGGCGTAGCGCTCGGCCCGCACCCGCTCGGAGTAGAACGACCAGTCCCAGGCGGCCAGCTCGACCCCGTCGGCGGCGGCCACCTCGGCGAGCACCTCGGCCTCGGCCTTCGCGTTGGCCATCGCCGGCGGCACCAGCGCACCGAGCAGCTCGTCGACGGCGGCCGACGTACGGGCGGTCTGGTCGGCGGCGATCAGGTCGGCGTGGGTGTCGAAGCCCAGCAGCTGCGCCCGGACCGCGCGCAGGTGCGCCATCTCCACCGCGATCGGGCCGTTGTCGTGCTCCCCGGCCGAGGCCCGGGTCAGCGACGCCTCGTGCAGCCGGCGGCGCAGCTCCCGGTTGCGCAGCTTGGCCATGGCCGGCTGGCCGCTGGGCAGCACCAGGGTGAGCAGGTACCCGCCCTCGTGACCGCGCTCGGCGGCCGCACCGGCGGCGGCCTGGACCTCGGCCGGGCTCAACCCGTCCAGCTCGGCCTCGTCGGTGACCAGCACCGCCGCCGCCTCGGTGGCCACCACCAGGTTCTGCCCGAAGGTCGTGGACAGCTCGGACAGCCGCTGGTTGAGCTCGCGGAGCTGTTCCCGGCCGGCGTCGTCCAGCCCGGCCCCGGCGAGCACGAAGTCCAGGTGGTAGCGCTCGACCAGGCGGACCGCCTCCTCGTCGAGGCCGGCGTCGTCCCGCCCGGCATGGACCGCGTCGATCCGGGCGAACAGCGCCGGGTCCAGGCGCAGCGCGTCGGAGTGCGCCGCCGAGAGCGGGGCGACCTCCCGCTCGATCTCCCGCAACCGGTCGCTGGACATCGACGAGGACAGGTTCCAGAACACCGCCTCCGCCCGGCCGAGCAGCTGGCCGGAGCGCTCGAGGGCCACGACGGTGTTCTCGAACGTCGGCTCGGCCTGGTCGGCCAGCAGGGCGGCGACCTCGGCCCGCTGCTCGGCCATCCCGGCCAGCAGCGCCTCCCGGCAGTGCTCCAGCGAGATGTCGGCGAACGGGGGCAGCTCGTAGGGCAGCGCCGACGGGGCGGCCAGCGGGTTGGACGCGGACAGGGGCGCGGAGTCCGGCGAGGGAGCCGGTGCAGTGGTGCTCATCCCGCTCATCTTCACCCCCACGCCCGGCCGGCCGTCACCCGACGGCCGACCGGACCCGAGGCAGCCCCTCCGTCAGCGGCTGGCGGTGCGCAGGTAGGCCCGGACCGCCAGCGGCACGAAGACCACCAGGATCGCGACGGTCCACAGCACCGTGTACAGCGCCGGGTTCTGCAGCGACCAGACGTCGGGGACCGGGGCCCCGGCGGGGACGTTGCCGAACAGCTCCCGGGCCGCCTGGACGACGGTGGAGACCGGGTTCCACTCGGCGAAGGCCCGCAGCGGCGCCGGGAAGCTCTCCAGCGGGACGAAGGCGTTGGAGGCGAAGGTCAACGGGAAGATCACGATGAAGCTCGCGTTGTTGACCACCTCCGGGGTGCGGACCAGCAGGCCGACCAGCGCCATCAGCCAGGAGATGGCGAACGCGAAGACCAGCAGCACCAGGAACCCGCCGATCGCCTCCCCGATCGAGGAGTTGATCCGCCAGCCCACGGCGAGCCCGGTCAGCGCCATCACCGTGATCGAGATGACGTTGAGCCCCAGGTCGGCGACGGTGCGGCCGATCAGCACCGCCGACCGCGACATCGGCAGCGACCGGAACCGGTCGATCAGCCCCTTCTGCAGGTCCTCCGCGATGCTCGCCCCGGTGACGGTGGAGCCGAAGACCACCGTCTGGGCGAAGATCCCCGGCAGCAGGAACTCGGCGTAGCTGATGCCCGGCGGCAGGTTGATGGCACCGCCGAAGATGTAGCGGAACAGCACCACGAACATGATCGGCGACAGGGTCGCGAAGACGATCAGGTCGGGGACCCGCTTGACCTTGATCAGGTTCCGCTTGGTGATGACGACGCTGTCGGAGACGGTCTCGGCCAGGGTGGTCATGACTGCGCTCCTGCGCTGACGGTGGCCGAGTCCTCGGCGTCGGTGGTGGTGTCGGCGTCCTCGGCGGAGCGCCCGGTGAGGGTCAGGAAGACGTCGTCCAGGTCGGGCCGGCGCAGGCCGATGTCGAGCACCTGCGCGCTGGTGCCGGCGAGCCGGCGCAGCGCCTCGGCCAGCGTGTCGGTGCCGCCGGTGACCGGCACCGACAGCCGCCGGGTCTGCCGGTCGGCGTGCAGCTCGCCGTGGGAGAGCGGGCGCAGGGCGTCGGTCACCACCGCGAGCTGCTCGACGGTGCTCACGGTGAGCTCCAGCCGCTCGCCGCCCACCTGGGCCTTCAGCTCGTCGGCGGTGCCCCGGGCGATCACCTTGCCGCGGTCGATGACCACCATCCGGTCGGCCAGCCGGTCGGCCTCCTCCAGGTACTGGGTGGTGAGCAGGATCGTCGTCCCGTCGCTGACCAGGTCGGCGATGAACTCCCACATGCCCAGCCGGCTGCGCGGGTCGAGCCCGGTCGTCGGCTCGTCGAGGAACAGCACCCGGGGCCGGGCGATGAGGGAGGCGGCGATGTCCAGCCGACGGCGCATGCCGCCGGAGTACGTCTTCGCCGGGCGGTTGGCCGCGTCGGACAGGTCGAAGCGCTCCAGCAGCTGGCCGGCGCGCGACCTGGCCTCCCGCTTGCCCAGGCGGTAGAGCCGCCCGACCATCTCCAGGTTCTCCGCACCCGTCAGGTACTCGTCGACCGCGGCGTACTGGCCGGTCAACCCGATCATGGCGCGCACCTGGTCGGCCTGGGTGCGCACGTCGAGCCCGGCCACCTCCGCCCGCCCCGCGTCGGGCTGCAGCAGCGTGCTCAGGATCCGGACGACGGTGGTCTTGCCGGCGCCGTTGGGCCCCAGCAGCCCGAGGACGGTGCCCTCGGACACGGTGAGGTCCACCCCACCGAGCGCGGTGTTCTCCCCGAAGCGCTTCACGAGCCCCTCGACGACGACGGCATCGGTCATGCCGCGCACGCTAGGCCCGCCCACCGACAGTTCTCACTGTCTTTTCCGGGCACCCGACGGGTCCGTTCCATGAACAACTCCTCCGACGACGCGTGGTCCGTCCGGCCGTCGCGGTGCGACGGCTCACCGGGTGCAGACCCGCCCCGCCCGGAGAAGTCATCGGTCCGCGCCGGTCAGTCGACGCGAGGGGCGTACCCGGCCGCGGAGAGTGCGGCCAGCACGTGCTCGGCGTGGTCGGGGCCGCGGGTCTCCAGGTGCACGCCGACCTCCACCTCGCCCAGCACCAGGCGCGGCGTCAACCGCTCGTGCTCGACGGAGAGCACGTTGGCGGCCAGACCGGCCAGCTCCCGGAGCAGCCCGGCGAGCGAGCCCGGCCGGTCGGGCACCTGCACCCGCAGCGACAGGTAGCGCCCGGCGGCGGCCATGCCGTGCTGGACGACCTTCATCATCAGCACCGGGTCGATGTTGCCGCCGGAGACGACCGCCACGACCGGCGGGGCGAACGCGGCGGGGTCGGCCAGCAGCGCGGCGACCGCGGCGACCCCGGCCGGCTCGACCACCAGCTTGGCGCGCTCGAGGCAGAACAGCAGCGCCCGGGAGAGGTCGCCCTCGCTCACCGTCACGACGTCGTCGACCAGGCCGGTGACGTGCGCCAGGGTGAGGTCACCGGGGGCGGCGACGGCGATGCCGTCGGCCATCGTCGCCATGCTGGTCAGCCGCACCGGCCGGCCGGCGGCCAGCGAGGCGGGGAAGGCGGCCGCCGTCGCCGCCTGGACCGCGACCACCCGGACGTCGGGACGGCGGGCCTTCACCGCGGCGGCGATCCCGGACACCAGCCCGCCGCCGCCGGTGCAGACGACCACCGTCGCCACGTCCGGGCACTGCTCGAGCACCTCCAGGCCCACGGTGCCCTGCCCGGCGATGACGTCGGGGTGGTCGAAGGGGTGGATGAACACCGAGCCGGTCCGGTCGGCGTACTCCACCGCCGAGACGATCGCCTCGGTGAGGGTCTCCCCGCCGAGCCGCGCGTCCGCGCCGTAGCCGCGGGTGGCGGCGACCTTGGGCAGCGGGGCGCTCTCCGGCATGAACACGGTCGCGGCCGCACCGAGCTCGCGGGCGGCCAGCGCGACGCCCTGGGCGTGGTTGCCGGCGCTGGCCGCGACCACGCCCCGGGCGCGCTCGGCGTCGCTGAGCCGGGCGATCCGGGTGTAGGCGCCGCGGATCTTGAACGAGCCGGTGCGCTGCAGGTTCTCGCACTTGAGCCATGCGGGACCGCCGACCCGCTCCGCCAGCGCCCGGGAGTGCTCCAGCGGCGTCCGGCGCACCACGCCGTCCAGCAACCGCGCGGCCGACTCGACGTCGG
Source organism: Modestobacter sp. VKM Ac-2978 (assembly GCF_026968025.1). Lineage (NCBI taxonomy): Bacteria > Bacillati > Actinomycetota > Actinomycetes > Geodermatophilales > Geodermatophilaceae > Modestobacter > Modestobacter sp. VKM Ac-2978. The sequence continues at coordinate 710,122 of NZ_JAPVBP010000001.1, read as the reverse complement.
CACCGCTGACCAGGGGCACTGCACCGGGGACGGACACGCCGCCGATCCTCGCAGTCCGCGGATGCGCGGTGCGACGGACACCCGGGTGTCACAGGTCCGTCGTACCGTGGTCGAGGTGACGGACGCCGCACTGACGGGGACCTCCCAGTCCCCCACCCCTCCCGCTCCCACCACTCTCGGCGAGCTCCGCGCCAGCGGGGCCGCCCCCCGGCCGGTCAAGGCCGAGATCCGCCAGAACCTCCTCGCCCGGCTGGCCGCCGGTGAGCCCACGCTGCCCGGCATCGTCGGCTTCGAGGACACCGTCGTCCCCGAGGTCGAGCGGGCGCTCATCGCCGGGCACGACCTGGTGCTGCTCGGTGAACGCGGCCAGGGCAAGACCCGGCTGATCCGCACCCTGGTCGGCCTGCTCGACGAGTGGACCCCGGTGCTGGTCGGCAGCGAGCTCAACGAGCACCCGCTGCAGCCGATCAGCGTCTGGGGGCACCGGCAGGTCGCCGAGCACGGCGACGCCACCCCGGTCGGCTGGCTGCACCGCAGCGAGCGGTTCGGCGAGAAGCTGGCCACCCCCGACACCAGCGTCGGCGACCTGATCGGCGACGTCGACCCGATCAAGGTGGCCGAGGGCCGGACCCTGGGCGACCCGGAGACGGTCCACTACGGGCTCGTCCCACGCACCAACCGCGGCATCTTCAGCGTCAACGAGCTGCCCGACCTGGCCGAGCGGATCCAGGTCGCGCTGCTCAACGTGCTGGAGGAGCGGGACATCCAGATCCGCGGGTACCGGGTGCGGCTGCCGCTGGACCTGCTGCTGGTCGCCAGCGCCAACCCCGAGGACTACACCAACCGCGGCCGGATCATCACCCCGCTCAAGGACCGGTTCGGCGCCGAGGTGCGCACCCACTACCCGATCGAGCTCGCCGACGAGGTGCGACTGCTGGAGCAGGAGGCGCAGACCACCTGGCTGGGCGGGAGCGGCGAGCTCGGCACCCCGCTGGTGCCGCAGCACCTGGTGGAGATCGTCGCCCGGTTCACCCGGCTGGTCCGCGAGTCCAGCCACGTCGACCAGCGCTCCGGGGTCAGCGCCCGGTTCGCCATCGCCGGGCTGGAGACGGTGGCCGCCTCCGCGGTGCGCCGGGCCGCCGTCGCCGGGGAGAGCCGGCCGGTGGCGCGGGTGGTCGACCTGCCCAGCATCGTCCCGGCCAGCCGCGGGAAGGTGGAGTTCGCCGACTCCGGCAGCGACGCCGACGACGACCGTGACCTGGAGGTGCTCGAGCACCTGCTGCGCCAGGCCACCGCCCAGACCTTCCGGGCCCGCTGCGGCGGCCTGGACCTCACCGGTCTGCAGGAGCACTTCACCGGCGGGGACACCGTGGAGTCCGGTGACCTGGTGCCGGCCGCCGTCCTGCTCGGACAGCTGGGCACCATCCCGCACCTGGCCCAGCTGCTCGGCCGGCTCGGGGTGCCCGAGGGCGAGCAGTCCGCCGAGCAGGCCGCCGCCGCCGTCGAGTTCGCGCTCGAGGGGCTGTGGCTGACCCGCCGGCTGGCCAAGGACACCGACGGCTCGCGCACGGTCTACGGAGCCTGAGATGCCGCAGCGACGGCACGGCGGGTACCGGTACGGCAAGTGGCGGGGCGGGCCCGACCCCCTGGCGCCGCCCTACGACGTGGGGTCCGCGGTCGACGAGATCGGCGACCAGGTGCTGGCCGGCAGCGGCGTGCGGGAGGCGATGCGCGACCTGCTGCGCCGCGGCGTCGACGGCCGGCGGGGCCTGGACCAGCTGCGCCGCACCGTCCGGGACCGGCTGCGCCAGGCCCGCGAGGCCGGCCGGCTGGACGGCACGCTGGAGCAGGTCCGGGAGCTGCTGGACCGGGCCGTCGAGGCCGAGCGGACCGCGCTGTTCCCCGACCCCGACGACGCGGCCCGGCTGGCCGAGGCCGAGCTCGACGCGCTGCCGGAGGACACCGCCGGGGCCGTCCGCGCGCTCAAGGACCACGCCTGGCGCTCCCCCGAGGCGGCCCAGGCCTACCGGGAGATCGAGGACCTGCTCCGGCAGGAGGTGCTGGACAGCTCGTTCCAGGGGATGAAGCAGGCCCTGCAGCAGATGCAGGACGGCGACGGCGCCGCGATGCAGGCGGTCAAGGACATGGTCGCCGACCTCTCCGCGCTGGTCGACGCGCACAACCGCGGCGAGGACACCGACCAGCAGTTCGCCGACTTCATGGACCGGCACGGGCAGTTCTTCCCCGACGACCCGCAGTCGGTGGAGGAGCTGATCGACTCTCTCGCCCGCCGCGCGGCCGCCCAGGAACGGATGATGGCCGGGCTGTCGGCCGAGCAGCGGGCCGAGCTGCAGGACCTGATGGGCCAGGCGATGGGCGACCTCGGGCTGCAGAGCGAGATGGCGCACCTGTCCGATGCGCTGCGGCAGGCCCGGCCGGACCTGCCGTGGGGCCAGCGCGGCCCGGTGCCCGACGGGGACCAGCCGCTGGGGCTGGGCGACGCGACGACCGCCGTCGCCGAGCTGGCCGACCTGGAGGCGCTGTCCCAGCAGCTGTCCCAGGGCTACGCCGGCGCCTCCCTGGCCGACGTGGACGAGGAGCTGCTGGAGCAGGCGCTGGGCCGCTCGGCCGTCGACGACCTCGCCGCGCTGCGCCGGCTCGAGCGGGAACTGGAGCGGCAGGGCTGGCTCGACCGCTCGGAGGGGGCGCTGCAGCTCTCCCCCAAGGCGGTGCGCCGGCTGGGCGCCACGGCCCTGCGCCGGGTGTTCGCGAAGCTGTCGGCCACCGGGCGCGGCGAGCACGACGTCGCCGACGCCGGCGCCGCCGGGGAGCTGACCGGCGCCTCGCGGGAGTGGCGGTTCGGCGACGAGCAGCCGCTGGACGTCGTCCGCACGGTGCGCAACGCCGTGCTGCGCAGCGCCGGCACACCCCGGGAGGACGGCCAGCGCCGGGTGCAGATCGCCGTCGAGGACTTCGAGGTGGTGGAGACCGAACGGCGCACCGGGGCCGCGGTGGCGCTGCTGGTCGACCTCTCGTACTCGATGGCGCTGCGCGGCACCTGGGGCGCGGCCAAGTCCACCGCGATGGCCCTGCACTCGCTGGTGACCACCCAGTTCCCGCAGGACGCCATCGAGATCATCGGCTTCTCCTCCACCGCCCAGGTGCTCCGCCCGGAGACCCTCGCCGAGCTGAGCGTGGACACCCTGCAGGGCACCAACCTGCAGCACGGGCTGATGCTGGCCCGCCGCTTCCTGGCCCGGCACCGGGACGCCGAGCCGGTGGTCCTCGTGGTGACCGACGGGGAGCCGACCGCGCACCTGGAGGACGACGGGACGCCGTACTTCTGCTGGCCGCCGATGCCCGAGACGATCGCCCGCACGGTGGCCGAGGTGGAGCGGGTGGCCCGCGCGGGCGCGACGCTCAACGTCTTCGCCCTGGACCCGGAGCCCGGGCTGGTGGAGTTCGTGCACGACATCACCGCGCGGGCCGGCGGCCGGGTGTTCCAGCCCGACAGCGAGCGGCTGGGCGAGTACGTCGTCGCCGACTACCTCCGGACACGCCGCGGACGACGCGGTCGGTGACGGACAGTGACCAGATGAGGTGAGCAGCGCTGTCCTCTGCACCGGTGCGGGAGCGCGCGGACCGCGTCCGGTCAGGGGATCCGGTGAAGAACCGGGGATCGGAGACGCGCCGGGCCAGGATCGGGGACACTGTTGTGGTGACCATCGAGGCGGAGACCGGGACGATCACCATCGAGCAGGTCGACGCGGCGACGACCTACCCGCTGCGTGCCCAGGAGCTGCGCCAGGGCCGACCGCTCGGGATCGACGAGGATGACGCTCCGTACACGCTGCACCTGGCCGCCCGGATCGACGGCGACGAGGTGGTCGGCGTGGTCCGCTTCCACCCGCGGGACTGCCCCTGGCGGGAGGGCGAGGGCTCCTGGCAGCTGCGGGGCATGGCCACCGACCCGCGGGTGCGGGGGCTCGGGGCCGGCCGGGCGCTGGTGGCCGCGGGGCTGGCCCGGGTCGCCGCCTGCGGCGGGCAGCTGGTCTGGTGCGACGCCCGGGCCTCCGCCGTCGGCTTCTACGAGCGCCTGGGCTTCCAGATCGTCACCGACGAGTACGACCTGCGGCCGGTGGGCGCGCACCGGGGCATGCTGATCGAGCTGCCGATCAGGTGACCGTGAGGGCCCCGCTGGAGCTGACCCCGGGGATCTGACCGGACCGGAAGGCGTTGACGAAGAGCCGGTGGTCGGCGCGGGTCCGCTCGGCGTAGGAGTGCGCGAAGTCGATCAGGTCGGCGATGAACTCCTCGCGCCGGTCGCCGATCATCTCGGTGATCGCGTCCTCGGTCTGGAAGTCGACCAGTTCGTGGTCGCTGTCGGCGTCCCCGACGCAGTGCATCTTGGCCGTGGCCCGCCCCAGCTGGGCGACCACGGGCAGGATCTCCTCCGGCTCGGTCAGGTCGTCCCAGTCCAGGTCGAGCTCGTAGGGCGAGAGCTCGGCGACCACAAAGCCCACGCCGTCGATCTCGGTGTGCCCGAGGAAGGCCGAGGCGTAGGACTGCAGCGCCCGCTGGCTCATCGCCGTCCGGTGACCTTCGTGCTCGAAGTGCCGGCGGATCTCCGGGTCGGTCACCACCCGGCTGGGCGCCGGCACGTTGCCCTGCTTCATCGACAGGACGACGTCGTTCTCCAGCGCCTGGTCGTACCCCTCGATCAGCACGTTGTAGGCCGGCAACCCGGCGCTGCCGATGCCGAAGCCACCGGCGGCGACGACGTCCTTCACGTCGTAGGTCACCTCCCGGCGGCGCTTGCCGGGCGGCAGCGTCTCCCGGTACCGCTCCACGGCGGCCAGCACGCGGTCCCGCTCGTCGTCGTCCAGCCGGCGGGTGCGCGGACGGTCGGCAAAGCGGCGCTGGTGCGCCTCGATCACCGTCATCCGCTCCAGCAGCGCGATCCGGGTGTGCTCGGTGGTCTCCAGCACCAGCTCGTGCACCGCACCCTCGGTGTTCTCCCGGCGGAGGGCGAAGGAGCGGTCGTCGTCGGCGGCGACGAAGGCGTGCACCTGGTCCAGGTAGGACTCCAGGTACCGGCGCAGCACGGCGTCGATCACGTCGTCGCCGAGCGCCTTGCGCCAGGCGAGGAGGGCGAAGCTGGCGGCGAACCGGCGGAGGTCCCAGCTGACGTGGCCGAGGTAGGCCTCGTCGAAGTCGTTGACGTCGAAGACGATCCGCCCCTGCCCGTCCATGTAGGTGCCGAAGTTCTCCGCGTGCAGGTCACCCTGGATCCACACCCGCGACGTCCGCTCGTCACACCACGGGTCCGTGAGCGTCGCCATGTCGGCGTAGAACAGACATGCCGACCCGCGGTAGAAGGCGAACGGGTCCGCCGCCATCTTGCGGAACTTGGTGCGGAAGGCGTCGGCATCGGCGGCCATGAGGTCGGAGAAGGCGTCGACGAGGACGTCGACGATCTGCTGCTGCCGGTCGGCGGGGTCCTCGCCAGCAGGGGTGATCTGGGTGCGTTCGTCCACGGCGCCACCGTAGGGGGTGGCTAGCCTGGGATTCAGCGCTCCCGACCGCAGCACGCGGCCGAGGAGCCAGGAGAGAGGACGGGCCGGGTGACGCGAGCGAGCAGGGCGCGGCGGCTGGCGACCGGCGCCGCCTACGGCGGTGGCGGTGTGGGGCTGGCCGGCGCCGCGCTGGTGGCGCTGTTGCGCCAGGAGGCCCGGGCCGCCCGACGCCGGGTCAAGGCGAACCCGTCCGAGGCCGACCCTCCCACCGGCAACGGCGTGTACGGCCGCGGCCGCGGCAAGCCGCTCGTGTTCGCGGTGCTCGGCGACTCCAGCGCCGTGGGGCTCGGGGTGGACGACGCCCGGGAGACCCCTGGTGTGCTGGTCGCTGCTGCGCTGGCCGAGCTGGCCGAGCGGCCGGTCCGGCTGGCCAAGTTCGCCCGGTCCGGCGCCGTGTCCAAGGACCTCGCCGCCCAGGTGGACCAGGCCCTGCTCGAACGCCCCGCCGTCGCCCTGATCATGATCGGCGCCAACGACGTCACCAGTCGGGCCCGGCCCGCGGACTCGGTGCGGGCGCTGGCCGAGGCCGTGCGCCGGTTGATCGCCGCCGACTGCCAAGTCGTCGTCGGCACCTGCCCCGACCTCGGCACCATCCGGCCGATCGCCCAGCCGCTGCGGGTGCTGGCCCGGCGCTGGAGCCGCCAGTTGGCCGCCGCGCAGACGATCGCCGTGGTCGCCGAGGGCGGGCGCACCGTCTCCCTCGGCTCGGTGCTCGGCCCCTCGTTCGCCAGCGACCGGGAGCTGTTCAGCCACGACGAGTTCCACCCGTCGGCGGCCGGGTACGCCGCGGCGGCCGCCTCGGTGCTGCCCTCGATCGCCGACTCGATCGGCGTGTGGCCCGCGGCAGCCGACCGGGGGCTGCGGCTGCGCCGGGACACCGTCCGCCCGGTCGCCCAGGCCGCGGCCCGGGCCGCCGGCCGCACCGGCACCGAGGTGCAGCCGACCGCCGTCCGGGGGAACGAGACCGGTCCCCGGGGCCCGTGGGCCCGGCTCCGTCGACGGCAGCCCCCGGAGATCCCGACGCCCGAGCAGGCCGACGAGTCCGCGCTCGAGGCCGCACCGCGGTGAGCCCCCCGCCGCCGACGGACGGCGGAGCTACCCGGGGGTAGGTTCGGGACATCTGACGTCCGTCGCCGCCCGCGAGGTGGCGCGCCTCATCGTGGAGGACCCATGCCCGAAGCCGTCATCGTCGCCGCCGCCCGCTCCCCCATCGGCCGCGCGTTCAAGGGGTCGCTCAAGGACCTCCGTCCGGACGACCTGGCCGCGACGATCACCCGGGCCGCGCTGGACCAGGTGCCGCAGCTGGACCCGACCGACATCGACGACCTGATGCTGGGCTGTGGCCTGCCCGGCGGTGAGCAGGGCTTCAACATGGGCCGGGTCGTCGCCGTCCTGATGGGGATGGACCACCTGCCCGGGACGACGATCACCCGGTACTGCTCCTCGTCGCTGCAGACCACCCGGATGGCGCTGCATGCCATCAAGGCCGGCGAGGGCGACGTGTTCATCTCCGCCGGCGTCGAGCTGGTGTCCCGCTTCACCAAGGGCAACTCCGACGCCATCCCGGACACCCACAACCCGCGCTTCGCCGACGCCGAGGCCCGGGTCGCCAAGACCGCCGAGAGCGGCGCGGAGAGCTGGCAGGACCCGCGCGAGGACGGCGAGCTCCCCAACGCCTACATCGCCATGGGCCAGACCGCGGAGAACCTCGCGCTGCTCAAGGACGTCTCGCGCCAGGAGATGGACGAGTTCGCCGTGCGCAGCCAGAACCTGGCCGAGCAGGCGATCGCCAACGGCTTCTGGGAGCGGGAGATCACCCCGGTCACCACGCCGGACGGCACCGTGGTCAGCAAGGACGACGGCCCGCGCGCCGGCACCACCCTCGAGGGGCTCGCCGGCCTCAAGCCGGTCTTCCGGCCCGACGGCCGGGTGACCGCGGGCAACGCCTGCCCGCTCAACGACGGTGCGGCGGCCCTGGTGATCATGAGCGACCGCAAGGCGCAGGACCTGGGCATCACCCCGCTGGCCCGGATCGTCTCCACCGGCGTCACCGGGCTGTCGCCGGAGATCATGGGCTACGGCCCGGTCGCGGCCTCGGAGCAGGCGCTGGCCCGGGCGGGCATGTCCATCTCGGACATGGACCTGGTGGAGATCAACGAGGCGTTCGCGGCGCAGGTCATCCCCAGCTACCGCGACCTGGGCATCGACATCGACAAGCTGAACGTGCACGGTGGCGCGATCGCCGTCGGGCACCCGTTCGGCATGACCGGCGCCCGGATCACCGGCACGCTGCTCAACGGGCTGCGCGCCCGCGACGGCCAGTTCGGCCTGGAGACGATGTGCGTCGGCGGCGGGCAGGGCATGGCGATGGTGCTCGAGCGCCTCTCCTGACGTCGCGCCCCGGCGGCCGACCGGCCGCCGGGGCCGCGCGCACAGACGACCGTGGCCCCGCCCCCTCGCGGGGACCGGGCCACGGTCGTCGTGTGTCAGACCCCGGGACGGGGCCCTGCGATCACTCGCGGAAGTAGCTCAGCAGCCGCAGGATCTCGATGTACAGCCAGATGACCGTGACGAGCAGGCCGAAGGCGATGTACCAGGCGAACTTCGGCTCGACCCCGCGACGGATCGCCTCGTCGGCCATGTCGAAGTCCAGCAGCAGCGTGAACGCCGCGACACCGATGACGACGATGCTGAAGATGATGGCCAGCGGGCCACCGTCGCGCAGGCCCAGGCCGCCCGGGATGAAGAAGCTGGCGACCAGGTTGACGATCACGAGCGCCAGGACGCCGAAGAGCGCGCCCACGATCCAGCGGGTGAGCTTCGGGGTGACCCGGATGGCGCCGGTCTTGTAGACCACCAGCATCCCGGCGAAGACACCGAAGGTGCCGATCAGCGCCTGCGCCACGATGCCGCTGTACTGGTCGTTGAACATCTCGCTGATCGCGCCGAGCGCGACGCCGTAGAGAGCGCCGTACGTCAGCGTCGCGACCGGGTTGGCGACCTGCTTGAACGCGATCACCAGGCCCAGCACCAAGGCGACCAGGATGGCCGGCAAGGCCAGCCCCAGGGCCAGGCTGTCCGGCAGCACGGCCCAGGTGACGGCGGCGGAGAGCACCGTCACCAGGAAGCTGAGGCCGGTCTTGGTGACGACGTCGTCCATCGTCATGTAGGCGCGGTCGGTCGCGGCGTACGGCGACGGAGCGGCGTACGGGTCGTGCTGGGTGGGTGCCCCGCCGTACGTCTGCTGCGGGGCGGAGCCCCAGCCGGCGGACGGGCCGTTGCCGGCTGCCGGGAGGCCCCGGAAGGCCGGGTTGCTGCTGGGCATCGTCATCTCCTCGAGGTGACTGGTCGGGCCGTGGGGCTCAACTTGTCCGCCCCACGCTGTCTGGTGTAACGCCAGGTCAGTGCCGGTAGTTCCCGTGTGCCCGGGACCACCCGGACGGGTGCCCCCGGTCGGGTTCGAACCGACACCGGGACCCTTTTAAGGGGCCTGCCTCTGCCGATTGGGCTACGGGGGCGCGCGGGCTCGTGGCCCGCCCCGGACCCTAGCTGGCGCGGGGGCCCGACTGGTCCCGGTCGGCCGCGCTGGGCGGCGGGATCGACGGGGCCTGGCCGCCGGTGGCCGCGGCGACGAACTCCCGCCGCGGGTTCTGCAGCTGGCCCAGCGCGATGACCTCGCGCCGGAACACCGAGGCGAGCGCCCAGTCGGCGACCACCCGCACCTTGCGGTTCAGGGTGGGCACCCGGCTGACGTGGTAGGCGCGGTGCATCCACCAGGCCGGCCGGCCCTTGAGCTTGACCCCGTAGACCTGGGCGACGCCCTTGTGCAGCCCGAGGCTCGCCACCGACCCTGCGTAGGCGTGCCGGTACTCCGTGGGCTGCTCGCCGTCCAGCACGGCCACGATGTTGTCGGCCAGCCGCTTGGCCTGCCGCACCGCGTGCTGGGCGTTCGGGGCGGTGGTGGCGCCGGGGTCGTCCTTGGTCAGGTCCGGGACGGCGGCCAGGTCACCGGCGGCCCACGCGCCGTCCAGAGCCGCACCCTCGGGGCCCTCGACCTGCAGCGTGGCCCGGCAGCGGACCCGGCCGCGCTCGTCCAGCGGCAGGTCGGTCTGGGCGAGCATCGGGTGCGGCTTGGTGCCCGCCGTCCAGACCAGGGTGTCGCTGGCGAACTCGTCGCCGTCGCCGGTGCGCACGATGCCGTCGTCAGAGACGGAGTCCAGCGTGGTGTTGAGCTTGACCTCCATGCCACGGGCCTGCAGCTGCTGCACCGTCCAGGCACCCATGTCCGCGTCGACCTCGGGCAGGATCCGGCCGGTCGCCTCCACCAGGACCCAGCGCATGTCCGCCGGGGACAGCCGGGGGTAGTAGCGCTCCAGGGCGTAGCGGGCCATGTCCTCCAGCTCGGCGAACGCCTCGATCCCGGCGTAGCCCCCGCCGACGAAGGTGAAGGTCAGCGCCCGCCGGCGCACCTGCGGGTCGTCGGTGGAGCTCGCGGCGTCCAGCCGGGCCAGCACGTGGTTGCGCAGGTAGATGGCCTCGCCGACGTTCTTGAAGCCGATGCCGTGCTCGGCGAGCCCGGGGATGGGGAGGGTGCGGGCCACCGAGCCGGCGGCCATCACCAGCACGTCGTAGCGCAGCTCGAAGGAGTCGCCCTCGGCCGGCGTCACCGTCGCGGTCCGGTCGGCGTGGCTGAGCCCGGCCACTGCGCCGGTGATGACGCGGCACTGGTCCAGCGTGCGCCGCAGCGGGACGACGACGTGCCGGGGCTCCACCGAGCCGGCCGCCGCCTCGGGCAGGAACGGCTGGTACGTCATGTGCGGTTGCGGGTCGACCACGATGATCTCCGCCCGCCCGCGACGCAGCTTCTTCTGCAAACGCAGGGCGGTGTAGAGGCCGACGTAGCCGCCGCCCACGATCAGGATCACCGGTCGCTGGGCCATGGACTCACCGTAGGCCCGCACGCGCCCCGGCGGACACCTGCCGCCGGCTCACCCCGCGGCGGCGAGTTCCTTCGCCCGGTCCAGCACCGCGTCCAGCATCGGCTCGGTGAGCCGGCCGGTGAAGGTGTTCTGCTGGCTGACGTGGTAGCTGCCGAGCAGGGTCAGCGGGCCGTTCGGGCCGGCGAGCGACACCTCCACGCCGTGCCCGAAGGCCGGCCGCGGCCGGGGCAGCGGCACGCCGGCGCCGGCCAGCACCGGCCACAGCGCCGTCCAGCCGAACCCGCCGAGCACCACGATCACCCGCAGCCGGGGCAACAGCGCCAGCTCCCGAGCCAGCCACGGCGAGCAGGTGTCCCGCTCCTCCGGCGTGGGCGCGTTGGCCGGTGGCGCGCACCGCACCGCGGCGCACACCCGGACGTCGGTCAGCTCCAGCCCGTCGTCCTTGGCCACCGAGGTCGGCTGGTTGGCCAGCCCGGCCCGCCACAGCGCGGCGAAGATCCAGTCGCCGCTGCGGTCGCCGGTGAACACCCGGCCGGTGCGGTTCCCGCCGTGCGCGGCGGGGGCCAGGCCGACGACGCCGATCCGCGCATCGGCGGGCCCCATCCCCGGCACCGGACGTCCCCAGTACTCCTCCGAGCGGAAGGACGCCCGCTTCACCCGGGCCACCTCCTCGCGCCAGGTCACCAGCCGCGGACAGGCCCGGCAGCCGGAGACCCGTTCGTCCAGGACCGTCAGCTCGTGGCTGCCGGCGGCGGCGCGGACGACGCCGGCCGGACTGCGGGTGACGGGGAAGCCGTCGGCGTCACGTGCCACCCCGACAGCACAGCACGAGGCCGCGAAGGGCGCCGGAGCCGCCCCCACGGCATGATCGGGGGGTGGCGAAGAAGCAGAAGGTGAAGACCCCGTTGCTGTACAAGCTGCTCGGCCCGGCGATGGCCATCCCCGCTGGCATCGTGGTCAAGAAGCTCGCGGACACGACCTGGGAGAAGGTGCGCGGCTACCCGCCGCCGAAGAACCCGGTGGCCGCCGGGGTGAGCTGGCCCGACGCGCTGGCCTGGGCCGCCATCTCCGGCGCCCTGTACGCCGCCGGCCGGCTGGTCGCTGCCGCCGGCGCCGCCACCGTCTACGAGAAGATCACCGGCAGCCTGCCGCCGGGCATCAACTCCGACAGCGCGGCCTGAGGAAGGACCCCTCTGCCCCCCACGCCTCGCAAGCTCGGCGCGGGCCCCTGCAGAGGGGCCTCACGGCCCTGACGCCGCAGGCGGCGTCAGGGCCGCGCGAGGCGGAGGGCGATGCCGTCGAGGATGTCGTGCTCGCTGACGACCACCTCGTCGAGGTCGAACGCGTCCATGACCACCCGCAGCACCAGGGCGCCGGCGCCGATCACGTCGACCCTGCCCGGGTGCATCACGGGGTAGGCCGCCCGCCGCGCCCGGGTCGCGGTCAGCAGACCGGCCGACACCGAGCGGACGGCGCCCACCGGGATCCGTGACCCGTGGATGGCGACCGGGTCGTAGGCCGGCAGGCCGAGCGCCAGGGCGGCCACCGTGGTCACCGAACCGGCCAGCCCGACGAGGGTGGCGGTCTCCCCCACCGGCACCTCGGCGGCGACCATCTCCAGGGCCGCCCGCACGTCGGCCTCCGCGGCCTGCACCTCATCCGGGGGCGGCGGGTCGCTGCGCAGGTGCCGCTCGGTGAGCCGGACGCACCCCACGTCCACCGACCGCGCGGCCCGCACCCCGCCGACGTCCCCGAGCACGAACTCCGTCGAACCGCCCCCGATGTCGACGACCAGGTACGGCGGCCACGGCGCCGCGGCACCGTGCACCCGTGCGGCGGCGGCCAGCGAGGCGGTGGCGCCGAGGAAGGAGAGCTCGGCCTCCTCCAGCCCGGTCACCACGTCGGGCAGCTGACCCAGGGTCGCGGTCACCATCGCCTCGAACTCGTCGCGGTTGGCGGCGTCCCGGCTGGCGCTGGTGGCCACCATCCGCACCCGCTCGGCACCCAGCTCACGCGCCTGGGCGGCGTACTCGGCGAGCACCACCCGGGTGCGCTCGATCGCCTCGGGCGCCAACCGGCCGGTCGCGTCCACCCCCTGGCCGAGCCGCACGACCTCCATCCGGCGGAGCAGGTCGGTGTGCGCGCCCTCGACGGGCACGTCGGCGACCAGCAGCCGGATCGAGTTGGTGCCGCAGTCGATGGCGGCGACCCGGGTCATCGGACGTCCTCCGGGTCCTGCGGGGACGGCTGGGCGCACGGCCCCGCTGCCCACCACTCCCCCATCTCCGCGACCGCACGGTCGCCGACCGGGTTCACCCCGGGTCCGGCGGCCAGGGCATGGCCGGCCAGGGCGTGCAGGCACTTGACCCGGTCGGGCATGCCCCCGGCGCTGGCCCGGGTGGGCAGCACGTCCCGGGAGTCCCGGGTGGCCAGGAAGGACTCGTGCGCCGCCCGGTAGCCCGCCGCGAGCTCCGGGTCGGTGGCCAGCTCCGCCTGCCAGTCCCGCATCCGGCCGGCCGACTCCAACCGGCTGGCGGCCGCGGTCGCCCGCGGGCAGGTCAGGTAGTAGAGCGTGGGGAACGGGGTGCCGTCCTCCAGCCGGGGCGCGGTCTCCACGACGTCGGGCTGGCCGCAGGGACAGCGGTGCGCGACGCCGACCAGCGCACGTGGCGGACGGCCCAGCTGGCGGGCGATGACGGCGCGCTCGGCGTCGGTGACCGGCGGCGAGACCGGCGCAGGGTCGGGACTGTGCACGTCCCTAGTCTGCGGGAGGGCCCGGATCGGTCTCCGAGGGGTGGCCGTCGGCTGCGGCGATCGAGCCGAGCAGCCCCTCGTACCAGGGCACGGGCGCGTTCCGGGCGGTGCTGCCGGCCGGGTCCTGGGCGGTGTCCCCGGGGTCGCCTGCGTCCCCGACGACGACCAGCCGGTCGCCGGGCAGCACCATGGTGAGCCGCTCCCGGGCCTGCTGGGCGATGTAGGCCGGGTCGGCCTGGCGATCCAGCTGGGCCTGCAGGTCGGCGGCGCGCTGGTCGAGCGCCTGCTGCTCGGCGGCCAGCTCGGCGAGCTCCGCCCGTCCGGCCACGTACTGGCGCAGCGGCCCGGCCAGGGTCAGCGCCAGCAGCAGCACCAGCGCGCCCAGCAGCACGGCCCGGCCGGTGAACCGCGGACCGCGCCGGGGGGTGGTGCTGCGGGCCGGTCGCCGGGTGGTGCGGCGGCCCGGCCGGTTGTCGGCCGCGCCGCGGGCACCGGCCCGCACCGGCCGCGACGAGCTCCGGCGGCGGGTGCCACCGGGCCGGGCGCGGCGGGTGCGGGCGGTGCTCACGGAGTGCCCGGGCTCAGCTGCGGGCGGCCAGGCGCGGGAACGCGGCGGCGCCGGCGTAGCGCGCGGCGTCGTCCAGCTCCTCCTCGATCCGGAGCAGCTGGTTGTACTTGGCCACGCGCTCGCTGCGGGCCGGGGCACCGGTCTTGATCTGCCCGCAGTCGGTGGCGACGGCGAGGTCGGCGATCGTGGTGTCCTCGGTCTCGCCCGAGCGGTGGCTCATCATCGACCGGTAGCCGCCCCGGTGGGCCATGTTGACCGCGTCCAGGGTCTCGGTGAGCGTGCCGATCTGGTTGACCTTCACCAGCAGCGCGTTCGCCGCACCCCGGGCGATGCCGTCGGCGAGCCGGGTCGGGTTGGTGACGAACAGGTCGTCGCCGACGATCTGCACGCGGTCGCCGAGCGCCTGGGTCATCGACACCCAGCCGTCCCAGTCCTCCTCCGACAGCGGGTCCTCGATGGAGACGATCGGGTAGGCGTCGACCAGCCCGCGGTAGTACTCGATCAGGTCGTCGGAGCTGAGGGTCTTCCCCTCGAATGCGTAGCCGGCGTCGCTGTGGAACTCGGTCGCGGCGACGTCCAGGGCGAAGGCGATGTCGGTGCCGACGGTGTAGCCGGCGGCCTGCACGGCCTCGACGATCAGGTCCAGGGCGTCCCGGTTGCTGGGCAGCGACGGGGCGAACCCGCCCTCGTCACCCAGGCCGGTGGCCAGGCCGCGCTTCTTCAGCACCGACTTGAGGGCGTGGTAGGTCTCGGTGCCGACCTGCAGCGCCTCGGCGAAGGTCGCCGCGCCGATCGGGGCGATCATGAACTCCTGCACGTCGACGTTGCTGTCGGCGTGGGCGCCACCGTTGAGGATGTTCATCATCGGCACGGGGAGCAGGTGCGCCGAGGGGCCGCCGACGTAGCGGAACAGCGGCAGGCCGGCGGACTCCGCAGCGGCCTTGGCGACGGCGAGGGAGACGCCGAGGATCGCGTTGGCGCCGAGCCGGGACTTGTCGGGCGTGCCGTCGAGGTCGATCAGCCGCTGGTCGACCATCCGCTGCTCGGCGGCGTCGTACCCGACGAGCTCCGGGCCGATCACGTCCAGGACGCCGTCGACGGCCTGGGTCACGCCCTTGCCGCCGTAGCGGGTCCCGCCGTCCCGGAGCTCCACCGCCTCGAAGGCGCCGGTCGAGGCGCCGCTGGGCACGGCTGCCCGGGTGATCGTCCCGTCGTCGAGTGCCACCTCGACCTCGACGGTGGGGTTTCCGCGCGAGTCGAGGATCTCCCGCGCGCCTACTGCATCGATGCTGGCCACGGGCTGCAGCCTAGCCAGCTCCCGGGGCTGTGCGGCACACCCGCGCCGGGAGCAGCCGGGCAGACCGCCGGCGGACGCCTGGGACGATGGCCGGCGATGACTCCCCCGACCCCGCTCCGCCGGCACCGGCGCGCCGTCCGGCAGCTCCTCCTCGGGCTGGCCCCGGTGCTGCTGGTCGGGGTCGTCGTGCTGGTCGCGCTGGCGCTGCGGCTGTCCGACGTGCAGGCGCCGCTGGCCGCCGCCGACCGCACCGCGACCGCGACGGTCACCGCGGCCGGCACCGCGCCCGAGGGCCGTGGGCTGGACGTCACCTTCCGCGACGACTCCGGCCGGGATCGCAGCGGCACCCTGGAGCTGGACGAGCCGCTCGACGTGCCGGTCGGCGCCGAGCTGACGGTGCAGTACCCCTCGGCTGCCCCCGCGAGCGACCCGGTCCGGGTCCACACCGACGGGGACGCCGCGCACGCCGCGGTCGGGGACGTCGTCTTCGGCCTGGTCGTCGTCGTGCTGGTGCTGCTCGCCGCCGCCGCGCTGACCCTCGCCCGCCTGCTCACCCGGCCGCGGCTGCGGTCGCGGCCCGCCACCGCGGTGACCGCCACCCACGTCGTGGTGAACCTCGGTCTGCTGGTGCGCAGCTGGCTGGAGCTGGAGACGCCGGCCGGGCGGCGCTGGCTGCCCGTCCACTGGGCACCGGAGCTGGACCGGCTGTCCCCGGCCACCCGGATCGAGGTGCGCGGTGACCCGGCCCGCGGCCGGCTGGTGCTGCCGGTGCTCGACGGCACGGAGGTGTGGCCCTCGGGTCGGCTGCGCAGCCAGGAACCGCGCGGGGAGATGCGGCAGGCGCCCGTCGTCCCCGACGCCGTCGAGCTGGGGATGGCCCGGCAGGCCCGGGCGGACGGCGTCCTGCCCTTCCTCGCCCCGGTGCTGGGGCTGCTGTGGGCCTACGTCGACAGCAGCGGCGCTGCGGGCTTCGCCGTGGCGACCGCGCTGTCGGCCGCGGTGCTGTTCTGGGTGCCCCAGCTGCTCGGCTCGGACCCGCAGGCCACCCGTCAGGGCTGACCCTCAGGCGAGCGGCTGCTCCCGGGACTCCTCGTCGAGCCGGGCCCGCTCGGCCAGCTCCGCCTCGCTGGGCCCGGTGAAGGCCCGGGAGCGTTCCCGCGCCTGCTCGCTCCCGGTGAACAGGCCGGCCTGCGCGCCGGGCGCCCGCACGCCGCCGTCGCCCGCGGCCGGTCGGCGCGGCGGCGCGACGTCCGGGCCGGCGACGCCCTCGTTGCGCACCTTGGGCAGCGCGGTCGGGTGCTCGCGCTGCAGCCACCCGACCAGGCCCTCCCGCACGTGGCAGCGCAGGTCGAACAGGGTCGGGCCGTCCTTCGCGCTGACCAGCACCCGGACCCGCACCACGGCGCCGACGGCGTCGGTCACCTGCAGCACCACGACCCGCTCGTCCCACAGCTCGTTGCCCACCACGAGCCGGTCGAGCTCGGCGCGCATCTCGTCCAGGGGCGCCGTCCAGTCGACGTCCAGCTCGACCGACCCGAGGACGGCGGACTCCTTGCGGGTCCAGTTCTGGAAGGGCGTCGTGGTGAAGTGGGTGGAGGGCAGCACCAGCCGCCGGTCGTCCCAGACGTGCACCACGACGTAGGTCAGCGTGATCTCCTCGATCCGGCCCCACTCGCCCTCGACCACGACGACGTCGTCGACCCGGATGGCGTCGGTGAACGCCAGCTGCATCCCGGCGAACACGTTGGCCAGCGAGGTCTGCGCGGCGAGCCCGGCCACCACCGACAGCACCCCGGCGCTGGCCAGGATGCTGGTGCCGGCCGCCCGGGCCGCGGGGAAGGTCAGCAGCATGCCGGCGATCGCCAGCACCGCGATCACCGCCACGGTCAGCCGGCGGATCAGCGTGACCTGGGTGCGCACCCGCCGGGCGTGCCGGTTGTCGTCGACGTCGACGTCGTAGCGGGCCAGCGCCAGGTCCTCGACGACGAACACGGCGACCGCGATGAGCCAGGCCACCACCCCGATCAGGACCAGCCCGAGGACCCGGACGACGACGTCGCGCCAGTCGCCCACCCCCGGCGCGGCGTCCAGCACCAGCGTGACCGCGAGCAGCACGAGGAGCACCCGCAGCGGCCGGCGCCCCCGCCGGGACAGGTCGGCCGCGACCGGCGAGGGCCCGGCGAAGCGGCGCACCAGCGCGCCGATGGCGACGGCGACCAGCCAGGCCACCAGCGCGGCGCCGGCGACCACCAGCAGCAGCAGCCAGGTGCTCCGGGGCAGCGCCGCGGAGACGACGTCGGCGGCGGCGAACGGGGGCGGGGGTGTCAGCGGCACGCGGCGGGAACTCCTTCGTGGGCGGGGCGGTCGACCGGGCACCTCCTCGGCCGGTCGCCGTCCACGCTAGGGGCCGGGACGGGCACCGGTGTCCGGCGATGACCCGGACGGGGCAGGTCAGCCGTCGGCGCGGGCGTGCGCGGCGGCGTCGAGCTCCTCGGCGTAGCGGCGGACGGCGGTGCGCAGCGCGTCCTCGGCGTCCCACCCCCGCTGCCGGGCGGCGACGACCAGCCCGAGCAGCTGCTCCCCCAGCTCGGCCGGGTCGGCGGCGGTCAGCTCGGCGGCCGGCGGGGTGGGCAGCCCGGCCCGCGCGGCCCGCCCGGCCAGGGCGGCCCCCCACGAGCTGGCCGGCTGGGAGCGGGACACCCCCTCGGTCGGCGAGCGGCGCTGCTTCTCGGTCGCCTTGATCTCGTCCCAGCCACGCTCCACGGCGGCGACGTCCCGCGGACCGGCGTCGGCGAACACGTGCGGGTGCCGGCGGACCAGCTTGTCGACCAGGTCACCGGCCACGTCGTCGACGTCGAACCGCCGGCCGGGCTCGGCCTCGGCGGCGACCCGGGCGTGGAAGGCGACCTGGAGCAGCACGTCACCCAGCTCCTCCCGCATCGCCACGGGGTCGTCGTCGACGATCGCGTCGTAGGCCTCGTGCGCCTCCTCCAGCAGGTAGCCGCGGAGCGTGGCGTGGGTCTGCTCGGCGTCCCAGGGGCAGCCGCCGGGCGAGCGCAGCCGGTCCATCACGCCGACGACGTCCAGCAGCCGCGCGCCGGGCGGCTCCGGCGCACCCTCGACCCGCGGGACGCCCTCCCAGCCGGCGACCTCCTCGGGGATGGCCAGCAGGACGGCGCCGGGGCCCGCCGCGGCGGCCGAGGCCGGGTCGGGGACGTCGGTCACCGCGATCCCCTCCGTCCGCAGCGCCGCGGCGGTGGCGGCGGCGCCGGGCAGCGCGAGCACGGCCGGGGCGGTGGTGACCGCCCGCCAGCCGGCGGCAGCGAGCAGTCCGGGCAGGCGGGGGCTGACGGTGACGAGGAGCGCGACGGGCACCCGGTCAGTCTCCGGCAAGCCCGGCGGCGTCCTCACCGGCGTCCTCGAGGAGCTGCACCACGCCGCCGTCCGCGGCGACCACCTGCCCGCCCTCCAGCGTGCCGAAGCGCGGGTTGACCACCAGGTCGAGGTCGTCCCGCACCCGGGCCACCAGCGCGGCGCCGGCCTCGGCCGCCTCGGCCGCGGCCTGGTCGGCGAGCTGCGGGCGCAGCTGCTCGAACGTCGGGACGACGACGTCGCTGACGAAGCCGACCACCACCCCGCCGACCTCCGGCAGCGCCAGGGTGAAGCCCTGGCCGGGGGGCGTGGCCGCGATCGGCTCGGCCAGCACCGCGGGCAGGTCGGCCGGTGCCCGGGGCTCGATCTGCGGCAGCGTGTTCGGCCCGGCGTACCGGGCGGCGACGGCCGGGTAGCCGGCCGGGTCGGTGGTCAGCTGGGTCAGCACGGCATCGGCGGTGGCCTGGTCGGGGACCGTCACCAGACCGAGCTCGACCTGCGCGAGGCCGGGGGCCGCCTGCTCGTAGCGCTCGCGCAGCGCCGCCTCGGAGGGCTCGACCAGCCCGGCGGCGACCGCGGCGCGCTGGCGGACCAGCTGCTGGCGGACGTTCTCCACCACGTCGGCCTCGCTGGCGCCCTGCTGCTGGGCCACCTGGGTGAAGACCACCTCCGGGTCGGCGCCGCCGAGCAGCTCGACGATCCGCGCCCGCACGTCGGCGTCGGACACCTCGACACCCCAGCGCCGGGCCACCTCGTCGTGGAGCTCCTCGCCCACCCGCAGGCTCAGCACCTGGCGGGTGTAGCCCACCTCGTTCCCGGCGGCGTACGCGGCGATGTCGGGGTCGGCGAGCCGGGTGTCGACCGCCTCGTCCAGCTCGGCGACGGTCACCTGCTCGTCACCGACGTAGGCGGCGACGTCCGGGTCGGTGCGGCACCCGGCCAGGCTCCCCACCCCGGCGGCACCCACGAGCAGGACGGCGAGGAGTCTGCGGCGCGGCACGGCGCGAGCGTGCCACACCCGGTGTGAGCCACGCCGCACCCCGCGCGGTCCGACGTGGGTCAGGAGGCGACGGCGACGGGCTGTTCGAGGACCGAGGTCAGCAGCGCGTGCAGCTTCTCCAGCAGGGCGACGTCCCGCAGCGGCGTCCGCCGGTCCGGGCCCACCGGCACCTTGATCGACACGGTGCGCACCGCGTCCTTGTAGGTGGCCCCCTCGGCCAGCCGGGACAGCTTCATCACCTGGGACTCGCGCAGCTCCACCGGCCCGACCCGGACGTTGCGCCCCTGCATCGACACCTCGGTGACCCCGAGGTGGCGCATGGCCGCGCGGAACCGGGCCACCGCCAGCAGGTTGAGCACCGGGGCCGGGGCCGCGCCGTAGCGGTCGGTGAGCTCGTCGAGCACGGCCTGCGCCTGGTCGTCGTCCTGCACCGAGGCGACCTTGCGGTAGGCCTCCATCCGCAGGCGCTCGCCGGGCACGTAGTCGTGCGGCAGGTGCGCGTCGACCGGCAGGTCGACCCGGACCTCGGCCGGCTCGACGGCCGGGGACTCCCCGGTCGCCTGGGCCCGGTAGTCGCTCACCGCCTCGCCGACCAGCCGCACGTAGAGGTCGAAGCCGACCCCGGCGATGTGCCCGGACTGCTCCCCGCCGAGCAGGTTGCCCGAGCCGCGGATCTCCAGGTCCTTCATCGCCACCGCCATGCCGGCACCGAGGTCGGTGTTGTGCGCGATGGTGGTCAGCCGGTCGACCGAGGTCTCGGTGAGCGGCCTCGTCGGGTCGTAGGTGAAGTAGGCGTAGGCCCGCTCCCGGCCACGGCCGACCCGGCCGCGGATCTGGTGCAGCTGGGAGAGGCCGAACGTGTCGGCCCGGTCGACGATCAGGGTGTTGGCGTTGGGGATGTCCAGCCCGGACTCGACGATCGTGGTGGCGACCAGGACGTCGTACTCCTTCTCCCAGAAGCCGACCATGATCCGTTCGAGCTCGTGCTCCTTCATCTGGCCGTGGCCGACCGCCACCCGGGCCTCGGGCACCAGGTTGCGGATCTTCGCCGCCGCCTTGTCGATCGACTGCACCCGGTTGTGGATCACGAACACCTGGCCGTCGCGGAGCAGCTCGCGGCGGATCGCGGCGGCCATCTGCTTGTCCTCCCAGGCGCCGACGTAGGTCAGCACCGGGTGCCGCTCCTCCGGCGGCGTGAGGATCGTCGACATCTCGCGGATGCCGGTGAGGCTCATCTCCAGGGTGCGCGGGATCGGGGTGGCCGACATCGACAGCACGTCGACCGCCGTCCGCACGCTCTTCAGGTACTCCTTGTGCTCGACGCCGAAGCGCTGCTCCTCGTCCACGATGACCAGCCCCAGGTCCTTGAACCGGGTGGTGGGCTGCAGCAGCCGGTGGGTGCCGACCAGGACGTCGATCTCGCCGTCGGCCAGCTTGCGCAGCACCTCGTCGGACTCGGTCTTCGACTGGAACCGGGACAGCACCGCCACGGTCACCGGGAACTGCGCGAACCGCTCGGAGAAGGTCTTGAAGTGCTGGTTGGCCAGCAACGTCGTCGGCACCAGGATGCCGACCTGCTTGCCGTCCTGCACCGCCTTGAACGCCGCCCGCACCGCGATCTCGGTCTTCCCGTAGCCGACGTCGCCGCAGATGATCCGGTCCATCGGCACCGGCTGGGCCATGTCCGCCTTGACCTCGTCGATCGCGGCCAGCTGGTCGGGCGTCTCGGTGAAGGGGAAGGCGTCCTCCAGCTCGCGCTGCCAGACGGTGTCCGGCCCGAAGGCGTGGCCCTTGGACGCCATCCGCGCCGAGTACAGCCGGATGAGCTCCGCGGCGATCTGCTTGACCGCCTTGCGGGCCTGGTTCTTCGTCTTCTGCCAGTCGGCGCCGCCGAGCTTGGACAGCGCGGGCGCCTCGCCGCCGACGTAGCGGGTCAGCTGGTCCAGGGAGTCGGTGGGCACGAACAGCCGGTCCGGCGGCTGGTTCCGCTTGCCCGGTGCGTACTCGACGATCAGGTAGTCGCGCTGCCCGCCGTGCACGGTGCGGCTGACCATCTCCACGTAGCGGCCGACGCCGTGCTGCTCGTGCACCACCAGGTCGCCCGGCTGCAGCTGCACCAGGTCGACGGCGTTGCGCCGGCGGGCCGGCATCTTGGTGGCGTCCTTCATCGAGGTGCCGCGCTGGCCGGTGAGGTCGCCCTCGGTGACCAGCGCCAGGCCCACGGCCGGGAAGGTGAAGCCGGCCTCCAGGTTGCCCTGGGTGATCAGCGTCGGCCCCGCCGTGGGGGCGGCCTCGATGCCGGGCACCAGCCGGGCGCCCAGGTCGGCCTCGGTGAGCTGGTCGGCCGCGCGCTGGGCGGGGCCGGGGCCGGCGAAGGTCAGGGCGACCCGCCAGCCGTCGCGGCCCCAGCTGCGCAGCTGGTCGAAGGCGCGTGCCTGGTCGCCGTGGAAGCGCTCGACCCCGGTGGCGTCCAGGGTGACGTGCTGGTCGTCGTCGTCGGGCTGGAGCGTGAAGGCGCCCGTCGTCCACCAGGGCAGGGCCCGGGCCCGGGCGGCGTCCTGGACGTCGGCGAGGTCGCGGAAGGAGGAGGCGCCCAGGTCGATCGGCGCCTGGCCGGCCTCGGCCGCGGTCTGCCACGAGGCGGCGAGGAACTCCTCGGCGGTGCGCACCAGGTCCGCGGACCGGCTGCGCACCCGCTCGGGGTCGCAGACCAGCACGTGCGTGCCCGGGGCCACCAGGTCGGTCAGCAGCTGCATCTGGTGCCCGCCGATGAGGGCGGGGATCAGCGACTCCATGCCCTCCACGGCGATGCCCTCGGCCAGCTTGCCGGCCACCTCGGCCAGCTCCGGGTGGTCGACCCCCAGCTGGACCGCGCGGGCCCGGACCTCGGCGGTGAGCAGCAGCTCGCGGCACGGCGGGGCCCACAGCCGGTCGGGCCGCTCGTCCAGCGAACGCTGGTCGGCGGCGGAGAAGTACCGCAGCTCGTCGACCTCGTCGCCCCAGAACTCGACCCGGACCGGGTGCGGCTCGGTGGGCGGGAAGACGTCGAGCAGACCGCCGCGGACGGCGAAATCCCCGCGCTTCTCGACCAGCTCCACCCGGGTGTAGGCCGCCTCCGCCAGCGCCTGGGAGACCGCCTCGAGCTCGGCGCTCTGCCCCGGCGCCAGCTCCACCGGCACCAGGTCGCCCAGCCCGGGGGCCAGCGGCTGCAGCACGCTGCGCACCGGGGCGACCAGCACGTCGACCGTGCCGTTCTCCCCGGGGTGGGTCAGGTCGCGCAGCACGGCCAGCCGGCGGCCGACGGTGTCCGCGCGGGGGCTGAGCCGCTCGTGCGGCAGCGTCTCCCAGGCGGGGAAGACCTCCACCCGCCGGTCGGGGAGGAAGCAGCGCAGCACCCCCGCCAGCGCGTCGGCGTCCCGCTCCCCCGCGGTGACCACCAGCACCGGCACGTCCGCGCCGGGCGCCCGGGCCGCCAGCGCGGCGGCCACCAGCGGCTGGACCGACGGCGGGGCGGTGACGGCCAGGTCGGCCGTGCCCGCCCTGCCCACCACCGAGGCAACGCCGGCGTCGGACAGGACGACGTCGAGCACGCCGCGCAAGGTCACCGGGGTCAACTCCTGGTTGTCGGGGGCCGCACACGGCGCGCCGGGTGCGCGCGGGAGCCGGCTCCCAGGTTAGCCCCGACCAGCTGCGCTGCGTCCGCCACGTGGACGTCCACCACGTGGACGCCCACGCTGCCCCCCGGTCGGCCCCGCAGGGGCGGTCGGCGGTCGGCTCCGGTCCAGCCCCAGCGCCACGGCCAGCAGGATCGCAGCGAAGACGCTGTTGAACGCCGAGACCGACAACGCGCTCAGCGTGATGAGCCCGAGCAGGGCCAGCACGTCCCGGACCGGTGTCCCGGACCGCCGGAGCGCCAGCCAGAACAGCGTGTAGAGGATCACCAGCCCCAGCAGCCCGTGGTCGAAGAGGGCGCGGAGCAGGAACGAGTGGAGGATCACCGAGTAGCAGGTGCCGGGGTCGGTCGAGCTGAACAGCACCGAGTAGAACGACAGGTTGCCGCAGGACCCGGGCGACAGCGGGGTCAGCGGGAACGAACCCGTGACGAACTCCCACACCGGCCAGTCGCGCACCTCGTAGAGGTAGGTGTCGAGGAAGTTCAGCCGGTCCAGCCGGACAGGGCCGTCGTCCGCGGCCCGCGCGGAGAACAGGGCGAGCACCCCGTAGCCGACGGCCACCACACCGGCGATGTGCAGCGGCCACGTGCGGTTGCTCGTGCGGACGTAGAGGAAGACGTAGATGCAGAGCAGACCCAGCGCGGCGCTGCGCGACCCGGAGAGCAGCACGGTCGCCGCCACCGCGAGGAACAGCAGGTCGCGCCACGCCGGCAGGTGGGGGTAGGCCAGGTAGAACAACCCGAGCAGCAGGATGAGCTCGAAGTTGTTCTCCATGAAGACGCCGGGGCGGTCGGACAGCCCCAGCACCACCGAGTAGCCGTACTTGAGCAGGAAGGCGGCCACCAGGAAGGTGGTGAACACGGCCAGCCGGCGACCGTCGAACACCTGCTTCCCGACGAAGAACGCCAGCACGACCAGGTAGAAGAAGGCCTTGTAGGCCTGCAGGTAGTCGGGGATGCTCGCCTCGCTGTAGACGACCATCAGCAGGGTCTTCACGAACAGGTACAGCCCACCGACGACGAGCAGCTTCACCGCGCCGCGCTCCACGCTCCGGGCCAGCAGCAGAGCCGTGGCCAGGAACGTGAGCTCGAGGATGGCTGTCGCCGGGGCGGCGTTGAACTGGCCGGGTGACAGCACACCGAGCAGGGCCAGCACGATGAACACGCCGTAGAGGACGCGCTCCACGGGCCTCGGCCCGGCCGATCCCACCCCGGTCGACGCGTCGCCGGCACCGGGAGCGGTCGGGGCGTGCGGTGCCGCGGTCATGTCAGCTCCAGCCCGATGCGGGACCGACCGCCGCCGGTGTTCTGCACCGCGATCGTCAGCTCGCCGCCGTCGTCGGTCACGGTGGCGCTGACCCGGTGGGCCCCCACCGCCGTCCCGAAGGCCGCACCGATCGTGTTGCCGACCGGGCCCAGCGCCGCCTGGACCGCCGCACCCTCGCGGAAGACCAGCACCGCGGCGTCGGCCGCGGCCCGGGCCCCCGTGGCCAGGTCCCGCGACACCATCCGCAACTGGAAGGCGCGGCCGGGTGACTCCGGGTCCACTGCATCGAGGACGAAGCTCCCGGACGCCGACCCGCCCGCGACGAGGTCGAGATCGGCGGCACCGACCCGGACCTGCGTACCCGACAGTCGCTGGACGCCAGCGACCCCGGCATTGAGCAGCGAGCTGTTGCGGGTACCGGCAGCACCGACGGCGATCGCCACCGGCGACGTCCGGCCGGTGAGGTCGTTGCCGGTGATGCTGACGTCCGTGCCGCCCTCGGCCCGCACGGCGACCGACGGCGACGGACGGCCGCCACCGTCGTCGTCCGCGCCGGAGTTGGTGCTGATGCCGGTCACGACCAGGGCGGTGCAGTCCTGGTGGAGCAGATGACAGTCCTCGGCCGAGGACTCTTCGGCCAGCCGGCCGTTGCGCCGGAACACCGCGCCGACCACCGTGGTGTGCGCGCATGCCTCGAACCGGGCACCGGTCAGCCCGTTCCGGTCCAGCACGCCGCCGAGGAGCACGTTGTGCAGCGCCTCCAGTGCGTGGACGCCGTGCCCGTCGTTCCACTCGATTTTGTTGCCGATGAACGTGTTGTCGTTGGCTCCCGGGCTCAACAGGATCCCGTCCCCGACGTTGGCGTTGACGAAGCAGCTCTGCACGATCGAGTCGACGAGGTCCTGCAGGCCGACGGTGTTCTCGTGCACCTGGCAGGCGGTGAGCACGCTGCCGCTGACGTAGCGGGCGTCGTACCCGACCGACGCGTCGACCATGGTGACCCGCTCCACGACCACGCCGATGCCGACCGGGCGGACGGCCGGCTGGTTACGGCCGTTGCCCTCGACGGCGATGTCGGCAACCGAGCCCCGCTCGCCGACGGTCAGCACCGGCGCGGTCTGCTCGGCCAACCGTGCGCGCAGCCGGGCGCCGCTGGTGGGCGCGCCGGTGTAGGTGCGTGCTGACGGCCCGGAGAGCGACTGCCCCGGGCGCAGCACGATGCCGTTGACCAGGTACAGCCCCTCGGGGAGCCACAGTCGCGCCCCCTCCGGGGCCCGGTCCACCAAGCGCTGGAGGGCGGAGGTGCTGTCCTGCTCCCCGCGGGGATCGACACCCGGGCCGCTGAGCACGACCACGCCCATGGGTGCGGTCGGGGACACTCCGCCGGAGTCCTGGGAGGCCCCGGTGACGGCCCCGGCGGTCGCGCCGGCGACCGTGCCCGCCAGGAGCCCGGCGACGAAGCCACGGCGACCCAGCCCACCCGCTGCCCGACCGCTGCCCTCGACACCGGTGCCCGCGGCCGACGGGTCTGCCGGTCGCTCGTCACCGGTCGGCGGCGTCCGGGGGGACCCGGTCACGGCTCTGTCCCACCGGGGAACGCAGCCAGCGCGAGCCGGTCGAGGATCGGGAGCAGGGCGTCGGCGACCGCCCGCCCCACGGCTGCGTGCACCTCCGGGGGCTGGCCGATCGGGTCCAGGACGTCGTCGGTCGCGCCTCCGGATCGACGTGACCGGGCGGCTGCCAGCTGCCGGACCAGACCCCGGCCGCGCTCGGCCGGGGTGCCGGCCCCGGACCCGGGTTCGGGGCCGACGAGCTCGAGCAGGTCCGCTGCCTCACGGAGGGTGAAGGTGCGGGCCATCGCCCGGGGTGCCCGGGCGAGGACCTCCTGCCGGTGGGCGCGGGTCATGGTGAGCGTCAGATCGGCCGAAGCCGCGATCCGACCGGTGAGCTGCCGCGCGCGGAACCCGGACGGGTCGCCACCCAGCTGCTGCAGCGCCCGAGCACTGGCCGGGTCCATCCCGGAGCCGGCCAGGGCCCGGGTGCCGGCGCTCACGACGTGGATGCCACCGGCCTCAGCCCCCAGGAGTTGGGCGAGGTGCGCGCGTGCCAGCCGCTCGGCCAGCGGCGACCGGCAGATGTTCCCGGTGCAGACCAGCAGGACCGTGCAGGTCGGGGCGCCGGCGGGTGGTGCGACCGGGGCCTCCCCCGTCACTTGTCCTGCCGCTGGAGGACGGGCGCCCCGGCTCGGGGTGGCGCACCCGGGCGCTCGGTACCGGGTGCCTGCCGGGGTCCGGCCAACGACGCCTCGGGCACCAGCTCGGCCGTCGGGTCGAGCTGTGTCGTCCGGTTGGCGGCGTAGCCGTACTCCAGGCCGTAGGCGTGGGCAGCAGCCAGGTCGCTCCGCAGCGGCACCAGGTTCAGCACCACTCCCAGCGTGGTGGCCCCGACGCCGCCCAGCGCCGCCACGGCCTCGCGCAGCTGGTCCTTGGTCGTGCTGCCGTGCCGGATCGACAGCAGCACGCCGTCCACGGATGCGGCCAGCGCTCGTGAGTCGGCGACGGGCAGCAGGGGGGCGGCATCCACCAGCACGTAGTCGTTGTCGCTGCGGAGCTTCGCCAGCAGCGCGGCCATCTGGCTCGACCCCAGCAGCCGGCTCGGGTTCGGCGGGGTCGGGCCGGCGGCGATGACGCGCAGCTGCCCCTCCCCGACCAGCTGGACGACGTCCTCCACGTCGGCCGTGCCGGTGAGCACGTTGGTGACACCCGCACCGCTCACCAGCCCCAGGTACTCGGTGACCTTCGGCCGCCGGAGGTCTGCCTCCACCACCGTCACCCGGTGGCCGGCCTCGGCCAGCGCGAGGGCCAGGTTGACCACCATCGTGGTCTTGCCCTCGCTGGGCACCGAGCTCGACACCATGATCACGGTGGGCGGTGCGTCCACGTTGAGGTACTGCAGGCTGGTCGCCAGCTGTCGGTACTGCTCGGCCGTCCGTGGGGCCACTCCGTCGAGAGTGTGGCCGGCGTGCAGCGCGTCGTCATGGAAGACGACCCCGGTGACCGGGGCACCGGCGATGTCCTCGGCGAGCTCCTGATCGGTGACCGTCCGGTCCAGCAGCACGCGGGCGATCGCCGCAGCACCACCCAGGACGAGGCCGAGGAGGACGCCGACCAGGGTGTTCTCCACGGCGAGCGGCGGGGATGGTTCGACCGCGACGTCCGGCCGGTCGGTGAGCTCGACGTTGACCGGCGCGTCGGCTTCATCGCCGCCGCTCTCCAGATCGGCCACCAGGGCCGGGAACGCCTGGCTCAGCGCGGCGGCGATCTCGTCGGCTCGTGCCGCCGAGGAGGAGGTCACCGTGACGTCGATCAGGACGGTCCCGGGGACGGTGGTCGCATCGATGCTCTCGGCCACCTCAGCGGCCGTGATGTCGGAGCCCAGTTCGCGGACGACCCGGGCGGCCAGCTCGTTGCCGGTCAGGAAGCCGGTGTAGGAGGCGACACGCTGCTGGGCGAACTGCCCGCCCTGGAAGGCGTCGGACGTCGTCCCGCTGCCCGCGGTGGAGACGAAGAACTGCATGCTGGTGGCGTAGCTCGGGCCCGCCAGAGCACTCAGCCCGAATCCCACGAGTCCGCCAAAAACCATTCCGGCCACAGTCCATCGCCAGCGAGTCCGCAATGCAGACCACACAGCCCTTGGTTCCACAGGGACCTCAATTCACACGAGTCAGGACCGCCCGAGAACGGGCGGGTACACCATTACGAATGGTGTCACGATCGGTACGGGAGAACTGTGTTCGTCCGACTGGTCCCCCTTCGAACGGGTGACGTCGTCACGAGGAGTCCGCTCAGCGCGGGGCGCCCTTCCGGGCACCGTCCACCTGGGGGTCGACCGGAAGCGTGCCGACTGCGGGCGTGATGCCTGCGGAAGCGACGCCAGCAGGGGTGACGCCTCCGGGGGTGACGCCTCCGGGGGTGACGCCTCCGGGGGTGACGCCTCCGGGGGTGACGCCGTCAGGAGCAACGACTGCCGGAGTGACCTCCCCGCGAAGCACGCGCCGCACGACGGGCAGCTGCACGAGGAGGGTGGAGAGCTGCGCCGACGCCACTGCGAGCGCGCCGCCCAGCGCGCCCAAGGCGTGCGGCAGCACGCTGACCCCGACGATGACCACCACCCCGCCCACGGCCGTGCCGCGGAGGATGAGCCGGGTCAGCCCCACCGGGGCCAGCACCGTGAAGTTGATCGACGAGGTCAGGGCGTAAAGGGCCAGGGCCAGTCCGAAGCAGCTGCTCACCCCGAACCCAATGCTGATCTCTCCGGCGAAGAGCACACCGTCCACCATCGGCAGGCCGACGGCGAAGGCGAGGCCGACGAGCGCCCCGCACCCGCCGGTCACCGCCACCGCCGTCCGCATCCGGGCGGCGAGGTCGGCTCTCGGCCCCTCGGACACCCAGCCCTGGAAGGCGTTGAACAGCGGCTGGATGCCGGACTGGGCCAGCCGCTGCACCCGGTCGCCACCGGCGAAGACGGGCAGCGCCGCGGGAGCAACGGCCGCCACGATGCTGGTCGGGAGGGCCAGGGTGAGGGCGAAGACGACGTCGGTGGCCGCAGCGGCGCGCTGCTGGCTCAGCACGGCCCGCACGTCCGACCGCGCCCGCCGGTCAAGTGACACGACACCCATCCGGTGGACCAGCCAGCTGATGGCGATGACCTGACCGACCAGGAAGATGATGGGGTACCAGAGCGGGTCCCAGGTGAGCAGCACGACCAGAGCGGCCAGCAGGAGGATGGCCAGCCGCGGGACCGTCTCGTACCGGGCTGCGTGCCCGGGACGGCCGGTGCCGACGAAGAACCACAGCGACGACATGCCGAAGGTGGACATCGCCACCGCGGTCAGCGCAGCCAGCAGCCGGTGCTCGTCGGGCGCCAGGAAGACGGCGGCGACTGCGACCAGCGGCACCAGGACGACGGCGATGACGAGCCGGGAGAGCACGCTCGTCCACAGCAGCCGGCCCCGCTCGTGCGCCGACAGCGGCACCAGCCGACTGGGGCCGACGAAGCCCCAGCCGTACTGCAGGACGGTGCTGGCCCCACCGCCCAGCGCCTGCCCCAGCGCGACAGCGGCCCAGCCCTGCGCGCCGCTCACCGAGGTGATGACCGGGATGAGCGCCACCGAGCCCAGCAGTGAGATCAGCGGGAGACCGGCGAACGAGGTCACCCGCCGCCACGGGACGGTGGGGGACGGCGCTCCGGGGACCCCGTCGGGGGACGTACCGGAGTCCTCGCTAGAGGACACAGCCGTGCTCAGCTGCCAGCTCGGACCAGGCGTCGGCGGTGGTCTCGATGGAGAAGCGGTCGATGTAGCGCTGCATGTCCGCCAGGGACGGCGTGCGGTCGAGTTCGGCGACCCGCTCCTTGAGCGCCAGGGCAAGCCCGTCGGCCTGACCGACCGGGAACAGACTGAGCATCTCCGGCCGGTGCCCGAGCACGTCAGAGATCTCGGTCGGGCCCATCGCCGCGGCGCTGAGCACCGGCACCCCCACGCCCATGGCCTCGAGCAGCACGAGACCGAGGGCCTCGGAGTGCGAGCCGTGCACGAGCAGGTCGGCGTGCCGGACCACCTCGTACGGCCGCGGCGTGCCGCCGTGCGCACGCACCGCGACCGGACCATCGGTGGGCAGCGAGTCCAGCCACCCCCGCAGCGGCCCCTCTCCCACGACGTGCCACTCGCATTCGACACCCGAGGCGAGCAGCCCCTCGTAGACGACGTCGAGCCCCTTGAGCGGCACCAGCGACCCCACCGTGGCCACGACCACCGGTCGGGTGCGGGACGGCGCGGTGGCGGTGTCGTCCTCGGCTGCGGCGCGCAACGCCGTGAGGTCGACGGCCGGGCTGATCACCCGCGGGCGGGTCGGCAGCCCGTAGGCCCGGACCATGGCGTCGGCGACGCGGTTGGTGTTGGCGACCACGACGTCCTTGCGCCGGAACACCCGCTTGACCAGCCGCTGCTTGAGGCGCCCGAGGGGGATGAACTGGGCGTGCTCGGAGGGGTCAAGGTCCTCGTAGTAGACGTAGGTGAAGTCGTCGTCGTCCCGCCGCTCGGCGAGCGCGCCGGCCAGGATGCTGGACCACAGGTGCAGCGCCACCATCGACTTCTCCCCGGTGCGGAACCGCGCGTCCAGCGTCCGCCGGAGCCGACGGGCGACCAGGGGCGTGAGCAGGTGGTCGTCCAGCCCCAACGACTCCACCGGGATGTCCGGGTGGAGCTCGGGGAGCAGGCCGCCGACGCGCTCGTGCAGCACCACGGCCGGGTGCGCCGAGCGCCGATGGAGGACGTTGGACAGCAGTACGGTCTGCCGCTCCGCACCCCCGAACCGGAGATGGGGTTGGACGCTGATCAGCAAGAGAGCTCCTCGTTCACGCGGCCGGCGCGTCGGCCGACGACGCTGCCGTGCCGGAGGTCGTCGCCGCCAGTGGCACGTGGCCACGGTGCACGACGTAGTCGGTCAGCCGGCGCCGGGCACGGAGCGCGCGGACGGCGTCGACGCTGTAGCGCCGCCATAGCCGCCTCGGCTCGCGGGCCAGCCGCACCAGCCAGTTGAGCTTGAGGGGATAGGCCCAGGCGGGGTAGTAGGTGCCGCCGGCGAACTGGTCGAGCCAGCCCCCGCAGGTCGCCACCAGCATGCGCGGGCTGCGCAGCGCCAGGGCGTACCGGTCCTGCAACGGCGCACCGAGACCGACGATGGCCACCTGGGCACGCGCGGCCAGCAGCTGCCGGCGGAGCTCCTCCGGCGCGGGCAGCCCGGTGTAGCCGTCCCGGACCAGGACGACGTTGTGCCCGTACTCGGCCTCGATCCTCGCGGCCACCTGGGCCAGCGTCCCCGGCGTGGAGCCGATGAGGGCGACCCGCAGCGGCGCGGCCGCTTCCAGCAGCAGCGGCAGCACGAGGTCGGCGCTCGTCCGCTCGGCGCCGGACCGGACCAGCCGGCAGAGCAGGATGCCGTCCAGCCCCAGGTAGTCGAACTCCTCGATGGGGGTGCCGGCCTGGAGCGACTGCAGCGCCGTGTAGTGGTTGAGCCACGTGACGACGCCCCCGGTGGGCAGGGCCAGGCTGGTCAGGAGCGTCTTCGCCAGCGCGGCCGCGGGCAGCTGCTCGGGCGCGATGACCGTGTCCAGAGCCGGCACGGAGACCAGCCGGTCGGCGGCACGGCCGATCGCGCCCGTCGGCGCTAGCGCGAAGTCGTCGGCCGCGGCGCTCACGCCAGCACCGGCGCATCTCCGACGACCCGCGCGGGCAGGCCGATGACCAGCTTCCCGGCCGGCACGTCCTTGACCACCAGCGAGCGGGCACCGAGGAAGGCGCCGTCCCCGATCGTGACCGGGCCCAGCACCGAGGCGTGCGCGCCGAGGTAGGCGCGGTTGCCCACCGTGGGTGCACCCGGCTTGGGGTAGGCCACCCCAAGCCCGGAGTAGGGCCCGAAGACGACGTCCTCACCCACCCGGGCGTTGCCGACGACGATGACCCCACGGCCGCCGTGGGCCAGGACGAGCCGCCGCCCGCAGGCCAGGGAGCCAGGTACCTCGCAGCTGAGCAGGAGCCTGGAGAACGCGACGAGCGGCAGGGACAGGAGTCGAACCACCGGGGCCACCGGGCCGCTCCCCCGCACGCCGAACTGGTTCACCCGGAAGATGGCGACCGCGATGACGCCGAGGACCCCTCCCCCACGACGGCGGTTCACCTCGGCGTCCTCGACGATCCACTCGACGAGTTCCCGCAGCCCCGCGGGATGGGTGGCAGCCATGTCACGTCCTCACTGAGCGCGCACTCGGCGACTCACTAATTCGACACTCGGGCCATTCCGCGATTGCGGAAGCCCCGGCGAGTCGAACCGACACTAAGTCGGGGAGCGCAATGCCATCGAGCGCTCGGTGCGGGACCCACTCGAACGAGTCACTAATTCGGCGAGATCCCCCCTTTCGGTTGACACCCACTCAGCGCACATTTCGGACCGTCACCAGGAATGCGAGGCCGGCTAGCGGGTGAGACGAGCACAGCCCCGGCGACACGTCGGTCGCCGGGGCCGTGGCACCGGGGTGTGGCGCCGCCGCTGATGGGCGGCACGCCGTGCGGTCAGTCGGTCGACGCGTCGACCGACTCCGCTGACCGGCCGCCCGACACGACCGGCGTCGGCTCGGCGGTCGGGTCCGCCATCCGCGGCTCCCGCGACGTCATCGTCGGCGCCGTCGTCATCGGCTCGGTCGGCGCCGTCGCCGTCGGCCCGGTCGGCGCCGCGGAGGGCTGCGGAGCGACCGGCACCTCCGGGGTCCCGCTGGGCGTGGACTCGGGCTCCGTCGTCACGACCGGCTCCGGCGTCGTGACGACCGGCTCGGTTCCCCACGTCTCGAGCTCGGCCAGGCCGACGTTCCCGGTCCAGTCGGAGACCGAGTCGACCGTCATCCGCACCGAGCTCGTGCTGCGCGCTGGGAAGGTCACCGTGGTGGCCGCCCCGTCGTTGGCCAACGACGGCACGCTCACCGTCGACCCGTCGGAGAAGGTCAGCGTCGCCCCCGTCACCTGGTCGTAGTCGTTCGGCCGGTCGTGCAGCACCACGGCGTTGAGCTCCACGGGGCCGGCCCACTCCAGCTGCAGCCACGCACCGGCACGCTCACCAGCGCTCGACCACTCCGCGGTGTGGTCACCGGGGTAGCCGTCCACCACACCGTCGACCGCCTTCACCGCGGTCTGCCCGTCCCAGACGTTCTCCGACGAGGCCGTCACCGTCGCCTGCCCGGCCACATTCGAACCGGCCGGCACCACTGGAGCCTCGGGCTCGGGGATGGCGCCCCACGCCTGCAGCTCGGCCAGGCCGACGTTGCGGGTCGTGCCGCTCACCGCGGTGACCGTGATCCGCACCGACGTGGTGCTGCGGGCGGGGAAGGTCACCGGGGTTGCGGCACCCGCGACGTCCAGCGTCGGAACCGTGACGGTGGACCCGTCGGAGAAGGTCAGCGTCGCCGCCGTCACCTGGTCGGACTGGTTCGGCCGGTCGTAGAGGACGACGCCGTTGAGCTCGACGGGGCCAACCCAGTCCAGCTGCAGCCACGCACCGGCACGCTCACCAGCGCTCGACCACTCCGCGGTGTGGTCACCGGGGTAGCCGTCCACCACACCGTCGACCGCCTTCACCGCGGTCTGCCCGTCCCAGACGTTCTCCGACGAGGCCGTCACCGTCGCCTGCCCGGCGAGGTTCTCCCCCGTGGGGACGCTCGGCTCCACCGGGAGGTCGACGTTGGTGTACTGCCGCACCAGCCAGTCACCCGAGCTCCCGTAAGCGCACTCCTCGGCGGTCTGGCACATCCCGGCGTCATAGGGGGCGTAGGCGAAGTAGGCCTGCTGCTTGGCGGCCAGATCATCACCGGAGACGTTCGCGGGCAGCGCCGTGCTGGTGTAGCCGAGGTAGCCGGCGAACGGAACACCGGGGGCGCCGGCAGCGCTGGCCTCCTCGACCAGCCGGCCGACGGCGTGGTGATCGCTGTGGTCTCCGTCGCCGTACTCCCCCTGCTCGTCCAGGGTGCGGATCGTGGTCGGCGAGGCCGAGGCGATGACGCCGGCCAGCGTGGCGACCAGCTCCGAGCGGGTGTAACGCTGCACCGGCCTGTCGAGGGTCTCCAAGGACCCGGCCACCCCCAGCTCCAGCTGCTCGAGGCTCTTGTAGCTCGAGCGCTCGCTGCCGGCGCCGTCGGCGTAGCCGTCGGGCAGCCGGAAGAAGTACAGCTGCACGGAGGGGCGCGCCGTGAGCGTCGTGCGGGTGACCGACTTGCCGGCGACGGTGACCCGGTCCGTCGTCCAGGCGTCTGCGACGCCGGCCATCCGGGCGTACGCGGCCCGGACGCCGACCTCGCGACCCTGGTAGTAGGTGTCCTCGCCACCGGCGTCACCGGACGTCACGTAGACCGTCGTGGAGCAGTCGCCGGAGGCGATGCCCTGGAGGACCGCGGGGTTCATGAAGAACAGGTCGTCGTCAGGGTGGGCGACGAGGTTGACCGAGGACGCGCTGCAGCCAGCAGCCTGGGCCGGGGAGGCGAGGAAGCCGGTCGCGGTCGCGGTCGCGGTCGCGACCAGCGCCACCAGCCCGGTGACCAGTGCCCGCGCTGCCGCACGACGCACGGGTCGCTCGGCGGACCTCGGGCGGGTTGAACTGCGGAGGAACCGTGCGCCGGTCACGAGCCAGCCTTCCTGGGTGTGCGGACGAGCAGTGCGGCGGGAGCGGGTGGCAGGGGCCGCCACCCCGGGGTCAGTACGCGCCACGGGAGGCCAGCACGGCGGACGCCGTCTTCCAGATGATCTTGAGGTCCATCGCCAGCGTCCAGTTCTCCACGTACCGCAGGTCCAGGCGCACGGCCTCCTCCCACGCCAGGTCGCTGCGCCCGGAGATCTGCCAGAGCCCGGTGAGGCCTGGCTTGACGAGCAGACGGCGGCTGACCGAAGAGTCGTACTGGGCGACCTCGGCGGGCAGCGGCGGCCGGGGGCCGACCAGCGCCATCGAACCGCCGAGCACGTTGAGCAGCTGCGGGAGCTCGTCCAGCGAGAGGCGGCGAAGCCAACGGCCCACCGGGGTGACCCGCGGGTCGACGCGCAACTTGAACAGCAGGCCATCGGACTGGTTCTGGCCGTGCAGCGCGGCACGACGCTCATCCGCGTCCACCACCATGCTGCGGAACTTGAGCATGGTGAAGCGGCTCCCGTTGACGCCCACCCGCTCCTGCCGGTAGAGCACCGGGCCCGGGCTGGTCAGGGCGACGGCCAGACCGATGGCCAGGAAGAGCGGGGCGGCGAGCACCAGGGCGACGAGTGCGGCCGAACGATCGACCACGCCCTTGACCACACGCCGCCACCCCTCGAACTTCGGCTGCTCGACCGAGAGGAGCGGGAGACCCTCGAAGGGGCGGATGTGCAGCCGGGGGCCGGCGACCTCGATCAGGCCGGGCGCGACGAGCAACTCCAGGTCAGTGCCCTCGAGCTGCCAGGACAGCTGGCGCAGGTACTCCGCCGCCGTCTCGCTGGCCGAGGTCACCGCCACCGTGTCGGCGCCGAGCCTGCGGGCCATCTCCAGGACGTCGTCGAGTCCGCCCACCGGCAACTCGGTCAGCTGGGCAACGCGGCTCCGGTCGGCGGCGGTGACGCAGGTGCCGACCACCTGCAGTCCGGCGAACCGTTCCCGGGTCAGCTGGTCGACCAACCCCAGCACGGCCCCACCCCGACCGACGACGATCACGCGCTTCAGGCAGCGGCCCCGGTCGCGCAGGGCGCGGAGCACACGCCGCGCCGCGGCGTGCGCCAGGACGCTGATCAGCGCCAGCATCGGGACGCCGAACACCACCAGTGCACGGCCCACGTAGAGCTGCGCCGCGTAGAAGGCGAACCCGGAGAAGGCCAGCAAGACGAGGGCCGCACGGGCGATGCGCAGGTACTCGTCGCTGCCGGTGCCGAGGAACCGTGCGGAGTAGGCGCCGGTCGCAGCGAGGAGCAGCGGCCACATCGGCACCAGCACCACGAAGGCCGGGAAGAGGATCGGGTCCGTGACCGTCGGTTGGAAGAACCCGACGACGAGCACGCCGGCCAGAACGGCGGCCAGGATGTCCAGCAGGACCAGCGTGGCGGCGTAGCGGGGCGGCCACGTCGACGGCCCGCGCAGCTGCGGGGCCTCCTGTACGGCGGGAGCGCTGGGACTCACGACGTTCAGCACTGCCGTCCCGGGCGTGCTGCTCATTTCTGCCGTCGTCCTCACTGCGTTCAACACAGCTGGCCCCCTTGACTCGCCGATGATCACCGTCCGTGGTCGGCAGAGGTCAGCTGTCACTCGCTGGGGTGTCCAGCTGGCAACGTCGTGACTCACTGCAACCGCGAGGATCACCATCACGGACCGTGATCGGCGACTCAAGCGCCTGCCGGCGGGTTCACCCGTTGGAACACGGGAGTCACCCGAATGCACGCACCGAGGGTGACCGGCGGGGTCAGCTGCGGGGGTGGACGACGTTCTGCGCAGCCTCCAGGCCGCGCTCGAGCAGCAGCTCGGTGGCGTCGGCGGCCTCGCCGATGAACAGCTCGAGCGTCTTGCGCTCGGTCGCCGAGAAGTCCTTGAGGACGTAGTCGGCGGGGTCCTGCCGACCGGGCGGCCGGCCGATCCCCGCTCGGACCCGCAGGTAGTCGCGGGTGCCGGTGGAGCGGGAGATGGAGCGCAGGCCGTTGTGCCCGCCCTCGCCGCCACCGCGCTTGAGCCGCACCACCTCGTAGTCGAGGTCGAGCTCGTCGTGCACCACGACCAGGTCGGTGGCGGGCAGGTGGTGGTAGTCGAGCAGCCCGCGGACCGGGCCGCCGGACTCGTTCATGTACGTGGAGGGCACCGCCAGCACCACCCGCCGGCCGGCGAGCCGGCCCTCACCGGACAGCGACCGGGCACGGGGCCCCTTGCCGGGTGACAACCGGACGCCGGCCCGGGCGGCCAGCTCGGCCAGCACCATCGCCCCGACGTTGTGCCGGTTGCCGGCGTAGCCGGGGCCGGGGTTGCCCAGCCCGACGACCAGGAACGGCCCCTCCGACACCGGGGGTGCGGGGGCGGGCGCGGGAGACGCCGCAGGGGCGCCGGCGGTGCCGGCGCCCCTGCGGGTCGTGCTCTCGGTCAGCGGACCGGTCAGGCGTCGCTGGACTTCTCGGCGGAGTCCATCGACTCGCCGCTGCCCTGGTCCTGCGGCTCCGGGACGACGTCGCCGTCGGCGTCGGACTCGTCGCGCTCGATGCCGGCCTCGGCCTCGGCCTCTTCCAGCTCGGCCTCCAGCTCGGCGGCGGTCGGGGCACCCAGGAAGCCGATGACCAGCGCCTCCGGGTCGGTGATCAGCGCCGCGCCGGCCGGCAGCGGCAGGTCGCCGGCGGTGATGCCGTTGCCCGCGGTGCGGCCGGTGATGTCGACCTCGATCGTCTCCGGCAGGTCGGTGGCGTCGGCCTCGACGAGGACGCTGTTCAGCTGGTGGTTGCTGATCGTGTCCGGGGCCGGCTCGCCGACGATCAGGACGCGGACCTCGACGGTGGTCTTCTCACCGCGGCGGACCAGCAGCAGGTCGACGTGCTCGTGGATGCGGGTGATCGGGTCCCGCTGGATCGCCTTGGTCAGCGCCAGCTGGTCCTTGCCGTCCATCTCGATGGTCAGCAGCACGTTGGTGCCGCCGTTGCGCAGGGCCGCGGCGAACTCGCGGGCCGGCAGCGACAGGTGGACGACGTCCTGGCCGTGCCCGTACAGGACGGCGGGGACGCGGCCCGCGCGGCGGGTCCGGCGGGCACTGCCCTTGCCGAACTCGGTGCGGGTCTCGGCGGCGAGGCGGAATTCAGCCACGGTGGTGTGCTCCTCAACAGGTGGATCGGGTCTGTGTGCTCAGCGCACGAGCGCGGCACACCCCTGGAGGGCAGACGCACGTCGATCACGGAGTCGGAGAACCGCTCCCTCGCCGGGCAACTCCACGAGCGTACCTGAGCGCAAGTGCCCCCCGAGACGGGGACGTACCAACGCCACCAGCGGACGATCCCAGCGCCACCAGCGGGCGGACCCCGGACCCATCGCCCGAAGGGCGTCTGCCGATCCCGGCGCGGGGCCGCAGGCTCCCGCCGGGATCGGCAGGTGGGTCCGTCCGCGACGCCGGCACGGGGCCCGGAGGGTCCCTGCCGACGCCGCGGGCAACGGCTCAACTCACGTCGGGAACGCCTCCTGGCCGCGTTGCGGCCCGGAGGGTCGCAAATTAACTCGCCCCACCGAACAAGCTCGTCACCGAGCCGTCCTCGAAGACCTCCTTGATCGCCCGGCCGAGCAGGGGGGCGATGGAGAGCACGGTCAGCTTGTCGAAGCGACGCTCGGGCTCGATGGGCAGCGTGTTGGTGATGATCACCTCGCTGACCCGGCTGTTCTTCAGGCGGTCGACCGCGGGGCCGGAGAGCACCCCGTGGGTGGCGGCGATGATGACGTCGGCGGCGCCGGCCTCGAACAGCGTCTCGGCGGCCTTGGCGATCGTGCCGCCGGTGTCGATCATGTCGTCGACCAGGATGCAGACGCGCCCTTCGACCTCACCGACGACCCGGTTGGCGACGACCTCGTTGGGCCGGGTGACGTCGCGGGTCTTGTGGATGAAGGCCAGCGGGGTGCCGCCGAGCTTGTCGCTCCACCGCTCGGAGACGCGGACCCGGCCGGAGTCCGGGGAGACGACGGTGAGGTCGCAGTGGCCCCACTTGCGCTTGACCTCCTCGATGAGGAGGTCCATGGCGAAGAGGTGGTCGACGGGCCCGTCGAAGAAGCCCTGGATCTGGGCGGTGTGCAGGTCGACGGTCATCAGCCGGTCGGCGCCGGCGGTCTTGTACATGTCGGCGACCAGGCGGGCGGAGATCGGTTCGCGGCCGCGGTGCTTCTTGTCCTGCCGGGCGTAGGGGAAGAACGGGGCGACGACGGTGATCCGCTTGGCCGAGGCGCGCTTCAACGCGTCGACCATGATCAGCTGCTCCATGAGCCAGGTGTTGATGGGTGCGGTGTGGCTCTGCACCACGAAGGCGTCGCAGCCGCGCACCGACTCCTCGAACCGCACGAACAGCTCACCGTTGGCGAACTCGTAGGACGAGGTGGGGGTGGGGGTGACGCCGAGGTGCCCGGCGATCTCCATCGTCAGCTCGGGGTATGCCCGGCCGGAGAAGAGCATCAGGCTCTTGTTGGTGGTCTGCCTGATCGCGCTCATGATCGCCCCTGCTGGTCGTCGTCCGTAGCGGCCGGGGGCCGGTCCGCGGACTCGGTGGTCCGTGTGTCGGTGGCTGCGGCGGCCGCTGCGTCGTCGGCCGCTGCTGCTGCCTCTGCGCCGGGGGTGCCCGGACGGCGCCGCGCGACCCAGCCTGCCACATTGCGCTGGCGGGCCCGGGCGACGGCCATGGCCCCGGGCGGGACGTCGGTGGTGATCACGGAACCGGCTGCGGTGTAGGCGCCGTCCCCCACGGTGACCGGCGCCACGAGCATGGTGTCCGACCCGATCCGCACGTGGTCGCCGACCGTGGTGCGGTGCTTGTCGACGCCGTCGTAGTTGACGAACACCGTCGCTGCACCGATGTTGCTGTGCTCCCCGATGGTCGCGTCGCCGACGTAGGACAGGTGCGGCACCTTGGAGCCCTCACCGAGCTCGACGTTCTTGGTCTCGACGTAGGCCCCCACCTTCGCCCCGCGGCCCAGCCGCGTGCCCGGGCGGAGGTAGCTGAACGGGCCGACGGTCGCCGCCGGGCCGATCTCGGCCAGCTGGACGTGCGACCGGACCACCGACGCCCCCTCCCCCACCTCGGTGTCGGTCAGCGTCGTGTCCGGCCCGACGACCGCGCCAGCAGCGATGGTGGTCGCGCCGAGCAGTTGCGTGCCGGGGTGCACGACGACCTCCGCCGCCACCTCGACGGTCACGTCGACCCAGGTGGTCTGCGGGTCCACCACGACCACCCCGGCCCGCATGAGGTCGTCGAGCACCCGGTCGTTCATCGTGCGGCGCCGGGCGGCCAGCTCACGCTGGTCGTTGCAGCCCAGGGTGTCGTCGGGGTCGGCCGCCCGGTGCCCGCCGACCGGGGCGCCGTCGGCCACCAGCAGACCGAGGACGTCGGTCAGGTACTGCTCGCCCTGGTCGTTGGCGGCCCCGACCCTGGTCAGCGCCTCCCGGACGGCGGCGGCATCGCCGATGTACACCCCGGCGTTGACCTCCCGGATCGCCCGCTGGGCGTCGTCGGCGTCCCGCTCCTCGACGATCGCCCGCACCGCGCCGCCGGAGTCCCGGACGATCCGCCCCAGGCCGGTCGGGTCGGCCACCTCGGCAGTGAGCACGGTGAGCACGTCGCCGGCCTGCTGGTGCGCCCGGACCAGTGCGGTCAGCGTCTCCTCGCGCAGCAGCGGCGCGTCCCCGTTGAGGATCAACACCGCACCGGTCACCTCCGTGAGCGCGTCCAGCGCGACCGCTGCGGCGTGCCCGGAGCCCAGCTGCTCCTCCTGCACGACCGGCAGCGCCCCCGGCGCGACCGCGCTGAGGTGCTCGGCCACCGCCTCCCGCCCGGATCCGACGACGACGACGGTCTGGGTGGCTCGCAGCGGGGCGGCCGCCGCCAGCACGTGCCCCAGCAGCGAGCGGCCGCCGATCGGGTGCAGCACCTTGGGCATGCGCGAGCGCATCCGCGTCCCCTGCCCGGCGGCGAGGACGACGACGGCGCCGACGGCGCCGTCCGTGGTGGGGGTGTCCTGCAGGGTCACGGAACGAACTCCTCGCGATGGCGACGGTTGGCGGCGCGCGTGGGCGCTGACTGGCTGGGGGACTCGGACTCGAACCGAGACTGCACGGCTCCAAAGGCCGGCGGGCTGCCGATTACCCCATCCCCCATCAACCGGGCCGCCGGGGCAGAACCACGGCGGCCCACCCTGAGCCTAGGGCCGAGGTCGGGAGCGGGCACCCAGGCCCGCCCCCCGGGACGTCGGACGGCGGCTGGACGGACCCGGTCGGGCGGGGATCAGCCCACCAGGCGGGCGCCGTGGACCGGGCCGTGCACGGCCCGCACGGTCCGGAACACCCCGGCACCGGAGAGCTCGTCGGCCAGCCGGACGGCGCCGTCCTCGTCCTCGGCCAGCGCGGCGACCGTCGGGCCGGAGCCGCTGACCAGAGCCGCCCGGGCCCCGGCCTCGGTCGCGACCCGCATCGCCCGGTCCAGCTCCGGGCGCAGCCGGAGCGCCGGCGCCTGGAGGTCGTTGTGCAGCGCGGCCGCCAGCGCCGACGCCGGACCGCTGTGCAGCGCGGCGAGCACCGGCCCGGTGGCGGCCATCAGCTCGCCGTCCGGCAGGGTGCCGGCTGCCCGCTGGGCGTCCAGCTCGCCGTACACGGTGGGGGTCGACAGCCCCTCCCCGGCGATGCCGAGCACCCAGTCCCAGCGCCGGCGGGCCAGCACCGGCGTCAGCCGCTCGCCGCGTCCGGTGCCCAGCGCGACCCCGCCGAGCAGGCTGAAGGGGACGTCGCTGCCCAGCACTGCGGCGAGGGCGGCCAGGTCGCCGCGGGTCGCCCGGGTCCCCCACAGTGCGTCGAGCGCCACCAGCGTGGCCGCGGCGTCGGCGCTGCCGCCGGCCAGCCCGGCCGCGGCCGGGATCGACTTGTCGACGGTCAGGTGCGCGTCGGCCGCCACCCCGGCGTGCCGGGCGAGCAGCTCGGCGGCCTGCCAGACCAAGTTGCGCCGGTCGGTGGGCACGCTCGCCGGGCCGGCGCTGCTCCCGGTGCCCTCGCCGCGGACGGTGAGCGAGAGCCCCTCGGCGCGGCGGACGGTGACCGTGTCGAACAGCGACACGG
Organism: Modestobacter sp. VKM Ac-2978; assembly: GCF_026968025.1. Taxonomy (NCBI): domain Bacteria; kingdom Bacillati; phylum Actinomycetota; class Actinomycetes; order Geodermatophilales; family Geodermatophilaceae; genus Modestobacter; species Modestobacter sp. VKM Ac-2978. The sequence goes on along the minus strand of NZ_JAPVBP010000001.1, from coordinate 668,299 downwards.
CGAGGAAGACCGTCTCCAGCTCGTGGAAGCCGTCGGCCCGCAGCGGCTTCACGCCGAGGTGCACGTTGACCTTCGCCGGCGCCCGCGCCGTGACGGCGCCGTTGCCGGCGAGCCGGCCGGGGCCACCTGCGGTCGCGTTGCTCACCGGGTCATCCTGCCCGCCGGTCCACCGTCGTCCACCGGTGCACCCTGCCTCCCGGCCGCGGCACGCGCTACCGCTCCTCCGCGGTGACCGGGTCGGTGGCCGCCAGCCGGGCGAAGTCGGTGACCGACAGCTGCTCCCCCCGCGTGGTCGGGTCGATGCCGGCGGCGCGCAGCCGGACCTCGGCGGCGGCCGGGCTGCCGGCCCAGCGGGCCAGCGCCGCGCGCAGGCCCTTGCGACGGGTGGCGAAGGCCGCGTCGATGACGGCGAAGGTGGCCGCCCGGTCGCCGTCCGGAGCCGGTCGGCGGGTCAGCGCGACCAGCCCGGAGTCGACGTTGGGCACCGGCCAGAAGACCGGCCGCGGGACGTTGCCGGCCCGCCGGACGTCGGCGTACCAGGCGGCCTTGACGCTGGGCACCCCGTAGGCGGGTGTGCCGGGCGCGGCGGCGAGCCGGTCGGCGACCTCGGCCTGCACCAGCACCAGCGAGGTGCGGATGGTGGGCACCAGCTCCAGCAGGTGCAGCAGCACCGGGACGGCGATGTTGTAGGGCAGGTTGGCCACCAGGGCCGTGGGCGGGGGGCCGGGCAGCTCCTGCACCCGGAGGGCGTCCGCGGTCACCACGGTGAGCCGCCCGGCCACGTCCGGGGCCCGCTGGGCGACGGTCACCGGCAGCTGGTCGGCCAGCCGGGGGTCGATCTCCACGGCGGTCACGTGCGCGCAGGCGGGCAGCAGCCCGAGGGTCAGCGACCCGAGGCCCGGCCCGACCTCGCAGACGACGTCGTCGTCCTGCAGGTCGGCCGTCCGGACGATCTTGCGGATCGTGTTGGCGTCGTGCAGGAAGTTCTGCCCGAGGGTCTTGGTCGGTCGCAGGTCCAGCTGCTGGGCCAGCTCGCGGATGGCCGCGGGGCCCAGCAGCGCGTCGGCCCGCTCCGGGGTGTCGCTCAGGTCCGGCTCACCCGAACAGGCGGGGGCCGCAGTGCGGCCACTGCCCCGCGCCGGAACGGGCGTACAGCATCTGCGCCCGCATGGTCTGCTCCTCGGCCGACGCGGCGGCCGGGTCACCGCTGCCCCCGACGGCGGCCCAGGTGCCCGTGGAGAACTGGTACATGCCGCGGTACTTGCCGGTGCCGCTCACCGCGGTGGGCCGGCCACCGGACTCGCAGGCGGCCAGCGCGCCCCAGTTCAGGCCGTCGGCGCTGACGACGGCGGCCGGTGCAGCCGGCTTCTCCTTGGTGCCGACGGCCACCTGCTGGTCGACCGCCGGCGTGCTGACCTCGACACCCAGCTGCTCGCGGCCGGTCTCGACCCCGTCGGTGGCGGTGACCCGCCAGGTGACCGTCTGCGCGCCCTCGACCCCCGGCTGGGTGACCGTGCGCTGCCCCTGGAAGGCGTTCGGGTCCGGCGTCTCGACGGTCGCGTAGTCCAGCGGCTGGACCTCGGTCACGTCGGTGACGACGACCCGGGTGACCCGCAGGACCATCGCGTCCAGCAGCGGCTGCTGCGGGTAGATCGAGGTGCGGTCGGTGGCCGACAGGGCGATGCCCTGCTCGGCCAGCAGGTCACCGGCGGTCGCCGCGGTGGTGGTGACCACGCGCTGCTGGCCGTCCGCGATCAGCGTGACGTCCTTGTTCGTGGTGATGGCGAGGTCCATGCCGTCCAGCGGCAGGCGCTGGCTGCGGCTGGCGGAGAGCACCAGCTCGTCGGTGCGGTACCCGAGCTCGGCGAGCGCGCCGTCGACCGAGAGGGCCGTCGTGTAGACGTCGGTGCGCACCCCGTCGACGGTCAGCGTCAGTGGCCGGGCGCGGTTGAGCACGATCGTGGCGCCGTCGCCGATCGCGTCGCCGGGGTCGGGCAGGACGACGTCCTGCGACGCGGGCTCCAGGCCCTCGTCGGCCAGCACCTCAGCGGCCGTGCCGGCATAGGTGCGCACCTCGCGCGACTGGCCGTCGACGGTCAGGGTCACCGTCTTCTGGGCAGCGAAGTAGGCAGCGGAACCGCCCACCAGGCCCAGCAGGACCAGGGTGAAGAGAATCGACTTCAGCGATCGGTGCACAACACATCCACGGGTCACGGGGCCCGGGCAGGGGAACGAGGGCGACAGCCGACGGACCTGACCCGGGGGGCGGCGCCCATCACCGTGCGGCCCGACGAGCTCCGGGACCGGGAACGGTCACCCGGGCAGGAACGAGCGCCCAGGTGTTCCCCACCCCGGCTTGTCGGTCACGGCACGATAACGAACGCCTGACGGAAGAGAACGGTGCGAGATCAAGAAACCACCATGTCGACTCAGCCCTCTGCAGGCGCGCCGACACGGTGAGTGAGAACGCGCCATGAGAGTGCGGAGTCGACACGATCGTGGCCGTGCGCAAGGCCACAGCCGGCCGTGCGCCCGAAGCGCCTCAGGCCAGCGCGGGCGAGGTCTGCCGCACCGGGCGCAACCAGGTCACCAGGAAGCCGGCCACCACCAGTCCGGCGATGACCGCGGAGAACCCGCCCGCGACGAGGGCCACCGGCAGCAGCCCGGCGCCGTCGGAGCTCACCTGGTCGCCGAGCTCGATCGCGGCGCGGAGCAGCAGCGCCCCCAGCGGCAGCAGGGCGAGCACGCTGGCCGCGGCGACCGACAGGTGCGCGGTCCAGGTGCGCTGCGCCTCGTCGACCGGCACGTCGGCACCCTCGGCGGGGAGCGGGCGCAGCCACACCCGCAGCAGGGCGGCCTCGGCGAGCAGCCAGCCGGCCAGCGGCACCGCCGTCGCGGTCGCGACGACCGGCGACGCCAGGTCCTCGACCTGCAGCAGGGCGGTGAGCACCACCCCCGCGACCGCGGCGCGCATGGTCCACAGCAGCCAGAGCGAGATCTGCTCCGACCGCCGCGGTCGGCGCGCCGGGCTGGCCGTCGCCCAGCGCGGCCGCGGCCGGGTCGCCTCGGCCAGCAGCACGCCGGCCAGCAGGCCCACGGCGAGGGCGGGCACCCAGAGGAAGACCGACGCCTCGGCGAACAGCACCACCGTGCTGACCACCAACGCCAGCCCGAGCAGCAGCCCGAGGAGCCGCACCCGGTGGGCGTGGGTGGCCTGACGGGCCAGTTGCGCGGTCGCCTCCGGCGTCACCGGGACGAACTCGACACCGGCGGAGGCGACGGCCCGGCGACCGGACGCGAGTGACCAGCCCCGGGCCAGCATGGCGGCCGGGACCATCAAGGCGATGAAGAGCACGACGGCGATGAGGCGGCCCACTCCCCCAGTGTGCCCCGGTTCAGCTGGCCGGGGGGCGGCCCACCCGCCTCAGTCGTCCCAGCGGCCGAAGACGCGCTCCGCGGTGGCGGTGAGGGCGCCGCACAGCTGGCCCAGCGGCACCCCGGTGACCTCGGCCAGCGCCCGGACCGTGTGCGGTACCAGCCGGGCGGAGTTCGGGCGCCCGCGCAGCGGGGCCGGGGTCAGGAACGGGGCGTCGGTCTCGACGAGCAGCTGGTCCAGCGGGGTCAGCGCCGCTGCCTCGCGCAGGGCGCCGGCGCTGGAGAAGGTGACCGTGCCGGCGAAGGACAGCACGTGGCCACGCTCGAGGCAGGCCCGGGCGAACCCGGCGTCGCCGGAGAAGCAGTGGAAGACGGTGTGCTCGGGCGCACCCTCGTCGTCCAGCACCCGGAGCACCTCGTCGTGGGCGTCGCGGTCGTGGATGACCAGGGCGATCCCGTGCCGCTTGGCGATGTCGATGTGCGCCCGGAAGGAGGCCTCCTGGGCGGCCCAGCCCTCGGGGCCGGTGCGGTAGCGGTCCAGGCCGGTCTCCCCCACCGCCCGCACCCGGGGCAGCGCGGCGAGCCGGTCGATCTCGGCCAGCGCCGTCTCGGTCGCCGCCCCGGCCCCCGCCTCGTTGGGGTGCAGCGCCACCGCCGCCAGCACGTTCGGGTGCCGGGCCGCGAGCGCGGCCGACCAGCGCGAGGACCCGACGTCCACCCCGACCTGCACCAACCGCGGGACGCCGACGGCCACGGCGGCCGCGATCGCCTCGTCGACCTCCGCGTCGGTGGGCTCCCGGTCCTCGCCGCCCACGGCGATGTCGAAGTGCGTGTGGCTGTCGACCGCCGGGGACGGCAGCGGCTCCGGGGACGGCGGCGGCTCACCCCGCCGGTTCGCCCGCGAGGACGCCGACCGGCTCACGCCTCCACCAAGATGGCCATCTTGGTGGTCTGGGAGGTCACGCCTCGCCGTCCGACCCGCTCTGGCCGCCCTCCTCCAGGCGACGCAGCTCCTCCTCCACGATCGAGGAGTCGAGCTTGGTGAACACCGGCTTGGGCGGGGCGAGCGGCGTGCCCGGCGGCGGCAGCGGCGTGGACGCCCAGACGGCCTGCCCCTGGTCGTAGGGCCCGGTGATGATCGGGTACGGCGAGCCGTCGTCCAGGTCCTCGGTCTCGACCACCTGCGGGGCGACCGACCACACGCCGGTGCCGCCCAGCAGCTCGTGCACCTGCTGCGAGGAGTGCGGCAGGAACGGCGTCAGCAGGGCGTTGCAGTCCTTGATCGCCTGCAGCGCGGTGTGCAGCACGGTGTCCCGGCGGGCCGGGTCCTCCTTGAGCTTCCACGGCGCCTGGTCCGACAGGTACTTGTTCGCCTCACCGACGACCCGCATCGCCTCGGTCGCCGCCGCCTTCTGCCGGTTGCGCGACAGCAGGTCGCCCACGGCGGTGAAGGCCCCGGAGGTGGTGGCCAGCAGCGCCCGGTCGGCGTCGGTCAGCTCACCCGGGGTCGGGACGGCGCCGACGTTCTTGGCGGCCATCGACACCGAGCGGTTGACCAGGTTGCCCCACCCGGCGACCAGCTCGTCGTTGTTGCGGCGCAGGAACTCCGCCCAGGTGAAGTCGGTGTCCTGGTTCTCCGGGCCGGCCACGGCGATGAAGTAGCGCAGCGCGTCGGCGTCGTAGCGGGCCAGGAAGTCGCGGACGTAGATGACCACGTTGCGCGAGGAGGAGAACTTCCGCCCCTCCATGGTCAGGAACTCACTCGACACCACCTCGGTGGGCAGGTTCAGCGCACCGTAGGAGCCCGGCGTCCCGCCCTTGTCGCCCGCTCCGTTGTACCCGAGCAGCTGGGCCGGCCAGATCTCGGAGTGGAAGACGATGTTGTCCTTGCCCATGAAGTAGTAGGCGTCGGAGTCCGGGGTCTGCCACCACTGCCGCCAGGCCTCGGGGTCACCGGAGCGGCGGGCCCACTCGATCGACGCCGACAGGTAGCCCACGACGGCGTCGAACCAGACGTAGATGCGCTTGTCCGGCCGGTCCCGCCAGCCGTCCAGCGGCACCGGAACGCCCCAGTCGATGTCCCGGGTGTAGCTGCGCGGCTTGAGGTCCTCGAGCAGGTTGACGCTGAAGTTCAGGACGTTGGGGCGCCAGTTCCCCCGGGTGCCCAGCCAGTCGCCCAGTGCCCGGGTGAACGCCGGCAGGTCCAGGAAGTAGTGCTCCTCCTCGACGAACTTCGGCGTCTCGCCGTTGATCCGGCTGACCGGGTTCACCAGGTCGATCGGGTCCAGCTGGTTGCCGCAGTTGTCGCACTGGTCGCCCCGGGCGCCGTCGTAGCCGCAGATCGGGCAGGTGCCCTCGATGTAGCGGTCGGGCAGCGTGCGGCCGGTCGACGGGCTGATCGCGCCCAGCGTGGTCTGCGGGAAGACGTAGCCGTTCTTCAGCAGCCCGAGGAAGATCTCCTGGCTCACCGCGCGGTGGTTGGCCGTCGTCGTCCGGGTGAACAGGTCGTAGCTGAGCCCGAGGCTGGCCAGGTCGTCGACGATGACCCGGTTGTTGCGGTCGGCGATCTGCCGCGGGGTGATGCCCTCGGCGTCCGCGGCGACCGTGATCGGCGTCCCGTGCTCGTCGGTGCCGCTCACCATCAGCACCTTGTCGCCGGACATCCGGTGGAACCGGCTGAAGACGTCGGAGGGGACGCCGAACCCGGAGACGTGTCCGATGTGCCGCGGGCCGTTGGCGTAGGGCCAGGCGACGGCGGTGAGGATGTGCCGATCTGTCACGGCCTGAGGGTAGTGACCGGCGTCGACCGGGTTGACCGGCGCGTCCTCAGGGGGCGTCGGTGACCGCGACGGTGCTCGGTGCGGAGAGGTCCTCGGCGGGGACGCCTACCAGCGCGACGGCGGCCAGCGCCAGCCCGATGCCGGCCAGGGTGACGCCCCGCAGCACGCGGTGCTCGACCACGGGTGCCCGGCGGGCCGGCCGGGGGCGCCCTCCGGCGGCGACCCAGGCGAGCGCGGACGGCGCGCTGGCCAGCAGCAGCTTCCCGGTGGGGACGGCGAGGCCCAGCAGCGCCAGCGCGGGCACCGGCAGGCCGCCGATCGGGCCGATCGCCACCAGCAGGACCCCGTTCGCACCGACCAGCCCCACCGCGCAGAGCACGACCAGCAGGGCGATCTCCCCCACGGCCACGGCGACTAGCAGCATCCGGCCGGCTCCGTCGACGAGGCCGGCCCCGCCGCCGGCGCACAGCACCACCCACGCGGCGAGCAGCAGCAGGGTGACGGCGACGAGCCAGCCAGAGGGGCGCACCCCGGAACCGAAGACGCCCTCCAGGCTGGTCAGCCCGAAGGCGAGCAGCGCCAGGGCCTCCAGCACGGAGAGCCCCCCGGCGGCGGCGACGGTCGCCGGCAGCCGCACCGGGCGCACGGTCGCCGGGGCGACGGCGGGGGTGGCGCGGGGGGCGTCGAGGACGGCGCTGGGCACGGGGGTCTCCTGACCGAGGAACGGGTGTCCCGGATCAGGTCGGGCGTTCCGGAGGCCGACCGCAGCGCCCGCGACGCACGTCTCACCCGCCGGGGTGAGACCCGCGGGTGGTGGGCCGGGGATGCTGGACCCCGACAGACCCGAGGGAGGACCGGTGACCGACACCGACAGCACGACCAGCAGGCGCACCCCCGGGACGCCTGCCGAGCTCCCGCAGACGCTGCGCCCCCGCCCGGCGGGCGCGCCCCGGGAGAAGCAACCCGAGCGGGACACCGACGACCCGGTCGTCGACTGCGCCGTCTACGTGCAGGGCGAGCGGCTGGACGTCGCGCCGTCCGAGGCGCTGCAGGTGGCCCGCGACCGGGGCGGATTCGTCTGGCTGGGGCTCTACGAGCCCTCCGAGGCCGAGCTCACCGCGATCGGGGAGCACTACGGGCTCCACCCGCTCGCCGTCGAGGACGCCGTCTACGCCCACCAGCGGCCAAAGCTGGAGCGCTACGACGAGGCGATGTTCATGGTGCTCAAGACGGCCAGCTACGTCGAGCACGACCAGCTGACCGCCACCAGCGAGGTGGTGATCACCGGGGAGATCATGGTCTTCATCGGCCGCGATCACGTGATCACCGTCCGGCACGGCACGCACGGGGAACTGGGGAAGCTGCGCACCCAGCTGGAGGAGCAGCCGGACCTGCTGTGCAACGGCCCCTCCGCCGTCCTCTACGCGATCGCCGACCACGTCGTCGACGACTTCCTGGAGGTCGCCGGCGAGGTGGAGGTGGACGTCGAGGAGGTGGAGACCTCGGTGTTCAGCCCGAGCCGCACCGACGACAGCGGCCGCATCTACCAGCTCAAGCGGGAGCTGATGCAGCTGCGCCGGGCGGTGCTGCCGCTGGAGCTGCCCCTGGCCACGCTGGTCGACCGGCCGAACGAGCTGGTGCCCGAGGCGATGCGCTCCTACTTCCGGGACGTCCAAGACCACGCGCTGCGGGTGCGTGACCAGGTGACCGGCCTGGACGAGCTGCTGACCTCGATCCTGCAGGCGTCGCTGGCCCGCACCTCGCTGGCCGACAACGAGGACATGCGGAAGATCTCGGCGTGGGCCGGCATCATCGCGCTGCCCACCGCCATCGCCGGCATCTACGGGATGAACTTCGACTACATGCCCGAGCTCGACGAGCCCTGGGCGTACCCGGCCGCGCTGCTGCTGATGCTCTTCGCCTGCCTCGCCCTGCACCGCGGCTTCAAGCGCACCGGCTGGCTCTAGCCCGCCTCCCGCCCGCCGTTGTGCGCTCGTCGTCGGTTCAGGCCCGCCCGACCGACGATGACTGCACAACGGCGGAGCCTGTGGACGACGGGCGCGGAGTGTGGGGCCGGGACGGCAGGGTGCGCGTGTGCTCGCCGTGCCCGACGACCTGCGCCACACGCCGTTCCGGGGGTCCGACGCCGTCCGGGACGGCGCGCTGACGACGGCCCAGCTGCGCAGGCACTGCTGGAGACGACTGTTCCCCGACGTCTACGTGCACCGCGAGGTCCCGGTCACGCACGAGCTGCGGGCGATGGCTGCGGGGCGTCTGCTGCTGCCGGACGACGTGGTCACCGGGGTGAGCGCGGCCGCGCTGTGGGGAGTCCCCCTCGCCTCGGCGGACGACGACGTGGAGGTCACCCGCTGGCCGGGCGGTCATCCCGTGCGGGTCCCCGGACTACGGGTCCGGCGCGCGGACATGGAGGCACGCGCCGTCGTCCGGCACCGGGGCGTGCACCTGACGACACCCGAGGCGACCGCGGTGCGGCTGGCCTCGGCGCTGCCCCTGGTCGAGGCCGTGGCCGCCGTCGATCAACTGGTGGTGCTCGCCGGCGCCGACCTCCAGGAGGTGCGCTGGCTGGCCGGCACCGCCCTCGGACCGGGCAGTCGGCGCGCCCGCCGTGCCGTGGCCTTGGCCGACGGACTCGCCGAGTCCCCGCAGGAGTCCCGGTTGCGCCTGCTGATCGGTGACAGCGGTCTCCCGGCACCGGTCGCCCAGTTCCGGGTGCTGGACGGCGGCCGGTTCGTCGCCCGGGTGGACCTCGGCTGGCCCGAACAGCAGCTGGCGCTGGAGTACGACGGGCTCTGGCACGCGGAGCCCGGCCAGTTCGCCCGCGACCGGCAACGGCTCAACCGGCTGACGGCGGCCGGCTGGCGCGTGCTCTTCGTGACGGCGGCTGACCTGCACCAGCCGGATCGACTGGTCGCACGGATCGCCGCCGCGCTCGGCGTTGTGCGCTGACCGCCGGTCGGTCGACCCACGACCGACGTCCAGTGCACAACGGCGACGGGGGTCAAGGGCTCTTTGCGGCTACCACTGCGTCGTAAACGGTCCTGCGTGGGAGGCCGGTTCTGGTCATGACGGTGCGGATCGCCTCCTTGCGGTCGGCGCCGGCGGCCTCCTCCGCCGCGACCTCGGCGGCCAGTTCGGCCGGCGTCAGGGTGGCCGGGCCGGCGACCGCGCCGGCGACCACCAGGGTTATCTCGCCGCGCACGCCCTCGGCGGCCCACTCGGCCAGCGAGGCCAGGGAACCGCGGCGGACCTCCTCGTGGGTCTTGGTCAGCTCCCGGCAGACCGCGGCGGGCCGGTCGGCGCCGAGCGCTCCGGCCGCGTCGGTCAGGGCGTCGGCCAGCCGGTGCGGCGACTCGTAGAACACCATCGTGCGCGGCTCGGCGGCCAGCGCCGTCAGTGCCGACCGCCGTTCCCCGCCCTTGCGCGGCAGGAACCCCTCGAAGGTGAACCGGTCACATGGCAGCCCCGAGACGGCCAGCGCCGTGACGACGGCCGACGGCCCGGGCACCGACGTCACCTCGATGCCCGCCTCGATCGCTGCCCGCACCAGCGTGTAGCCGGGGTCGGATACCGACGGCATGCCCGCGTCGGTGATCAGCAGCACGGTGCGGCCCTCGGTCATCGCCGCCACCAGCCCGGGCAGCCGCGACCGCTCCACGGTCTCGTGGAAGGTGACCACCTTGCCGGTGAGGGTCACCTCGAGGTCCTTGGCCAGCCGGTGCAGCCGCCGGGTGTCCTCGACCGCCAGGACGTCGGCGTCGGCCATCGCCTGCCGCAGCCGCGGGCCGACGTCGCCGGGCTGTCCCAGCGGTGCCCCGCCCAGCACGAGTCGTCCGGTCATGCGGCCGAGCCTGTCACGCCGGCTCGCCCAGCTCGGCCACATACCCTGGCCGGCATGGCGGTGCTGGTCCCGGAACGCACGGAGTCAGCTCCCGGGGCACCCGTCTCCCGCCGTTTCCCGCCGCTCCCCCGGCCCCGCCGGCAGGGCACCCCGCCGCTGCCGACCGACCGGGTGCTGGCCGCGGTGCTCACCGCCGTGCTCGGGCTGGTGACCCTGGTGGCCCGGCTCTGGGACATCGGCTACCCGACCGAACTCGTGTTCGACGAGGCGTACTACCCGCCCGAGGGCGCCGAGATGCTGGAGCTCGGCTACGAGTACAACCGCGGCTACACGTTCATCGTCCACCCGCCGCTGGGCAAGTGGCTGATCGCGGCGGGCGAGCAGCTGTTCGGGTACGGGCCGCTGGGCTGGCGGGTGCCGAGCGCGGTGGCCGGGACGGTGGCGGTCGTCGTCCTCACCCGGCTGGCGCGCCGGCTGACCGGCTCGACGCTGCTGGGCCTGCTCGCCGGCCTGCTCCTGGCGGTGGACGGCTTCTCCTTCACCCTCGGCCGGATCGGGCTGCTGGACGTCTTCCTCCAGGTCTTCGTGGTCAGCGCGGTCGCCTGCCTGGTGGTCGACCGGGACCGGGTGCGGCAACGGGTCCGGGACGGCGCCGACCGGGTGACCGCGACCGGGTTCCGGCTCGGCCCGCGGGGCTGGCGGATCGCCGCCGGGGTGCTGTTCGGCTGCGCCTGCGCGGTGAAGTGGAGCGGGGTCTGGTTCCTGGCCCTGTTCGCGGTGCTCTCGCTCTTCTGGGACCGGGCAGCCTGGCGGGAGGCGGGGGTCGCCCGGCCCACCCGGACGGCGCTGCGCCGGGGTCTGCCCGGGGCGACCTGGGCGCTCGCCGTCGTCCCGGTGCTGGCCTACCTGGCCTCCTTCGCCGGCTGGTTCCGCGGGGAGAACGCGCAGGGCCGGCACTGGGCCGCGGAGAACCCGGACACCGCGTTCGGCTTCGTGCCGGACGCACTGCGCTCGCTGTGGCACATGCACGGCGAGTGGCTGGACTTCCACAGCGGGCTGTCGAGCCCGCACCCGTGGGAGTCCAGCCCGTGGTCGTGGCTGGTCGACGGCCGGCCGATCCTGCTGTGGAACCCGCAGGGGCTCACCGACGCCGCGGGTGACCAGGTCGTCCGGTACATGATCATGCTGGGCACGCCGACGCTGTGGTGGCTCTTCACCCCGGCGCTGCTGTGGCTCGGGTGGCGGATCGTCGCTCGCCACGACCCGGCGGCGGTGGTCGCCGCGACCGGCATCGCCGCCGGCTGGGGCACCTGGTTCCTCAACCTCGACCGGACGATGTTCATCTTCTACATGGCCCCGGCCCTGCCGTTCTTCGTGCTGGCGGTCGTGTTCGTGCTGCAGGACGTGCTGGGCCCACCGGCCGCCTCCGCGCTGCGCCGCCAGGTGGGGCTGGCCGTCGTCTGCCTGTACGTGGCGGTGGTCGTGGTGACGTTCGCCTTCTTCCACCCGGTGCTCACCGGCCAGCCGCTGTCGAACGCGGAGTGGCTGCAGCGGATGTGGCTCCCCTCCTGGTTCTGAGCGGAGGACGTCAGCCCGTCGAGCCGGACGGCGCAGCTCCCGGAGCAGTCGAGCCGACGTCCGGTGGCCGGACCGGACGAGCCCGGCGGCGTCCGGTCACTGCTGGACGACGCCCCGAGGCCAGGGCGCTGAGAGTGCCGGGAAATGCGTCAGGCCGGGCCCTGGTGGGCCCGGCCTGACCGGGGTGGAGCTGAGGGGAATTGAACCCCTGACCCCCTCGATGCGAACGAGGTGCGCTACCGGACTGCGCCACAGCCCCTCGGACGGAGAGCTTACCGTCCGGTTCCTCCGGCGCTGCACGGGGGCAGCGCCGGAGGTCCTCCCTCAGCCGTTGACGACGCGCTTCGGGGCGTAGACGTCGATGTCGGCGAAGCCGATGTCCTCGTCGTCCAGGCCGACCACGGCGCTCTGCTGCCAGCCGGCCGGGGCCGGGGTACGAGCCGCGACCACCCGTCCGGGGCGCAGCGGGTGCACCGGGGCCAGCGGCAGGCTGGGGTGCACCTGACCGGCCTCGGCCGCCACCGGGGCCGGTGCGGGCGCCGGCTCCGGGCGAGCAGCGGCCGGACGCTGCTGCACGGGGCGGGCGCGCGGCGGACGCTGGGCGGCCCGGGCCGCACGGCGGGCGGCGGTCCGCCGCTCCCGCTTGGCCGCTGCCGCGGTCACCGTCAGGTAACCGACGACGGCGAGGTCCAGCAGCACCTGCGGCGCCCACAGCCACGACCGGTAGGCCAGCGCACCGACCAGCGCCAGCACGGCGAGGCCGACGAGCCCGGCCAGCGTGCGGCGACGCCGGGCGTGCACGTCGACCTGCAGCTCACCGCTGCTGCGCAGCTGTGCCCGGTCGATGCTCACCCGCTCGGTCTCGGCGTGGACCACCGGGTCCACGGGCCGCCGTCGTTGCAGGGTCCGTCCTGAGTTGGCTGCACCGTTCACCGTGTGCGTGTCGCCCCGGGTGACCACCATCGGCACCAGGACCACGAACCACAGCACGACGAGAGCGGCCAGCAGTACGCCCGATCCCATCTCGAACACCCCGATCCATCCCTGGCCCAGCGGAACGACCCCATCCCTGGGGCCACACGAGTCACATCCGTCACTCGGGAGTCAAGGTAAGGCCGCGGACTGCCGATACCCGGGACGTCTCCGGTGTGTCGGCGCGTCGCCGGCGCAACCGGTGTGTCGGCGTACTCGCCCGGCCGCTCAGCGTGGGACGCGGGTGCGCCACCGGGCCAGCACACCACCGGGGTTCTCCCCGGCCAGCAAGGCGTAGCCGAGGTGGTCCCGCCACGCCCCGTCGATGTCCAGGTAGTCGCGGAACAGCCCCTCCTGCCGGAAGCCCAGCCGCTCGACCAGTCGCCGGCTCGGCCCGTTCTCCGGCCGGATGTCGGCCTGCAGCCGGTGCAGCCCCACCGGCCCGAAGGCGTGGTCACAGACCAGCGCCACCGCCAGCGAGGCCGCGCCCCGTCCGGCCACGGCTTGGTCGACCCAGTAGCCCAGACTCCCGGAGCGCAACGCCCCCCGGACGACGTTGTCGACGGTCACCTGGCCGGCCAGCCGCCCCTCGTACCGCACGGCGAAGGGCAGCGACGTCCCGACCCGGGCGCGCCGGGACGCCGCCCGGCGCATCGCCCGGTAGGCCGCCGGCGTGTGCCGCTGGGACCAGGTCAGCCCGGTGGAGGGCTCCCAGGGCAGCAACCACGCCTCGTTGGCGGTGCGCAGCCGAGCCCACTCGCGGGCGTCGTCGCGGCGCAGCGGGTGCAGTTCGACCGGCCCCCAGGCCAGCCGGGCCGGCCAGCCCGGGTGCAGGGACGGGTCCAGCTCAGCCCCCGAGCAGCATCGGCATGACGGTCACGAGTCCCCCGGCGGACACCTCGGTGACGTCCTCGTCCACCACGATCAGGCAGTTGGCGCGGGCCATCCGGGCGAGCATGGCCTGGTCGCCGTCCCCGATCGGCTCGACGACGTAACCACCGTCGGGGTGGCGCATGACCTGGCCGTGCAGGTACTGCCGGTACCCCAGCGGCGAGAGCAGCTGCTGGGCGGAGACGGCCTGCACGGTGCGCCGGAACAGCTGGCGCTTGCCGAGCATCAGCCGGATCGCCGGGCGGACGAAGACCTCGAAGGCGACCAGGGCGGCGACCGGCTCACCGGGCACGCAGATCACCGGGACCGCGTCGGGCCCGAGCTTGCCGAAGGCGTGCACCGGGCCGGGGTGCATGGCCACCTGGGTGAAGGTGACCCCACCGAGTTCGTCCAGCGCCTCCTGGAGCAGGTCGTGACCGCCGTTGGCGAAGGTACCGGCGACCAGGACGATGTCGCTGCGGAGCATCTGACCCTCCAGCAGCTCGACCATCCGCCGCCGGTCGTTGGGCATGATCCCCGCCCGGTAGGCCGCGGCGCCGGCGTCCCGCGCCGCGGCGGCCAGCGCGTAGCTGTTCACGTCCACCTGCTGGCCAGGGCCGGCGACCGCGCCGACGTCGACGAGCTCGTTCCCGGCACACAGCACCGTGATCCGCGGACGCGGCCGCACCGCGACCCGCTCGCGCCCGACGGCGGCCAGCAGGCTGATCTGGGCCGGCCCGATGGGGGTGCCGATCTCCACCGCGGTGTCACCGGTGGCGACGTCGTCCCCGACCCGGCGGACGTAGCTGCCCGGCGCGAGCGCGGCGAAGACCTGGACCCGGGCGGCGCCCTGGTCGGTCCAGGCGGCCGGGACGACGACGTCGGCACCGGCCGGCAGCATCGCGCCGACGGCGACCTTCTGCGCGAGGCCGGCGCTGATCGAGGTCGGCTCCCCGTCCCCGGCGGCGGTCTCACCGACGACGGCGAGGTCGACGGGCTGCTCGACGGCCGCGGTGGCGATGTCGGCCGCGCGGACGGCGTACCCGTCGAGCCCGGCCTGGTCGAAGGCGGGCAGCGAGCGCTGGCTGGTGACCAGCTCGGCGCAGAGCAGCCCCTGGGCGTCGAGCACCGCGAGCTCGATCGGGTCGGGCTGGGGGACGGCGCCGAGGATCTCGTCCAGGTGGTGCTCGACGGCGCGCAGCCGGACCCCGGACACGTCGACCGAGCCGGTGTCGGCCATCGGGTCCGGTGACCGGTCGCCGGTGGCGATCGCCGGCGAGGGCACCCGGTCGGAGGAGAACACCGACCGGTCGACCTGCACGGTGTCGTGGGTGACCACCGGCGCCGGGCCGGAGACCAGCCGGTTGTCCCGTGGCGACGGGACCAGCCCGCCGCTGTTCAGGTCCAGCTGGGTCGTGTCCCGGCCTCCGCCGGAGATCCACCCGCGTGTGCTGTCGTCGCTCATCCCCACCACCGTCGTCCCTCCGTCATCGGGCCAGCCCCGCGCCCGGATCGACCGGTCACGGCGCCGATGACGGACCTGCGCCCGATGGTGCCCTCTGGAGGGGCCGCTCAGGCGGGCGACGCGCCCTCGGCGGGGAGGTCGGCGACGAAGTTGCGCAGCCACGGGCCGAAGGCGGGGCCCAGGTCGTCACGCTCGACCGCCAGCTGGACGACCGCCTTGAGGTAGTCGAGCTTGTCGCCGGTGTCGTACCGGCGGCCGGAGAAGACCACGCCGTGCACGGGCATGCCGTCCTCGACCAGCTTGAGCAGCGCGTCGGTCAGCTGGATCTCGCCGCCGCGGCCGGGCGGGGTGTCCCGGATCGCCGGGAAGACCTCCGGGGGCAGCACGTAGCGGCCGATGATCGCCAGCGTGCTGGGCGCCTCGTCGGCCGGGGGCTTCTCGACCATGCCGGTGACCCGGAAGACCTGGTCGCCGGCGGCGTCCCCGGAGACGTGGGCGTCCTCGACGGCGACGGCGCCGTACTTGGAGATGTTGTCGGCCCCGACGTCCAGCAGCGCGATCACCGCGCCGCCGTGCTCGGCCTGCACGGCGAGCATCTGCTCGAGCAGGTGGTCGCGGGCGTCGATGATGTCGTCGCCGAGGAGCACCGCGAACGGCTCGTCGCCGACGAAGGGCGCGGCCTGCAGGACGGCGTGGCCCAGGCCCTTCGCGTCGCCCTGGCGCACGAAGAAGACCTGCGCGACGTCGGTGGACTCGTGCACCGCGTCGAGCCGGCTCTGGTCGCCCTTGGCCTCCAGTGCGGTCTCCAGCTCCGGCGTCCGGTCGAAGTAGTCCTCGATGCTGCCCTTGTTGCGCCCGGTCACCATGAGCACCTCGCCGACGCCGGCCCGGGCGGCCTCCTCGACGATGTACTGCAGGGCCGGCCGGTCGACGACCGGCAGCAGCTCCTTGGGGACGGCCTTGGTGGCCGGGAGGAAGCGGGTTCCCATGCCGGCGACCGGGA
Organism: Modestobacter sp. VKM Ac-2978; assembly: GCF_026968025.1. NCBI lineage: Bacteria > Bacillati > Actinomycetota > Actinomycetes > Geodermatophilales > Geodermatophilaceae > Modestobacter > Modestobacter sp. VKM Ac-2978. The sequence continues at coordinate 652,397 of NZ_JAPVBP010000001.1, read as the reverse complement.
TGACGGACTTCGTGGCCGGGCGCGGGCTCGGGGCGGACTCACTCGACATGCCGGGCAGCGTAGCTAGCCTGCCGCCATGGCGGACTCCCCCGAGGTGGTGAGCGCGAAGGCCGCGCTGCGGGAGTCCCTGCTGGCCGGACGCGCAGCCCGGTCGCCGGCCGCCCGTACCGCGGCGGCCGATGCGCTCGCCAATGCGCTCGCCGAGCGGCTCGGCGGGAGCTCCGTGGTCGCCGCGTACGTGCCCGCCGCCGAGGAGCCCGGCGCCGGCCGGCTGCCCGACGCACTGCCCGGCCGGCTCCTCCTCCCGGTGGTGCCGGCGCGCGGGCGGGAGCTCTCCTGGGCCGAGCACGACGGCCGGCTGGCTCCCGGCCGCTTCGGGCTGCTCGAGCCGACCGGCCCCCGCCTGCCGCCGGGTGCGCTGGCCGCGGCCGACGTGGTCGTCGTCCCGGCGCTGGCCGTGGCCGCCGACGGCACCCGGCTGGGTCGCGGCGGCGGCTTCTACGACCGCGCGCTGGCGCACGCCCGCCCCGGCGCGACGGTGGTGGCCGTGGTGTTCGACGAGGAGCTGGTGGCCGAGCTGCCGGCCGGTCCGCACGACCGCCGGGTGACCGCCGTCGTCACCCCGTCTGCCGGCTGGTGGCAGCTCGACTGACGCGCGCGGCGGACCGGTGAGAGGGTGACCGACGTCTCCGTCGTCTCGTTGGAAGGACTCCACCCTCGTGAGTGGCCCCCTGGACGGCGTCCTCGTCGTCGACCTGACCCGCGCCCTGGCCGGACCGCACGCCGGGATGATGCTCGGCGACCTCGGCGCCCGGGTGATCAAGGTGGAGAGCCCGGGCAGCGGTGACGACAGCCGCGGCTGGGGCCCGCCGTTCGTCCAGCCCGAGGGCGCCGGCCGGGAGTCGACGTACTTCTTCTCCGCCAACCGCAACAAGGAGTCGATCACCCTCGACCTCAAGGACGACGCGGACAAGCAGGTGCTGACCGAGCTGGTGCGCCGCGCCGACGTGCTGCTGGAGAACTTCCGGCCCGGCACGCTGGCCCGCCTCGGCTTCAGCACCGACGTGCTCGCCGAGCTCAACCCCCGGCTGGTGCAGCTGTCGATCAGCGGCTTCGGCCACGACGGCCCCGAGGGCCAGCGGGCCGGCTACGACCAGATCGCCCAGGGCGAGGCCGGGCTGATGTCGCTCACCGGCTCCGGCCCGGAGGACCCGCAGAAGGTCGGCGTGCCGATCGGTGACCTGCTGGCCGGCATGTACGGCGCCTACGGCGTGCTCGCGGCGCTGTACGAGCGGGAGCACACCGGGGTCGGCCAGGTGGTGCGCACCTCGCTGCTGGCCGCCGTCGTCGGCGTGCACGCCTTCCAGGGGACGGCGTACACCGTCGCCGGCCAGGTCAACCGCGGGCAGGGCAACCACCACCCCTCGATCGCCCCCTACGGCCTGTTCCGCTGCGCGGGCGGGAGCGTGCAGCTGTCCTGCGGCAGCGAGGGCCTGTGGCGCCGGCTGTGCACCGAGTTCGGCTTCGACCCCGACGCCGAGGGCCTGGCCACCAACGGCGAGCGGGTGGGCAACCGCGACCGGGTGATCGAGCTGCTGGAGACCGCCTTCGCCGAGATCCCGGCCGAGGAACTGCTGGCCCGGCTGGCCGCGTCCGGCGTGCCGGCCGGCAAGGTGCGCACCCTGGACGAGGTCTACGCCTGGGAGCAGACCCTCTCCCAGGGACTGGCGATCTCCGTCGACCACCCGACCGCCGGGCCGCTCACCCTGCCCGGCCCGCCGCTGCGCTTCTTCGCCCCCGGCACCGACGGCGAGACCGAGACGACCCGTCGCGACCACACCCCGCCGCCGGTGCTGGGCGCCGACGGCGAGGCGATCCGGAGGTGGCTGTCCGGGCCGACCGAGGGCGTACCGCAGCCCGACGGCGAGGGCGCCGACGTCGAGGACGGGCACGCCACGTGAGTCCACGGCTGGACGCCCGGGCGCTGCGGGACATCGTGCTCGACCCGGGGTCCTGGCGGTCCTGGGACTCCAGCGTGCCCCCGCGCGAGGTCGAGGACGGCTACGCCGCGGAGCTGGCCCGCGCGGCGGAGAAGAGCGGCCAGGACGAGGCGGTCGTCACCGGCGAGGGCACGCTGCGCGGCCGGCGGGTCGCCGTCGTGGCCGGGGAGTTCGGCTTCCTCGCCGGGTCGATCGGCGTCGCCACCGCGGAGCGGCTGATGGCGGCGGTGGACCGGGCCACCGACGAGGGGCTGCCGCTGCTGGCCGCGCCGGTCTCCGGGGGGACCCGGATGCAGGAGGGCACGGTCGCGTTCCTGCAGATGATCGGCATCACCGCGGCGATCGCCCGGCACAAGGAGGCGGGGCTGCCCTACCTGGTCTACCTGCGCGGCCCGACGTTCGGCGGGGTGCTGGCCTCCTGGGGCTCGCTGGGGCACGTGACGATCGCCGAGCCGGGCGCGGCGATCGGCTTCCTCGGCCCCCGGGTGTACGAGGCGCTGTACGGGGAGCCGTTCCCCCCGGGGGTGCAGACGTCGGAGAACATGGCCTCGCGCGGGCTGATCGACGGCGTCGTCCCGGTCGACGAGCTGGCCGACGTCGCCGACCGGGCGCTGCGGGTGCTCGCCGCCCGGGAGACCTGGCACCGCACCGCCTCGGTCGAGGGCCCGGTCGACGGCGACGGCACGGACGCCGACGACCCGGAGGACGGCCGCAGCGCCTGGGAGGTGGTCACCGCCTCCAGGCGGACGGCACGCCCGGGGGCCCGCCAGCTGCTGCGGACGGCGGCGACCGACGTCGTCACCCTCAACGGCACCGGCGCCGGCGAGTCCGACCCCGGGCTGCTGCTCGCGCTGGCCCGCTTCGGCGGTGCCCCCTGCGTCGTGCTGGGCCAGGACCGGCGCGGCCAGTCGCTGTCGGCGCCGCTGGGCCCGGGTGCGCTGCGCGAGGCCCGGCGCGGCATGCGGCTGGCCGCGGAGCTGCGGCTGCCGCTGCTCACGCTGATCGACACCCCAGGTGCGGCGCTGTCGGTCGCCGCCGAGGAGGGCGGGCTGGCCGGGGAGATCGCGCGCTGCCTGCAGGACATGGTGACGCTCCGGGCGCCGACCCTCGCCGTGCTGCTCGGCCAGGGCACCGGCGGCGGCGCGCTGGCCCTCGTGCCGGCGGACCGGGTGCTGGCCGCGGCCAACGGCTGGCTGGGCCCGCTGCCCCCGGAGGGCGCGTCGGCGATCGTGCACCGCACCGTCGACCGGGCCGACGAGCTCGCCGCCTCGCAGGGTGTGCGGGCCACCGACCTGTGGCGGGCGGGGATCGTCGACCGGGTGGTGCCCGAGCGGCCCGACGCCGCCGACGAGCCGGTGGAGTTCTGCCAGCGGCTGGGCCGGGTGCTGGCCGAGGAGCTGGCCGGTCTGCTCGGCCGGGACGACGTGGAGCGGATGCGCGCCCGCACCCGCCGCTGGCGGCACCTGGGCCGCTGACGCCTGGCGACCGGGACCGGCCGTCGGGCTCGCGGCGCAGTCGCCGGGCTCGCGCTGCAGGGCGAGCCCGGCGGTGGGGGCGCGAGCCCGGCACACCGCCGTCCCGTCACACCCGCCCGCCAGGATGGCCGGCGTGGACAGCCGACCGATCCGCCGCTTCCGACCCGATCCCGGCCGGCCCGCCCCGACCGGCGAGGAGCGCGCGCAGTGGCCGCTGACCGTGCCGGCGGTCGCCCAGCTGCTCGACACCGGCCTGGAGCTGCCGCACGGCGCGCTGGTGCTGGTCGGTGAGAACGGGTCGGGCAAGTCGACGGTGATGGAGCTGCTCGCCGTCACCCTGGGCCTCAACCCGGAGGGCGGCACGGTGCACACCCGGTTCAGCACCCGGCCCAGCGAGCCGGAGTCGCTCGGGCTGGTCGTCGAGCGCAGCCCCGGCGCGTCCCGGTGGGGCTGCTTCCTCCGCGACGAGACGCTGCACACCCTGTACAGCCACCTGGAGGGGATCGGCAGCCCCGACCCGAGCTACCACGAGCTCTCCCACGGAGAGGCGTTCCTCGAGGTCCTCACCCGGCGGTCCGGCGGCGGGGGCGGCACCTACCTGCTGGACGAGCCCGATGCGGCGCTCTCCTTCGGCGGCAGCCTGGCGCTGGTCACGGTGCTGCTGGACCTGGTGGCGTCCGGTGCGCAGGTCGTCGTCGCCACCCACTCCCCCGTCGTCGCCGCCCTGCCGGGAGCCCAGCTGGTGGAGGTCGGTGACTGGGGGATGCGGCCCGCGCAGTGGGACGAGCTGGAGCTCACCGTCAACTGGCGGCAGTTCCTCAGCGACCCGGCTGCCTACCTCCGTCACCTGCGGTGAACTCGGTCGCCGACGACGGGGTTGCCGACCTCCGCAGCGGGCACGGCTCTCAGGGAGCCGGTCAGACCTCCCGGCTCCCCGCCTCGGCCGCCGGCCGGGCACACGAGGAGACCCCATGTCGAACGACCAGCACACCGTCCTCCGCTCCATGCACGACCTCGGCCTGGCCGCCTGGTTCGGCGGCAACCTGATGGGCGCCGTCGGCCTGAACAAGGCCGCGGCCGCCGCCCGCGACAGCACCGAACGGACGCGGCTGTCCTCGATCGGCTGGGCGGCCTGGGCGCCGGTGCAGGGTGCCGCGATCGCCGCGCACCTGATCGGCTCGGTGGGCATGCTGCGCGCCGACCGTGGCCGGGTGGGCACCGGGCCGGGAGCGATGGCGAACACCGTGGTCAAGAGCGCGCTGACCGTCGCCGCGATCGGGACGTCGATCGCCAGCGGGGCACTGGGCGCCAAGATCGGGGCCAAGTCGCCGGTGCCCAGCGCGACCGCGACCGACCCGGCGCCGAACACACCGTCGGACGTCGCCACCGCGCAGAAGGGGCAGAAGCCGCTGCAGTGGGTCAACCCCGCGCTGACCGGCGTGCTCATCGTGCTGGCCGCTCAGCAGGGCGAGCAGCAGCGGACGAGCTCCACCGTGCGCGGGGCCCTGGGCGCTGGCCTGACCAGCGTGAAGGCCGCGGTCCTCCGCTCCGCCTGAGGCGGGCCGGCCTGAGGCAGCGGCCGGCATCCCAGCCGGCGCCTCAGGCCGCGGTGGCCTGCCCGGCCGGGGTGAGCCCCCAGGCCGCGGCGAGCAGCTCCAGGCTGCGCACCCGCTCGGCCACGCCGTGGGTGGAGGCGGTGACCATCAGCTCGTCGGCGCCGGTGTCGGCGGCCAACTGCCGCAGCTCGGTGACCGCCCGCTCCGGGCCGCCGACGATCGCGTTGCTCGGCATCCCCTCGGCGGCGGCCCGCTCCGGGTCGGTGGCCGCCTCCGCGAGGCTGGGCACCGGGCGCAGCCGGTTGGTGCGGATGGACAGCCGCATCAGCTGACCGGGCAGCGCCAGCCGGCGGGCCTCCTCGTCGGAGTCGGCGACCAGCGTGCTCGCGGTGACGACGGCGTACGGCCGGGGCAGTGCGTCCGAGGGCCGGAAGGACTCCCGGTAGAGCTCCAGCGCGGCGACGGCGTGCGGGCTGCCGAAGTGGTGGGCGAAGGTGAACGGCAGCCCGAGCTGCCCGGCCAGCTGCGCGGAGTAGCTGCTGGAGCCCAGCAGGACCACCCGGGGCGCGGAGACGGCGGCCGGCGTGGCGGTGAACCGCTCGGCCAGCCCGCCCTCGACCCGCTGGTCACCGAAGAGCCCCAGCAGGTCCAGCAGGTCCTGCGGGAACTGCTCGGCCGACAGCAGCTTCGGGTCGCGGCGCAGCGCCAGCGCGGTGTGCTGGTCGGTGCCCGGGGCCCGGCCGATGCCCAGGTCGATCCGCCCCGGGTGCAGCGCCTCGAGCAGGGCGAACTGCTCGGCCACCACCAGGGGCGCGTGGTTGGGCAGCATGACCCCGCCGGAGCCGACGGCGATCCGGTCGGTCACCGCGGCCAGGTGGGCGATGAGCACCGGCGGGTTGGTGCTGGCCACCGCCGGCATGTTGTGGTGCTCGGCCACCCACAGCCGCCGGTAGCCGAGCCGGTCGGCGGCCTGCGCGACGGCGACGGTGTGCGCCAGGGCGTCGGCGGTGGTCTGCCCGGACCCGACGGTGGCCAGCTCGAGCACGGACAGGGGCAGCGGGGTCTCGGACATCACTGCGGCCAACACCGCCCCGGCGGGCGGGCTTCCCGCTGCTCAGCCGGGCTCGTGCGCCCGCAGCGTGGCGTCGGGGTCCAGCCGGTCGAGGACGGCGGCGAGCGCCTCCTCCAGCGCCTGCGTCTGCGCGGGGGTCAGCGCGGCGAACACCCCTTCCCGGACGGCGGCCACGTGCCCGGGCGCGGCCCGTTCCACGACGTCCCGGCCGGCGTCGGTGAGCACGGCGACGTTGCCCCGGCGGTCCTCGGCGGCCTTCTCGCGGCGCACCCACCCCCGCTCCTCCAGCCGGGCCACGGTGTGCGAGAGCCGGCTCTGCGACTGGTTCGCGGTGCGCGCCAGGTCGCTCATCCGCAGGTTCCCGCCCGGCGCCTCGGACAGCATCGCGAGCACCACGTAGGCCGCGTGGGTGAGGCCGGCGTCCCGCTGGAGCTGGGCGTCGAGCGTGCGCGGCAGCAGCTCGGCGACGGCCAGCCAGGCCCGCCAGGTGCGCTGCTGCTGCTCGTCGAGCCACGGGGAGGACACGCCCGGCCACGCTACCGGCCGGGCCGGCGCCGTCCGGCCGCAGCGGGAGACGCTCGTCACCCGGCGGGCCGACACCGGCCGACCGGCGTGGACGCCGGGCAGGCCGACGGCGCATCATTGGCAGTCGCCGGGCCCGAGTGCCAGCCCGGCTCGGATCGGACGAGGAGCTCCCACACCGTGCCCACCTACCAGTACGTCTGCACCAACCCCGAGGTCAAGCACGAGTTCGAGGTCGTGCAGTCGTTCACCGACCCCGCCGTGGCCACCTGCCCCGAGTGCGAGGCGCCGGTGCGCAAGGTCTACGGCTCGGTCGGCGTGGTCTTCAAGGGGTCGGGCTTCTACCGGACCGACAGCCGCAAGGGCGAGGGCGCCTCGACCGGCTCCAGCTCGGCGAAGGAGTCCTCCGGCGGGAGCAAGGACTCCGGCGGCGGCAAGGAGTCCGGCGGCAAGGAGTCCGGCAGCAAGGACGCCGGCAGCAAGACCAGCAGCACGACGTCGAACGGTACCGCGTCCACGTCGTCGAGCAGCTCCTCGTCCAGCAGCAGCGGGGGCAAGGCCGCGAACTGACCGGCGCACGGACGACGGCGGCGCGCTGCCGCCGGTCCACAGCCGGGCCCGCGGTCCACAGCCTCGCGCTGCACCGGGACGGGCACCGCCGCTGCTCCTAGCGTCGCCGTGTGCCCCGTCTCCGTCGTCCGCGCTCCCCCGTGCACCTGCTCCGGCAGGTGGCTGCGGCTGCGCTCGTGTGCCTGGCCCTGGTCCTCGCGCTGCGCCCACCGCCGTCGGCTCCGGTCGTGCGCGGGCAGCCGACCGTCCCGGTGGTCGTCGCCGCGACCGACCTCCCGGCCGGCACGGTGCTCACCGCCGGCGATCTCGCGGCGGCCGAGCTGCCCACCGGCCTGCTCCCGTCCGGGGCCACGGCCGACGCCGGCGGGTTGACCGGTCAGCTGCTGGCCGCGCCGGTGCGCTCCGGTGAGCCGGTCACCGACGTCCGGCTGGTCGGGCCGGGGCTGTGGTCGGCGGTCCCCGCCGGGCAGGTCGCCGCCCCCGTGCGGCTGGCCGACCTCGCGGTGGCGACGCTGCTGCGCGCCGGTGACCGGGTCGACGTGCTGGCCGCCGGTGCGCCCGGCGCGACCGCGGCCCCGGTCGTCGAGGTGGTCGCCAGCGGCGCCCGCGTGCTCACCGCCCCGGCGCCGGAGCTCACCGACGGCCCGACGGTGGGCACCCCGGCCGGCGGCGGGCTGCTGGTGCTGGCGGTCTCCCCGGACACCGCGGCGCGGCTGGCCGCTGCCGCGGCGACCGGGACGCTCACCGTTACGCTCGGCCGGCCGTGATCATGGGGCTCCGCAGCGAGGTCCCCGCGACCGAGAGGTGCCGTTCGTGCTCAAGGGCTTCAAGGACTTCCTGCTCCGCGGGAACGTCATCGACCTCGCGGTGGCGGTGGTCATCGGGGCTGCGTTCACCGCCGTGGTCAGCTCGTTCACCGAGGCGTTCCTGCGTCCGCTGATCGGCCTGGTCGGGGGCGGTGGCGTGCAGGGCGGGACGTTCGAGGTCAACGGGCAGACCTTCGCCTGGGGCGACTTCGTCAACCAGCTGATCACCTTCGTGCTGACCGCGGCGGTCATCTACTTCGTGGTCGTGCTGCCGATGAAGGCGCTGTTCGAGCGCCGGGAGCGCGGTGAGCAGACCGGGCCGGTGCTGCCCACCCAGACCGAGCTCCTGGTCCAGATCCGCGATCTGCTCCAGGCCCAGCACGGCCAGCCGCCGGCGTCCGGCCCGGAAGCCCGACACCGCGCCTGACCCGCACTGAGACGGGCTCGAACGGCCCCGCTGCAGGGCCCCGCGGCGAGCTCGCGAGGCGTGGGGGGCAGTGGGGTCCTTCTAGTCGCTGCCCCAGTGCGGCGGGCGGTCCTCCAGGTAGCGGAGGTCGTCGTCGTCGGAGTCGGTCAGCCGGTCCCCCCAGCCGACGTCGCTGTCGTCGGGTGCCCGCTCGGGGCGCGGCGGTGCGGGTTCCTGATCGCGCTCTGACACGCCCCCGAGGGTAGGCACGGTCAGCCGATCGGCTGGCCCAGCCCCTCGAGCACCTCCGCGCCCGGCAGCCCGGCCAGCACGGCGCCGGAGACGGCGAGCTTGCTGCCCCGGGTGCCCGAACCGATCACCACGAGCTCGCTGGCGGCCACCGCGGCGTCGACCAGCACCGGCCAGGACGCCGGCAGCCCGACCGGGGTGATCCCGCCGTAGGCCATCCGGCTCTCCGCGACCGCGACGTCCTGCGGCGCGAACGACGCCTTGCGCGCCCCCAGGTGCCGCCGGACCAGCCCGTTCACGTCGGCGCGGGTGGTGGCCAACACCAGGCAGGCGGCCAGGGTCGTCTCCCCCGACCGGCGCGCGGCGACCACCACGCAGTTGGCCGAGGCGGCGGCCGGGACCTCGTAGACGTCGGTGAAGGCCGCGGTGTCGGCGGCCTCGTCGTCGATGGACGCCACCCAGGCCAGCCCGATCAGCGACGGCAGTGCCGCGGCGACGGGCTCGCCGAGCAGCTCCAGGTGGTCGGCGGCCGGGAGCCAGGTCAACGTGCCGAGCTGCGGGGCGGAGTCGGGTGCGGCCATGCCCTGATCGTGCGACACGCTCCGCGCTGACCAGCGCGCGGGGTCGCCGGCCGGACACCTGGTGGTGGGCCCGGGCAGGGCCGGGAGAGGATGGCCGCCATGATCGGTCAGCTGCACTCCGTGGTCATCGACGCCCCCGACGCGCACGCCCTGGCGACGTTCTACGCCGGCCTGCTCGGCATGGAGGTGCAGGGCGAGCCCGGCGACGACTGGGTGGTGGTCACCGGCGCCGGGTACCGCATCGCCTTCCAGCAGGCTCCGGACCTCCAGCCGCCGGACTGGCCGGACCCGGCCCGGCCGCAGCAGTTCCACCTCGACATCCGGGTCGCGGACGTCGACGTCGCCGAGCCGCAGGTGCTGGAGCTGGGCGCCAGCCGGCTGCCCGGTGGCGGTGGGGACTTCCGGGTCTACGCCGACCCGGTCGGGCACCCGTTCTGCCTGGTCTGGGACGCCGCGTGACGCCGGACCTGACGGCCGCCAGCGCGTTCGTCGCGGCCACCGGGTTCGAACTGGCCGAGGTCACCGGCACCCGGGTCACCGGGCACGTCGACGTCGGGCCGGAGCACCACACGCCGTGGGGCGTCGTGCACGGCGGCGTCTACTGCACGATCGTGGAGGGCGCCGCCAGCGTGGGAGCGAGCGCCGCGGTCGCCGAGCGCGGCCAGTTCGCGGTGGGCGTGAACAACAGCACCGACTTCCTGCGCCCGATGACCGCCGGCCGGCTCGACGTCCTCGCCGAGCCGGTGCAGCAGGGGAAGACGCTGCAGCTGTGGCTGGTCACCCTCACCCGCGAGGACGGCAAGATCGCGGCCCGCGGGCAGGTGCGACTGCAGAACGTGCCGCTGCCCGGGTCGTGACGGCGTCGGTCGAGCAGGCCGTCGCCGCGGCTGTCGCCGTCGCGCGGCAGCACGGCCTGCCCGTCGAGGTCCCGGCGCTGCTGTCCTGGGGCGTCAACGCGGTGGTGCACCTGCGCCCGGCGCCGGTGGTGGCCCGGGTGGCCGTCTACACGCCGCTGCTCCGTCCGGAGATCCGCCGGCCGTTCACCCGGGAGCTGGCGCTGGCCGCAGCGCTGACCGCGGCCGGGGCGGCGGTCGTGCCACCGTCGGACCTGCTGCCGCCGGGACCGCACGAGCACGACGGGCTCACGGTGTCGTTCTGGCGACATGTCGACGTGTCGCCGGATCGACCGACCGCGGAGCAGGCCGGCCGGTCACTGGCCGAGCTGCACGAGGTGCTCGGCACGCTGCCGCCGCTGTGGACCGGCTCGCCGCTGGACCGGCCGCTGGAGGACCTGGCCGTCTTCCGCGACACCGGCACCGAGCTGGGGGCCGACCCGGCCGTGCTCCGCGAGGTCGGCGAGCTGGTGACCGCGCTGCGGCCACGGCTGGTCGGCGCGGAGATGACGCTGCACGGCGACACCCACCCCGGCAACCTGCTGGTCACCGGCGAGGGGCTGCGCTGGACCGACCTGGAGGACACCTCCCGCGGCCCGCGCGCCTGGGACCTGGCCAGCCTCCGCTGCTCGGCCCGCCTCGACGGCCGGGCGGCGCTGGACGCGATGCCCGACCCGGTGAGCGAGGCAGAGCTCGCGCCGTTCGTCTGGCTCCGGCGCCTCTACGCCGGCGCCTGGTGGTTCGTGCACGCCGCCCGGGAACCGGCCGACCTGCCCGAGGCGCGGCGGCGGCTGGCCGCGGCGGTCTCGGAGGTCGGCGCAGGCCTGCGGTGAGCGACCTCCGACCGCCCCGGCGGTCGAGGAGGTCAGCGCAGCCCGGCCGGGACGGCGTCGGGGTCCAGGACGACCCGGAACAGCGCCCGCGGGTCCTGCAGGGTGGCCGGCGGCCGCGCCGCCGACCGCGGCACCACGGACGCGAACCGGGCCGGACGGCGGTGCGGCAGCAGCTCCCGGCCGGCGAAGGCGTAATCACCCACGACCTCACCGAGCAGCAGCCCGGCGCCGTGCTCGACCGGCAGCCCGACCAGGTCCCCGGGCGCCACCTCGTCCAGGAACGCCGACAGCTGGCGCAGGTCCTTGGCCGGGCGACGACCGGAGAGCTCCTTGGACAGCGCCCGGAGCTCGGCCGCCGACTGACCGGTCGCGTCGACGTCGATGCCGGACTGGGTGCCCAACCCGACCACGCCGGTGGCCAGCGCCGCGCCGAGCTCGGGGTGCGCCCGGGGCCGCACCACCCAGACCGGGACCCCCTCGGGCGCAGCTGCGGGCGGGACGTCGTCGGCGCCGGGCCACAGGTAGGGCAGGTCGTCGGGGTCGCCGGGGAACCGGGACCGGTAGAACCCCGGGTCCTTGGCCACCAGGTTGGACCGGTGCGAGCGGTGCAGCTCCTCCTGGCCCACCCAGCTGGGCAGCAGGCCGGCGGCGGCGGCCTCGGCCTGGGTCATCCGCGCGGCGTCCGGGGCGAACTCGGCGATCAGCGTCTCGGTGCTGTCGGCGAAGCCGCGTTCGCGCCAGACCCGCACCATGGCCAGTGAGTAGACGACCAGCCCAGCGGTGTGCCCGCGCCACATGGTGACGACCGGGTGGTTGGCCCAGCCGTAGTCGGGGAGCTCGAGGGCGCGCAGCACCTGCAGGCACTCGACCCGCTGCTTGCCCAACCGGGGGTTGTCCAGGAGCCGGGCGGACTCGGTGAAGTCGGCGACCGGCAGGAACGTCTGCATCGCCGCCCTTCCTGCCCGAGCCGGCCGGCGGCCAACCTCCCAGCCGATCGAGGGGCCAAAGTCGCGATTTTGGCCCCTCAGGGGTCGAGCTGTGCCAGTGCGGTCTCCCAGCGGGTCCGGCGCTCGGCGTCGTCCTGCTCCCACCAGGCAGTGCCGCGCTCGCCGAGCCCGGTCTTGGCCAGCTGCACCCGGGCGCGGGCCGCGGCCACCGCGTCGTCGTCGCCCCGGTGGGTGCGCACCGCCGAGCGGGCCACCCCGAGGTGGTGCAGCAGCCGGGCCCGGACGTCGTCCGGCAGCGCGGGGTCCGCGGTCCGCCACCGCCGGCCGTCGACGACGATCCAGCGGCCGTCCTCGGTGTGCTCGACCTCGCGGGTCATGCCAGCCGGCGGACCAGCTCGGGCAGCACCACACCCAGCGGCGCGTCGACCTTGAGCGACGCCTTCGCGTCCCCGCGGGTGGACCCGGAGTTGACGATGGCGACCGGGATGCCGCGCTTGGCGGCGGCGATGACGAACCGGTAGCCGCTCATCACGGTCAACGACGAGCCGAGGACCAGCAGCGACCGGGCATCGTCGACCAGGGCGAAGCAGGCGTCGACGCGGTCGCGGGGCACGGTCTCGCCGAAGAAGACCACGTCGGGCTTGAGCGGCCCCCCGCCACAGGCCAGGCAGTCGACCATCACGAACCCGTCGAGCGCCTCCTCGGGCAGCTCGACGTCGCCGTCGGGGTTGACCTCGTCGGTCGGCTCGGGCCGGAACCCGGGGTTGACCGCCCGCAGCCGGACGTCGAGGTCGGCACGGGAGGCCATGTCACCGCAGGCCAGGCAGACGGTGCGGTCCAGCCCGCCGTGCAGCTCGAGCACGGCGCGGGCACCACCGGCCTGGTGCAGCCCGTCGACGTTCTGGGTGATCACCTCGCCGACCGCCCCGGCCTGCTGCAGCGCTGCGACCGCGCGGTGTCCGGCGTTGGGGCGGGCCCGCTCGATCTGCCGCCAGCCGACGTAGCTGCGCGCCCAGTAGCGGTGCCGGCCGCCGGGGTCACGGGTGAAGGTGTGGTAGGTCATCGGCGTGTGCCGGCGCAGGGAGCCGGTGGCGCCGCGGTAGTCGGGGATGCCGGAGTCGGTGGACAGCCCGGCGCCGGAGAGGACGACGGCGCCCCCGTCGGCGAGCAGGTCGGCGAGCTCGGAGAGGCCCTCGACGGTGGGGGTCGCTGCGGTCACTCCCCCATCGTCCCTGCCCGGCGGCGGATGCGCCGCGACCGGCGTGTGTAGCCGACCGCCTGCCCGGTCACTCTCGTCCAGAGTTCCCGTCCGCCCGGCCTCCGTGGGCCCGACCGAGGAGGCCGACCGTCTTCGCGCCCCAGCCTGACCGCACCACCGACCACCGGCCCGGTTCCCGATGACCGGGTGGTGGTGGGACGTCATCGGCGTGGCCATCGTGGCGTTCGCCGTGGTCGACGAGGTGCGCACCACGCTGGCGGTGGCCAGCGGCCCCGGGCCACTGACCCAGCTGCTCACCCGCGTCGGGTGGCGGCTGACCCGGCGGCCTTCCGTGTCGGACTCGGCCCTGGTGCGCTTCGTGGGCGGCCCCGGGGTGGTCCTGATCGGGGCGACCCTGGCTTCCTGGTTCACCCTGCTCTGGATCGGCTGGTCGCTGGTCTTCCTCGGCGGCGACGAGGCGGTGGTCGGCTCCTCGACCGGCGCGCCGGCCTCGGTGTGGGAGCGGTTCTACTTCGCCGGCTACAACGTCGCGACCCTGGGCAACGGCGGCTACCAGCCGGCCGGGGCGGGCTTCCAGCTGGCCACCATGGTTTCCGCGCTCAGCGGGATGCTGCTGATCACACTGGCGGTCTCGTACCTGACCGCGGTGATCTCCGCAGTCGTCGGCAAGCGGAGCTTCGCCTCCCAGGTCACCGGATTCGGCAGCACCGGCGCAGAGATGGCGGCCGGCCTGGCCTCGTCCGGGACGGCGTTCCCGGCCGTGGTGTCCCTGTCGTCGCTGTCCTCGACGCTCACGACGGTGGGGCAGCAGCACCGGGCCTATCCCCTGCTGCACGCCTACCGCCCGCGGTCGCCCGAGCTGGGCACCGCACCGGCGGTCGCGGTGCTGCTCGACGCGGTGCTGGTGCTGACCGCTGCGGCCGACCCGGCCGACCGACCGCCGCCCGGCGTCCGCCGGTCGGTGCTGTCCGCCGTGCAGCAGTACGTCACCCACGCCCCCACGGCCGGCGGTGGGCAGGCTCCCCCGGCGCCGGCACTGGACGCCGCGGAGGCCGGCCGGCAGGGCCTGGCGGTGGACGGGGCCCGGCTCGCCGAGCAGACCGCGGACTGCGCCGAGCTGCGCGACGAGCTGTCGCGGCGGATCACGGCGGCCAGTTACGACTGGCCCGGCACCTCGTCCTGAGCGCCCCGCGCGTCAGCGGGTGGCGAGCTCCTGGTCCAGCCGCGTCAGCATGGCGCCCTGGATGCGGGCCAGCCCCTTGGGCGCGAAGGTGCGCTCGAAGAAGCCGCCGATGCCACTCGCCCCGGTCCAGGTGGTGCGGGCGCGCACGGTGCTCGACCCGGCGTCGGCCGGGTGCACGGTCCAGGTGGTGACCATGCTGGAGTTCGCGTCGCTCTCCACCAGGGCACCGTCGGCGCCCGCGGTGACGACGACGTCCTGCTCGCGCACCCGCTTGGAGGTGGCCTGCAGGCGCCAGTGCACCTTCGTGCCCGCACCCTGGCCACCGGCGTCGACCCGGTACTCGCTGTACTGCTCGGGCAGCACCTTCGGCCGGGTGACCTCGTAGTCGGCGAGCGCCGCGCGGACGACGTCCGCCGGTGCGTGGACGAGCTGTTCTGCGGTGGCGACGACCTGACCCATGGCCCCATCCTCCGCCTCGGCCGTCCGGCTACTCCGGCTGCCCCTCCTCGGTGTTGAGGTAGCGGGCGCGGAACCGGGCGTTGGCCATCGCCTCGGTGAAGCGGGCCTCCCACAACGGGTCGTGCGCCGGGAAGCTGTCGAAGACGCGCTCCTCCAGCACGTCGGGCCGCCCGTCCAGGCCGATGCAGGTGCGCTGCAGGAGCACGCGGGTGACGCCGTCGACCTCGTCGTGGCCGACCGTCCAGCGGGCCGCGGCGAGGGCCAACTGCTGGCGGGCCCGCTCGCGCGGGGGCAGCCGCCAGCCCGCCGCACCGGTCACCGAGGTCTGCGGCACCGACATCGCCCAGGCCACGAGTCCGGCCAGCACGAGGACCAGGAGTGCAGCCGCCAGGATGCCGACCATGCTCGGAACGGTAGTCCTGGATCTGCCCGCCGGCCGGGGTGATGCCTGCGGTCAGACGTCGGCCGGGGCCTCGGTGAGCCGGTGGGCGCCGCAGCTGCAGCCGGGGTTGCGTGCCGAGAGCACCAGGGAGACGGCGTGTGCCCGGTCGCGGGCGCCGAGCTTGCGCAGGATGGCCTTGACGTGGGACTTCACGGTGTCCTCGGAGATGAACAGGTTCTTGCCGATCGCCCGGTTCGACTGTCCCTGGAGCAGCTCGTCGAGCACGTCGGACTCCCGGCGGGTCAGCGGCACCTCCGGGGTCAGCTCCCGCGACACCGGCTCCGCCGAGCCCTCCCCGCGACGGATCTGCGGGTCGACCACGGTGCGCCCGGCCCGCGCGGCCAGCACGGCCCAGCCCAGCAGGGTCGGTGAGGTGTTCATCAGCAGGTAGCTGCGCACGCCGGCGGCCAGCGCCTCGTTCACCACACCCGGGTCCTCCGACGTCGCCAGCGCCACCACGGCCAGCTGCGGGAACCGGCGACGCAGGTCCCGCACGGCGTTCAGCGTGGCCGCCCGGCCGGTGCCCAGCTCCACCACCACTGCGTCCGGCCGAGCGGACTCGGCCAGGGTCAGCGCGCGACGCGGCTCCCCCGGGGTGCCCACCGCCTGCATGCCGGCGGTCTCGTTGATCATGCCGACCAGCCCACGGCGCAGGACCGGGGCGTCGGCGAGGATCAGAACGCGGGTGACGCCGCGGGGGGTGCTGGCCATGGGGGTGGACACGTTCGGACTCCGCTCACTGAGGGTCATCGACTGACAACCAGTAGATCGACCGGGTGAACGGACTGCTTGAGCACTTTCATGTGGACGATCTTCTGGCCGGTGACGCCGGGTCACCAGGCAGGTGGTGCGTCCTCCGGGGTCAGCTCGTCCGAGGACTCGAGCGGGCCGGGCTCGAACAGCACGGTGAGCCGTCCCCGCTCGTCCACGCCCACCCGGGCCCGCACGCCGTAGACCCGCGCGATGAGCTCCGCGGTGAGCACCTCCCTCGGCGGCCCAGCGGCCACCGCCCGACCGCGCTCCAGGATGATCACCTCGTCGCAGAAGGTCGCCGCGAGGTTGAGGTCGTGCAGGGCGATGACGCTGGTGACCGGCAGCCGCGAGACCAGCGACAGCAGCTCCAGCTGGTGGCGGATGTCCAGGTGGTTGGTCGGCTCGTCCAGCAGCAGCTCGCGCGGTTCCTGGGCCAGCGCGCGGGCGATGTGGGCGCGCTGCCGCTCTCCGCCGGAGAGGGTGTGCCAGCGCTGGTCGGCCTTGTCGGTCAGCCCGGTGTGCCGCAGCGCCTCGGCGACAGCCTCCTCGTCGCGGGTCGCCGAGGCGGTGCCGAAGGAGCCGCGGTGCGGGATCCGGCCGAGCCGCACGACGTCCCGGACGCGGATGTCGACGTCGGTGTCGGCGTGCTGGCTCACCACGGCCACGGCCCGGGCGATGTCGCGCCGGGCGAGGGAGCTGAGCTCGGCGCCGTCGAGGGTGACGACCCCGGACTCGGGCCTGGCGGTGCCGTTGAGCAGTCGGAGCAGGGAGGACTTGCCCGAGCCGTTCGGCCCCAGCAGCCCGATCGTCGTCCCGGGAGCCGGGCGCAGGGTGACCTCGTCGACGACGAGCCTGCCGCCGCGGTGCCAGACGACCCGGTCCGCCTGGAGGGTCACTGGCCCCGCCGCTTCCGCACCAGGATCAGCACGAAGGCCGGCACGCCCACCAGCGCCGTCCCGACCCCGACCGGCAACGGCGTGGGCTGGAACGCCACCCGGGAGACGGCGTCGACCCACACCATGAAGACGGCGCCGATCAGTGCGGTGGCCGGGATCAACCCGGCGTGCCGGGGCCCGAAGAGGAACCGCGCTGCGTGCGGGAGCACCAGGCCGACGAAGCCGATGGCGCCGGTGACGCTCACCAGCGTCGCGGTGATGAGCGCGGTGAGCACCAGCAGGCCGAGCCGCACGCGGGCCACCGCGATGCCCAGCGAGGCCGCGATCTCGTCGCCGAAGGAGAAGGCGTCCAGCGCGTGGGAGTAGGCCAGGCACAGCGCGATGCCCACGGCGACGACGACGGCGCACAGCACGACGTCGTCCCAGCGGACACCCTCCAGCGACCCCAGCAGCCAGAACATCACGCCGCGGGTCTCGTCGGCGTCGGCGAAGGCGAAGATGACGAAGGAGGTCAGCGCGGAGAACAGCTGCGTGCTGGCCACGCCGGCCAGGATCACCCGGTCGGTGCCGCCGCCGGCCAGCCGGGCCAGCAGCATGACCAGGGCGAAGGCCAGCAGGGCACCGATGAAGGCCCCGCCGGACAGGCCGATCACGGACCCGCCGACCCCGAGGACGCCGATCACCACCGCACCGGTGGAGGCGCCCGAGGAGATCCCCAGCAGGAAGGGGTCGGCCAGCGGGTTGCGCAGCAGCGACTGCATCACCGCACCGCAGATCCCCAGGCCGGCGCCGGCCGCCGCCGCGGTGAGCGCGCGGGGCAGCCGCTCCTCCCAGACGATCGCGTCCTTGACCACCCGGACCGGGATGTCGGCGAGCCCGAGGTGGTTGAGCAGCACGTCGCGGACGTTCACCAGCGAGACGTCCGCCGGCCCGAGCGTGATCGCGGCACCCACCGACAGGGCCACCGCGACGACCCCGCCGACCAGCAGCAGCACCACCCGCAGTGTGCTCCCGGGGGACGTCCCGGACCCGCTCCCGACCCCGTCCGTGACGGGGGTGGTCACGGCGGTCAGGGTGCCTGCCCGATCTCGTCCAGGCCGTCGGCCAGCTTCTCCAGCGCGTCGACGAAGCGGATGGAGGGGTTCATCTCGGCACCGTGCAGCGCGATGTAGTCCTCCTCCTGGACGGCCTGCATCGTGCTGGTCAGCGGATCGGAGGCCAGGAACTCCTTCTTGTCCGCCAGCCGGTCACCGGGGAACCGGTCGCGCTGCAGGTCGCCCAGGACCAGCACGTCCGGGTCCCGCTCGACCACGGTCTCCCACCCGACCGCGGTCCAGTCGTCGTCCAGGTCCGCGAAGACGTTCTCCGCACCCACGGCGGTGGCCAGCAGGTTCGCCCCGCCGAGGCCTCCGGCCACGTAGGGGGACTTGGTGTCGGCGAACCAGAAGGCGATCGTGCGGTCGCTGGCCTCGATCCGGTCGGTCGCGGCGCCCGCGCGCTCCTGCAGGTCGGCGATGAGCTCGTCCCCGCGGGACGAGACGTCGAAGATCTCCGCCAGCTCACGGATCTCCTGGTACACGGAATCGATCTCCAGCGGCCGGGTGCGGGTGCCGCCCCCGTTGATGAGCAGCTCGCCCTCGCAGTCGGCCGGCGACAGGTAGGCGTCGACGCCGGTCTCCGCCAGCCGCTCCCGCTCGACCACGCCGCCGGTGCGGTAGTGCCGGGCGAAGGAGGCGGTCACCAAGTCGGGATCGGCGTCGAGCAGCACCTCGTAGCTGGGCGCGTTGTCGGCCAGCCGCGGCACCGAGGCGTTGGCCTCGGCGAGCTCGGGCAGGACCGGGTCGGTCCAGGACGCGGTGCCGACCACCCGGTCGCCCAGGCCGAGCGCGAGGAGGATCTCCGTCGAGCCCTGGTCGAGCGAGACGACCCGCTGCGGCGCGGCCTCGAACGTCATCGACTCGCCGCAGTTGTCGACCACCAGCGGGTAGTCGGTGGCGTTCTCGCCCCCGCTCGCGACCTCGGCCTCCGGGACCACCTCGGAGGCGCCACAGGCGGTGAGCGCGAGAACGGCGGCGATGGCGAGGCCCGCCCGGCTGGAGGACGTGCGCATGATCGTGGGTCCCTGTCGATGGTCCGGGTGCGCGGCCTGACCTGCTGTCAGGAGGACGCACACACACCGGAGGCGTGCTGAGGCTTGCCTAAGCTACCTGCGGCCGGCCGGTGACAGGGAACCGGCCGTCCGCCTCAGCGGAGCAGGTCGGCGTACCGGGACAGGTACAGCGGCCAGCCGGCGTCGTCGGCCACCCCGTCCCGGACGGCCTGCCAGCCATCGCCGTGCCGGTCGAGGTGGCGGTGCTCCAGCTCCACCCGGGTCAGCTGAGGACCTTCGGCGATGAACCGGACCTCGACCTCACTGGTGTGCTCGGGGTCCGTCTCTACCTGCCACTGCGGGCTGATGTCCCAGCTGAAGACGACGCGGTCCGGCGGGTCGAAGGCCAGCACGCGCGCCCAGCGGCACTCGCTGCCGTCGACGCCCCGATCGGTGATGTGGCCGCCGACCTCCGGGTCGAAGACGGTCTCGGCGATCGGCACCCCGAGCAGGTTGTGCTCCGGCGGCTTGAAGTCGCCGAACCGCTCGGTGAACGTCGCGAAGGCCCGGTCGATCGGGGCGTGGACGACGATCTGCCGGCGGACCACGAGTGCGGCTGTCTCGGTCATGGCTGCTCCTGTGTCGGTCGTGCGGTGACGTCCGGCTCGGCGACGTCCTGGTAGCCGTCGAGGGCCCGCTGCCAGAACGTGTCGAGCTGGTCCCGGAGGGCACCGAGGCCCTCGGGGCTGAGCCGGTAGACCCGGCGGGTGCCGACTGCGCGGTCGGTGACGAGCCCGGCGTCCTTCAGCACCCTGAGGTGCTGGGACACGGCCGGCCGACTGATCGGCAGCACGTCGGCGAGCTCGCCGACGGCCTGCGGCCGCTCGGCGAGCGAGGCCACGATCGCGCGCCGGGTGGGATCACCCAACGCCTCCCAGCCGTCACGCGTTTGGTAAGCAGGCACGAACGTAAGCTACGGCTTACGGAGGACGGGGTCAAGGCCCCGCGACCGTCAGGGGCGGGGATTGCTCCGCGTCCAGCCGCGGTCGTCCCGGCGGGCGCCCTGGGCCGCGCGGCAGCGCCGGCAGACGGCCTGCACGCCCTCCGCGTGCCGGCCGGACTCCGGCTGTACGTCGGCCCAGCTGACGTGCGGGAACCGGGCGAGCCGGGACCTGCTCAGCGACAACCCGCAGGCCGTCTCGTTGCGCCCCGGCAGCCAGGCGTGCACCTCACCGGCGGGGTACCTGATCCCGTCATCGGGGTCGGTCCACTGGTCGGCGGCCGCGACCGCGGCGCTGCGTGCCATGGGCGCCCCGGTACCCGCGGGAGCTGCCCTCAGCCGGGCTGGCCCCGGCGGAACCGGGCGGGCCGTCGCACGGTGTCCTCGCGCGCCCACCGGGTGGGGCCCCAGGTGACCTGGTCCGGAGAGGGCAGTGGGAGCGGGTCGCCGTGGGAGGTGACGTCCAGCCGGCTCAGCCGGCCGTCCTCGACGAAGAGGAGCACCCCGCCCACCGGCGACCCGTCGGCACCGACGACGGTGCCCTCGACCGGCGCCGGACCGCTGGCCGGCGCGGCCGGCACGTCGTCGGGCACCTGCAGGTCGAGGGTCCCGCACCCGCAGCGGCAGCCCGGCGTCGAGGTCGCCCGCCCGACCTGGGCTCGCAGCTCGGCGACGCCGAGGAAGTCGTGGGCGAGGAGGGCGTCGAGCAGTTCGCGCGCCTCGTCGGTCAGGGGGCGAGGGCTCTGGTCGGCCCGCGGCCCGGCATCAGCAGCGGTCATGTCCCCCAGTGTCGCCCGCGCCCCGGCGAGCGACACGACCGGCGGGTGGCGTGGCTCGGCCTTCCACAGCCGGAGAGCCGGGGCGGTGTGGCACCGTGTCGCCGTGCTCGCCCGCCGCTGTGCCCGCCCGACGGGCCTGCGGTGACGCAGGGCATCCGCAGCCCCGCCGGCCGCCCGACCCCCGCGCGCGGCTTCCACCACCCGGGCCGGGTCATCGCCGGCGCCTTCGCCGTGGCCGTCGCCGTCGGCACCGCGCTGCTGTCGCTGCCCATCGCCGTCGCCGGCCCCGGTCGTGCCGACTTCCTCACCGCGCTGTTCCACGCCACGTCCGCGGTGTGCGTCACCGGGCTGGTCACCGTCGACACCGGCACCTACTGGTCGGGCTTCGGCCAGGCGGTGATCCTGCTGCTCATCCAGGCCGGCGGCCTCGGGATCATGACGCTGGCCACCCTGCTCGCGGTGGTGCTGTCCCGCCGACTGGGGCTCCGGGCCCGGCTGATCGCCCAGGCGGAGACCAAGGCGCTGTCCGCCGCGGACGTCCGCCGGGTCATCCGCCGGGTGGTGCTTTTCAGCCTCGGCGTCGAGGCCGTGGTCGCCGTCGTGCTCGGGATCCGGTTCGCCACCGGCTACGACCAGCCGCTGTCGTCGGCGGCCTACTCGGGTGTGTTCCACGCCGTCTCGGCGTTCAACAACGCCGGCTTCGGGCTCAACGCCGACAGCCTCGTGCAGTACGTGGCCGACCCGTGGATCAGCCTGACCATCTGCGTGGCGATCATCATCGGCGGCCTGGGCTTCCCGGTGGTCTTCGAGCTGGTCCGCGAGTGGCGGTCGCCGAAGAGCTGGTCGGTGCTCACCCGGATCACCGTCATCGTCACCGTCGTCCTGCTCGTCGGCGGGACCCTGCTGTTCCTGATCGCCGAGGGCGACAACCCCGGGACCCTCGGCCCACTGGGCGCCGGCGCGACGTTGCTGGCCGCGTTCACCGCGGCGGTGATGCCGCGCACCGCCGGGTTCAACAACCTCGACATCGCCGCCTACCAGCCCGAGACGCTGCTGCTCACCGACGCGCTCATGTTCATCGGCGGCGGCAGCGCCGGGACCGCCGGCGGCATCAAGGTCACCACCTTCGGCCTGCTGGCCTACGTCCTGTGGGCGGAGATGCGCGGCGACCCCGACGTCGAGGTCGGCCGTCGCCGGGTGCCGAGCACCAACCAGCGCCAGGCGCTGGCGATCGCCCTGCTCGGCATCGGCGTGGTCGCCGTCTCCACGTTCGTCATGGAGGCCCTCACCGACTTCAGCTTCGACGTGGTGCTCTTCGAGGTCGTCTCGGCCTTCTCCACCGTCGGCCTGTCCACCGGCATCACCGCCGACATCCCGCCGGCCGGGCAGGTGCTGCTCGTGCTGCTCATGTACATCGGCCGGATCGGGCCGCTCACCCTGGCGTCGGGGCTCGCGCTCCGCGACCGCGCCCGCCGGCACCAGCTCCCCGAGGAGAGGACCATCGTTGGCTAACCACAAGGACCCCGTCGCCGTGCTCGGCCTGGGTCGGTTCGGCACTGCACTCGCCCTCGAACTGGCCCGCGGCGGAACCGAGGTGCTCGCCGTGGACAACCGGCCCGACATCGTGCAGCGGCTGTCCGGGCAGCTGGGTCAGGTGGTCATCGCCGACACCACCGACGCGGACGCACTGAGCGAGATCGGCATCGCCGACTTCAGCCGCGTCGTCGTGGCCATCGGCGGCCACCTCGAGGCCAGCATCCTCACCACCGCGCTGCTGTCCGAGCTCGAGATCCCCACCATCTGGGCCAAGGCCGTGACCCGGCAGCAGGCGACCATCCTGAGCCGCATCGGCGCCCACCACGTCGTCTTCCCCGAGCAGGAGATGGGCGAGCGGATCGCGCACCTGGTCGCCGGCCGGCTGCTGGACTGGGTGGAGCTGGACCCGCAGTGGGTGTTCGCCAAGACCAAGCCGCCGAGGGAGATCGTCGGCGTCCCGCTCGGCCAGACCGGCCTGCGGAAGAAGCATTACGTCACCGTGGTGTCGGTGAAACCGGAGAACACGGCGAGCTACACCCACGCCGACTACGACACCGTGCTCACCTACGGCGCCGAGATCGTCATCGCCGGCCGGCCGACCGACGTGGAGCGCTTCGTCGAACTGCAGTGACCAGCTGGTGCCCCCGGCAGGATTCGAACCTGCGGCACACGGTTTAGGAAACCGATGCTCTATCCCCTGAGCTACGGGGGCTGCGGCGGTGCGGCTGCACCACCACCGGGCCGCTGCGCGCAGCCCGGTTGCCGACGAGAGGGTATCGGACGACCGAGGGGCCCGACGGCACGCGCCGTCGGGCCCCTCGGGTGTGTGCTCCGGTCGCTCAACGAGCGCCGATGCGCACCGATCAGGCCTGCAGGGACTCCATGAAGTCCGGGTTCTCCTCGAGCCAGGCGTCGACGGCCTCGTCGTACCGGCCCTCGCCGTACTCGTTGACGACCATGTTCTCCAGCGAGCCGTACTGCTCGTCGGTGAGGGTCGCGTTCTCCATCATCGACGCCACGTCGGCGCAGTCGGCCGCGAAGCCCTCACGGGCCAGCGTGTGCAGGCCCTCGGAGTCGCCCAGGGCGCCTTCCGGGTCGGCGAGGTCCTTGACCGGGAACTCGCTGTTGGCCCAGAACGGACGCCACAGGGTGACGACGATGTCCTCGTTGGCGTCGGTCGCCGCCTGCAGCTCGGCCAGCATCGCGGTGGTGGAGGACTCGACGAGCGTGTAGTCCTCCTCCAGCCCGTAGGTCGGCATGACGCTGTCCTTGGTGGTGGCGGTGAGGCCGGCACCGGGCTCGATGCCGACGATCCGGCCGTCGAACATCTCGGCGTTGCCGGTCAGGTCGGCGATCGACTCGATGTCGGTGTACTCCGGGACGGCGAAGGTCAGCTTGGCGCCCTCGTACCAGGCACCGAGGTCCTCGAGCTGGTCGCCGTACTCCTCCATGTAGGCCGAGTGGGTGACCTCGGACCAGGCGGACGGGTAGACGTCGACGTCGCCCCCGGCCAGGCCGGCGTACAGCGGAGCCGCCTCGGAGATCTCGGTCATCTCGACCTCGATGCCCTGCTCGCCGAGGACGCCGTCCCACAGGTGGGCCATGCTCAGGCCGTCGGTCCAGGAGGGGATGAAGCCCAGGTTGACGGTCTCGCAGTCACCGCCGGCCGACGCTCCGCCGGCGGCGGTGGTGTCCTCCTCGGCGTCCCCACCGCAGGCGGTGGCGGTGAGTGCGACGGCGGCGAGGCCGGCGGCCAGACGTGCGCCTCGGGTGGTCAGGTGCTTGTTCATGCGGTCGTTCCTCTCCTACATCTGGCGGCGGTCGACTGCCCCGCGCACCGTTGGTGCTCCGGCTCCGCGGCGACGGCCCGGGAGGGCCGCGCCGGTCGGCTACCGGGCAGGTCGGTTCGGTGAGTTCTGGTCGGCGCCGACGGGCATGACCGCATCGGCGGACCGGCTGCTGGCGCCCAGGCCGGCCTTGCCGACCGTGCCGCCGCGGCTGAGGAAGGACGGGATGCCGGACAGTCGCCCCCGCCGCTGACCGAAGGCGCTGGTCAGCCGGTCGAGGTAGATGGCGAGGATGACGACCGACAGGCCGCCCTCGAAGCCCAGCCCGACGTCGAGCCGGGAGATGCTGGTGACGACGACGCCGCCGAGGCCGGCCGCGCCGATCAGCCCGGCGATGACCGCCATGGACAGCGCCAGCATGATCACCTGGTTGACCCCGGCCATGATCGTCGGCAGGGCCAGCGGCAACTGGATGCCGCGGAGGATCCGGCCGGGCGGGCTGCCGAAGGCGTGCCCGGCCTCCACCAGCTCCGGGTCGACCTGCCGGATGCCCAGCTCGGTCAGCCGGACCCCCGGCGGCATGGCGAAGATGATCGTGGTGACGACGCCCGGGACGAGGCCGATGCCGAAGAACGTCACCGCGGGCACGAGGTAGACGAAGGCCGGCATCGTCTGCATGAAGTCGAGCACCGGCCGCAGCGCCGCGCTGACCCGGTCGCTCTTCGCAGCCGCGATCCCGATCGGGATCCCGATCGCCACCGCGATGACCGCGGACACCAGGACCAGGGCCAGGGTGGCCATGGCCGGCTCCCACATCCGCATGCTGATCAGCAGCAGCAGCCCCAGCAAGGAGACGACGGCGAAGCGCACCGACCGCACCACGCCGCCGAGCACGGCCAGCAGCACGGCGAACAGGACCGGCGGGGGGAACAGCAGCGCGTCGCGCAGCCCCTCCACCCCGGCCTCGGTGCCAGCGCTGATCACGTCGAAGACCGGGGAGAAGTTGTCGGTGACCCAGTCGAAGCCGGTGTCGATCCAGTCGCCCACCGGGATCTGCGGCAGGGCGCCGTCCTCGGCGGCCCGGAGCACGGTCTCAGCCACGGACGGCCTCCTTCGTCGTCACGGCGGTCGCGCCCACCGGGTCGGCCGGTGCCGGCGAGATGGACGGGGCGGGGCGCGGCACGCCCCCCAGTGCGGCCAGGACCGCGCCTCGGGGCACCACCCCGAGCAGCCGGCCGGCGTCGTCCACGACGGTCACCGGCACCTCGTCCTGGGCGGCGGGGGCGAGCAGCTCGCTCAGCGTCGTCGTCGCCCGGACGTCGACCGGGGGCAGCAGGGCGAGGCCGGCCAGCGACGGCGCCCCCGCCGCGACGGCGGCCCGGACGGCGTCCTCGGTGGCCACGCCGGCCACCCGGCCGTCGCCGTCCCCGACGAGCACGGAACCGGAGCGGTGGTCCTGCATCGCCTGCAACACCTGTGCGGGCGCAGCCGTCGGGGAGACCAGGGTGGGTGCCTCGACCATCACGTGCCGGGCGGTGAACACCCGCCCACGGTCGACGTCGGCGAGGAACTGGCGGACGTAGTCGTCGGCCGGGGTCTCGAGGATCTGGTCGGGCGTGCCGATCTGCACGACGCGGCCGTCGCGCATGATCGCGATCCGGTCACCGAGGCGCATGGCCTCGTTGAGGTCGTGGGTGATGAAGATGATCGTCTTGCCCAGCGAGGCTTGCAGCTCCAGCAGCTGGTCCTGCATCTCGCGGCGGATCAGCGGGTCCAGCGCGCTGAACGCCTCGTCCATCAGCAGCAGGTCGGTGTCGGCGGCGAGGGCGCGGGCCAGGCCGACGCGTTGCTTCATGCCGCCGGAAAGCTGCCCGGGCCTCTGGTCGGCCCACTGGTCCAGGCCGACGAGCGCGAGGGCCTCCTGCGCCTTGGCCCGGCGGGTGGCGCGGTCGACGCCGCGCACCTCGAGGGCGTAGGCGGCGTTGTCCAGCACGCTGCGGTGCGGGAAGAGCGCGAAGTGCTGGAACACCATGCTCATCTGCTCCTGCCGGAGCCGGCGCAGCGCCTTGTCGTCCAGCGCGGTCAGCTCGGCCTCACCCACGTGCACGGTGCCGGCAGTGACCTCCAGCAGCCCGTTGAGCATCCGCAGCAGCGTCGACTTGCCCGAGCCGGACAGCCCCATGACCACGAAGATCTCGCCCGGCTCGACGGTGAAGCTGACGTCGATGACGGCCGGGGTGGCGCCTCGGTCCCGCACCTCTGCGACAGAGGCGCCGTCCCGGAGCCGGTCGACCGCCTCGGCGGTGCGCCGGCCGAAGACCTTGAACAACCCCTCGGCGTGTACTGCGGGCACGGGCAACCTCTCGTCGGCGGACACGGCCCCGGGCCGGGCGGCACGACGAGCGCGGGCACGCCGCTCCGAGGAGCAGCCTCACCGGCCGTGTCGTCCCACCGGGCGCACCGCCCCTGGGGCGGGCGCCACGGGGCGCGGGTGCGGCTCGCCGTCCACGACGCCAGGGGCGTCGGCGCGCACTCTGCAGTGCGCCGGGCGGCGAGCCGGGGTGGGGGCAGGCGGACCCGCTCCCATCTCAGAACAGGACGCTAACAGTGAATTGGGCGGCGGAATGGCGCATTCAGTCGATCGTGCAATTCCGTTATGGGGTCGTGACGCGCCCGGGGTGTCGAAGAGCACAGAGACAATTCCGCGAACCGACGGAGATCCGCGTCCTGATGGACGTGTCACCGCGCTGGGCTGCGGGTATGTCCGTGTGACCGGGCATGCAGAGCCCGCCCCCAGTGAAGTGCAGGAATGTCATGAGATCGTCATGAGATCTCCATGCAGCAGTCTGATCGGGCCAATTCGGAAGCGGCTGGCCACGGGCAGTCACCAAGACGGCGACCGAGGCGGAGCCGCACCAGGGAACGACCTGGGCCCCCGACTCGTCGGGAGAGATGCGGGCGGCACGGTGTCGCAACCGTTACCTTGTCTCGGCACGCACGAGCCCCGGCAACGGCGCCGAGGCGCGGAAGGTGGAGAGCACAGATGGAGATCACGGTCGTCGACGTCCCCGAGCGGGGCCGCTTCGAGATCCGGGACGGCGAGCGCGTCGTCGGCCTGGCCAGCTACCACGTCGACCAGGGCGTGATGACCCTGCCGCACACCGAGATCGACCCGACGATGGGCGGTCGGGGTCTGGGCACCCAGCTGGTGGCCACCGTCCTCACCGCCGCGCGCGAGCGGGGCCTGCACGTGCTCCCCTACTGCTCGTTCATCCGCAAGTACCTGGTCGACCACCCCGAGCAGCTCGACCTCGTCGCCGAGGCCGACCGACCCACCTTCGGCCTGGCGCCCGCCCACAGCTGAGCCACCCAGCCGCTGATCACCCAGCGGCAGCGGTCGGGGCTTCCTAGGCTCGGTCGGGTGCCCACCGCGCTGCTCTGGTTCCGCCGCGACCTGCGTCTGGACGACCACCCGGCCCTGCTCGCCGCCGTCGACGCCGCCGGGCCCCAGGGCAGCGTCGTCCCCGTCTTCGTCTTCGACGACCGGCTCTACGGCCCCTCGGGCGAGCCGCGCCGGCGGTTCCTGCTCGACTGCCTCGCCGAGCTCGACACCGCCACCGGCGGCGCCCTCGTCACGCGCACCGGCGACCCGGCCGCCGTCCTCCCCCGGCTGGTGGCAGAGCTGGGCGCGGTGAGCGTGCACGTCACCGCCGACGCCGGCCCGTACGGACGGCGCCGGGACCAGGCGGTCGAGCGGGCGCTGGGCGACGTCCCACTGGTGCGCACCGGCTCGCCGTACGCGGTCGCCCCCGGGCGGGTGGTCAAGCGGGACGGCACGCCGTTCCAGGTGTTCACCCCGTTCGCCCGCGCCTGGCGGGAGCACGGCTGGCACTCCCCCGCCGTCCGCCCGGACCAGGTCCCGTGGCAGCGCGACGTCCGCTCCGACGACCGCCCACCGCGACCGGCCCTGGACGACGTCCAGCTGCCCGCCGCCGGCGAGGCCGCGGCCCTGGAGGCCTGGCACCGGTTCCGCGACGAACGGCTGCTCGGCTACGACGAGGGGCGCGACCGCCCGGCGACCAACGGGACGAGCCGGTTGTCGGCCTACCTGAAGTACGGCTGCATCCACCCGCGCACGCTGCTCGCCGACCTGGCCGCCGAGGAGGGCTCGGAGTCGGTGCGGCGCTACACCGACGAGCTCGCCTGGCGCGACTTCTACGCCGACGTCCTGTGGCACCGGCCCGACTCCGCCCGCGAGTACCTCAAGCCCGAACTCCAGGGCATGGGCTACGACTCCGGCCCGGACGCCGAGGAGCTGGTGCGCGCCTGGGAGACCGGCCGCACCGGCTTCCCGATCGTCGACGCCGGGATGCGGCAGCTGCTCGGTGAGGCCTACGTGCACAACCGGGTGCGGATGATCGTCGCCTCCTTCCTGGTCAAGGACCTGCACCAGGAGTGGACCCACGGAGCGCGGTACTTCATGCAGCACCTCGTCGACGGCGACCTGGCCAGCAACAACCACGGCTGGCAGTGGGTGGCCGGAACCGGCACCGACGCCTCGCCGTACTACCGGGTGTTCAACCCGATCACCCAGGGCAAGAAGTTCGACCCGGACGGCAGCTACGTGAAGCGCTGGGTGCCCGAGCTGCGCGACCTCGACCCGAAGCACGTGCACGAGCCGTGGACGGCGCCCGGCGGCGGCCCGGCCGGCTACCCGGAGCCGATCGTCGACCACGCCCACGAACGCCAGGTGTCCCTGGACCGCTACGCCGCCCTCCGCGCCCGCTGAGGAAGGACCCGCCTGCCCCCCACTGCTCGCGAGCTCGCAGCGGGCCCCTGCAGGCGGGCCGGGACAAGCAGTGTCGGCTGGGTCACGGGGCCCGTCGTGGCGGACGACGCCGGCGCGGGTGAAGCTGGACGGCGTGATCGTCGGTGCCTGAGGGCCACACCCTGTTCCGGTTGGCCCGCGAGCAGCAGGCCGCGTTCGCCGGCCGCGAGGTGCACGTGACCAGCCCACAGGGCCGCTTCGCCGGGCAGGCCGAGCTGCTCGACGGCCGGGTGCTCGACGAGGTCACCTCCTACGGCAAGCACCTGTTCGCCTTCTTCGGCCCGGACGTCGTCCACGTCCACCTGGGCCTCTACGGCAAGTTCACCGCCGGCACCGGGCTGCCACCCGCGCCCCGGGGCGCGCTGCGGATGCGCTGGGAGGGCCCGGGCGAGGACGGCGAGGGCGTGTGGACCGACCTGCGCGGCGCCACCGCCTGCGACCTGATCACCGACGGCGAGGTGCAGCTGATCCTCGACCGGCTGGGCCCGGACCCGCTGCGCCGGCGGTCGGACCCGGCCAAGGCGTTCGCCCGCATCTCCCGCAGCCGGACCACCATCGGCCAACTGCTCATGGACCAGGCCGTGCTCGCCGGCGTCGGGAACGTCTACCGGGCGGAGGTCCTGTTCCGGCAGCGGCTGAGCCCATTCCGGCTGGGCCGGGACGTCGACGCCGAGCTCTGGGACCGGTTGTGGGCCGACCTGGTGCCGCTGATGAAGGCCGGGGTCAAGGCCGGGCGGATCGTCACCACCGAGCGCGCCGACCGCGAGCGCCGGCGCGGCCCGGCGCTCCGGGACGACGCGCACTACGTCTACCGGCGCGCCGGGCTGCCCTGCCGGATCTGCGGCACCGAGGTGCGCACCGAGGTCATGGTCGGCCGCAACCTCTTCTGGTGCCCCACCTGCCAGGCGGTGTGAACGGGCGGGTCCGCCGACGTGACGTCGACCGGTCCACTCCGCTAGGCCTGAGCAGTGGGGCGGACGACGATCTCGTTGACGTCCACGTCGTCGGGCTGCTCGATGGCGTAGGCGATGGCCCGGGCGATGGCCGCCGGCGGGATCGCGATCGCGTCGCGCCGGGCGAGCAGCTGCTCGCGGATCTCGAGGTCCCGCATCGCGGCCGCGAAGTCGGTGTCCACGAAACCGGGTGACACGGTCGAGACCCGCAGCGCACCACCGGCCTCCTGCCGCAGCGCCTCGGAGAAGGTTCGGACGGCGTTCTTCGTCGCGGCGTAGACGGCCTGGGCCGGGGTGATCTGGAGCCCGGACGTCGACACCACGGTCACGAACTGCCCGTGGCCCTGCCGACGGAAGACCGGCAGCGCCGCCGCGACACCGAAGAGCATGCCCTTGAGGTTGACGTCGACCATCTCCTCCCAGCCGTCGACGTCGAGGTCGTCCAGCAGCGCGACGTGCGCGACACCCGCATTGGCGACGAGAACGTCCAGCCGGCCCCACCGCTCCTCGGCCGCCGCGACCAGCGCGGTGAGGTCAGCACGCCTGCGCACGTCGGTCGGAACGTGCACGACCTCGCCGCCGGCCCGGGTGATCCGGCCGGCCACCTCGGCGAGGCGGTCGGCCCGCCGCGCGCCGAGCGCGACCCGGGCGCCGCGCTCGGCGAGCAGCAACGCGGTCGCCTCCCCGATCCCGCTGCTGGCGCCGGTGATGGCCACGACCTTGCCGTCGATCCCTGTCATGCCAACGACGCTAGGGCCGCTCGGTCGACGCATCCATGACAGATCAGCCCTTCTTCTTTCCCGATACTCTCGATGGATGGACCCGCTGTCCCGCGTCATCGAGTTGCTCACCGTGCAGAGCGCGGTGTCGTCCCGGCTCGAGGCCGGCGGCACGTGGGCGCTGTCGTTCCCCGGCGTCAGGCACGTGAAGTTCGGCGCCGTGCACCGTGGCGAGGCCTGGTTGCGGGTCGGGCCGGACGGCGTCGAGCAGCACCTCGTCGCCGGCGACTGCTTCGTGCTCACCACCGGCACGGGCTACGCGGTGGCCTCCGCGCCTGGGCTGGAGCCGGTCGACGGGCTCCCCGTTTTCGGCGAGGCGGTCGACGGCCGAGCGCGGGTCGGGACCGGCGAGGACGTCGTGCTGACCGGCGGGCGCTTCGTGTTCGACGACCGCAGCGCCCGGTTGCTCCTCGACGTCCTGCCGCCCCTGGTGGTCGTGGCGGGCGACGGCGAGCACGCGGCACCGCTGCGCGCTGCCCTGGACCTCTTCGCCCACGAGACCGCGGGCCGGCGGCTCGGGGCGTCACTGCTCACCGAGCTGCTCGGCCAGGTGGTCTTCGTCGAGGCCCTGCGCGCCGCGGCGGACGCCGAGGACGGCCGCGTGCACGGCTGGCTGGCCGCCCTCGCCGACGACCGGATCGGCACGGTGCTCCGGCTCATGCACGAGGACCCGGCCCGGCGGTGGACGGTGCCGGAGCTGGCCAGGACGGCGACGATGTCCCGCTCGGCCTTCGCCGTCCGCTTCCGCACGCTGGTCGGCGCTCCCCCACTGGACCACCTGCTGCGGCTCCGCATGCACGCCGCCGGCAGGGACCTGCAGCGCGGGACGGCCACCGTGTCCGCGGTGGGCGCCGCCTGGGGCTATGGCTCCGACGCCGCCTTCTCCAACGCGTTCAAGCGGGTCATGGGCACCTCGCCGAGCGCGTGGCGCGCCCAGGGCACCCCCGGGCCTGCGCTGCTGGACGTGACCGATGCAGCCCGGCACACGGACGCCGTTCGCACGCTCAGGACGTGACGCGCCGGCACCCCTCCGCCGGGGGTGCCGGCCAGCTGCCACGCGGCCTAGAGGGCGCCCTTGGCGTCGTCGCCGGCGGGCACCGCCTGCAGCAGCCGGACGCCGATCGGCTCGGTCAGGTCGTCTTTGACGCTCTCGGTGAGCTGGTTGAACGTCTCGCCCGCCCCGTGGGCCTTGACGTCGTCCTGGGTGGCCCAGCGCTCGATCATCACGAAGCCGTAGCCGTCCTCGTGCAGCGCGTAGAGCTCGCAGCCGGACTCCTCGTGCACCTTCGGGATCGCCGCGGTGAACGCCTCCCGGACGGCGTCGGCCCGGCCGGGCTTGGGCGAGATGGTGGCGACGATCGTGATGGACACGCAGATCTCCTCAGCGGTGACCGGGCACGGCTGCCCGGGTTCACCCTGGCGCCTACCCGCCAACGGGACGACGATGCGGGCGTGGCCGAACCAGCGGTGCCCAACCCATCGGTGCCCGGACGACCGCTGCGCGTCGCGGTGGTGGGGGCAGGCCCGGCCGGCATCTACGCCGCCGACGCGCTCGCCGGGCAGGACGACGTCCCGGTCGCCGTCGACCTGATCGACCGGCTGCCCACCCCGTTCGGCCTGGTGCGGCACGGCATCGCCCCGGACCACCTGAAGATGCGGGCGCTGCGCGAGACGCTGCACCACACCCTGGACCACGAGCGGGTGCGCTTCGTCGGCAACGTGGAGATCGGCACCGACCTGTCGCTGGCGGACCTGCGCGCCCACGTCGACGCCGTCGTCTACACCTACGGCGCGGCCGGTGACCGCGCGCTGGGCATCCCCGGCGAGGAGCTGCCCGGCAGCCTGGCCGCCACCGACGTCGTCGCCTGGTACTGCGGGCACCCCGACGCCGACCGGGCGCGGGTCGAGGAGCTGGTGGCGCGGGCCCGGGACGTCGTGGTGGTCGGCGTGGGCAACGTGGCCCTCGACGTGGCCCGGGTGCTGGCTCGCTCCCCCGCCGAGCTGCACCCCACCGACATGCCGCACCACGTGCTCGACACCCTGGCCGCCGCACCGGTCGAGCGGATCACCGTGCTCGGCCGCCGCGGCCCGGCCCAGGCCAGCTTCACCACCCAGGAACTGCGCGAGCTGGGCCACCTGGCCGCGGCGACGGTGCTCGTCGACCCGGCCGACCTCACCGATGCCGGGGACGCCGCCCTGGCCGCGGAGGACCGGCACGTCGCCCGCAACCTCGCCGCACTCGCCGACTACGCCGGCCACCAGACCGTGGACGGCACGGTCAGCGTGCGGCTGCGCTTCCACGCCCGCCCGGTGCGGCTGCTCGGCACCGACCGGGTCATCGGGGTGGAGGTGGAGCGCACCCGGGTCGACGCGGACGGCCGGGCGGTGGGCACCGGCGAGCTCGACGTCGTCGCGGCCGACCTGGTGGTGCGCTCGGTCGGCTACCGCGGGCACGCGCTGCCTGGCCTGCCGCTGGACGGCGGCACGGTGCCGCACGACGCCGGCCGGGTGGTCCGGGACGGCGAGGTCAGCCGTGGCGAGTACGTGGCCGGGTGGATCAAACGCGGGCCGACCGGCGTCGTCGGCACCAACAAGCACGACGCCCGGGAGACCGTCGCCTCGATGCTGGCCGACGTCGCATCCGGGGTGCTGTGGCCCGGTGGGGACGACGACTGGGTCGACACCCTGCTCGCCCGGGGCGGGCACCCGGTGCTGCTGGCCGACTGGCGGGCGATCGACGCCGCCGAGATCGCCCTGGGCGCGGTGCACGGCCGGGCCCGCACCACGCTGCACGACCGGCAGCAGCTGCTGGACGCCGTCCGGGCCGCCGCGGCGGCGCAGGAGGGCTGAGCCGGGGGTGGCGCGGTACGGCAGACTCGGTCGCGTGACCGGCTCAGCACAGACCTCGCCCGCCACCACGATGATCTCCTTCGCCCGCGGCGCCCCGTCGACCGACATCGTCGACGTCGAGGGCCTCAAGCAGGCCGCCGTCGCCGCGTTCGACTCCGACCCGGCCGGGATGACCGGCTACGGGACGGCGGTCGGCTACGTGCCGCTGCGGAAGTGGATCGCCGAGAAGCACGGCGTCCCGGTCGAGCACGTGCTGGTGACCAACGGCTCGATGCAGGCCGACGCCTTCCTCTTCGACGAGCTGGCCACGCCGGGCGCCGCGGTGGTGACCGAACGGCCCACCTACGACCGCACCCTGCTCGGGCTGCGCAACCGCGGCGCCGACGTGCACCTGGTGACGCTGGAGGAGGACGGCATCTCCGTCGACGAGCTCGCCGCGCTGCTGGACGGTGGGCTGCGGCCGACGCTGGCGCACGTCATCCCCAACTTCCAGAACCCGGCCGGCTACACGCTCTCGCTGGCCAAGCGCGAGCGGCTGTTGGAGCTGGCCCGCGAGCACGACTTCGTGCTGTTCGAGGACGACCCGTACGTCGACATCCGGTTCAGCGGGGAGCCGCTGCCGCGGATGCTGGAGCTGGACGGGGGCGCGGCCAGCGAGCACGTCGTCTACGCCTCGTCGTTCTCCAAGACGGTCTGCCCGGGCATCCGCGTGGGCTACCTGGTCGGGCCGCCGGTGCTGATCAAGAAGATCCAGGTCCGGGCCACGAACACCTACATCGCGCCGAACATGGTCGCCCAGGGCACGGTGTACGCCTACCTGCAGGGCGAGCGGTTCCCGGCCGCGCTGGAGCGGGTGAAGTCGGCGCTGGCCGAGCGGGTCGGGCTGCTGGACGACGCGCTGCGCGAGCACCTGCCGCAGGCGACCTTCCGCCGTCCCGAGGGCGGGTACTTCCTGTGGGTGTCGCTGCCCGAGGGCGAGGGCCACGACGTCGCACGGATCACCGCCGAGGCCGCCGCCCGCGGGGTGGCGATCGTGCCCGGCACCGACTTCCTGCTCGAGGGCGGGCACAACAGCTTCCGGCTCGCCTACTCGGCGGTGCAGCCCGGCGACGTCGACGAGGGCGTGCGCCGGCTGGCCGCCGCCATCGAGGCCGCCCGCTCCTGAGCACTGTGCGCTGACGGCGGGTTCCGGAGATGGAACCCGCCGTCAGCGCACATCAGCCGGAGTTGCGCAGGGCGGTGGCGACGCCGTTGACCGACAGCTGGATGCACCGGCGCACCAGCTCGTCGTCGTCCCCCTCCCGGCGACGGCGCAGCATCTCCACCTGCAGGTGGTGCAGCGGCTCCAGGTAGGGGAACCGGTTGCGGATCGACCGGGCCAGGGACGGGTTGTCGGCCAGCAGCTCCGCGTCGCCGGTGACCGCCAGCAGCATCCGCACCGTCCGCTCGTGCTCGGCGGTGATCTGGCTGAACACCCGGTCGCGCAGCTCCGCGTCGGGCACCAGCTCGGCGTAGCGGGCGGCCAGCTCCAGGTCGGTCTTGGCCAGCACCATGCCCATGTTGGACAGCACGGTGCGGAAGAACGGCCACCGCGCGTGCAGGTCCTGCAGCTGGGCCAGCCGGCCGGGGTCCCCGTCGACCCATGACTCCAGGGCCGTCCCGGTGCCGTACCAGCCGGGCAGCATGATCCGGGCCTGCGACCAGCTGAACACCCACGGGATCGCCCGCAGGTCCGCGATCTTGTCGCCGGCCTTGCGGGACGGCGGCCGGCTGCCGATGTTCAGCTCGGCCAGCTCCCGGATCGGGGTCGCGGCGCGGAACCACTCGACGAAGCCGGGCGTCTCGTGCACCAGCGCCCGGTAGGCGCCCTGCGCCCGGGCCGCCAGGTCGTCGAGCAGCGTGTAGGCGTCCTCCGCGTCGGTGCCCAGCCCCTCGATGTCCAGCAGCGTCGACTCCAGGGTGGCCGCGACCAGCGCCTCCAGGTTCCGGCGGGCCAGGTCGGGTGAGGCGTACTTGGCCGCGATCACCTCGCCCTGCTCGGTGATCCGCAGCGCCCCGGCGACCGAGCCGGGCGGCTGGGCCCGGATCGCCTCGTAGCTGGGGCCGCCGCCCCGGCCGACGGTGCCGCCGCGACCGTGGAACAGCCGCAGCCGGATGCCGTTGGCGCGGGCGACCTCGACCAGCGCCAGCTCGGCCCGGTACAGCGCCCAGTTGGCGGCCAGGTAGCCGCCGTCCTTGTTGCTGTCGCTGTAGCCGAGCATCACCTCCTGGGCGTCGCCGCGGTTGGCCACCAGCGCCCGGTACAGCGGCTGGTCCAGCATCGCGCCCAGGATCGTGCCGGCGGCCTGGAGGTCGCCGATCGTCTCGAACAGCGGGGAGATGCCCACGGAGCAGGTGGGACCGACCCCACCGTCCGGAGTCAGGGCGCCCGGGTCGAGCAGCCCGACCTCCTTGAGCAGGACGGCGACCTCCAGCACGTCGCTGACCGACTCGCACATGCTGATCACGTAGTTCGGGATCGCCCGCGGGCCGAGCAGCGCCACCTGCTCGGCGGCCGCCACCAGCAGGTCCAGCTCACCGCGGGCCAGCTCGGAGAGCGCGGCGCCGGGGCGCACCAGCGGCCGGCGCAGCTGCAGCTCGCCGGTGAGCAGCTCGACCCGGGCCGCCTCGTCGAGTGCGGCGTAGTCGTCGCACACCCCGGCCCAGGCCAGCAGCTCGCCCAGCACCTCTTCGTGCACCGCGGAGTTCTGCCGCATGTCCAGCCCGCACAGGTGGAAGCCGAAGACCTCCACCGCGTCGCGCAGCCGGGCCAGTCGGTCGTCGGCCAGCGCACCCGCCCCGTGGCTGCGCAGCGAGGCGTCGACCGTCGCCAGGTCGGCGATCAGCTCCTCGGGCAGCTCGTAGGGCGGCAGCTCGACGTCCGGCTCCTCCCCCGGCACCGAGCCCAGGACCCGCCGCGCGGTCGCGGCCAGCCGTCGGTACACCCCGCGCAGCGCCCGCCGGTAGGGCTCGTCGCCGCGGAACGGGGAGTCGTCGCCGGAGGCCTCGGCCAGCGCGTAGACCTCGTCGGTGGGCGTCACCAGCCGGTCGGACATCGACAGCTCGTCGGCCAGGCAGATCAGCTCGGCGAGGTGGTGGCGCAGCGCCGTCTCGGCCTGCCGGGTGGTCGCCCGGCGGACGGCGTCGGCGGTGACGAACGGGTTGCCGTCCCGGTCCCCGCCGATCCAGGAACCCGGCTGCAGCATCGGGGTGGCCAGCAGGTCGGCGTCCGGCCAGCGCTCACGCAGGGCCTGGCGGAGCTCGGTGTTGATCGCCGGGACGACCTCGAACAGCGACAGGTCGTAGTACCGCAGCGCCTCGTCGATCTCGTCGGCCAGCCGCAGCCGGGACAGCCGGAGCAGCGCCGTCTGCCAGAGGGTGAGCACCTCGCGGGACAGGTGCGCCGACCAGGCCCGCGCGTCGATCCCGTACGGCCCGGCGTTGTCGCGCTGCCGGATCAGGTCGGTGACCTGCTGCTGCACCTGGGAGATCGTGCGGCGGCGCACCTCGGTCGGGTGCGCGGTGACCACCGGGACGACGAGCGCACCGGCCAGTTCCCGGGCCACCGTGTCGCCGTCCAGGCCGGCCTCGTCCAGCAGGTCCAGCGACGCCGCCAGGCTCCCCTTCTGCGGGGGTGAGCCCTCCCGCCGGTGGTGCCGGCGGCGGCGCTCGTGGTGCACGTCCTCGGCGATGTTGGCCAGCAGCGAGAAGTGGCTGAACGCCCGGACGACGTGGTTGGCCTCGTGCAGGTCGAGCTGGGCCAGCCGGTCGGCGAGCTCGGAGCGGCCCACCTCGGAGCGTCGGATCCGGAAGGCCTCGACCCGGGTGGCCTCGACCAGCTCCAGGACTTCGGCGCCGGCCTGCTCGCCGATCACCTCCCCGAGCACTCGGCCCAGCAGTCGGATGTCGGCCCGCAAGGGCTCGTCGGTGCGGTCGTCCGGGTCGGTGGGACCCCCGGAGGGGCGCAGGTCGGCAACGTCGACGGTGGCTTCGGACACGGGGGCAGTATCCGCAACCGGTGTGACGGCCGGGTGTCCCGGGGAGGATGGGCGGGTGATCCGACTGCAGGCGACACCGACCAGCCCCGTCCCGGCCGAGCACGGAGAGGGCCCCGTCTTCGACGCCGCCACGCAGGAACTGCTCTGGGTGGACATCACCGCGGGGCTGGTCCGGCGCGGCACGATCGCCGGGGACGACGTCGTCCCGGTGGCCTCGCACCGCGGCGGTGACACGGTGGGGTTCGTCGCCCCGGCGGCCGCCGGCGGCTGGCTGCTGGGCGCCGGGGGCGGCATCACCCGGCTGACCGCCGAGGGTGACGCGCAGGTGCTGATCGAGCTCACCGGGGAGGGCGGCTCGGAGTCCGCGGGCGGCACCCGGATGAACGACGGCGCCTGCGACCGGGCCGGCCGGTTCTTCGCCGGGACGATGGCCTTCGACGAGCGACCCGGCGCCGGCAGCCTCTACCGGCTCGACCTCGACGGCACGGTCAGCACCGTGCTCGACGGCCTCACCATCTCCAACGGGCTGGGCTGGTCACCCGACGACCGCACCGTGTACCTCTCCGACTCCGGCGCGAAGACGGTGTGGGCGTCCGAGTACGACCTGGACACCGGCACCTTCGGCGAGCGCCGGGTGCTGCTGGACTTCAGCGACGACCCCGACGGCGTCGCCGACGGCCTCACCGTCGATGACGAGGGCTGCCTCTGGACGGCGCTGTGGGGCGGCGCCCAGGTACGACGGTGGTCCCCCGACGGCGAGCTGCTCGCGGTCGTCGAAGTCGCCGCCCAGAACACCACCAGCTGCGCGTTCGTCGGCGACCTGCTGGTGATCAGCACGTCGGTGCACGGCATGGACGACGCCGCCCGGGCCGCCCAGCCGGACGCCGGCCGGCTGTTCACCGTGCGCCCCGGGGTCAGTGGCCCGCCGGCGAACCCCTACCGCGGCCCCCTCGGCGCACTCCGCCAGCGCTGACCGCCGTCGTCCCCGGGCACTGCCCCAGCGGTGATCAGGTGACCTGATCACCGCTGGGGAGCGGCGTCAGGCCTTCTCGGCGGCCAGGGCCTCGCGCAGCTTGAGCCGGCCGCCGGTGCGCAGCAGCGCCCCGGAGTAGATCCGCCCACCGATCCGGACGATGACGGCGATCGCCAGGACCATCAGCAGGACGGCGAGCCCGACCTCCCACCACGCGGCCTCGCCGGCGGCCTGCCGCACCGGCATCACCATCGGCGACAGCCCCGGCACGTAGGAGGTGACCGTGGCCAGCGTGCTGCCCGGGTCCTGAGCCGCCTGCACGGCCACGATGAACCCGACCACGAGCAGGATGGTCGTCGGCGTCAGCACGCTGCCCAGGTCCTCCTGCCGGCTGACCAGCGAGGCGGCCACCGCGAACACCGCCGCGTAGAACGCGTAGCCGATCACGAACCAGGCGAGCACGTTCAGCACGGTGCCGATCAGCTGCCCCGGCAGGTCGATGACGTCGAAGGCCAGCGCCCCGGCCACCCCGACCACGGCGATCACCGCGGTCTGCAGCAGCCCGAGGGCACCCAGGCCGATGATCTTCCCGGCCAGCAGCTGCCACGGGCGCATCGTGGCCAGCAGCAGCTCGACCACCCGGCTGGACTTCTCCTCGACCACGCCCTGGGCGACGAACTGCCCGAACAGGATGAAGAGGAAGTACAGCAGGCCCACCCCGAGCAGCGCGACGATCGTGGCCTGCGTGCGGTCCTCCTCGTCCGACTCCAGGGCGACGACGTCGACCGCGGGGGCGGGCTCGAGCTGCACCCCGGCCTCGGTGAGCTGGTCGGCCACCGAGAGGGCGGCCAGTGCGCTCTGCACGAGGTCCTCGGTAATCCCGCCCGCGGACTGCACCAGGAGCTCGGGCCGGCTGCCCGTCGGGTCGAGCAGGGCGGCGTCGACGTCCTCCTCCGCGACGGCGGTGCGGGCGGCGGCCTCGTCGGCCAGCTCGACCACCGTCACCTCGGTGCCCAGCGCCTCGCCCTGCTGCTGCAGGACCTGCTCGACGGTCCGGTCGCCGCCGACCAGGCCGATCCGGCTGGTCGACTCCCCGCCGCCGAGGAGCACCTGGAACAGCATCAGGCCGATGATCAGGACGATCAGCACCGCGGAGCTGACCAGGAAGCCCTTGTCCCGGATCCGGGTGGAGATCTCCCGGCCGGCCACGAGCCGGACGAGCTGGGCCGGGCTGTGCGGCTTGATGTCGGTGGATGCAGGCGCGGTCATGCCGCCACCTCCCGGGTGTCGGTGACGGCGTGCCGGAAGAGCTCGACCAGGGTCGGTTCGCGCCAGGCGAAGTGGGCGACCCGGCCCGTGGCCAGGGCGGCGGCCAGCACCTGCTGGTCGTCGGCGCCCGGGGCCAGCTCCAGCACGGTGTCGCCGCGCTGCTCGGAGACCACTCGCACGCCGGGGACGGCGGCGGCCCAGCCGTTCGGCGCGTCCGGGGCGACGACGCGCAGCTGCCGGCCGGTGGCCGCGGAGCGCAGCTCGTCGACCGTGCCGCTGGCGACGATCTTGCCGCGGGCGAGGATGCCGACCGCGTCGCAGAGCCGCTCCACCAGGTCCAGCTGGTGGCTGGAGAAGACGACGGGCACGCCGCGCCGGCACTGCTCGAGCAGCGCCTCGGCCAGCGAGTCGACGCCCACCGGGTCCAGCCCGGAGAAGGGCTCGTCGAGGATCAGCACGTCGGGCTCGCTGACCAGGGCGGCGGCCAGCTGCACGCGCTGCTGGTTGCCCAGCGACAGCTTCTCCACCCGGTCGTTGCGCCGCTCCCCCAGCCCGAGCCGCTCGGCCCAGTGCTCGGCGGCGCGGCCGGCGGCCCGGGCGTCCAGGCCGTGCAGCCGGGCGAAGTAGGCCAGCTGCTCGCCGACCTTCATCTTCGGGTAGAGGCCGCGTTCCTCGGGCATGTAGCCGATCCGGCGGCGGACGACCTCGTCGACCGGCCGCCCCGTCCAGCGCACCTCCCCGGCATCGGCGCGCGCGAGGCCCATGGCGATCCGCATGGTGGTGGTCTTCCCCGCCCCGTTCGATCCGCAGAAGCCGAACATCTGGCCCGGGGCCACGGTGAAGCTCACCCCCTCGAGCACCTGGTTGCTGTCGTAGGCCTTGTACAGGCCGTCGAACTCGAGCACTGCTCCTCCGGTGTCCGTCGTGTGCGTGCAGCCCTTGCCATCCGCAACGAGTGGAGCCTGTCGCATCACTTTCCAACCCGTCAAGTGAACAGCGCGGTGCATCCTCCGTTCGTGCTGCGCCGGCGCCCTCGGTCCGGTGGGATCGGGGCATGACGGAGAACCAGCCAGCGCAGGTGCCCAGCGGCGTGGGCCTGGCCGGGCTGCGGGAGGCGGCGGCCGGCTGCCGGGCGTGCGAGCTCGGCGAGCCGGC
This sequence comes from Modestobacter sp. VKM Ac-2978, assembly GCF_026968025.1. NCBI lineage: Bacteria > Bacillati > Actinomycetota > Actinomycetes > Geodermatophilales > Geodermatophilaceae > Modestobacter > Modestobacter sp. VKM Ac-2978. Next base: position 611,500 of record NZ_JAPVBP010000001.1, on the reverse strand, counting down.
CACCCAGACCGTCTTCGGCGAGGGCCCGGAGACCGCCCGGATCGTCTTCGTCGGTGAGCAGCCCGGCGACCAGGAGGACCGCGCCGGCGAGCCGTTCGTCGGCCCCGCCGGGAAGCTGCTGGACCGGGCGCTGACCGACGCGGCCATCGACCGGCGCGACGCCTACGTGACGAACGCGGTGAAGCACTTCCGGTTCACGCCCACGCCGAAGCGGCGGATCCACCAGTCCCCTGGGGCGGAGCACCTGCAGGCCTGCCGCCCGTGGCTGGAGGCGGAGTTCGCCGTCCTCCAGCCGGAAGTGGTGGTCTGCCTGGGCGCGGTGGCGGCCAAGGCGCTGATCTCGCCGTCGTTCCGGATCACCCGCGAGCGGGGGCAGCTGCTGCCGTGGACGCCGCCGGGCGCCCGCGCCGCGGAGGCGTCGCTGCCCGACGCCGACCAGGACGAGGACGCCCCGCACCAGACGTGGGTGCTCGCCACGGCACACCCCTCCGCCGTGCTCCGGACGCCGGACGAGGCCCGGGCCGCCGCCTACGACGCCCTCGTGGCCGACCTCCGGGTCGTCGCCCACGCCCTCGCCTGACACCCGGGAGGGGCCAAGATCGCGCGTTTGGCCCCGCGGGTCAGTCGTCCTCGGGTTCGGGGTGGCGGGCCCCGGCGGAGAGCTCGGTCCCGGCCTCGACCGTCGCCCGGCGGCCGACCAGGGTGATCGCGCCGTCCCCACCGACGGTGGCCCGCTCCCCCACCGTCACCCCGTCGTCCAGGACGGTGCGGGTGACGGTGGCCCCGGCGCGCACCCGGGAGCCGGGCAGCAGCACCGAGTCGATGACGGTCGCCCCCGGCTCGACGATCACCCCCGGCGACAGCACCGAGCCGCGCACCTCCCCGGCCACCCGGGTGCCCCCGGACACCAGGCTGTCCTCGACCACCGCCCCGCTCAGCAGGCGGGCCGCGCTGTGCCGGCCGCCGCGGGTGTGGATCGGCCAGCTCGGCTCGTCCAGGTCGATCGGTGGCTCCTCGCAGCGGAACTCGCGGTGCGCCTCCCAGTAGGACTCGACGGTGCCCACGTCCCGCCAGTAGCCGTTCAGCGGGTACGCCCGGGCCAGCCCGTCCTTCGTCTGCGCCGGCAGCAGGTGGGTGCCCAGGTCCTCCAGGCCGTCCTCGCCGACCTGGTCGCTGATCGCCTCGAGCCGGTCCAGGGTCTCGTCCGGGGAGAAGACGAAGACCTCGTTGGTGGCCGTCGTCGTCGCGGGCTCGTCGGGCTTGTAGGCGTAGTCGGTGACCTTGCCGTCGTCCCCGGCCTGGACGATGCCGTAGCGGCTGGCGTCGTCCGGCTCGACCTCGGTGGTGACCATGGTGACCTCGGCCCCAGAGCCCAGGTGGGCCTCGACGACGTCGCGGTAGTCGAGCTTGTAGACCGCGTCGGAGCTGACCACCACGAGCGCGTCGGCGCCGAAGTCCCGGATGAGCTGGGACTGCCGCCAGAGCCCGTCGGCGGTGCCCATGGTGAAGCCGCCCCGCTCACTGCCCTGGAACGGCGGCAGCATCATCAGCCCGCCGGTGGTGCGGTCCAGGTCCCACGGGCGGCCGTTGGCCAGGTGCTCGTTCACCGACTGCGGCTGGTACTGCTCGGACACCCAGACGTCGGGGAGCTGGGAGTGCTCGCAGTTGGACAGCGGGAAGTCGATGAGCCGGTAGACCCCGGCGAACGGGACGGCGGGCTTGGCCCGGGTCTCCGTCAGCAGTTCGAGGCGGCTGCCCTTGCCACCGGCGAGGACGAGGACGAGGACCCGCGGGAGTGCCATGACCGCCCACGTACCCGGGCGCGGGCGGCTCACCCCTCGGGCGGTGCGGCGTGCTCCTCGGCCAGCTGGCGGCGGGCGTCGCGAGCCACCTCGTCGGCCCGGGACGCCCGGAACAGCCAGAACGACGGCACCGCGACGGCGACCACGGCCATCGCCACCACGATCACCACGCCACCGGAGACCATCGCCGCGGTGACGCCGACGCTGCTGGCCATCAGGCCGGCGCGCAGGTCGCCCAGCCGTGGCCCGCCGGCGACGACCACGATGAACACGCCCTGCATCCGGCCGCGCATCTCGTCCGGCGCCGCCGTCTGCAGCATCGCCGAACGGAGCACCGCGCTGACCATGTCGCCGGCGCCCGCGACGGCGAGGCAGAGCACCGCCAGCCACAGCGTCGAGGCCAGCCCGAAGCCGATGATCGCCACGCCCCACACCGCGATGGCGGCCAGCACGACGGCGCCCTGCCGGTCGACCCGGCTCACCCACCCCGAGGTCAGGCCCATCAGCAGCGAGCCGATCGACACCCCGGCGAACAACCAGCCCAGGCTGTTGGCATCACCCCGGTAGACCGTCTGGGACAGCTCGGGGAAGACCGCCTGCGGCCAGGCGAAGAGCATCGCGATGAGGTCGACGACGAAGGTCATCAGCAGCAGCGGCTGGGTGCGCAGGAAGGCGAAGCCCTCCCCCACCCCGCGCACCGCCGAGCCGAGCCGCACCCGCCCGGAGGCACCCTCCGGTGGCAGCGGGGGCAGCCCACGCAGCAGCAGGACAGCGGCGACGAAGCCGAGGGCGTCGATCGTGTAGACGATCGAGAGGTCGCCCAGGCCGATGAGCAGTCCGGCCAGCAGCGGCCCGACGACCACGCCCGCCTGGCGCACCGTCATCGCCAGCGCGTTGGCCGCCGCGACCTGCTCCCGCCCCACCAGCGCCGGGATCACCGCGCTGCGGGCGGGCTGGTTGACCGCGGCGAACCCGGAGACGGCGGCGGCCAGCACCCAGAGCACGCTGATGTGCCCGTCCCCGGGCAGCAGCGCCTGGACGGCCAGCAGCGCGCTGGTGACCGCCGCACCCGTCGAGCTGATCAGCATCAGCAGGCGGCGGTCCATGGCATCGGCGATCGCGCCGCCGAGCAGGCCGAAGACGACCAGCGGCACCAGCGCGACGACCGAGGTGAGCCCGACCATCAGGGAGGAGCCGGTCAGCTCGTAGACCTGGTACGGGACGGCGACCAGCGTCATCTGCTGGCCGAGCATCGTCACCGCGACACCGCCGAAGACCCGGCGGAAGGCGCGGTTGCGCAGCGGCGTGGTGTCCAGCGCCCAGCCGCGCCGGCGGGTCACCGGCTGCGGCTGCTCGACCGGCAGACCCCCCTCGACCGGATCGACCGGCTCCACGCCACCAAAATGGCCATTTTGGTGGTCGGGGTGGTTCGGGTCCTTCACGGGGCCAGGCGCTGCACGACCCAGCCGCCGCCTTCCTCGTCATCGCGCACGAACAGCAGCCGGTCGTGCAGGCGGTCATGGCCGCCCTGCCAGAACTCCACCCGCTCGGGCAGCACCCGGTAGCCGCCCCAGTTCTCCGGGCGCGGCAGCTGCCCGGGCGGGGTCTGGGCGTCCAGCTCGGCCACCCGGGTGCGCAGCAGCTCCCGGGACTCGACCACCGTCGACTGGATCGAGGCGGCCGCGGCAAGCTGCGAGCCGCGGGGCCGCGGGTCCCAGAGCAGGTCCGACGCGGTCGGCCCGATCCGCTCGACGGCACCGGAGACCCGGACCTGCCGCTGCTGGGCGTGCCAGGGGAAGACCAGCGCCGCCCGGGGGTTGACGGCCAGCTGGGCGGCCTTGGCCGAGGCGTAGTTGGTGCCGAAGACGAACCCGTCGACGTCGTAGCCCTTCATCAGCACGACGCGGGCATCGGGTGCGCCGTCGGCGTCCGCGGTGGCCACCACCATGGCGTTGGGCTCGGGCAGCTCGGCGGCGACGGCGTCGGCGAACCAGCGGTCGAACTGCTCCACCCAGGTGGCCGCGAGGCCCTCCTCCCCGAAGCCGCTGTCGTCGTAGTCCCTGCGCATGCGGATCAGGTCGGCCACCGGCTCATGCTGCCACCGTTGCAGTGCGCACCGCCCGCTGGCCGGGAGCCGGGGTGCACCCCGGGGTCGCCCAGCCCCTAAGTTGAGGCTCGTCGTGCGCTGACCAGCGTCCGTCCCCACCCGCGCGCAGAGGAGCATGCGAGATGGCCGACGACTTCGTACCGGGCCTGGAGGGCGTCATCGCCTTCGAGACCACCATCGCGGAGCCGGACAAGGACGGTGGGGCGCTGCGTTACCGCGGCGTCGACATCGAGGACCTGGTCGGCAAGGTCACCTTCGGCAACGTCTGGGCGCTGCTGGTCGACGGGAAGTTCGGCCCCGGCCTGCCCCCGGCCGAGCCGTTCCCCATCCCGGTGCACACCGGTGACGTCCGGGTCGACGTGCAGGCCGCGCTGGCGATGCTGACCCCGATCTGGGGCTACCGCCCGCTGCTGGACATCTCCGCCGAGGAGGCCCGCGACGAGCTGGCCCGAGCCGCGGTCATGGCGCTGTCCTACGTGGCCCAGTCGGCGCGGGGCATCGGCATCCCGGCCGTGCCGCAGAAGCGGATCGACGAGGCCTCCAGCATCGTCGAGCGGTTCATGGTCCGCTGGCGCGGCGAGCCCGACCCGCGGCACGTCGCCGCCGTCGACGCCTACTGGACCTCGGCCGCCGAGCACGGCATGAACGCCTCGACCTTCACCGCCCGGGTCATCGCCTCCACCGGCGCCGACGTCGCCGCCTCGCTGTCCGGCGCGATCGGGGCGATGTCCGGCCCGCTGCACGGCGGCGCCCCCTCCCGGGTGCTGCACATGCTGGACGGCGTCGAGGCCTCCGGCGACGCGGTGAAGTACGTGAAGGACCTGCTCGACAAGGGCGACCGACTGATGGGCTTCGGGCACCGCGTCTACCGCGCCGAGGACCCCCGTGCCCGGGTGCTGCGCCGGGCCGCCGAGGAGCTGGGCGCGCCCCGCTTCGAGGCCGCCCTGGCCCTGGAGAAGGCCGCCCTCGCCGAGCTGCGCGAGCGCCGTCCGGACCGCCCGATCGAGACCAACGTCGAGTTCTGGGCCGCGATCGTGCTGGACTTCGCCGAGGTGCCCAGCCACATGTTCACCTCGATGTTCAGCTGCGCCCGCACCGCCGGCTGGTGCGCGCACATCCTGGAGCAGAAGAACACCGGGCGGCTGGTGCGCCCGTCGGCGCGCTACGTCGGGCCCGACCCGCGCAAGCCCGAGGACGTCGAGGGCTGGGACACCATCCAGACCAAGTCGATAGGCGAGCCCGCCCCCGCCCCCGCCCCCGCCTGACGAAGCACCATCCGAGAGGCAGACCGCACATGAGCATCACCATCCCCACCGACCTGCTCCCCCGGGACGGCCGCTTCGGGTGCGGCCCCTCCAAGGTCCGCCCGGAGGCGCTGCGCGCCCTGGCGACCGACGGGGCCGGGCTGATGGGCACCTCGCACCGGCAGGCGCCGGTGAAGGGCCTGGTCAAGCGGGTCCGGGAGGGCCTGTCCCAGCTCTTCGACCTGCCCGACGGCTACGAGGTGGTGCTCGGCAACGGCGGGACGACGGCGTTCTGGGACGCCGCGACCATCGGCCTCATCCGCCGGCGCAGCGCGCACGGCAGCTACGGCGAGTTCTCCGCGAAGTTCGCCTCCGGGGTCGCCGAGGCACCGTTCCTCGACGCCCCGGTGATCGCCAAGGCCGCGCCCGGCTCGCTGGCGCTGCCGACGGCCGAGGCCGGGGTCGACGCCTACTGCTGGGCGCACAACGAGACCTCGACGGGGGTCATGGCGCCGGTCACCCGCCCGTCGGGCATCGACGCCGACGCCCTGGTGCTCATCGACGCGACGTCCGGTGCCGGCGGGCTGCCGGTCGACGTCGCGCATACCGACGTCTACTACTTCGCCCCGCAGAAGTCCTTCGCCAGCGACGGCGGCCTGTGGATCGCGCTGATGTCGGCCGCGGCGCTGGAGCGGGTGGCCGAGATCAAGGCCTCCGACCGCTGGGTCCCCGGCTTCCTGGACCTGTCGATCGCCGTCGACAACTCCGGCAAGGACCAGACCTACAACACCCCGGCCGTCGCCACGCTCTTCCTGTTGGCCGACCAGATCGACTGGATGCTGGGCCTGGGTGGGCTGTCCGGTGCGGTGGCGCGGAGCGAGGAGTCGGCGAGCCGGCTCTACGGGTGGGCGGAGAAGACCTCCTACACCTCGCCGTTCGTCGCCGACCCCGAGCACCGCTCGCTCGTCGTGGGCACGGTCGACTTCGACGAGTCGGTCGACGCCGCGCTGGTCGCGAAGACGCTGCGCGCGCACGGCGTCGTCGATGTCGAGCCGTACCGCAAGCTGGGCCGCAACCAGCTGCGGGTCGGCATGTTCCCGGCGGTCGACCCCGACGACGTGAGCGCACTGACCGCCTGCATCGACCACGTCGTCGGCCAGCTGTAACGGACCCGCCCCGAGCCCGCGGGGGCCAGGGGCGGGTCCGTCAGGGCAGCAGCCAGGTGTCCTTGCTGCCGTCCAGCACGCCAGAGCCCTCGGCCAGCTCCACCCGGGTCCACGGTGCGGGCAGTGCCCGGGTGGTGGCGCCGGCGACGGTGGACACCCGCAGCCCGGCGACGCGGGGCGCCAGCGAGCCGTCGACGACGGTGGGCACCGTGGAGACCTCGAGCGGTTCCTGGGCGATGAAGCGGTGCGGGGTGGCCGCCACCTCGGCGTGCAGCTCGGCCAGCTCGGCCGCCGAGCAACGCGGACCGACCACCACCCCGCGACCGCCGTACCCGTCGACCGGCGTCACGACCAGCTCGTGCAGCCGGTCGCGCACCTCGGCGAGCTCGGCGGCGTCGGCGAGCAGCCAGGTGCGCACGGTGTCCAGCACCGGCTCCTCACCGAGGTAGAACCGGATCAGCTCCGGCACGTACCGGTAGGTGGCCTCGCCGTCGGCCACGCCGTTGCCCGGCACGTTGGCCAGCGCCAGCTCCCCGGCCCGCACCGCGGCACCGAGCAGCACGTCCAGTGCCGCCCCGCTCGGCGTCAGGTGCGCGGCCAGCCCGGCCTCGTCCAGCCGGAGGTGGAGGACGTCGACCCGCAGCCGCTGCCCGTCCACCTGCACCGCCACTCCCCCGCCGCGGGTCGGCCAGAGGGTGTCCGGCGTGGCGATCGGGACGTCCATCGCCGCGGCCAGCTGCCGGTGCTCGAACCAGCTGGTGCTGCGCGGCCCCTCCGACAGCAGGGCCAGCTGCGGCGTCCCGGTGCACGCCGACGGTGCGGCCTCGGCCAGCGCCGCCCGCAGCAGGGGCACCGCCTCGCCCGGGTCGGCGAGCCCGGCGGCCTCGGCCGCGGCGTGCAGCTCCGGCAGCGCCGCCCGGCTGCTGGACCGGTCACTGAGGGCGTAGCCGATGCCCGTCGGCGTCCGCAGGTCGTCCGAGACCGCCACCCAGCCCCCCGGACCGTGCCGCAGGTCCAGACCCGCGACGGTGGCCCGCTGCTGACCGGGCACGGCCAGGCCGGCGGCCGACGCGCGGAGCCCCGGGCTGGCGGCGACGACCCACGCCGGCACGATGCCGGCGCGGACCACCTCCGGGTGCCGGTCGGGGTCGGTGCGCCGCCGTCCGGCCGGGCGGTAGACGTCGGCGAGGAAGGCGTTCAGCGCCCGGTGCCGCTGTTCGGCGCCGCGCGCGACGTGCGCCCAGTCGGCGGCCGGGACGACGCGGGGCACCGGGCAGAGCGGGAGCGGCCGCTCGTGCAACCGGCCGTCGACGTAGCTGCCGGCCACCACCCCGCGCGACCGGCGTTCCCGGTCGATCGCGTCCACGACCGCGCCGATCCCGTCGGCACCGAGGTCGTCCAGCGCCTGCAGCACCGGGCGGTAGGCCGACCGCCGCACACCCGTCGCCTCGTCGTCCGCCGAGCCCGGGTAGCGCGCGAAGACGCCGGAGGCGTCGGTCATCGCGGGGTCACAGCCAGCGATCGAACCACTCTGCGACCCGCTCCGACAGGTGCAGCACGTTCTCCCGTCCCACGATCGTGTGACCCTCGCCCCGCAGGAGGAGCAGCTCGGCCGGCGCACCGAGCGCGGTCAGCTCCTGGTGGGCCTGGATCGACTCCAGCACCGGCACGTTGGTGTCCCGGTCGCCGTGGGTGAGCAGCACCGGGGACCGGAGCCGGTCCAGCACGGTCATCGGGGAGATCGCGGCCAGCATGTCCCGGTCGGTCACCGGGTCGCCGTACTCGGTGACCGAGGCCGCCGCCATCCACGGCTCGGTGCCCGCGAAGAAGGTGCGCAGGTCGCTCATCCCGGCCAGCGTGGCACCGGCGGCGAACAGGTCCGGCCAGCGGGTGAGCGCCACCAGCGTCAGGTAGCCGCCGTAGGACCAGCCGTGCGACCCGACCCGACCCGGCAGCGCGATCCCCTCGGCCACCAGGTGCTCGACCGTGGCGACGACGTCGGTGAACGACGCCTCCCGGGCAGCGAGGTCGTCGGCGGCCATGAACGCCCGGCCCTGCCCGCCCGAACCGCGCACGTTCGGCGCGAAGACGGTCAGCCCGACCGCGACCAGCGCCTGCGCCACCGGGTGGTAGTCCGGGCGTTCCTGCCCCTCCGGGCCGCCGTGGAAGCTCACCACCGTGCGGTTGGGGCCGGCCACCCCCGGCGGCGTGTACAGCCAGCCGTCCAGCTCGGTGCCGTCGGCGGCCGGGTAGCGCAGCCGGACCGGCGTGACCAGCAGGCGCGGGTCTGGGTGGCGGGGCGTGCTGGGCAGCGGCAGCGGCTCCCCATCGACGTCCAGCGGGACCGACCACAGCGAGCGGGGGGACGTGGGGCCGGTCAGCTCGGCCAGCAGCGTGCCGCCGTCGGCCGCCAGCGACCAGCCGGGCATGACCGGCTGCGGCAGCGGCACGGTGCGCAGCAGACCGCCCGCGGCCAGGTCCCGCAGCTCCAGCTCGGTGACCCCGTCGGCGTTCCAGACGCACAGCACCGTGCCGTCGGCGCGCACGGCGTAGGAGTCCAGGTCGGCGTCGGGCCGGGCGATGAGCACCTGGGCCGGGCCCGGCTGCCGACCGGCGTCCAGTGGGACCCGGACCAGCGCGGTGCGGTCGCTGCGCGGCAGCCCGGGCCGGGCCGGGAGCGCAGCGCGGAGGAAGACCGCCGAGCCGTCCGGGGCGAACCGGCCGTCCTCGGAGGCACCGCCCCCCGGGGCGTCGAGCGGGATGACCCGCTGCTGGGCGCCGGTGGCGACGTCGACCAGCACGATGTGCCGGTGCCCGCGCGGACCCCGCCGGGCCAGCACCGTCCGCTCGTCGGCGGAGACGGCGGTGACGGCGAGGAAGCCGCCGGTGGCCAGGGTGCGGTGGGCGCCACTGACCACGTCGACCAGGACGACGTCGGCGCCCGGGCCGTCCCCGGGGGCGATCGAGCAGACGTAGTGGCCACCTGCGGTCCACCCGCCGGCGAAGACGGTGGCCCGCGGGTCCTCCCCGGCCACCAGGTGCCGCTCGGTGCCGTCGGGCCGGACCGCCCACAGCTGCGCGCAGATCGAGCCGCCGGGGCTCACCAGGTAGGCCAGCCACCCGCCGTCCGGCGACCACGCGACCGAGACGACCTCCTCCTCGGCACCGGAGAGCACCGCCGGTGGGGTCTGCTGGTCCAGCGCGGCGACCTCCAGCCGGGGGACGCCGGAGCGGTCGCTCACGTAGGCCACCCGGTCCCCCGTCGGCGCCAGGCTCGGGCACCAGGCCCCCGGGGCGCCGGCGATCTCGGCGACGGCGAGGCGCACCTCGGTGGACAGCCCGGTCTTGCGCAGGACGTCGGTCACGGCACACCTCCTCGGTCGGGGATCGGTCGGACGGCGCGACGGGTGCCACACCGCAGCACGCCGTCCGTCGGCCCCGAGTGGAGCAGACGGACGGCGTGGTGCTGTTCCTCGCCGCGCCGTGAGCGCGGCCACGTCAGGTCAGCGGATGCCGTGCCGCTGCAGCCACAGCTCGAGCAGCCCGACCTGCCACAGCTGGTTGGCGCCCAGGGTGGTGCGGTGGCTGTTCGGGTCGGCGAGCAGCCGTTCCACGTAGTCGGTGCGGAACAGGCCGCGTTCCCGGGCCTCCGGTGCGTGCAGCGCGGCGCGCACCGTCTCCAGGTAGTCGCCGTGCAGGTCGGTGATCGCCGGCACCGGGAAGTAGCCCTTCGGCCGGTCGATCACGTCGGCGGGGATGACCTTTCGGGCGGCGTCCTTGAGCACGCCCTTGCCGCCGTGGGCGAGCTTGAGCTCCGGCGGGACGGCGGCGGCCAGCTCCACGAACTCGTGGTCCAGGAACGGCACCCGGGCCTCCAGGCCCCAGGCCATCGTCATGTTGTCCACGCGCTTGACCGGGTCGTCGACCAGCATGATCGTCGAGTCCAGCCGCAGCGCCTTGTCCAGCGTCGTCTCCGCGCCGGGCCGGGCGAAGTGCTCGGCGATCAGCGCCCGGCTGACGTCGTCGGTCACCATCCAGCGGTCGGCGAGCTGGGTGGCCAGCTCGGCGTGCGACCGGTCGACGAAGTGCCGCGCGTAGGCGTCGACGGCCTGCTCGGCCGGGACGCCGTCCAGCGGCGGGTACCAGTCGTAGCCGGCCATCACCTCGTCGGCGCCCTGGCCGCTCTGCACCACCTTGACGTGCTGGCTGACCTGCTGGGAGAGCAGGTAGAAGGCGACCGCGTCGTGGCTGACCTGCGGCTCGCTCATCGCGGCCACCGCGCCGTCGAGGCCGGCGTGCACGTCGGCGCTGGGCACCATCAGCCGGTGGTGGTCGGTCGCGAAGGTCTCCGCGACGACGTCGGAGTAGACGAACTCGTCGCCGGAGCGCTCGCCGACGGCCTCGAAGCCGATCGAGAACGTGGCCAGGCCCTTCTGCCCCTCCTCGGCCAGCAGCCCGACGACGAGGCTGGAGTCGATGCCCCCGGACAGCAGCACGCCCACCGGGACGTCGGCGACCATCCGCCGGCGCACCGCCACGCGCAGCGACTCCAGCACCCGCTCCTGCCACTCGACGGCGGACAGGCCGGCGAACTCGGAGCGCCGCTCGTGCACCGGGCGCCAGTACTCCCAGTCGGACTCCCGGCCGTCGGGCTCGTAGGTGCGCACCGTGGCCGGCGGCAGCTTGCCCACCCCGGCCAGGATCGTGCGCGGCGCCGGGACGACGGCGTGGAAGGACATGTAGTGGTGCAGCGCGACCGGGTCGATGCTGGTGTCCACGCCGCCGGCGCGCACCAGCGCGGGCAGCGAGGAGGCGAAGCGCACCCGGCCCGGGCCACGGCTGAGGTAGAGGGGCTTGATGCCGAAGCGGTCGCGGGCCAGCACCACCCGGCCGGAGTCCCGCTCGACGACGGCGAAGGCGAACATGCCCAGGAACCGCTCGACGCAGGCCGCGCCCCAGCGGTGGTAGGCCTTGAGCACCACCTCGGTGTCGGAGGTGGAGAAGAAGCGGTACCCGGCGCCCTGCAGCTCGGCGCGCAGCTCCTTGTAGTTGTAGATGATCCCGTTGAAGACCATCGTCAGCCCGAGCTCCGCGTCCACCATCGGCTGCGCGCCCGCGTCGGTCAGGTCGATGATCTTCAGCCGCCGGTGCCCGAGCGCCACCGGCCCGGCCTGCCAGCCGCCCGAGCCGTCGGGCCCCCGTCGCTGCAGCTGGTCGCACATGGCGCTGACCGCCGCCATGTCGGCGACGCCGCCGTCGAACCGGACCTCACCCGAGATGCCGCACACGTGCGCCCCTCCCCTGTTCCTGTGGTGCGGCGCCGCGCTGCGCCGGCTCGCTGTCCCGCCGTCCCCTCGACACGTGGCCGAGCGGGTCCGGGGCTGCCGAGGTGTCCATTCTGGTCGTCGCGGCGGGCTGCGGCGACCGGGCCTCCCGGTGAGCGCGAGGAGGTCTCGGGGGCCGTTGTCGAGCCGACGCGCCGTACCGGGCGTGTCGGCGGCGCGGGCCCGAGGGTCCGCCGTTAGCGTTGCGTCGGTCTGCGAACCGCGCCGAACCGTCCTGGAGGTCGCTCCCATGCGCTCACTGCGCCTCGTGGCGCTCTCCGAGGACGGCACGCACCTGGTGCTCGCCGCGGACGGGCCCGACTCGACCGACGGCGAGCGCTTCGAGCTGCCCGTGGACGACCGGCTGCGGCAGCTGCTGCGGGCCGGCGCCCCGGCCCAGCCCCCGGCCGAGGTGGCCCACGACCTGCCCCCGCGGGTCATCCAGGCCCGGATCCGGGCCGGCGAGACCCCCGAGCAGGTGGCGCACGCCTCCGGCACCCGGGTCGAGCGGATCATGCGCTTCGCCCACCCGGTGCTGCAGGAGCGCGGCCGGGTCGCCGAGCAGGCCCGCGGCGCGCGGGTACGGCTGTCCGAGGGGACGCCCAGCGTGCCCCTGGAGCAGTTCATGTCCGAGCGGCTGCGGCTGCTCGGCGCCGACCTGGAGACCGTCGGCTGGGACGCGCACCGCGCCGAGGACGGCACCTGGCAGGTGCGCGCGGACTGGCAGGCCGGGCACAAGTCCGGCAGCACCCGCTGGAGCTACGACATCCCGGCCCGGACGGTGACCCCGGTCGACGCCACGACGATGGACTTCGCCGAGGGCACCCGGCTGGTCCGGGTCGTCCCGGACGTCCCGGCCGGTCTGCCCGCCGCACCGGTCTCCCGCCGGGGCATCTCGGTGGTCCGCGGTGACGAGCACAGCGAGGACGAGGCGCAGCCCGACGCCGAGCCGGCCGACGACGACCACGGCGACGCGGACGACCAGCGGCCGGCCGACCAGGCCCAGGACGACGAGGCGCGGGACGCCGTCCCGGCCGACGGCGACCAGGTCGCCGCGCTCCCCGCCGAGGTGCTCCCCGCCGGCGACGGCCCGGACGACGGGCTCCCCCGCCGGAGCGCCTACGACGCCGTCGACCCCGACAGCCAGGACACCGCGGTGCTGGGCTCGCTGCTCGACAACGAGGACGAGGACCCGCGCGCCCGCATCCCCGCCTGGGAGGACATCGTCTTCGGGGTGCGCCGGAACCGCTGACGAAGGACCTCCCTGCCCCCCTCCGCTCGCGAGCTCGCGGTGGGCCCCTGCAGGAGGGCCGTCGGCGCAATTGGCTCGTCCCGGTCGGTCCCCCGGCATAGCCTGACCCGGCCATGACCGAGACCGCCGCCCCCGCTGACGACACCCGGGGCCGACTGTCGGCGCTCACCCGGCTGCTGCCCTTCGCCCGTCCCTACCGCGGGCTCATCGCGCTCACCTTCACCGGCGCACTGCTCGCCACCCTCGCCCAGCTGGCCGTCCCGCTGCTCACGCCGGCCATCGTCGAGGGGCCGATCGCCCGTGGCGACCGTTCCGCCCTGATCCCGCTGCTCGCCCTGGCGCTGCTCTTCGGCGTCGCCGAGGCAGCCCTCTTCTTCCTGCGCCGCTGGGCGATGAACATCAGCAGCCTGCAGATCGAGCGCGACCTCCGCGACACCCTGTACCAGCGGCTGCAACGGTTGCCGGTCGCCTTCCACGACCACTGGTCCTCCGGTCAGCTGCTGTCCCGGGCCACCTCCGACGTCTCCACCATCCGGCGCTTCGTCGGCTTCGGCGCCGTCTTCCTGATCGTCAACCTGCTCACCTGCGTCGTCGTCGGCGTGCTGCTGGTGGTCACCTATTGGCCGCTGGGCGTCGCGGTGCTGGCCACGACCCTGCCGCTGGTCTTCTTCGGGCTGCGGCTGGAGAAGCGGTACAACGCCGAGTCGCGGCTGGTGCAGGACGAGCAGGGCGAGCTGGCCACCGACGTGGAGGAGGCGGTCCAGGGCATCCGGGTGGTCAAGTCCCTCGGCCGCAGCGGGATGGTCTTCGGCCGCTACGACCGCAAGGCCCTGCGGCTGCGCGACCTGGAACTGGGCAAGGTCCGCACGCTGGCGCTGATCTGGTGCCTGTTCGAGTTCCAGCCGCAGATCACCCTTGCGGTGATCCTGGTGGGCGGGTCGCTGGCGGTCAGCAGCGGCGCCCTGACCGTCGGCGGGCTGATCGGCTTCGTCGCGCTGTTCACCGTGCTGCTGTGGCCGATCCTCTCCCTGGGCTTCCTGCTCGCCCAGGCCCAGGAGACGGCCAGCGCCTGCGACCGGATCGGCGAGCTGCTCGACGCCCCGCTGACCGTCACCGACTCCCCCGGCGCCCGGCCCGCCGCGGTGGGCACGCCCGCCCGGTTGCGCTTCGAGCACGTCGGGTTCCGCTTCCCCGGCGCCGGCGACCCGGTGCTCACCGACGTCGACCTCGAGGTCGAGCCCGGCGAGACGATCGCGCTGGTCGGCGCCACCGGGTCGGGCAAGACGACGATGACCGCGCTGGTCGCCCGGCTCTACGACGTCACCGGCGGGCGGGTCACCCTCGACGGGCACGACGTCCGCGACCTCCCGCTGGCCCAGCTGCGCACCGTGGTCGCCACGGCGTTCGAGGAGGCGACGCTGTTCTCGATGAGCGTCCGGGAGAACGTCACGCTGGGCCGGCCGGACGCCGGGGACGCGGACGTCGCCGAGGCGCTGCGGGTGGCCCAGGCCGACTTCGTGCACGACCTCCCCTGGGGCCTGGACACCCGGATCGGCGAGCAGGGGCTGTCGCTGTCCGGCGGGCAACGGCAGCGGCTGGCGCTGGCCCGGGCGGTGCTCGGCCGGCCGTCGGTGCTGGTGCTCGACGACCCACTGTCCGCCCTCGACGTGCACACCGAGGCCCTCGTCGAGCGCGCGCTGCGGGAGGTGCTCGCCGAGACGACGGCGCTGGTGGTCGCCCACCGGGCCTCCACGGTGCTGCTCGCCGACCGGGTGGCCCTGCTGGAGGAGGGCCGGATCACCGCCGTCGGGCGGCACACCGACCTGCTCGCGCAGGTGCCCGCCTACCGGGCGCTGCTCTCCTCGGAGTCGGAGCTGGCGGGGGCGGTCGACGCCGACCGGAGCCGCACCGACCTGAGCGGGGTGGGCTGCCCATGACCACCCCGGGCACCGGCGCAGCCGTGACCACCACCACCGGCGCACCGGCGGACGCGCACGCCGACTGGCGAGGCGTGGCCGGCGAGGACGCCGACGACCTCGACACCTCGGCCAGCTCGTTCCTCCGTGGCCGCTCCCGGCGGCTGCTCGGCGAGCTGCTGCGTCCGCACCGGCGGGTGGTGTGGCAGCTGCTGGCCGTGCTCGTCGTGCAGAACCTGGCCTGGCTGGCCGGCCCGCTGCTGATCGGGATCGGCATCGACGTCGCCGTCCCGGCGCTGCTGGACGGTGACCCCTGGCCGCTGGTCTGGACGACGGCGGCCATGGTCGCCGCGGCCGTGCTGGACGCCGCACTGCGCTACCGGTTCCTGATCGGCTCCGGGCAGGTCGGCCAGGCGGTCCTGCTCACCCTGCGGCGGCGGGTGTTCACCCACGTCCAGGGGCTGCCGCTGTCCTTCCACGAGCGGTACACGTCGGGCAAGACGATCAGCCGGCTCACCAGCGACGTCGAGGCGCTCGCCGAGCTGCTCGACGAGGGCCTCGACGGGCTGCTCACCGCCCTGTTCAGCGTGGTGGGCATCGGCGTCCTGATGCTGGTGCTCGACCTGCCCCTGGGCCTGGTGGCGCTGCTCGGCCTCCCCGCGCTGTACCTGATCGGCCGCTGGTTCCAGCGCAGCTCGACGGTCGCGTACCGGCGCACCCGGCAGACCATCGCGGCACTGATCGTGCAGTTCACCGAGACCTTCGGCGGCATCCGGGCGGTCCAGGCCTTCCGCCGGGAGCCGCGCAATGACGGCCTGCACGCCGAGCTCAACGAGGCCAACCGGGCGGCCCACCACCGCGCCTTCTGGCTGATCGCGGTCTTCGTGCCGACGGTGACGTTGATCGGCAACCTGGTCACCGTCGCAGTGCTCGGCTACGGCGCGCTGCGGGTGATGGACGGCGACCTGGAGGTCGGCCTGCTGGTGTCGTTCCTGGTCTACCTGCGCCGCTTCTTCGACCCGCTGCAGGACATCGCGATGTTCTACAACAGCTACCAGTCGGCGAGTGCGGCGCTGGAGAAGCTGTCCGGCGTCCTCGAGGAACGCTCCAGCGTGCCGGAGCCCGCCGATCCGCTGCCGCTGCGCTCGCCGACCGCCGGGGAGGTCGTCTTCGACGGCGTCCGCTTCGGCTACGGCGGCGCGACCGTGCTCCCGCAGCTGGACCTGACGATCCCGGCCGGGCAGACCGTCGCGCTCGTGGGGGCGACCGGCGCGGGCAAGTCGACCCTGGCCCGGCTGGCCGCCCGGTTCTACGACCCGGGAGCCGGGCAGGTGCGGCTGGACGGCGTCCCGCTGGACCGGCTCGCCGACGTCGACCTGCGCCGGGCGGTGGTGATGGTGACCCAGGAGAGCTTCCTGTTCTCCGGGTCGATCGCCGACAACATCTCCTTCGGCAAGCCGGACGCCAGCCGGGCCGAGATCGAGGCGGCGGCCCGGGCGATCGGGGCCGACGCCTTCATCCGGGCGCTGCCGGAGGGCTACGACACCGAGGTCGCCAAGCGGGGCGGGCGGCTGTCCGCCGGTCAACGCCAGCTGGTCAGCTTCGCCCGGGCGTTCCTCGCCGACCCCGCGGTGCTGGTGCTCGACGAGGCCACCAGCTCCCTCGACGTGCCCAGCGAGGTGCTGGTGCAGCGGGCACTGGAGACGCTGCTGGCCGACCGGACGGCGCTGATCATCGCCCACCGGCTGTCCACGGTGGAGATCGCCGACCGGGTGCTGGTGATGGAGGCCGGCCGGGTCGTCGAGGACGGCTCCCCCGCCGAGTTGGTCGGCGGGGCCGGCCGGTTCGCCGACCTGCACCGCGCCTGGGCCGACAGCCTCGTCTGAATAAGGGGGAAGGACCCCGTCCTCCTCACCCCTCGCACGCTCGGGGCGAGCCTCTGGACGGGGCCTGACCCACCACGAGCAAGCTCGCGGCGGGAGCCGGGAGGGGGCGCAGGAACAGGGGGTCCGCGGAGGTCGTTCCGGGTAGTACGCCGGTCGTCGTCCTGCGGGATGCGAGGGGTGGCCGGAACGTCCGGCCTCCGCCAGCAGGCCGGCACGGAACGGAGACAGACATGTCAGCTTCGGTGTCCATGCCGCTCGGCGGCGTCCAGGTCGGGTCCTACGACGACTACCAGGAGGCCCAGCGGGCGGTGGACTTCCTCTCCGACGAGAAGTTCCCGGTCGAGAACGTGACGATCATCGGCACCGACCTGCGGATGGTCGAGCGGGTCACCGGCCGGCTCAGCTGGGGCCGGGCGATCGCCGCAGGGGCGGCCAGCGGCGCGTGGTTCGGGCTCTTCGTGGGTCTGCTGCTCGGCATCTTCGCCGCCGACGGCGGCGGCTGGATCGGCTCGGTGCTCACCGGTCTGCTGATCGGGCTGGTCTTCGGCGCGGTCTTCGGGGCGGTCGGCTACTCGACCAGCCGTGGGCAGCGCGACTTCACCAGCACCAGCAAGGTGGTGGCCAGCCGCTACGACGTGATGTGCGCGCCGCAGCACGCCGAGCAGGCCCGCGCCGAGCTCGCCAAGCTCTCGCTGCGCGGCTGACGAAGCGGGCGCACCGTCGGCGTCACATGCCGCCGGTGCGCTGCCCCTGGCCGTCCGCACCGCGGTAGGCGTCGACGTTCCCGTGCACGGAGGCGCCGCGCAGCCCGCCCGCGATGTCGCCGGACAACCGGGCACCGCGGGCCTTCGCCCGGCGGTCCATCAGGGCCATCGCGGCGAGCAGCGCCACCAGCAGGGCCCCGGTCACGATCCAGAACGTCATGGCGGAACGATAGGGACCGGAACGCCGCAGCGCGAGCGCCCCGCCGCCCGAGGTCAGCGCAGCGTGGCGAAGGCGACCGCCGCGGCGGCGGCCACCCCGAGGGAATCCACCCCAGCGCGCATCGGGATCCGGGCGCGTACCCGGGCGGCCGCCTTCGCCGCGTCGGTGAGCCCGGGGCCCTCGGCGCCGAGCAGGACGGCGGTGCGCGGGTGGGCGGCGAGGTCGACGTCGCCCAGGTCCACGGCGTCGGCCGCCGGGGTCAGCGCCACCGTGAGGTAGCCGGCGTCGTGCAGCCGGTCCAGGTCCGCCGGCCAGGTGCCCAGCACCGCGATCGGCAGGGACAGCACGTGCCCCATCGACACCCGCACGCACCGCCGGTACAGCGGGTCCGCGCAGGCGGGGTCCAGCAGCAGGCCGTCGACCCCGAGGGCCATCGCCGACCGGGCGATCGACCCGATGTTCTCGTGGTCGTTGAGCCCCTCGAGCACCGCCAGCCGGCGCGGCGCGGCCGGGTCGGGGCCGGCCAGCAGCTCGTCCAGGTCCGCCGGCGGCAGCCGGTCGGCGGAGGCGAGCACGCCCCGGGTCAGCCGGAACCCGATGACCTCGGAGAGCACCCACCGGTCGGCCTCGTAGGCCGGCACGTCGTCGGGCAGTTGCAGGTCGGCCACCCGCCCGGGGATGCCGAACACGCTGCGCACCGGATAGGGCGAGGCGAGCAGCCGCTGGACCGCCGGCACCCCCTCCACGATCACCGGTCCGGTGCCGCGTTCGGTCCCGGGCTTGCGGTCGCCGGCGATCAGGTCGCGGAAGTCGGCGACCCGCTCGTCGGCCGGGTCGGTGATCAGCACAGGAGGGACGGGCACGCCGACGATCATCCCCGGCCCCCGACGCGCACGATCCGGTGGCCGCCAGCAGGATCGACCGGGTGAGCAACACGAAGACCACGACCGTCGTCGGCGGCGGCATCGCCGGCATCGCCTGCGCCCGGGCCCTGGCCGACCGGGGACTGCCGGTGCAGGTCCTGGACCGGGGCCGCCGGCTCGGCGGCCGGATGGGCGGCCGGACCCTGCACGGCCGCACCGTCGACCTGGGCGCCTCCTACTTCACCGTGGGCGAGGACGACGGGTTCGCCCGGGTCGTCGCCGGGTGGGTGGACCGCGGTCTGGCCCGGCCGTGGACCGACACCTTCGCGGTCGCCGGCCCCGCCGGCATCGAGCGGACGACGTCCGGGCCGCTGCGGTACGGCACCGCCGGCGGCCTCCGCGGCCTGGTCGTCGACCTCGCAACCGGACTGGACGTGCAGCTGGAGCGCACGGTGCAGGCCGTGACCCCCGGGTCCGGCGGGCGCCCGGCCGTCGACGGCGACCCGGCGGCCGCCGTCGTCCTGGCCATGCCCGACCCGCAGGCGGCCCGACTGCTGCCCACCGGCTCGTCCACCGCCGGCGCGCTGGACACCGGCGGCTGGCAGCCGACGCTCGCGGTGGCTCTCGGCTGGCCCGACCGCCGCTGGCCCGCCGACCTGCACGGCGTCTTCGTGCACGACTCCCCGGTGCTGGACTGGCTGGCCGACGACGGCGACCGGCGCGGGGACGGCGCCCCGGTGCTCGTCGCCCACACGACGCCCGAGGCCGCCGCCGCCCACCTGGACGCCCCCGAGGGCGCGGTCCCGGCCGTGGTCGCCGCCGTGCGCGCCGTGCTCGGGATCGACGAGGACCCGGAGTGGACCCACGTCCACCGGTGGAGCTGGGCGAAGCCGACGGCCCCCCGCGACGAGCCGTTCGCCCTGACCGACGGGGTGGGTCTGTGCGGTGACGGCTGGTCGGCGCCGTCCAAGGTCGCCGGCGCATGGCAGTCTGGCGACGCGCTGGGCCGGGCACTGGCCGACCGGCCGCCCGCCTGACCTGAGCACCGGCTCTCCCTGCCGGACCGGACCACCCCGGAAGGGAGCGCCGTGCCCTCGCCGTCGAGCGCTGCGCACGGCAGATCCAGGTGACCCACCCTCCTGGGGGAGACACGCACTGCCGCACTGAAGTGCGCAGGTCAGGGCGCCGATCCGTCCGCATGGAGCAGACGACCGACGACGGGGACACCCCCGTCCGCTGGTCGGCGTTCACCGTCCTCGCCGTGGGCATGGCGCTGCTGGGCCTGGCCGTCGGTGCGGTCTTCCCGTCCTTCGCCGAACTGCTCGGCGTACCCGCCCGGTACACCGGCGCCCCCACGTTCCGGGCCGCCTGCCTGGCCGCCGGTCTCGTGCTGGGCTGCGCCAACTGGCTGCTCGTCCGGCAGGTCATCGGCTCCCGGTTGCGGGTGCTGGCCGGCCGGCTGTCCGACATCGCGGCCACCGTCGGCAACCCGGTCGCCTCGGCGCAGGGCCCGTCGCGGCCGGCCGCCGACCTGGCGCTCCCGGTCGGCTCGCGCGACGACCTGGGCATCACGGCGGCCGCGTTCAACGCCCTGCTGGCCGCCCTGGACCTCGAGCGCCGATTCCGGTCGGCCGTGCACGCGAGCAACGACGTGATGGCCCTGCTGACGCCGACCGGGGAGATCTCCTTCCTCTCCGACTCGGTCGCCGACGTGCTCGGCTGGACCCGCGAGGAGCTGCTGGGCCGGCACGTCGGCGGGCTGCTGCACGCCGAGGACGCCGACCTGTTCACCGACTCGGGTGCACCGATCGCCCCGGACGGTCAGCCCCTGTCCCAGGTGTTCGTGGTCCGGGCCCGGCACCGCGACGGCAGCTGGCGGCACCTGGAGGTCAGCTCCTCCGACCGTCGCGGCGACCCGGTCATCGGGGGGCTGCTGATCACCGCCCGGGACGTGACCGACCGGCTGGAGCTGCAGCAGCGGCTGGCCTTCCAAGCCACCCATGACGCGCTCACCGGGCTGCCCAACCGCGCGGCCCTGCTGGCCCGGGGCGCGGAGCTGCTCACCGGGCCGGCCCGGCTCGCCGTGCTGCTGATGGACCTGGACCGGTTCAAGGAGGTCAACGACACCCTCGGGCACAGCTACGGCGACCGGCTGCTCGCCCAGGTCGGCCCGCGACTGCGGCCACTGGTGCGCGACGTCGACCTGGTCGCCCGGCTCGGTGGCGACGAGTTCGCCGTGCTGCTCCCCGGCGTCACCGCGACGGAGGCCTGCGCCGCGGCCGCCCGCCTGCAGGCCGCCCTCGGGACGCCGTTCCTGGTCGACGGCCTCGCCCTCGACGTCGACGTCAGCATCGGGGTGGCCGTGGCCGGTGCCGAGTCGCTGGAGATCGGGGCGCTGCTGCGCCAGGCCGACATCGCCATGTACACGGCCAAGGAGCGGCAGAGCGGGGTGCAGCTCTACGACCCCAGCGCCGACGACCACGACCGGAGCCGGCTGCTGCTGCTCTCCGAGCTGCGCCTCGGGCTGGCCGAGAGCCAGCTGGTCGTGCACTACCAGCCGCAGCTGTCGCTGGACTCCGGCCGGGTGACCGGCGTGGAGGCGCTGGTCCGCTGGCAGCACCCGGTCCGCGGCCTGCTGGGCCCCGTGGAGTTCCTCCCGGCCGTCGAGCGGACGGCGCTGATCGAGCCGCTCACCGACGCGGTGCTGGACGCCGTCCTGGCACAGCTGCGGGAGTGGTGCGCGGAGGGGATCGCCGTCCCCGTGTCGGTGAACCTGTCGGCGCGCTCGCTGATCCGCGCGGACCTGCCCGACCGGGTGCTGAGCCGGCTGCGCACACACGGCGTCCCCGCGGCGATGCTGCGGCTGGAGGTGACCGAGAGCGCGCTGCTGACCGAGCCGGAGAGGGCCCGGGAGGTGCTGGGGCGGCTGCACGCCGCCGGGGTGGCGATCTCGATCGACGACTTCGGCACCGGCTTCTCCGCGATGAGCCACCTCAAGCACCTCCCCGTCAGCGAGATCAAGGTCGACCGCAGCTACGTGGCCGAGATGACCTCCTCGACCGAGGACGCCGCCGTGGTCCGCTCGGTCATCGACCTGGGCCACGAACTGGGGATGACGGTCGTGGCCGAGGGCGTGGAGGACACGCTCACCGCCGAGGCGCTGGCCTCCCTGCGGTGCGACGTCGTCCAGGGCCACCTGTTCTCCGTGCCACGGACGGCCGTCGACGTCACCGACTGGCTGCGCAGCGCCGCCCGCTCCCCCGCCGACCGCTCCTGACCGGTCCCGCACCAGCGGGCCTTGACGCTCGACGCGAAACTCACCTACCGTTGAGTTCATCAGCCGTTGAGTTCCTCGGAGGCCGTCATGGACGCCGTCACCGTCACCGATCTCGTCGTGCACCGCGGTGCCCGTCAGGTCCTGCACGAGGTGGGGTGCTCGGTCCCGCCCGGGCAGGTCACCGGCCTGCTGGGACCCAGCGGGAGCGGGAAGAGCACGCTGCTGCGCGCCGTCGTCGGCGCCCAGCAGGTCCGGTCGGGCACCGTGACCGTGCTCGGCCGGCCCGCCGGTTCGGCCGCGCTGCGGTCCCGGGTCGGCTACGTCACCCAGGCGCCCAGCGTCTACGCCGACCTCACGGTGCGGGAGAACGCCCGCCACTTCGCCGCCCTGTACGGGCGGGGAGCGGCAGCCGCCGATGCGGCCATCGCCGACGTCGGGCTGGCCGACGCCGCCGGCCAACTGGTCGGTGACCTCTCCGGCGGGCAGCGGGGCCGGGCCTCCCTGGCCTGCGCCCTGGTCGGCGAACCGGAGCTGCTCGTGCTGGACGAGCCCACCGTCGGGCTGGACCCGGTGCTCCGGGTGGAGCTGTGGAGCCGCTTCCACGCCCTCGCCGCGGCCGGGACGACGTTGATCGTCTCCAGCCACGTGATGGACGAGGCCGGTCGCTGTGACCGGCTGCTCCTGCTCCGCGACGGCCGGCTGCTCAGCCACTCCACCCCGGCCGAGCTGCGCGCCCGGACCGGCACCGACGACCTGGAGCAGGCGTTCCTCTCGCTGGTGCAGGAGGTGGCGGCATGACCACCGCGATCTCCCCGCGGCTGACCTCCGCCACCGCGGGCCGGGTGCTCCGCCAGCTGCGGCACGACCACCGCACGGTGGCGATGCTGCTGGTACTGCCCAGCGCCCTGCTCGGGCTGCTCTACCTGCTGTGGGCCGACGTGCCGACCCCGCCCGGGCAGCCGGACACCTTCGACCGGGTCGGGCTGACCATGCTCGGGGTCTTCCCGTTCGTGGTCATGTTCCTGGTGACCAGCATCGCCATGCTGCGGGAGCGCACCTCCGGCACGTTGGAACGGCTGCTCACCACCCCGCTGTCCCGGCTGGACCTGCTGCTCGGCTACGGCCTCGCCTTCGGGTTGGCCGCGGCGGCGCAGGCGGTGGTCACCGTGGCGATCGCGACCACGGTCTACGACCTGGACGTCACCGGTTCGCTGTCCCTGGTCGTGCTCATCGCCGTCGTCGACGCCGCCCTGGGAGTGGCGCTGGGCCTGCTGGCCAGTGCGTTCGCCCGCAGCGAGTTCCAGGCGGTGCAGCTCATGCCGGTGGTCGTGCTGCCCCAGTTCTTCCTCTGCGGGCTGCTGGTGCCGCGGGACCAGCTGGCCGGCTGGTTGCAGGCGGTCAGCGACGTCCTGCCGCTGAGCTACGCGGTGGCGGCCCTGCAGGAGGTGGGCGCCTCGGCGGAGGCGACGGGCACCATGTGGGTCGACGTCGGCGTGGTGGCCGGCGCGACGCTGCTCGCCCTCGGGCTCGCGGCGGCCACCCTGCGGAGGAGGACCAGCTGAGCGACCCGGCGGCACGACCACGGCGCACCCGCCCGACCGGACGACGTCCGGGCAACCCCGACACCCGGGAGGCGGTGCTCGCCGCGGCCCGGGCCACCTTCGCCGAGCGTGGGTTCGACGGCGCATCGATCCGGGTGATCGCCACCGCGGCAGGGGTCGACCCGGCGCTGGTGCACCACTACTTCGGCAGCAAGGACAAGCTCTTCCTCGCCGCCATCGAGGCCCCGGCCGACCCCGAGGAGCTGCTGCCCGAGCTGCTCGCCGGCGGGACGGCGGACCTCGGCGCCAGCGTCGTCCGGCTGCTGCTGCAGGTGTGGGACGGCCCCGGCCGGGCGGCGGGGCTCGCCCTGGTCCGGTCGGCCGTGACCAACGAGTGGACCGCGCGACTGCTCCGGGAGTTCCTGGTCTCCCAGGTGCTGCGCCGGGTCGTCGGCACGCTCGGACTGCCCCGCGCCGAGGGCGAGGCGCGGGGCTCCCTGGTCGCCTCCCAGCTGATCGGGGTGGTGATGGCCCGCTACGTGCTGCGGGTGGAGCCGCTGGCGTCGGCGTCGGCCGACGAGCTGGTCGCCGCGATCGGCCCCACGGTGCAGCGCTACCTGACCGGGGACATCGACCTCCCCGGTGTCGTTGCGCCCAGCACCTAGGCTCTCGCCTCGATGACCAGCGACGAGGCCTTCTCCTTCGCAGCCGACCCGCTGGCCGACCCGGTGTTCACCGCACCCGAGATCCCTCCGGCGGCCGTCTGCCGCAGCGTGCGCAAGACCTACCGGACGGCGAGCGAGTCGGTGACCGCGCTGGACGACGTCACCGTGGCGATCCCCCGCGCCCAGGTGACCGTGGTCGTCGGCCCGTCGGGGTCGGGCAAGTCCTCGCTGCTGCGACTGCTGGCCTGCATCGACTCCCCCGACGCCGGGGAGGTGCTCATCGCCGGCCAGCGGGTCGACCAGCTGGGCGCCCGGGCCCGCCGGGCGCTGCGGCAGCGACAGGTCGCCTACCTCTTCCAGCGCCCCGGCGAGAACCTGCTGCCCTACCTGGACGCGGTCGCCCAGGTCCGGCTGGCCGCATCGCTGCGGGGCGCCCCGGTCACCGCAGCTGCGGCGCTCGCCCTGCTCGACCGGCTGGGACTGCGTGAGCGCGCCGACCACCACCCCGCGCAGCTCTCCGGTGGAGAACAGCAGCGCCTGGCGGTGGCCTGTGGCGTCGTCGGCGACCCGGCGCTGGTCGTCGCCGACGAGCCCACGGCGGAGCTGGACACCGCGGCCGCCGAGCGGGTGCTCGTGGCGATGGAGGACCTCGCCGCGGCCGGGGTCGGCTTCGTCATCTCCTCGCACGACCCCCGGGTGATGGCCATCGCCGACGGCTTCGTGCGGCTGGACCACGGCCGACTGGTGACCCTGTGACCCCGGGCCGGCAGCCGGCCGGCGGGTTCACGGGCACCGGGCTGGTCAAGCGGTTCCGGCGCGGCGCGGAGACCGTCTCGGCGCTGGCCGGGGTCGACCTGCGGGTCGACCCCGGGGAGTTCGTCGCCCTCGTCGGCCCCTCCGGGTCCGGGAAGAGCACGCTCCTCGCGCTGCTCTGTGGCTGGGAGACCGCCGACGAGGGCGAGCTCGCCTACCTGGGGCCGCTCGCCGACCGCCGTCCCGACGGCTTCGGCTGGCGGGACCTGGCGCTGGTGCCCCAGGCCCTCGGGCTGGTCGCCGACCTCAGCCTGGCCGACAACGTGCTGCTGCCGGCCCGGCTGAGCGGCACCCTGGCCGCCGACGAGCCCCGCGCCCGGTCGCTGCTGACCGCCTTCGGCGTCGACCACCTCGCCGACCGCTACCCGCACCAGGCCTCGCTCGGCGAGCAGCAGCGGATCGCCGTCGCCCGGGCGCTGCTGCTGCGCCCGGCGGTGCTGCTGGCTGACGAGCCCACCGCCCACCAGGACCGCGGGCACGCCGACCGGCTGCTCGACGCTGTCACCGACGCGGCCCGCGAGGGGTCGGCGGTGCTCATCGCCACGCACGACGAGATCGCCTGGGGCCGCGCCGACCGGGTGCTGTCCATGCGCGACGGCGTGGTCACCGAAGGCACCCCCTCGTGAGCCGGCCACCGCTGTGGCGGCTGGCGCCGTGGACCCGGGCACCCTGGCTCGGGCTGCGGCAACCGGCCGCCGTCATCGCCGTGCTGGTGACCTCGGCGATCCTCGCCTGCGCGGTCGCCTCCGCCCCGCTGTTCCTCTCCTCCGCCCGCTCCGCGGCCCTGCAGCAGCAGCTCGCCCAGCGCTGCGACGAGGTGGCCCGCCCGCAGACCGGCGTCAACTCGGCTCTCGTCGATCCGCAGGGGCAGCCGCAGGACGGCGGCGACGGCAGCACCCGGCCGGAGCTCGACGAGTCGCTGCTGCAGGCCTGGGCGGACGCCGGGCTGCCGGCCGAACCGGTGCTGGCCACGGCCTGGATCGGCTCGTCCTCCCCGGGCTCCGACGGCGTCCTCGCCCGCGGCCCGGACGGCGCTGCGCTGGCGCAGCCGGTCACCCTGTTCCACCGCCCGACCGCGCTGGACAACGTCGAGGTGGTCGAGGCCGGCGACGGACCAGGGGTCTGGGTGCCGGTGAGCGTCGCCGAGCAGGATGGCCTCTCCGTCGGGGACCGGCTCGCCTTCGGCGCCCAGCAGGCACCGGTCGCCGGGATCTACCAGGACCTGGCCGTCGCCAACCCCGACGACCCCTACTGGTGCGACTACCGGCTGCTGTTCTCCAACGAGGCCTCCGCGAACCGGGCCCCGCCGGCGATGCTCCTGGTCACCGACGAGAGCACTTTCTACCGGCTCGCCACTGCCGCGGCCGGCGGGGCCGTCCGGCTGCAGCAGGTGCCGGTGGACGCCTCCTCGCTGTCGGTCAGCGACGTACGCGATCAGCGGGAGACCCAGGAACGGATCGTCGCAGCCAGTGGCATGGCGTCGGAGTTCGAGCCGGGTGTCCGCGCGGTCGCCGTGCCCAACGACCGGCTGCCCGACGTGCTGGACCGCGCCGCGCTGATCGAGTCCGGGCTGCGCGGCCCGGTCGTCCCGGTCGCAGTGGCCGGCGCCCTGCTCGCCCTGGTCCTGGTCGCCTCCGCCGGGAGCTTCTGGGCCGACCGGCGGGCCACCGAGGTGCGGCTGCTCGCCGCACGTGGGGTCGGGCCGGTGCCGCTGGCTGGCAAGGCCGCGTTGGAGCTCGGGCTGCCGGCGCTGGCCGGGGCGGCCCTGGGCTGGGCGGCGTCCGGGGTGCTCATCACCGGGCTCGGCCCCGCGGACGACCTCGACCCCTCGGCCACCACTGCAGCCGCCTGGGCCGGGGTCGCCGCCTTCGTGGTCGGCCTAAGCGCGGCCTCGGCCGTGGCCGGGTTGCGGGCCCGCGGCACCGCCGAGCGACCGCTCGGTGCGGCCCCGAGGTGGCCGGCCCGGGTGCCGTGGGAGCTGGCCCTGCTGCTCGGCGCCGCCTGGTGCTGGCTGCTGCTGCAGTCCCGCGACGCGGTGGTGAGCGTCGCCTACGTGGCCCAGGTGAACGGACTGCTGGTCGCGTTCCCGCTGCTGGCGATCGCCGGCACCGCCGTCCTGCTCGGCCGACTGGTCACCGCGCTGCTGCCCCGGCTGCGCCGCTGGGCCGGACGCCGCTCCCCCGCCCTCTTCCTCGCCGTCAACCGGCTCACCGCCGCCCGGCTGGCCACCGCCACCCTGCTGGTCGCGGTCACCCTCCCGGTCGCCGTGCTGGGCTACACCGCGACGCTGACCGCCAGCTCGCAGACCACCCTGGACGCCAAGGTCGGGGTACAGATCGGCGCGGCTGCGGCGGCCGTCACGGTCACCCGGTTCGAGGTGACCCCGGCGCTGGAGGCGGCCGGCACCTACGTCGTCCGCTACGACGGCAGTGCCGTGGCCGGCGACGACGGGCGGACGGACGTCCAGGTGCTGGCCGTCGACCCCGATGACTTCGCCGACACGGCCTTCTGGGACGACTCCTTCGCCGACCGCCCGCTCGCCGAGCTGCTGGCGGCGCTGACCGGCCCGGACGTGGACGGGCGGCTGCCGGTGGTCGCCGCCGGGCTGCCGGCCGGGGACCCCGACCTCCGGCTCGGCAGCACGGCGGTGCCGGCCGAGGTGACCGCCACGGCCCGGGTGCTGCCCGGACGCCGCAGCGACGACCCCGTCGTCCTCGTCGATGCCGATCGGCTGCCGGAGATCACCCGGAACGCCGGGGCCGCGCCCGCCGCCGAGCTGTGGACGAACGGTGACCTCGGCGCCGGGATCGACGCCCTGACCGACGCCGGCGCGCAGAACATCCGCGTCCTCACCCCCGGCGGGGTGCAGGAGAGCGCCAACTTCCTGGGCATCACCTGGACCTTCGGCTACCTCTCCGCCCTCGCCGTCTTCGTCGGGGTGATCGCCGTCGGCGGGCTGCTGCTGTACCTGGAGGCCCGCTCCCGCAGCCGCGTCTCCGGCTACGTGATGGCCCGCCGGCTGGGGCTCTCCCGGGGCGCGCACCTGCGCTCGCTGCTCGTCGAGCTGGTCGGTGTCGCCGTGGCCGGGCTCGTGCTGGGCGCGCTGCTGGCGGCGGGGGCGGTGGCGCTGGTGTACCGGCGGCTGGACGTCGACCTGCTGCGGCCGCCCACGCCACTGCTGGACGTGCCCTGGGCGGCGATCGCCGGCACCGCGGTGGCCACCGTCGCCGTCGCCGGACTCGCGGCGCTGTACGCCCAGCGGGCCGCCGACCGCGCCGACCCGGCGAGCGTGCTCCGCGAGGACGCCTGAGTCAGCTGCGCGGCGCCCGGGCGAGCTGGCGGCTCTGCGCCACGAGCCGGCCGGTGGAGTCCCAGATCCGGTAGTCCTCGTCCAGCCAGCCGCCGGCGATCTCGTTCGCCCGCGCCTCGACCAGGCACCAGCCCGGCGCCGGCAGCGCACGGACCAGCACCTGCAGCTGCACCGTGGGCGCCCAGCCGAACAGCCCGATCGCCCACGACGTCGGCGGCAGCGCGTCGGCGAAGGTGACCAGCGCCAGCGGATCGGGCTCGCGGCCGTCGGCGAACCGCAGCCAGGCCCGCATCATCGGCTCCTCCCCCGGCTGCCCCAGCGCCCAGCCGGCGGTCAGCGGGTCCAGCCGGACGTCGACCCGCTGGGTGAGCCCCGGCACCGACACCGACGACGGCGCCAGGTGGGCGTTCTCGGCGATGGAGAAGCAGTCCTGCACGGGGGTCGCGGTCGGCATCGGCGAGGAGAAGGCCGCGTCATCGGCCGTGAGCGTCGCCGTCGTCGCCTGGACGGTCACCGCCGGCCCGGCGGCGTCGGCCAGCACGACGGCCGAGTGGGCGAGCGTCCGGCCGGCCGGCCCCGGGGTGACGGTGAGCGTCGCCGGACCGGCCGCGGCGGCGTGCAGGTAGCTGGCCGACAGTGCGACGGGGTGGGCGTGCGGCGACTCCAGGACGGCGGCCCGGCCGGCGACGGACAGCAGGTACCCGCCGTTCAGGATGCCGCCGCCGACGTCCCACCCCGGGTCGAGGTCGGCGACCAGGCCACCGCCCTCGGTGCGGGCGACGGCGGTCGCGGTGTCGAACGCGGAACGGGGATCGGTCTGCGGCACGGCGGACAGCGTGCCAGGCCGACCACGATCGCAGGTGCAGGGCTCAGCCGACCGGCCAGGCTGCCGTCCGCTCGTAGCGCGGCTCGGAGCCGAGGTGACTGCGCCACAGCACCACCTCGCGCACCGGCCAGACCGGGCCGCGGTAGCCGGCGAGCCGGTCGGGCAGGTCGCCGTCCGCCGGCTGGCCGGGCCGCCACCGTCCCACGGTCAGGTGCGCCCGGAACGGCCGGTCCTCGACCCGGAGGCCGACGGCCCGGGCGGCCGCGGCCAGCCGCCCGGCGAGCGCGGTCAGCTCCGGCACGTCACCGCCCAGCCCGACCCAGCAGACCGTGGGACGGCGCCGCGACCCGAACCGCCCACCACCGGCCAGCTGCAGGGACATCGGCGGCGTGCGGGCGACCGCAGGGGCCACCGCCGCGCGCAAGGGGGTCAGCAGCGGCGCCGGCACCTCGTCGAGGAACGCCAGGGTCAGGTGCCAGCGGGACGTCGGCGTCCACCGGGGCGCACCGGGGGCCGGACGCAGTGGCTGGAGCGCCCGGTCGAGGTCGCTGACGGCCGGTGCGGGCGGGTCGACGGCGAGGAACAGCCGGCCGGCCGAGGGGAGCCGGGGTGCCGACTCGGTCAGCCGGTCACCACCAGCCCGGCGGCCTCCAGCGCCCCGAGCAGCCGGATCCGCTCGAACTCGCGGGCCTCCTCGGGGACCTCCGTCAGCTGCTGGGGCACCTCGAGCAGCACAGCGGCCTCCACGAGCAGGTCGTCGTAGGCGGCCAGCAGGCCGCGGCGGCGCTCCATCGGCATCCCGCCGGGCACCATGGCGAGCTCGCGGGCGAGCCGGCGGAGGTCGGCCGCGACCCGCTCCAGCGGCCGATGCGGGCGCTCGGTCGGCCCGCTCGCCAGCGTGTTCCGCGGCACCCGACGCCCGGCGGGATGGGAGCCGGTGGCCCGGCGGCGGGGCGGTGCCGCAGCGGGGAGGCGGGCGGCCGGGCGGGCGGCGGACTCGGGGAGGGCCCGGGTGCGGCGGCGGGCCGCCCGGTCGGCCTGGAGCTGGCCGGTGGCCCAGCGGAGCAGCAGGACCAGGACGGCCACGCCCACGACCAAGAGGGCGACGGTGCCACCCAGCTGCAGCAACGACGCCCCGGCTTGCGCGGAGACAGACCCTCCCGAGGGCACGTACCGAAAGTACGTCGGACACCGCCCTGTGACAATGCGAACGCTGTGCGCTACCGCGCCGGTCACGCGATGCAATCGTTCGATCACTCACATGCGCGCGTCTCAGCGCACCTGGTCGCGCGTCCCCTGCTCCCCGGGCGGCTCGCCGTCGGCCGCCGCGGCCAGCCCGGCGGCGCGGGTCGGCGACGTGGCAGCCGCGACGTGCAGCTGCATGCTGGGTGGGCGGACGTGCAGCTCCAGGCGCACCTGCCGGCCCCGGGAGAGCACCGCCCCCGCCGCGACCGCCGTCACCACGACGACCAGGCCGCCGCCGATGAACCCCCAGGGCGCACCGAAACGCTCGGAGACCCAGCCGATCAGCGGCGCACCGACCGGCGTCCCACCCATGAAGCAGATGAAGTACAGCGCCAGCACCCGGCCGCGCATGTGCGGGTCCACGCCCAGCTGCACGAAGCTGTTGCAGGCCACGCTGAACACCAGCGCCGCCGCGCCGGTCGGGATGAGGACGGCGGCGAACGCGTAGTAGTTGCCCATCAGCCCGCTCACCACGAGCAGCAACCCGAACGCGACGGCGGAGACGATGAGGAACCGCTGCAGCGGCCGGGTGCTGCGCCGGGTCGACAGCAGCGCACCGGACAGCGAGCCGACGGCGTAGGCGGTGGAGAGCAGCCCGAACGCCCCGGCGCCCAGGTCGAACACCTCTCGGGCCATCAGCGCGATGGTGATCTGGGTGTTGAAGCCGAAGGTGCCCACGCAGAACGCGAGCAGCATCGCGAGCTGCAGGTCCGGGTGCTGCCGGGTGTAGACCAGCGTCTCCCGGAGCTGGCCGCGCGAGCGGGCGACCGGCGTGCTGCGGCTGAGCTCCCCGACCCGCATGGCGGCCAGCGCGGCGATGGTGGACGCGTAGGTGGCGGCGTTCACCAGGAACGCCGGGGCGGTGTCCCCGCCCGAGACCGCGATCAGCGCCCCGGCCACCGCGGGGCCCACGAGCCGGGCGCTGTTGAACACCGTGGAGTTCAGGCTCACCGCGTTGGCCAGCAGGTCCGAGCCGACCATCTCCGAGACGAACGACTGGCGCACCGGGACGTCGAGCGAGGACACCACGCCCAGGCCCAGGGCCAGCAGGTAGACGTGCCACAGCGCGATCGCGTCGGCGGCGACCATCAGGCCCAGCGTCAGGGCGAGCGCGCCCATGACGGCCTGGGTGATCATCAGCACCCGGCGCTTGTCGTACCGGTCGGCCAGCACCCCGCCGTAGAAGCTGAAGAACAGCGTCGGCCCGAACTGCAGGGCGGTGGTGATGCCCAGTGCGACGCCGCTGTCCCCCGACAGCTGCAGCACCAGCCAGTCCTGGCCGATGCGCTGCATCCAGGTACCGGTCTGGCTGACCAGGTTGGCCGAGACGTAGAGCCGGAAGTTGTGGACGCGCAGCGCCCGGAACATGCCGGCGCGCTCCGTGCGGTCAGGAGGCGTCGAGGTCACCCACTGGCGAGCTTCTCCATGATCACCGCGGCCTCGCGCAGCACGGTGCGGTCCTCGGCGGACAGCTCCTGGAGCCGGCCGGCCAACCACGCCTCGCGGGCCCGGACCTCCTCGGTCAGGAGCTCCTCGGCCTCCGCGGTCAGGTCGATGACCACCTGCCGGCCGTCGGTGGGGTGCGGGGTGCGGGTGACCAGCCCACGGGACTCCAGCGCGACGACCACCCGGGTCATCGACGGCGGCTGCACCCGCTCGTGCGCGGCCAGCTCACCCGGGCTCATCGCACCGTGCCGCTTGAGGGTCGACAGCGCCGCCAGGTGGGTGAGGGTCACCGAGGTGTCCACCCGCTGGTTGCGCAGCCGCCGGGAGAACCGCATGACGGCCAGCCGCAGGTCGTGGGCGAGCGCCGCGGTGTCCAGCGTCGTCCGTGCCACGTCTGCCACCTTAACCGGAGTAGAAAGCCTGCCTAACGAGATGCGACCAGCAATCGCTCACAAGAGCTGCTGGATCGGCTCGAGTGCGAAGTAGACGACGAAGACGGCGGCCACCACCCACATGAGCGGGTGCACGTCGCGACCGCGGCCGACCGCCAACCGCAGCAGCACGAAGCTGACCACCCCGGCACCGATCCCGTTGGTGATCGAGTAGGTGAACGGCATGAGGGCGATCGTCAGGAAGGCGGGGATGACCAGCGACATGTCGTCCCAGGACAGGTCGCGGATCTGGCTGATCAGCATGGCGCCCACGATCACCAGCACCGGTGCGGCGGCCTCGGAGGGCACCACCTGCACCAGCGGCGTGAAGAAGGCGGCCACCAGGAACACCAGGCCGGTGACGACGCTGGCCAGGCCGGTGCGGGCGCCGTCCCCGACGCCGGCGGCGCTCTCGATGTAGGTGGTGTTCGACGAGATGCTGGAGGCACCACCGGCCGCCGCGGCCAGCGAGTCGACCAGCAGGACCGGCTGGGAGCGGGGCAGGTTGCGGTCCTCGTCGAGCAGGTCACCCTCGGCGCCCACCGCCGTCACGGTGCCGACGGTGTCGAAGAAGTCGGCGATCATGATCGAGAAGACGATGAGCAGAGCGGCCAGGACGCCGATCCGGTCGAAGCCCCCGAACAGCGAGAAGTTGCCGATCAGCGACAGGTCGGGCAGGCCGAACCAGTCGTCGGGCCACGAGGGCACCTGCAGCGCCCAGCCCCGCGGGTCCAGCTCGTTGCCGTCGGGGCCCACCCGCGGCCCGATGCCGGCGATCGCCTCGACCACGATCGCGAACAGCGTCGTGATCACGATGCCGAGGAGCAGGCCGCCCCGGACCTTCCGGACGACGAGCACGCTGGTGAGCAGCAGGCCGACGACGAAGGTGAGCATCGGCCACCCCGCCAGCTGGCCTCCGACGCCGAAGCTGATCAGCGGCGAACCGGGCCGGATGACCCCGGCGTCCGACAGCCCGATGATGGTCAGGAAGAAGCCGATGCCGACCGCGATGGCGATCTTCAGCTGGGCCGGGATCGCCTCGAACACCGCCCGGCGGAAGCCGGTGAGCACCAGCACGGCGATCAGCAGGCCCTCCAGCACGACCAGCCCCATCACCTCGGGCCAGGTGAGCTGGGTGGCGGCGTAGACGGCGACGATCGCGTTGATGCCCAGGCCGGTGGCCAGCGCGAACGGGTAGCGCCCCACGATGCCCATCGCGATGGTCAGCACGCCGGCCACGAACGCCGTGACGGCGGCGACCGAGGCGAACGGCAAGGTGTTCCCGTTGACGTCCGCGCCGGACAGGATGATCGGGTTCAGCACGACGATGTAGGCCATCGCGAAGAACGTCGTGAAGCCACCACGCACCTCACGGGCGACCGTGGACCGCCGCTCGGTGATCGAGAAGTAGCGGTCCAGCCCGTTCTTGGGGCGCACCCTCGGTCCGGCGCTGCGCCGGGGGCCGGTCACGACCTCTGCGGGGGTCCCGGCGTCGGCCGGTGCGGGCGCGGAGCCGACTGCGGTCGCACCGGTGCCACTGACGACCTTGCGGGCACGCTTGCGGGACTTGTCGGGCATGGGTGGACCCCCGGGGACGGCGACCGGCGCGGCTCCGGCGGGGTCGACGTCCCCGGCGGGCCGCCCGGTGCGGGTGGCATCGAGCGGCGACAGCGTGCCACACCGCCCGGGCGCGTCGGACGGACCACCGTTCCGACCTGCAGTTCAGCGGCCTAGGGTCGGGGGGTGCCCGCTCCGTCCCGGCCCTCTCCGCCGCCCCTGCAGGTCGACACGGTGCGAGTGGTCCTGACGGGTACCGCGCTGTGGGCGATCGCCCTCGTGGTGCTGCTCTTCCTCGGCGACCGGGTCGACCCGGTCTGGACCTGGACCTGCGTGGCCGGCGTCGTGCTGCCCGGCCTCGGACTGGCGCTCATGCGCTGGCAGGGCCAGCGCTGAGACGACCTGCCCCGTTGCACGCCCAGTGCACGTGCTGCAGGACGTGCAGAGCGGGCGAAGAGCGTGCGATGCGCCGCGCTCAGATGACGTCGAAGTCCGCGGTGTCGTAGCGCGCCGTGGGGGTGAACTCGGCCGGCTCGCCGTCGGTGCGCTCCAGGCTGGCCTGGCTGTGCGCACCGCAGCCGTAGTCGGCGGTGACGACGTGCCCGTCGGCCGGGGCGTACGCGTTGCTGCAGGCGCCGAGCGACAGCCGGAGCGAACCGGCCAGCGGCAGGTAGAAACCGCAGGTCGAGCAGGGGCCGGGGGCGTGCCGGGCCATCGACGAGCGCGGCCCGAAGTCCCCGTCGCGCCAGCGCTCCGCGGCCTCGATCCGCCCCTCGGGTGAGAGCACCCGCTCCCGGCCGATGCCCAGCTCCTCGGCCACGACGCGGCCGGCCGGGTCCTCGGCGGAGTCGTCGTCGGCCAGGTACGCGGGCACCAGCCGGGCGTCGTCCTCGGTGGAGGGCAGGACGTCGCCCACCGACAGGTCGCCGGGGCGCAGCCGCTCGTGCCACGGCACCCACGCCGGGGCGAGCAGCGCCGAGTCACCCGGGAGCAGCACGACCTCGTCGAGGGTGACCTCATCGGCGCCGGGCACCGCGGCCAGCGTCACGGCCCAGTGCCACCCGGCGTAACCGAGCAGGGTGGCGGCGAAGGAGTGCGTGCCGACGACGCCGAGCGCGGGGTCGGCCTGCTCACCGAGCGCCTCCGGGGTCACCCCCAGGTGCTCGCCGACCGCCGCCGGGTCACCGGCCACCTCGATCGCGGCGGCCCGGGCCTGCTCGACCGCAGCGGCCAGCACCTCGTCGGGAGAGGAGCCAGGGGACGCGGCGGCAGGAGTTGAGTCGGACACGTCCCCCATTGTCGCCGATGACGGCAAGGGCGTCCCGGCCAGGGAGGCGTCTTCCCCCCGCCGCGCGCACAGGCGGCTGCGGCACCATGGGCGTGTGCTCGACTCCCCCACCCCACGCACGCGGGGAGCTGGGGATCGCGCCGGCCACCACCGGCCGACGGGGCTCCACCGTGGCTGCGGCGCTGCCGGTGCTCGCCGTCGGCCGCACCCTCGGGAGCCTGCGCAGCCGCCGGGTCATCCGCACCACCGATCGGGAGGCAACAGCGTGAACGGGGCAGCACGGGCATCGGGGACGACACTGCTGAGCGGGGTGCTGTTGCTCACCGGGTGCGGGGACTCCGGCAGCTCCGGCGGAACTGCCGGGGACGACGGCGGGACCGCCCCCTCGGTCACCGTGCAGGCCGGGGGTGACCCGATCACCGTCGACCCGACCCAGTACTGCCTGGACGGGGAGGGGCAGCGCTACCGGACCGAGCCGACGTACCTGGAGGTCGCGCCGGACACCGAGATCGTGCTGGAGGTGCCCGACGTGGTGGCCGAGGCCGGCTGGAGCGTCCAGGTGTTCGACGAGCGGCTCGAGGAGCGGATCGGCGACATCGACGTGCCGGCCGGCACCGCCGTCCTCGACGACATCAACACCTCCGACGTCGTCCCCCCGACCTACTACCTGGTGGTCGTGGAGGACTCCGACACCGACGCCTGCGAGGGGCTCTCCGGCGCCTGGCCGGTGGGCTTCATCCGCGCCGACACGACCACCAGCCCCGCCGGCTGACGGCCCCGCTGCAGGAGCCCGCCGCGGGCCTGCGGGTGGCGGGGGGCAGTGGGGTCCGCCGTCAGGCGTCGAGGTCGTCGGCGACCGCGCGCAGCACCGCGGCGACCTTGCGGGCCATCGGCTTGTCGGGGTAGCGCCCGTGCCGCAGACCCTCCGAGACGCCGTCCAGCAGCGTGATCAGGTCCTCGATGATCGGCACCAGGTCGTCGGGCTTCTTCCGGGTGCCGGCGACCGCGGACGGCAACGGGTCGAGCACCTGCACCTGCAGCGCCTGGTCACCCCGGCGGCCCTGGACGATGCCGAACTCCACGCGCTGGCCGGGCTTGAGCTCGGTGGTGCCGGCGGGCAGCGCGTCCTTGTGCACGAACACGTCCGGGCCGTCCGAGTGGGCGAGGAAGCCGAAGCCCTTCTCCGCGTTGAACCACTTCACCTTGCCGCTGGGCACGTCGATCCCTCAGTCAGTCGTTCCTGGTCCCGGCCGTCGCGGCCGGTGGCGTCGGCAGCCGCGGTGGGCTGCGCGCCCGCCAGGTTAACCACGGCCGGCCACCCCGCGGCCACCGCTTTCCGGGCCGGGAGCGGGCGGCCGGCTAGGCGAACCGGTGCGCGGCTGCTGCCTGCAGGCCCAGCTCGTCGATCGACGTCTCGCGCATCTCGACCTTGCGCACCTTGCCGGTCACCGTCATCGGGAAGGCGTCGACGACCTTCACGTACCGCGGCACCTTGTAGTGGGCCAGCTTGCCGGCACAGAAGGCGCGCAGCCCCTCCGCGGTGAGCGGTTCGGCCTCCGCCCGCAGGCGCACCCAGGCCATCAGCTCCTCGCCGAAGCGCTCGTCCGGGACGCCGATCACCTGGGCCTCCACGACGTCGGGATGGGTGAAGAGGAACTCCTCGATCTCGCGCGGGTACACGTTCTCCCCGCCGCGGATGACCATGTCCTTGATCCGCCCGACGATGTTGAGGTAGCCGGCGTCGTCCATCACGGCCAGGTCGCCGGTGTGCATCCAGCGGGCGGCGTCGAGCACCTCGGCGGTCTTCTCCGGCTCGTCCCAGTAGCCCAGCATCACCGAGTAGCCGCGGGTGCAGAACTCACCGGTCTGCCCGCGCGGGACGGTCAGCCCGGTGTTCGGGTCCACCACCTTGACCTCCAGGTGCGGGTGCACCCGCCCGACGGTCGACGTCCGCCGCTCCAGGTCGTCCTCGGCGGCGGTCTGGGTGGACACCGGGGAGGTCTCGGTCATGCCGTAACAGATGGTCACCTCCGCCATCCCCATCTCCTCGACCACCCGCTTCATCACCTCGACCGGGCACGGCGAGCCCGCCATGATCCCGGTGCGCAGGCTGGACAGGTCGTAGGAGGCGAAGTCCGGCAGCGCCAGCTCGGCGATGAACATCGTCGGGACGCCGTAGAGCGAGGTGCACCGCTCGTCCTGCACCGCCCGCAACGTCGCCGCGGGGTCGAAGCCGGGCGCCGGGATGACCATCGTCGCGCCGTGCGAGGTGCAGCCCAGGTTGCCCATCCCCATGCCGAAGCAGTGGTAGTAGGGCACCGGGATGCAGACCCGGTCGGCCTCGGTGTAGCCGCAGCCCTCGCCCACGGAGAACCCGTTGTTGAGCAGGTTGTGGTGGGTGAGCGTGGCGCCCTTGGGGAAGCCCGTCGTCCCGGAGGTGTACTGGATGTTGATCGGGTCGTCGGGCGAGAGCTGCGCCGCCCGCTCGGCCAGCCGGGCCCGGTCACCCGCCCGGCCGGTGTCCAGCAGCTGCGTCCACTCCTCGTCACCGAGGAAGACGACCTCGCGCAGGTCGGGGCAGTCCCCGCGCACCTCGTCGACCATGGCGCGGTAGTCGCTGCCCTTGAACTCCGGCGCGGCCACCAGCACCGAGATGCCCGCCTGGCGCAGCACGTAGGACAGCTCGTGCGTGCGGTAGGCGGGGTTGATGTTGACCAGGACGGCGCCGAGCTTCGCCGTCCCGTACTGCACGAAGACCCACTCGGCGCAGTTCGGCGCCCAGATGCCCACCCGGTCGCCCTTGGCGACGCCGAGGGCGTCCAGGCCGAGTGCGCAGGCGTCGACCTCGGTGACCAGCTCGGGGTAGGTCCAGCGGCGGCCCGTGGCGCACTCGACGAGCGCCTCGTGGTCGCCCACCCGCGCTGCCGTCCGATCGAGGTCGTCCCCGATCGTGTCGCCCAGCAGGGGCACCGTCGAGGTGCCGCTGCTGTAGGACGGCAGCGCGGGAGCCGTCACCGGCCCTCGCCCGCCATCAGGCCGGCCCGGTTGGGCTTGTCGACCGGGTGGGCGTAGCGCAGCCGCTCCGGCGGGAGCGGGAAGGCGTGGTCCTCACCGAACGGGGAGAGACCGCCGGCCATCTCGCTGACCAGCTCGGTCACCGGCGGACCGTCGCCGCTCGACTGCC
This sequence comes from Modestobacter sp. VKM Ac-2978, assembly GCF_026968025.1. NCBI lineage: Bacteria > Bacillati > Actinomycetota > Actinomycetes > Geodermatophilales > Geodermatophilaceae > Modestobacter > Modestobacter sp. VKM Ac-2978. The sequence continues at coordinate 573,433 of NZ_JAPVBP010000001.1, read as the reverse complement.
CCCAGGTCGGCTCGACCAGGTGGGCGTGCTTCGCCTTGCGCTTGGACATGACGCCTCCAGTTGCTCTGCCGGGCCAGGGAGTGCTGCCCGGGTGTCTCCGTCGTCATCTTCCCGCGTCGCACCCGGCTCACGCACGCCACGGGGTCACCGTGTCGCTGGGAGGGGTCAGCGCCGGCCGGCCCGCCGGGCGCCGTAGACCGTGCCGGCGCCGTCGGCGGTGAGCAGCCACTCCCGCGGGGAGACCTCGGCGTAGCGCACCTCGGCGCCGTCCAGCCGCTGCACCGCACGGGTGCGCCAGACCGCCGTGGACATCAGCTGCAGCTGCAGCGCCTCGTCGGTGAGCTCGTCGTACCCGGCCGGCTCGACCTGCAGCAGCGCCGGGCCGGCGATCCGCAACCGCCCGTGCTGCCACGGCTCCCGGGCCAGGGCTGCGGTCCACCGGCGGGCGCGCAGCCAGGCGCCCAGTCCGACGACGGCCACGACCAGCCCGCCGACGGCGAGCAGCACGACCATCAGCCCGGCGAACGGCGGCCGCGCCCCGCCGTCGGCGGTGATCCGGATGACGGCGGCGCCCATCAGCCACCCCAGGGCGACGGCGACCACACCACCGGCCAGCCAGCGCAGCGCACCCGCCCGGAGCGCGGCCAGGTCGGTGCGGGTCTGCGGGTCGTCGAGCGCGGGCACCCCGGGATGGTGACAGAGCCCGCCACCGCACCTGTCGACTCAGCCGTCCAGCCACGTGAGGAGAGGCCGGGCGCACGCCATGCGCCTGCGGACGTCCCGCTCACCCCATCTCTCCGAGGCCGGTCCCCCGGGTGCCAACTCGCGGAGGAAGAGGTCGTCGGTGATCAGCCGGAACAGCAGCGCACGGAGCACGAGCTGGTCCCACTCAGCCCGGTCGGCGACCTCGTCGACCAGGTCCGGGTCGGCCCCGTACCCGACCACCGCGTCCACCACGAGCAGGGCGCTGGCGTAGCCGGCGGGACGGCGGTAAGGGGTGAGGTCGATGACCGCCGGCGGCAGTGCCGGGTGCCAGAGCAGGTTCCCGGCGAGGTCCCCGTGCACCAGCTGCTCGGCGGCCGCAACCGGCCGCTTCCGTGCCTGCAGCCGGTCCAGCACCTCCGTCCCCGGGCCCCACCAGGCCGCCGGGATCTCGTCCCAGGCCATCCGGTCGGCCCGCTTCCACACCGTGTCGGGGAGCTCGGGCAGCGGCCGGTCGACGGCCCGGAGCGCCGCGGAGAAGCGGCCGGCCACGGCCAGGGCCTCCCGCCACGGCCCGCCGTGGAGACGGTGCTCACCGGCGACCCGTTCCCAGGCGGTCCAGCCATCGACGACGTGAGCCGTCCCAGCTGCCAGGGGACGGGCGACCCGGAACCCGTCCGGTGTCAGGTCGGTCGTCAACCTGGCCGTCCACTCGTCGAGGACGGCATCGGTGGACGGCTTGAGCACAGCGTCACCGGCGGTGAAGGTGCCACCCTGGCCGCCAGTGAGGAGCACCGGCTCCCCACTCAACCCGAAGGCGGACAGCACAGCCCGGGACGGCGGTCGGGGCTCCACGGGCGCGACGCTAGCCACTGCCCGCCCCACCGGGCGAGTGAGTTGCACCGGCCGCGGGAGCAGCACCGGCACCGGCCGACGTAGCGTGGAGCGGATGCCCACGGACCAGCCCGCCACGCTCGCCGCCTGGCTGCGCACCCGCACCGACGAGCAGCTGGGCACCCTCCTGGTGGCCCGGCCCGACGTCGCGCGCCCGGCTCCTTCCGACGTGGTCGGGCTGGCGACCCGGCTCGCGGTGCCCGTCTCGGTCGACCGCGCGCTGGACGAGCTGGACGCCGCGACCCTGCAGGTGCTCGACGCGGTGCTGCTCTCCCCCACCGACGGCGTCCCGCGCACGGAGCTGCCCGGGCTCCTGCCCGACGTGCCGGCCGAGGTGGTCGACGCCGCCGTCGAGACGCTGACCGGCCGGGCGCTGCTCTGGGGCGACGCCGACCTGCACGCCCCCGAGCCGGTGCGCCGGGCGGTCCGCTACCCCGCCGGGCTCGGCCGCCGGGCCACCGACCTGCGGGTCCCCCTCCCCCGCGACCTGCCCGGCACGCTCGCCGACCTGGCCGCCGACGAGCGCACGGTGCTCGAGCGGCTGGCCGGCGACCGCCCGGTCGGCCACCTCCCGGACAGCAGCGACGGGGCGTTGAGCCCGGCCCGCCGGCTGCTGCAGGCCGGGCTGCTGGCCCGGATCGACGCGGTCAACGTCGAGCTGCCCCGCGAGATCGGCCTGGCGTTGCGCGGCGACCGCCCGCTCGGCCCCCCGAGGCTGCGTCCGGAGCCGGAGGTCAGCGAGCGGGACCCGGCGATCGCCGACCGGCAGGCCGCCGGTGCCGCACTCGAGGTGCTCAGCCGGGTGAACGACGTGCTCACCGCACTGGAGGAGGAACCGGCCGGGCTGCTGCGCAGCGGCGGGCTCGGCGTGCGGGACCAGAAGCGGCTGGCCAAGGAGCTGCGCATCGGCGAGGCCGACCTCGCCTTCCTGGTCGAGGTCGCGCACGCCGCCGGCCTGCTGGACGTCGGCGGCGCGCAGCGCGACGAGTGGCTGCCGACCCGCGGGTACGACGCGTGGCGCGAGCAGGACCTCGCCGACCGCTGGGCGTTGCTGGCCGCCGGCTGGCTGGCCAGCGTCCGGCTGATCTCGTTGGTGGGCCAGCGCGACGTGGCCGGCAAGGCGGTCAACGTGCTGTCCCCCGACGTCGTCCGGCAGACCGCGCCCACGCTGCGGCGGTCGGCGCTGGGCGTGCTGGCCGAGTTCCCTCGCGGGCACGGCCTGACCGCCCCGGAGCTGGTGGCGCTGCTGCGCTGGCGCACCCCGCGGCGGGCCGACCGGCTCGCCCCGGTCCCCGACCTGCTGGCCGAGGCCGAACGCCTGGGGGTGCTGGTCGGCGGCGTGCTGAGCAGCGGCGGGCGCGCCCTGCTCACCGGCGGGGAGGACGACGCTGCGGACGCCATGCGCGGGCTGCTGCCGGCCCCGGTCGACCACGTGCTCGCCCAGCCCGACCTGTCGCTGATCGCCCCCGGTCCGCTGGTGGCCGACCTGGCCGCCACGCTCGCGGTCGTCGCCGACGTCGAGTCCTCGGGTGGGGCCACGGTGTACCGGGTGTCCGACGCGAGCATCCGGCGGGCGCTCGACTTCGGCTGGTCGGCCGGTGAGCTGCAGGACCTCTTCACCCGCGCCTCCCGCACGCCGGTGCCGCAGGCGCTGGAGTTCCTGATCGACGACGTGGCCCGCCAGCACGGGCGGCTGCGGGTGGGCGCGATCGAGTGCTACGTCCGCTCCGACGACCACGGCCTGGTCTCCCAGGTGCTCAGCGACCGGCGGACCGCCGGCGCAGAGCTCCGCCGACTGGCCCCGGGGGTGCTGGTCAGCGGGCTGGGCGCCGACGAGGTGCTCACCGTGCTGCGGGCCGCCGGGTACGCGCCGGCCGGGGAGTCCTCCGGTGGCGCGGTGCTGACCCGGCCGAAGGCGCCCCCGCGGGCGGCCGGTCGTCGTCCTGGCACGGTGGCTGCAGTCGGCCCCCGCCCGCTCGCGCCGGACGACGTCGCTGCGACGGTGCGCGAGATCCGGGCCGGGGACGCCGCCCTCGCCGCCCGGCGCACCGAGCCGGTCCGCCAGGTGCCCGGGGTGACCACCGCGAGCACGCTGGAGCTGCTGAGCCGGGCCGTGCGCGAGGGCCTGGCCGTCTGGCTGGGCTACGTCGACGCGCAGGGCAGCGGCAGCCAGCGGGTCGTCCAGCCGGTCTCGCTGGCCGGCGGGTTCCTGCAGGGGTTCGACGAGGGGCGCGGGGAGAGCCGCACCTTCGCCGTCCACCGGATCACCTCGGTCGCCCTGGTCGGCGCGGAGGACGCGGCCACGCCGTCCTGATCTCTGTTCCCTTGATCGGGTGAGTCCGGGATGATCAACCACCCGCCCGGCGTTGCGCGGATCAGTTGGCATGTGCAACCAGACTGCCGGGCTGCAGGTCCCCGGAGGCCCGCTGGTTGCCGCCACGGCTGAGGAGCGTGGAGATGACGAGGCAGCGAACGGTCGCCGATCGGCTGGCAGCGGCACTGGGTGCGGTGCTGGGGACGGCGGAGCCACCCCTGCGACTGCGCGGCTGGGACGGTTCCCTGGCCGGTCCGCCCGGCGCACCGGTGCTGGCGATCCGCTCCCGGCGGGCGCTGAGGCGGCTGGTGTGGTCACCCGGCCAGCTCGGTCTGGCCCGGGCCTACGTCGCCGGGGACATCGACATCGAGGGTGACGTCTTCGCCACCTTCGCCGCACTGCGCTCCGCCGGCCGGCTGGGCGAGACCGGCCCGATGGCCCCGCCCACCTGGCGCGAGCGGCTCGGCCTGCTCGGCACAGCGGTGGCCCTGGGGGCCATCGGCCCCGAACCGGCACCCCCGGCCGAGGAGGTCGACCTGGGGCGGGCCGGACGACGGCACTCCCGGTCCCGCGATGCTGCAGCGGTCGCCCACCACTACGACGTCGGCAACGACTTCTACGAGCTGGTCCTCGGCCCCTCGATGGTCTACTCCTGCGCCGTCTGGGCCACCCCGGAGACCGGGCTGGACGCCGCCCAGGAGGCCAAGCTCGACCTGGTCTGCCGCAAGCTGGGCCTCACCGAGGGCGCGCGACTGCTGGACGTCGGCTGCGGCTGGGGCTCGATGGCCATCCACGCAGCCCAGCGGTACGGCGCCGAGGTCGTGGGGATCACGCTGTCGGAGGAGCAGGCCCGGATGGCCCGCAAGCGGGTCGCCGAGGCCGGGCTGACCGACCGGATCGACATCCGGGTGCAGGACTACCGGTCCGTCGACGACGAGCCCTTCGACGCGATCAGCTCGATCGGCATGGCCGAGCACGTCGGCCGGGCCCAGATGCCCGAGTACGTCGCCCAGCTGCGCGCCCTGCTGCGCCCCGGCGGCCGGCTGCTCAACCACGCGATCAACTGGAACGCCGGTACGACCACCCCCGACCCCGACACCTTCATCGCGCGCTACGTCTTCCCTGACGGGGAGCTGCTCGGGCTGGGCGAGACGGTCGGTCTGCTGGAGTCCGCCGACCTCGAGGTGCTCGACGTCGAGGCGCTGCGCCAGCACTACGCGCTCACCCTGCGCGCTTGGGTACGACTGCTGGAGCAGAACTGGTCCGCTGCCGTCGCCGCCTCCAGCGAGGGCCGCGCGCGGGTCTGGCGGCTGTACATGGCCGCCTGCGCGCTGGCCTTCGAGGCCGGGGACATGGGCGTCAACCAGGTGCTGCTGCAGAAGACCGGCGGCGGCCAGCCGCCGCTGCGCCGCACCGCCTGGGTCTGACCGGGGCGGATCGCACGCTCTCCGTGCGCTCTGCACGTGCTGCACCGCGTGCGAAGGACTCGGAGAGCGTGCAATGCGGCCCACATCCCGGCGCGGAAGGGGACCTCGTCCTCCGGCGTTACCGTGGACAGTCCGGCGCGCACGTCTGCGCCGGAGCCCCCGAACAGAGGATGCGCACGCGTGAGTGACGGCCCCCTGATCGTCCAGTCGGACAAGACGCTGCTGCTCGAGGTCGACCACCCGTCGTCCAAGGAGTGCCGGGCGGCGATCGCCCCGTTCGCCGAGCTGGAGCGCTCCCCCGAGCACGTGCACACCTACCGGGTCACCCCGCTGGCGCTGTGGAACGCCCGCGCCGCCGGCCACGACGCCGAGCAGGTTGTCGACGCGCTGGTCCGGTACTCGCGCTACCCGGTGCCGCACGCCCTGCTGGTCGACATCGCCGACACGATGGACCGCTACGGCCGGCTGACCCTGGCCAACCACCCGGTGCACGGGCTGACGCTGACCACCACCGACAAGGCCGTGCTGGAGGAGGTCGTCCGCAGCAAGCGGGTGGCCCCGATGCTGGGCGCGCGCATCGACGCCGACTCGGTCGTCGTCCACCCCTCCGAGCGGGGCCGGCTCAAGCAGGCGCTGCTGAAGATCGGCTGGCCGGCCGAGGACCTCGCCGGCTACGTCGACGGGCAGGCCCACCCGATCGAGCTCGACCAGTCCGACTGGCACCTGCGCGACTACCAGCAGCAGGCCGTCGACGGCTTCTGGGCCGGCGGCTCGGGCGTCGTCGTGCTGCCCTGTGGCGCCGGGAAGACCCTGGTCGGCGCCGCGGCGATGGCCGAGGCCAAGGCGACCACGCTGATCCTGGTCACCAACACCGTCTCCGGCCGGCAGTGGAAGCGCGAGCTCATCGCCCGCACCACGCTGACCGAGGAGGAGATCGGCGAGTACTCCGGGGAGCGCAAGGAGATCCGGCCGGTCACCATCGCCACCTACCAGGTGATCACCACCCGGCGGAAGGGCGAGTACCGGCACCTGGACCTCTTCGACGCCCAGGACTGGGGCCTGATCGTCTACGACGAGGTGCACCTGCTCCCCGCGCCGATCTTCCGGCTCACCGCCGACCTGCAGTCCCGCCGCCGGCTGGGCCTGACCGCGACGCTGGTGCGCGAGGACGGGCGCGAGGACGACGTCTTCTCCCTGATCGGGCCCAAGCGCTACGACGCCCCGTGGCGGGACATCGAGGCGCAGGGGCACATCGCGCCGGCCGAGTGCGTCGAGGTGCGGGTCAGCCTGGACGACGAGGAGCGGATGACCTACGCGGTCGCCGAGCCCGAGGAGCGCTACCGGATCGCGGCGACCGCGCAGTCGAAGCTGCCGGTGATCCGCCGGGTGCTGGAGCGCCACCCCGACGAGCCGTCGCTGGTGATCGGCGCCTACCTGGACCAGCTGGAGGAGCTGGGCGCTGCCCTCGACGCCCCGGTGATCCAGGGGTCGACGACGAACAAGGAGCGGGAGCGACTGTTCCAGGCCTTCCGCACCGGTGAGATCCGCACCCTCGTCGTCTCCAAGGTCGCGAACTTCTCCATCGACCTGCCCGAGGCCGCGGTCGCCGTGCAGGTGTCGGGCACGTTCGGCTCCCGGCAGGAGGAGGCCCAGCGGCTCGGCCGGGTGCTGCGCCCCAAGGCCGACGGCCGGCAGGCGCACTTCTACACCGTGGTCAGCCGGGACACGCTGGACAGCGAGTACGCCGCGCACCGGCAGCGGTTCCTGGCCGAGCAGGGCTACGCGTACACGATCGTGGACGCCGCCGACCTGGCCGGACCGGGCGAGGTCAACGGCCCCGACTGGGTCGACGAGCCCGCCGACTGAACGAGGACCCCCTCGCCCCCCAGCCCTCGCTCCGCTCGGGCCGGACCCCTGCGAGGGGGCCGCATCGAGGAACGCCCCGTTGCCGGGACCCCGTCAGGGGACCCAGCAACGGGGCGTTCCTCGTCGGCCGCGAGCCTCAGCAGCCGCGCAGGACGGTGCCCAGCCGGGTCATGCCCTCGGCGATCCGCTCCGGCGTGTGCGTGGTGAACGACAGCCGCAGCGTGGCTCGGTCCGGGACGCCGGCGTAGAACGCGGCCCCCGGCACGAACGCGACGTCGGCGGCGAGGGCCCGGGGCAGCAGCTCGGCGGTGTCCACGCCGCGGGGCAGCCGGACCCAGACGAACATGCCGCCGTCCGGCTCGGTCCAGGTGCTGCCCGCCGGCAGGGCCGCCGGCAGCGCGTCCACCATCGCGTCCCGGCGCCGCCGGTAGGCGCTCCGCAGCCGGGCGAGGTGGGTCTCCACGTCGGCCGTGCCGAACCAGGCCGCCGCGGCCGCCTGGTCGATGGTCGAGGTGTGCAGGTCGGCCGCCTGCTTGGCGACGGTCAGCGCCGGCAGCAGCCGGGACGGCGCCCGCAGCCAGCCCAGCCGCAGCCCGGGAGCGGCGATCTTGGAGAAGCTGCCCACGTGGACGACGTGGCCGTCGGCGCCCGGCTGCGCGGCGAGCGGTGCGACGTCGGAACCCCGGTAGCGCAGCTCGCCGTAGGGGTCGTCCTCGACCAGCCAGACCCCGTGCCGCGCGGTGAGTGCGACGACCTCCGCGCGACGCTCGACGGGCATGGTCCGGCCGGTCGGGTTGGCGAACGTCGGGACCAGGTAGACCAGCGCCGGCCGCTCCCGCCGGATCGCCTCCTCCAGCGCCTCCGGGTCCATGCCGTCCCCGTCGGTGGCCACCGGCACGACCCGGGCGCCGGCCAGCTGGAAGCACTGCAGCGCGGCCAGGTACGTCGGGTCCTCGACCAGCACGACCGCCCCCGGGTCGACCAGCGCGGTCGCCAGCAGGGTGAGGGCCTGCTGCGAGCCCGAGGTGACCAGCAGGTCGTCGACGGAGCTGAACATGCCGCGCGCGGTCATCCGGCCGGCCACCCGGGCCCGCAGGCCGCGGTCGCCCTCGGTCGGGGCGTACTGCAGGGCGCGACGGGCGTTCGGGCCCCAGAGCACGGCGTCGTAGGCGGCGCGGACGCCGTCCAGGTCGAACAGCTCGGGAGCGGGCAGGCCACCGGCGAAGGAGATGACCTGCGGCCGGTCGAGCAGGGCCAGCAGCTCGCGGACCGGGGAACTGGCGACCCCGGTCAGCCGCTGGGCGAGCGCGGGGACGGGCGGGGCGAGGACGGGCGGGGCGAGGACGGCAGCAGACACGAGGGCTCCAGGAGGCGCGGCGCAGCGAGGGGAAGGCGGCGCTGGGGGGCGGGGGGTGTCCCGCCCGGGTCCGCGCCGAGGGGCCTCCTGGTCAAGGGGCCGCCCCCACCTTACGACGCGCCGGGCGCCTCCGTCAGCGTCAGGAACATGAGCAGCTCGTCACGCCGGTCGTCCGGGATGACAGCCAGGGCGCCGGGCCAGCGGCCGGCCCGCACCTGGTCCGTCACCGCCTGCGGAGAGGTCGACCAGGACAGGGACGGGCCGGTCCGATCGGTCACCGCGGTGTCTCCCCAGGGCCGCCGGGTCACCTGGGGACGACGGGGCGGGCGGGGCGTGACGGGCCGGTCCGGCCCGATCATGACGAGCACCACAGTCAGCCGGGCGGACCGGCGAACGTGCAGCTCAGCGGCCCGGCGGCCGAGCCCCATACGCCCTGCCGGAGGGGGCGCGCCGGAGGCACCCGGTTGGGCGTGTTGTTCCCCCGCCGACCAGAATGGGCCGCGACATGGCGACTGCGACAGAGGCGGCGGCCCGGGCCCCGCAGACGAACAGCCGACCGCTCCGGGCCTGGCAGCAGGCGGCCCTCGGCAAGTACGAGGAGGAGTCCCCGAAGGACTTCCTGGTCACCGCGACCCCGGGTGCCGGGAAGACCACGTTCGCGCTGACCCTGGCCGCCCGACTGCTCGCCAAGCGCGAGGTCGCCCGGGTGATCGTGGTCTGCCCGACCGACCACCTGCGCATGCAGTGGGCCGACGCCGCCGATGCGATGGGCATCGCGCTCGACCCGAACCTGACCAACGCCGTCGGCCCGGTGCGCGCCGGCACGCAGGGCTACGTGACCACCTACGCCCAGGTGGCCGGCAAGCCGATGCTGCACTCGGCGCGGGCGACCACGGTCAAGACGCTGGTGATCCTGGACGAGGTGCACCACGCCGGCGACGGCCTGTCCTGGGGTGAGGCGGTCGAGGAGGCCTACGGCCGCGCGGCCCGCCGGCTCTGCCTGACCGGGACGCCGTTCCGCACCAAGGCCGACGAGCGCATCCCGTTCGTGAAGTACGTGGAGGACGGGTTCGAGGGCCAGGGCGGCCTCATGTCGACGGCCGACTTCACCTACGGCTACAAGGAGGCGCTGGCCGACAGCGTCGTCCGCCCCGTCGTCTTCGCCGCCTACACCGGCACCTCCCGGTGGCGGAACTCCGCCGGCGAGGTGGTCGCCGCGTCGCTGAGCGAGGCCGGCACCCGGTCGGTGGAGATGCAGGCGTGGCGTACCGCGCTGGACCCCAAGGGCCAGTGGGTGCCGCACGTGATCGCCGCGATGGACGACCGGATCACCCACCTCCGCGAGGAGGGCGGCATGCCCGACGCCGCCGGCCTGGTGCTGGCCAGCGACCAGGACGACGCCCGCGAGTACGCGAAGATCGTGCGTCGGGTGACCGGCAAGGCGCCGGAGCTGATCCTCTCCGACGACCCCAAGGCGTCGAAGAAGATCGAGAAGTTCAACAAGGGCGGCGCCCGGATCGCGGTCTGCGTGCGGATGGTCTCCGAGGGCGTCGACGTCCCGCGCGCCGCCGTCCTGGCCTGGATGACCTCGTACCGGACGCCGCTGTTCTTCGCCCAGGCCGTCGGCCGCGTCGTGCGTGCCCGCGCGCCGCACGAGTCGGCGACCGTCTTCCTGCCCGCGGTGCGCCCGCTGCTGTCGCTGGCCGCGTCCATGGAGGAGCAGCGCAACCACGTCATGCCGCCGCCAAAGAGCCAGCCCGACGAGGAGCTGGAGGCGCTCGACCTGCCGCCGCGGGAGCCGCGCGAGGGCGAGATGAAGCAGTGGGAGGCGCTGGAGGCCGACGCCCGGTTCGCGCACGTGCTGCACAGCGGGACGGCGCACACCGGCGAGGGCACCGGCGCCGTCACGCCGCTGGAGGCCGACGCGGAGGACTACCTGGGCATCCCTGGGCTGCTGACCCCGGCGCAGACCGCCGAGCTGCTGTCCAAGCGGGACGACGAACTGCGCATCCGGATCGCCGCCTCGCACGCCCGCGGGGACGACGACTTCATGGTCATCGAGGACCACCCCGAGGAAGAGGAGGCCGGCCGCTCCTGGCGCGACGCGGCCGAGCTGCGCAGGGAGATCAACCGGCTGGTCAACCGGGTCGCGGCGAAGACCTCGCAGCCGCAGGCCGTGGTGCACACCCAGCTCCGCCAGTCCGTGCCCGGGCCCCCGTCGGCCTCGGCGTCGGTCGACGTCCTCCGCGCCCGCCGCGAACGCCTCCGCACCATGCTCTGAGGTCGCGTCCTCCGCAGTCCGGGCTCCAGTCCCCGCTGCCGCCACCGAGTGACAGCTGAGCGGGGATCCCGGAGCCGGGAAGCCCGCTCAGCTGTCACTCGACGCTGCTCGGCGGAGCGACGGGGCGGATCGAGCAGCGGCAGACGGGAGGACGCCGGCACGGCCGGGTCGCCCCGCACCTCGCGACCCTGAGCTGCAGGACCAGGGGCGGATCCGGGGGTTCCCCGATGCCGGCGGGACGCCGCCGGGCGCAGGCTCGTGTCATGACCGAGTCGCTGCACACCGAGACCCCGCACACCGAGATCCCCCAGTCCGAGACCGCGCACGCCGGGACCCCGCAGGGCCAGTCCGTGCGCCCGCCGTTGCGACGGAGCCGCAGCGACCTCTGGCTCGGCGGCGTCAGTGGCGGGCTGGCCCGGCACACCGGGATCGACGTGCTGCTCTGGCGGGCCGGCTTCGCCGCGCTGGTGCTGGCCGGCGGGTCGGGGGTGGCCCTCTACCTGGTGCTCTGGCTGCTGATGCCGGCCGCGCCCGCCGGCCCCGCCGACCGAACGAACCTGCTCGACGAGTGGGTCGAGCGGCTCCGCGCCCGCTTCACCCGGCCGAACACGGACATCGCGCGTTGATCATCGGCGAATGGCTGGGTGACACGCCGCCGGGCGCAGCCGTTCGCCGATGATCAACTGTGGGAGGGAAGCAGGCCGCGGGCGGCGGCGAGGGCGACCGCCTCGGTGCGACTGGAGGCACCGAGCTTGGCCAGGATGTTGCTGACGTGCACGCTGGCGGTCTTCTCGCTGATGAAGAGCTCCGCACCGACCTGCCGGTTGGTGCGGCCTCGCGCGACCAGCGCCAGCACCTCCGTCTCGCGCGGGGTGAACACGGTGGTCGCCACGGTCAGCACGCCGGGGAGCTCCAGCCGCCCCCGGCGGGCCAGCGCCTCGATCGCCGTCCGCAACGGCACCGCCCCCAGCTGCAGGGCCACCTCGTGCGCGGCCGCCAGCTCAGCGGCGGCGCCGGGGCGGTCGTCGAGGGCGAGCAGCGCCTCGGCCAGCCGGAACCGGGAGCGCGCCTGCTCGTACACGTGCCCGTAGCCGAACTCCGCGACCGCCTGCCGCCAGAGCTCCACCGCGGTCTCGCCGCGCACCCGGGCCAGCTCGGCCGCCAGCCGCGTGCCCCAGGCGCGCGCTTCGATCCCGAACGGGTACTGCACCTCGGCCGCCGACCGGCCGATCTCGGCCAGCTCCGCGGCCTCCGCGACCCAGCGGGCCACGGCCGTCTCGTCCCCGGACCGGCGGGCGGAGGTGGCCGCGTCGGCGACCGCCGCCAGCGCGATGGCCACCAGCCGCACCGAGGCGAGCCGCTCCTCCCCCCACAGCTCCCGCAGCCGGCCATCGGCCCAGCGGGCCCGCTCCCCGGCCGTCGCCGCGTCCCCGGCCTGGCCGGCCAGCTCGATCTCTGCCGCCACCGTGGCCAGCATCAGCAGCACGTGGTTGTCCCAGCGGGCGGCCGGCCCCTGGGCCCAGCCCAGCCGCTCGGCGGCACGCGGGTCGCCCCGCCCGACCAGCACCAGGAGCCCGTCGGCGCGCACGTGCGCGGCCATGTCGGGCACCCGGGCCAACGCGTCGGCGGCGGCCAGGCTGCCGTCCCAGTCGCCGAGGACGTACCGGGTCAGCACCTCCAGGTGCCGGAGTTCGGCGCCGTAGAACGACCACTCGACGCCCAGCGCCCGGGCCCGGGCCAGCCCTGCCGTGGCGTGCTCCAGCGCCTCGGCCACCTCGCCGGCGTCGTGCGCGGTGACCGCCTGGCTGAACCACACCCGCATCTCGACGTCGGCGTCACCGGACCGCTGCGCCCGCGCCCGGGCCTCCGCAAAGCGCGCCCGGACGGCGACCCGGTCACCGGTGCCCGAGCCACGGACCAGCGAGACGGCGGTGTCGGCCCACGCGCTGTCCAGCCCCAGGGCGTCCGCGGCAGCCAGTGCCTCCTCCGCCGCTGCGTCCGCCTCGGCGACCAGCCCCATGCTGTAGCTGGTGCGGGCATGGGTCGCCGCCGCCCAGGTGCGCACCACCGAGGGCGGCTGGGCCGGGACCAGCTGCATCGCCGCGCTGCTCTCCCGATGGGCCTCGGCCGCCTCCTCGATCCGGCCCAGCACCTGCGCCGCCGTGTAGTGCACCCGCGCCCGCGCCTCCGGGTCACCGTCGGCGCCCAGCAGCTCCTGGGCCGAGCGGAGCAGCGCCACGGCCCGGTGCAGGTCACCGACCGCGCGGGCCGCCGCCGCGGTGTCCAGCAGCACCGCCCACTGCGAGCGGCCGGCCCGCTCGGGTGCATCGGGCACCGCCGTCCACAGCGCGAGCACCGCCTCCAGGTGCTGCAGCTGCTCGGCCGGTGCGCCCACCCGGCGGGCGGCGTCCGCGGCCTCGAGCGACGCGCTCAGCGCACCGGGCAGGTCGTTGCTCTCCCGCAGGTGGTGGGCCCGTTCGGCCGCCGTGCCCGCCTCCGGCCGGGTGGCCAGGTGCGCGGCGACGGCGGCGTGCAGCCGGACCCGCTCCCCGGGCAGCAGGTCGGCCAGCACGGCCTCCCGCAGCAGCGCGTGCCGGAACCGGTAGCGGCCGTCGTCGGAGACGACCAGCAGGTGGTGGTGCACCGCCTCGGCCAGCGCCTGCTCGGTCTCCTCCGGGCTCTTCCAGGAGACGGCGGCCACCAGCTCGTGCCGCACCTGGCGACCGGCGACGGCCGCCACCCGCAGCACCTGCTGAGCAGCCGGGCTCACCTGCTCGACCCGGGCCAGCAGGACGTCGGACAGCCCACCCGGGAGGACCTCACCCGCCCGCCCCGCGGCGACCAGCTCCTCGGCGTAGAAGGCGTTGCCCTCGGCTCGGGCGACGACGTCCTCGACGGACGCCCCACCTGCGTCGGCGGCCAGCCGGCGGACCAGCTCCTCCACCTCGGCGTCGGGCAACGGGTCGAGCTGCAGCCGCTCGACACCGGGCAGCCGGACCAGCTCGGCCAGCAGCGGGCGCAGCGGGTGCCGGCGGTGCAGGTCGTCGGCGCGGTAAGAGGCGACGACGGCGACCGGTTCGTCGACCTGCCGGTCGACCAGCCGGGCCAGCAGGTAGCGCAGCAGGTCCCGGCTGGACCGGTCGGCCCAGTGCAGGTCCTCCAGCACCACCACGAGCGGCTGCTGGGCGGCCAGGTCGCCCAGCAGGGCGGCCACCGACTCGAACAGCTGCAGGCGTCCGTCGTCGTCCGGCGGGCGCAGCGCCGATCGCGGCAGCGAGCGGCCGAGGTCGGCAGCAGCGCTGTCGGACACCTCGGCGCCGGGCCGACCGGTGAGCGGGCCGGCCAGCACCGGGTGGCGGGCGAGCACCGGCGCCAGCTCCGGGTCGGCGACCACCGGCCGCAGCAGGTCGACGAAGGGCAGGTACGGCAGCCCGACGTCGCCGAGGTCGACGCAGTGCCCGGTGAGCACCCGGGCACCGCGCGCGGTGGCCTGGCGGCCCAGCTCGTCGAGCAGCCGGGTCTTGCCGACCCCGGCGTCACCGGCGACCAGGACGGCGGACGGGCGCCCCTCGACCGCCCGGTCGACGTGCGTCATCAGCCGGGCCAGTTCGTCGGCCCGGCCGATGAGCGGGGGTTCCTCCCAGCGCGGCACGGCGCCGATCGTGGCAGAGACCACCGACAGCGACGCCGGGCCGTTCAGCGGGGCCGCCGCCGGGTGCCGAACCAGGAGCCGCGGCGGCTCCCGTCGCGCCGGGCCGCCGCCCGGACCAGCTCCTGCCGGTAGGCGAGCTCTGCTTCCAGTGCCGGGTTCGGGTAGTGCATCGCCATGACCGTCTCCTCGTGTCGTCCGGGTCGAACGAGGAGAACGGTCGTCCTGAGGGGTGGCCCGGCACATCGGTCGATCACGCAGTCCCGGGCCGCCCCGGGACCGGCCGGCGCCTGAGGGGCCTCAGGTGGACGGTCAGCCCACCGTGTACTCGGCGTCCTCCTCGACGACGTCGTCGACGTCGGCGATGTCGTCGTCGGTGGCGTCCACCGGTGCGGGCACCGGCTCGTCGACGTCGGGGTCGAACTCCCCATCGGCGTCGGTGTCCGCGTAGAGGGTGACGGTCAGGTCGGTGTCCGCGGTCAGCGCCGGGTCCAGGTCGACCTCGACGTCGGAGGTCGTGCCCACCTGCACCTGCGTGGAGCCGAGCACCTCGTCCCCGGCGCTGACGACGACGAACCCGCCGCCGGGTGCGTTGACCGTGCCGACGACCACGCGGTCACCGTCGCCGGTCTGGTCCTCGAACTCCAGGTCGGCCATGGTGCCGCTGCCGGACTCCCCGCCCGGCGCCATCGTCGTCTCCCCCGCAGTGGCCGGCGACGACGCCGGTGCGTCACCGGCCGGCGCACCCTCGCCGTCCCCGCAGGCAGACAGCAGGAGGGCGGCGACGGGGAGGGCCCAGCGGGCCCGGCGGGACATGGTCATGCCCGGCTGGTGCCCCGGGCCGCGCCGGGTCACACGCCGCGAGCGCCAGATCACGGCGCGGCGTCGCCGGTGGCCGTCGGGCTCGTCGTCTGCTCGGCTTCGGTGCTGCCCGGTGTCTCGGCGAAGGTCGTGGTGACCGCGGGGACGGGCTCGACCTCGTCGTCCTGGCCACAGCCGGTCAGCAACAGGGCGGTCGCACCCGCGGAACAAAGCAGCGCTGCGCGTGGTCTCATGCAGAGCAGATGCCCACGGCGCGGGTGCGCCTACACGCGCCGTGGGCACACGACCAGGACACCGTGCACCGGCGCACGGGCCGACGAGGACCGAGCGACCGCCCCGCGGAGCTCGGCCCGTGCCCGAGAGGAGCCCCGTGCCTGACACCGGGACGACGAACGACCTGACCCCGACCGTCTTCGTGCTCTACGGCGCGACCGGCGACCTGGCCCGCCGGATGGTGCTGCCGGCCTTCTTCGAGCTCGCCCAGCACGGGCTGCTGCCCGACGACTGGCGGCTCATCGGCAGCGGCCGCGGCGAGCGCACCGACGAGGAGTTCGTCGAGCACGTGCGCGGCGCCCTCGAGGAGTTCGGCCCGGACCCGGAGCAGGGCCCGTGGGAGGAGTTCCGCGGCCGGCTGCAGTTCGCCGGTGGCGGCTTCACCGCCGACGACCCCGGGCAGCTCGTCGACGCCGTGGCCGACGCCCGCAAGGAGCTCGGCGAGGACGCCCAGCTGGTGCACTACCTCTCCCTGCCGCCCAAGGCCTTCACCGACTACACCCACGCCCTGGGCGCGCACGGGCTGGCCGAGGGCTCCCGGGTCGTCTACGAGAAGCCCTTCGGCGATTCCCCGGAGGGCTTCCGCGAGCTCGACGGCGTCGTGCACTCGGTGTTCGACGAGGAGCAGGTCTTCCGGATCGACCACTTCCTGGGCAAGGAGGGCACCCAGGACCTGCACGTGGCGCGGTTCGCCAACGGGCTGTTCGAGCACATCTGGAGCCGCGAGCACGTCGCCCAGGTGCAGATCGACGTCCCCGAGGACCTCGACGTCGCCGACCGCGCCGACTTCTACGACGCCACCGGCGCGACGCTGGACATGCTGGTCACCCACCTGTTCCAGGTGGCCGCCGAGGTGGCCATGGAGCCGCCGGTCAGCTTCTCCGCCGACGACATCCTCTCCGCGCGTGAGTCGGTGCTGAAGCACTTCCGCCCGCTCGCGCCGGAGGACGTGGTCCTGGGGCAGTTCGAGGGCTACCGGGAGCTGGACGGCGTGCCCGATGACAGCCAGACCGACACCTTCGTGGCGGCCAAGCTGTTCATCGACTCCGGCCGGTGGCGCGGCGTGCCGTTCCTGCTGCGCACAGGCAAGCGGCTGGCGGACAAGCAGCAGCGGGTCAGCCTGGTGCTGCACCGCCCGAAGGGCCCGGTCCACGAGGTGCCGCCGAACGGGAACGTGATCTCGCTGTCCCTGGCCGGTGCCGGTCAGCTCGACGTGGACATCATGGCCAAGCGCCCCGGCCCGGACCTGGCGATGGCCCCGGCGCGGGTCTCCCTGGACCTGTCGAAGGTGCCCGGTGGCCGGCCGCTGGCGCCCTACGTCTCCCTCATCCACGACGTGCTGGTCGGCGACCGCTCGCTGTTCACCACCAGCGAGGGCCTGGCCCAGACCTGGCGGGCCCTGCAGCCGGTGCTGGACCACCGCCCCGAGGTGCACTCCTACGCCCCGGGTTCGTGGGGTCCGGTGGCGGCGAACGCGCTGGCCGGCGAGCACGGCTGGCTGCTGGGCGAGACCGAGTAGGAGAACGCAGAACGGCCCCTCTCCGTCGAAGGAGAGGGGCCGTTCTCGCGTGGTGGGTCCGGACCGGGCGCTGGTCGCCTCGCGGCGGTTTGCACATCCGCGGCTCCAGCCCCCGACCGGAGTCGGAGCGGTATTCCACGGCGGCAGTTATCTAGTGGAGCCCGGGGACACAGGTCGCCCGGCCCGGACGTCGTCCACCGTACCCGCGCCCTCCGGCCCGACACACGTGGCGAGGCCCTCAGTCCGGACGACTGGCCAGGCCGGCCCGACGGCGTGCCAGACTCCGGCGCATGAGCGGGGTGGACTTCGACGCGTGGACGGCGCTGGTCGACGACTCCCCCACCTCGCGCACCGAGTGGGCCGCCGTCATCGGCGCCTGGTCCGAGCCGCACCGCAGCTACCACGACCTCGCGCACCTGGCGGCGGTGCTCGGCATCGTCGACGAGCTGGCCGGGCACGCCGCCGACCCGGTCGCCGTCCGGCTGGCCGCCTGGTACCACGACATCGCCTACGACCCGCAGCGCAGCGACAACGAGGAGGTCAGCGCCGCGCGGGCGCGGATCGGGCTGCTCGGGCTGGTGGACGACGCCACGGTCGCCGAGGTCGAGCGGCTGGTGCTGCTGACCGCCGGGCACGACCCCGAGCCGGACGACGCCGACGGCGCGGTGCTCTGCGACGCCGACCTCGCCGTGCTGGCCAGCCCCCCGGCGGCCTACGCCGGCTACGCCTCCGCGGTGCGCGCCGAGTACGGCCACCTCTCCGACGACGAGTTCACCACCGGCCGGATCGCCGTGCTGGAGCAGCTGCTGGCCCTGCCGGAGCTCTTCCGGGTGCCCGTGGCGGCCGAGCGGTGGACCGAGCCCGCCCGGGCCAACCTGACCGCCGAGCTCACCCTGCTGCGCGCGCGCTCGGCCTGACCCGATCGGGTGACGAGGGAGTCGCGCGTACCCGTCCGGTGACCCAGAGTTGCCCGGCGACCCGTCATCGTCCCGATGACCCCCGCAGGGGACCGGTCGCCAGACAGAGGAGCTCCTCATGCGTCTCGGAACCGGCATCTTCCTGCTCGCCATCGGCGCCGTCCTCACCTTCGCGGTGAGTGCGCAGGTCAGCGGCATCGACCTCGACGTCGTCGGCTGGATCCTGATGGCCGCCGGTGCCCTGGCCATCGTCGTCGAGCTGGCCGTGTGGGCTCCGCGCCGTCGGCGCGTGGTGCGCACCGAGGGCCACGAGGGCGGGCCGGTCCGCCGGTCCACCACGGAGGAGACCTACTAGGACGAGGCGGCCCGGGTCTTCCTGACCCGCAGGCCGGCGGCGAGCAGCCGCTGCAGCAGCTCCCGGCAGTCCACCGGCTCCGCACCGGCGGCGACCGCCTGCGCGTAGAGCTCCTCCGGGACGTCGTAGTGGTCACCCTGGAACGCCCGGCGCGGGATCTCCAGGTGCTGCTGGACGAAGGCGTGCAGCTCGTCGTAGTCGGTGTCGCTCACCAGGTGCGACCACCGCCGCCCCCGCCACGGCCACACGGGGGTGTCGATCAGCAGTGCCACCCGGACAGTGTGCCCCGGCTACGGTCTGGGCGTGACTGAGGAGATCCGCTGGGGAGTCGTCGGGCCGGGCCGCATCGCCGAGCAGGTGGTGAAGGACTTCGCGCACGTCGACGGCGCGCGGGCGGTCGCCGTCGCCTCCCGCTCGCTGGACCGCGCGCAGGCCTTCGCCGGTCGGCACGGGATCGAGCGGTCGCACGGCTCCTACGCGGAGATCCTGGCCGACCCGGACGTCGACGTCCTGTACATCGCCACCCCGCACCCGCAGCACCACGCCGTCTCGCTCGGGGCGATCCGGGCCGGCAAGGCACTGCTGGTGGAGAAGTCGTTCACCGCGACCGTCGCCGGGGCCACGGAGGTGGTCGACGCAGCACGCGAGTCCGGCGTCTTCGCGATGGAGGCGATGTGGACGCGGTTCCAGCCGGCCGTCGTCCGGGCGCGGGAGCTGATCGCCGAGGGCGCCATCGGTGAGGTGCGCTCCGTGCAGGCCGACCTGGGCGTGTCCCGCGAGTTCGACCCCACCGACCGGCTGTTCGCCAAGGAGCTCGGCGGCGGCGCCCTCCTCGACCTCGGCGTCTACGTCGTCTCCTTCGCCCAGATGCTGCTCGGTGACCCGGACACCGTGACCGCCACCGGTTCGCTGTTCGAGACGGGCGTCGACGCCGAGGCCTCGCTGCTGCTCGGCTACGCCGACGGCCGCTCGGCCACCCTGATGACCTCGCTGCGCAACGCGCTGCCCGGGCAGGCCCGGGTGTTCGGGACGGCGGGCTGGATCGACGTCCTCCCCCGCTTCCACCACCCGCAGACGATCGTGCTGCACCGGGCCGGGGCGGACGCGGAGGAGATCACCCTCCCGCAGCTCGGTGGCGGCTACTCCCACGAGCTGATCGAGGTCACCGAGTGCCTGCGGGCCGGGCGGACCGAGAGCACCGTCATGCCGCTGGCGGACACCCTGGCCGTGCAGTCGGTGCTCGAGCAGGCCGCCGGTCAGCTGGGCGTGACCTTCGCCGAGGACCCGGCCGCGCTCTGACGGCTCGGCGTCCTCGGCGCCTTGGGCGGCGGCTTCGGCGGCCAGGCCGCGCCGCTGGCCTGGGCCGTCGTCGGCACCCGGGTGTGCGTGCCCCCGGTGGCCCGGACGGCGTCGGCGAAGGTGACCGCGTCGACGGTGGCCGCACCGCCGGGGTCGTTGTTGAAGTAGACGAGCACGTCGTCGTCGCCGTAGGTCTCCGCCAGCCGCTGCGCCCACAGCTGCAGCGTCTCCGGCCGGTAGCCCCAGCCGTCGGCTCCGGTGTGCAGCCGCAGGTAGCCCCACTCGGCGGTGCGCCACAGCGGCGCGATCGGCTGCTCGGCGCGGTCCGCCCAGCACAGCGCAGCCTGGTACCGCTCGAGCAGGCCGCGGACCTCGTCGGTCCACCAGCTCTCGTGCCGGGGCTCCACCGCGACCCGGGTGCCCGCCGGGAACTGGCCGAGGCACTCGCTGAGCAGTTCGACGTCGGCCTTCAGCGTGGGCGGCAGCTGCAGCAGGACGACGTCCAGCCGGTCGCCCAGGCCGGCCACACGGTCCATCAGCCGGGCCACCGGCTCGGCCGGCTCGCGCAGCCGCTTGAGGTGGGTGAGGAAGCGGGAGGCCTTCACCGCCCACCGGTAGTCCGGCGGGGTGCGGTCCCGCCACCGCTCGAACGTGGCCTTCTCGGGCAGCCGGTAGAAGGCGTTGTTGCTCTCGACGGTGGCGAAGTGCTCGGCGTGGTGCTCCAGCCAGAGTCGTTGCGGCAGCACCGGCGGGTAGAAGCGGCCGCGCCAGTCGCGGTACTGCCAGCCCGAGGTCCCGATCACCACCGTCACCGCAGCCGCCTACCCTCCTCGGCCATGAGCGACTCCCCCGCGCGTTTCAAGGACCTGTGCCTCGACGCCGTGGACCACCAGGCGCTGGCCGACTGGTGGTGCACGGCGATGGGCTACGTCCGCCGTGACGACGTCGAGCCCGACGAGGAGGGCTGGGTCCGGCCGACGGACTGGCCGGTGCCGATCGTCGACCGGTCCGGCGCTGGTCCGCTGATCTGGGTCGTGCCGGTGCCCGAGGGCAAGACGGTGAAGAACCGCATGCACCACGACGTCGTCGGCGACACCGCGGCGCTCCTGGCCCACGGGGCCACCCTGGTCCGCCACCGGGACGCCGGACCGGACGACGAGCCCGACGCCGGGACCATCGACTGGGACGTGCTGGCCGACCCGGAGGGCAACGAGTTCTGCTGCTTCGCCCCGAACCGGACGTGAGCGACCAGCTGCCCGACCTGGCCGCCACCCGGCTGGCGGCGCTGTGCCTGAACCGGCGCGGCCGTCCCCGGGGTCTCACGTTCGACGACCACGTGGTGCGCGGCGGGCTGATCCTCGACCTGGCGGTCTGCGGAGCCCTGACCCTGACCGACGACGCGGTGGAGATGGACCACGAGCGGGCGGCCGAGATCGGCCTGGCCGACGTCGCCGCGCAGGCCGACGAGGGCGACGGCTCGCTGCAGGACTGGCTGGACTGGGGTGCGCTGGGCTTCGACGAGTGGGTCGGCCGGCTGGTGCAGGCCGGGGTCTGGCGGCTGCTCCCGTGGTCGCCGCTACGGCCGTTCCGCAGCTACGACGACGGTGACCCGGCGCGCACGGAGGCCGACCGGGCCCGGGGCCGGGCCGGCGGGCCCGACGCGGATGCGAGTCAGCAGACGCTCGCCGTCCTGGCGGTGGGCAAGGTCAGCGCGCTGAGCGGGAAGCTCGGCCAGCCGCCGTCCTGGGTGCTGGCCGGCCTCGGTGAAGCGCAGTGGGCCGGCGAGCTGGTCGTGGAGCGGCTCACCGAGCTGCGGACCCGGATGCGCACCAACGGCCATGACCTCGACGGCCCCGCGATCGGCGACCCGGGCTAGCTGCGGGCGAGCACCCAGGACGGCGGCGGGTCGATCGGCCGAGCCGGCCCCACGACGACCACGGGCTGAGGGCTGCCTCCGCTGGCGGGAGGCAGCCCTCAGCCCGTGGTGATCACCGGCCGGCAGCCGTCGCCGGGCCGGGGAACGCCGACAGGGGCGGCCCGCCGAAGCGGACCGCCCCTGCCGGACAGTGCTGGTGGTGCAGTGCTCAGCGGGACGCCGAGCGGTGTGGACTCAGAAGTCCATGCCGCCCATGCCGCCGTCGCCGCCACCGGCCATGGCCGGGGCGTTCTTCTCCGGCTTGTCGGCGATGACGGCCTCGGTGGTGAGGAAGAGCGCCGCGATGGAGGCGGCGTTCTGCAGCGCCGAGCGGGTGACCTTGGCCGGGTCGATGATGCCGGCCGCGATCAGGTCCACGTACTCGCCGGTGGCGGCGTTGAGGCCCCAGCCGGTCTCGGAGTTGCGGACCTTCTCCGCCACGACGCCGCCCTCGAGGCCGGCGTTGATGGCGATCTGCTTCAGCGGGGCCTCGAGCGCGACGCGCACGATGTTGGCACCGGTCGCCTCGTCACCCTCGAGCTCGAGCTTGTCGAACGCGACGGCCGTGGCCTGCGCGAGAGCGACGCCACCACCGGCGACGATGCCCTCCTCGACGGCGGCCTTGGCGTTGCGCACCGCGTCCTCGATGCGGTGCTTGCGCTCCTTGAGCTCGACCTCGGTCGCGGCGCCGGCCTTGATGACGGCGACGCCACCGGCCAGCTTGGCCAGGCGCTCCTGCAGCTTCTCGCGGTCGTAGTCGGAGTCCGACTTCTCGATCTCGGCGCGGATCTGGTTGACGCGACCCTGGATCTGGTCGGCGTCACCCGAGCCCTCGATGATGGTCGTCTCGTCCTTGGTGGTGACGAACTTGCGCGCCCGGCCCAGCAGCGACAGGTCGGCGGTGTCCAGCTTGAGGCCGACCTCCTCGCTGATGACCTGACCACCGGTGAGGATCGCGATGTCGCCCAGCATGGCCTTGCGACGGTCGCCGAAGCCGGGGGCCTTGACGGCGACCGACTTGAAGGTGCCGCGGATCTTGTTGACCACCAGGGTCGCGAGGGCCTCGCCCTCGACGTCCTCGGCGATGATCGCCAGCGGCTTGCCGGACTGCATGACCTTCTCCAGCAGCGGGAGCAGGTCCTTGACCGTCGAGATCTTGCTGTTGACGACCAGGATGTACGGGTCGTCGAGCACGGTCTCCATGCGGTCGGTGTCGGTCACGAAGTAGGCCGACAGGTGACCCTTGTCGAAGCGCATGCCCTCGGTGAGCTCGAGCTCGAGGCCGAAGGTGTTGCTCTCCTCGACGGTGATGACACCTTCCTTGCCGACCTTGTCCATCGCCTCGGCGATGAGCTCGCCGATGGCGGGGTCAGCAGCGGAGATCGAGGCGGTGGCCGCGATCTGCTCCTTGGTCTCGACGTCCTTGGCGGTCGAGAGGAGGTACTCCGAGACCGAGGCGACGGCCTTCTCGATGCCCTTCTTCAGGGCCATCGGGTTGGCGCCGGCGGCGACGTTGCGCAGCCCCTCGCGGACGAGGGCCTGGGCGAGCACGGTGGCGGTGGTGGTGCCGTCACCTGCGACGTCGTCGGTCTTCTTGGCGACCTCCTTGACCAGCTCGGCCCCGATCTTCTCGTACGGGTCCTCGAGCTCGATCTCCTTGGCGATGCTCACACCATCGTTGGTGATGGTGGGGGCGCCCCACTTCTTCTCCAGGACGACGTTGCGGCCCTTGGGGCCAAGCGTCACCTTGACGGCGTCGGCGAGGGTGTTCATGCCCCGCTCGAGTCCGCGGCGCGCCTCTTCGTCGAACGCGATCATCTTGGCCATGTGGTGATGTCCTCCATGCGTGGATCGCTGGCTGGTCAGGTCCGGCGCCCGCGACGGACGACACCGGTTCTGCGAACGCTCCTGCGGTCCGCGTCCCGGTGCCTCACCGTTCCGACCTGGCTGGCACTCGGGTAGCCCGAGTGCCAGCCCAAAGTCTGGCACTCGACCCAGGCGAGTGCAAGAAGGGGGTCGGCGCCCCCCGGCCCAGGACGCAGCGAGGCCCGGCCCCCGACCGGGGACCGGGCCTCGTGGTGCTGACCGGTTCAGGCGCTCTGGACGGCGTCCGCCTGCGGGCCCTTGTCGCCCTGGACGACCTCGAAGCTGACCCGCTGGCCCTCTTCGAGGCTCTTGTACCCGTCCATCTGGATGGCCGAGTAGTGGACGAAGACGTCCTGGCCGCCGTCGACGGCGATGAAGCCGAAGCCCTTCTCGGCGTTGAACCACTTCACAGTGCCCTGTGCCACGTGTGCTCCCACGTTCAGTGCGGCGGACGACCCCTTGAGACTCGAGGGGCCGGGTCTCGCTCTTCCGCCCGCCGAACACGAACGTGGAACTCGAACCGCGCGGAACGGTACAGCAGGGGGTGTCCCAGGTCACGGTCCTGACCACGCCATACACCCGTCCGGGTGCTGCCGCGGCGGCGTCCCGTGCCCCGGCAGGGGCCCTCCCTCAGGCGATGAGGCCGGCCTCGCGCAGCGACTTCAGCGACGGCTGCACGTGGTGCGAGGGGCCGACCACCGGCAGCAGGGGGTCGAGGGTCTTCAGCCCCTCGCCGGTGTTGAGGACGACGACCTCCTGCGTGGGGTCGATCAGCCCCTTCTCCACCAGCTGCCGCAGCACCGCGGTGGTCACCCCGCCGGCGGTCTCGGCGAACACACCGGTCGTGCGGGCCAGGTCCCGGATGCCCTGCACGATCTCGTCGTCCCCGACCCGGCCGACCGAGCCGCCGGTGCGCCGGATGGCGTCCAGCGCGTACGGGCCGTCCGCCGGGTTGCCGATGTTCAGCGACTTGGCGATGCCGGTGGGCTTGACCGGCTTGACGACGTCCCAGCCGTTGTCGAACGCGGTGGCGATCGGGTCGCAGCCGGCGGACTGGGCGCCGAAGACCTTCCACTCGGTGTCGGCGACGATGCCGGCCGCGACCAGCTCCCGCCAGGCCTTGTCGACCTTGGTGAGCAGCGAGCCGGACGCCATCGGGATGACCACCTGGGCCGGGATCCGCCAGCCCAGCTGCTCGGCGATCTCGTAGCCCATCGTCTTGGAACCCTCGGCGTAGTACGGCCGGACGTTCTGGTTGACGAAGGCGGTGTCCTCGAACTCGTCGGTCTCGGCGAGCTCGCTGGTCAGCCGGTTGACGTCGTCGTAGGACCCCTCGACGGCCACCAGGGCCTGGCCGTACACCGCCGACTGGGTGATCTTGCCGGGCTCGAGGTCGCTGGGGACGAACACGAAGGAGGGCAGCCCCATCCGCGCGGCGTGCGCGGCGACGGAGTTGGCCAGGTTGCCGGTGGAGGCGCAGGCGATCTTCGTGTAGCCGAAGCTCTTGGCCGCGGTGGCGGCCAGGCTCACCACCCGGTCCTTGAAGGAGTGGGTCGGGTTGGCCGAGTCGTCCTTCACCCAGAGCCCACCGGTGAGACCGAGCTCGGCGGCCAGTCGGTCGGCGCGCACCAGCGGGGTCATGCCCGGGTCGAGGCTGACCCGGGAGGCCGGGTCGTGCCCCACCGGGAGCAGGGCGACGTACCGCCAGATGTTCTGCGGCCCGGCCTCGATCTCCTCGCGGGTCACCGCGCGCATGAGCTCGGGGTCGTAGTCGACCTCGAGCGGGCCGAAGCACTCCGCGCAGGCGTGCTCGGCGATGAGCCCGAAGGTGGCGCCGCAGTTGCGACAGACCAGGCCACGGGCCGGGTTGGGGGTGATCTGTCCACCGGCGGTGGAGTCTGCCTGGGCGGAACCGGGAGCGGTCAGGGTCATTCGACGACTACCTCCTCATCTTCCCCGCGCCGGGCCGTCGAGCCGCGCGGGACGGAATTGGCACCTCACGCTGCGCATACGCGCAGACCGCGGTTGCCGGGGCTTCAACGGGCCGTGTCCCTCTGCCCCTCTGGATGAGTGGAACGCACGTCACTCTACCCGGGGGCCGCCCGCCCGCGACGCACCGCCAGGATGGGCCGGTGGCCACCCGCATCGTCTACACCGACCTGGACGGCACCATGGTGGGGCCGCGCGGCTCCTTCTGGCACACCGCCGACCGCGAGCTGACCGCCTCCCCCGCCGCTGCGCTGCTCGAACTGCACCGGGCCGGTGTCGCGTTGGTGCTGGTCAGCGGCCGCACCCACGCCCAGCTGCTGGAGGCCGGGCGGATCTTCGCCGTCGACGGCGCGATCGCCGAGCTGGGCTCGCTGGTCAGCTGGCACGGCGGCCGGGAGACCCACCTGCTCACCGGCGACCTGCCCGAGCAGTTCGCCGGCCGGACGCCGATGGACGTGCTCGCCGAGCTCGGCATCGTCGACGCGCTGGTCGCCGCGCACCGCGGCCGGCTGGAGTGGCACGAGCCCTGGCACGCGACCCACTCCGCCGACGCCCTGCTGCGCGGCCGGGTGGACGCTGCGGCGGTCGACGTCTGGCTGGCCGAGCGCGGGTGGGGCTGGCTGACGCTGAACGACAACGGTGCGGTCCCGGCCACCGCCCGGATGACGCTGGACGCCGAGGCCCTGCCGCCGCACGTCTACCACCTGATGCCGCGCGGGATCTCCAAGGGCGCCGCGATCACCTGGGACCTCGCGCGCCGCGGCCTGACCGCCTCCGATGCCGTGGCCGTCGGCGACAGCGTGAGCGACCTGGAGATGGCCCCGGCCGTCGGCCGACTGTGGGTGACCGCGAACGGGGCGGCCGTGGACGGCATGGCGGCCCGGCTCGACGCCGTCCCCAACGCCGTCGTCACCGACGCCCCGATGGGCGAGGGCTGGGCCCAGGCGGTGCTGGCCTCTCTCGGCTAGCGCGCCGCGTCGCTCAGGAGGTGACGTCCTTGCGGGCGAAGTGCCGGAAGGCCAGCGCGGTGAAGACGGCCGAGTAGACCAGCCCCTGGACCACGCCGCGGAACAGGTCGCCGGAGTCGACCGGGGTCTGCAGCAGGTCGGTCCAGGCGTAGTTGAACGCGGTCGGGAACCAGTCGCGGATCCCGCCCAGCTGCTCGACCTGCTCCAGCACGGCGAACACGACCGTGCTGAACACCGCCCCGCCGACCGCGGCCAGCGGCGCGTCGGTGACCGTGGAGAGCCAGAACGCCAGCGTGCCCACCACGAGCAGGTGCACGGCGAGGTACCCGACCATCCCGGCCAGCCGGAGCAGCGCCGTCCCCTGGTCCAGCGCGACCCCGATCGGGGTCTGCACGTCGCCGAAGCCGAAGGCGATCCCGCCGGCGACCACCGCGACCACCACGAGCAGCACCATCGCGCCGACCGACAGGACGAGGGCGGCCAGCCACTTCTGCCGCAGCAGCCGGGCCCGCGGCACGGGTGTGGCGAGGGCGTAGCGGAGCGATCCCCAGGAGGCCTCGCTGGCCACGGTGTCGCCGAAGAACAGCGCGAAGACGACGACCAGGAAGAAGCCGGTGGTGGCGAAGAGGGTGAACAGGGTGAGGTTCAGCCCGCTCGCCGAGGCGACGTCCACCAGGTTGATCCGGCTGTTCTCCTCCGCTTCCTCGGTGCCGCCCAGCTGCAGGGCCCCGATGAGGATCAGCGGCAGCGCGGCCATCAGCGCGAAGACGCCGAGAGTGCGGCGGCGCTTGAACTGACGGCGCAGCTCGACGCCCAGCCGCAGCGTCCGCTCCGGCCGGTACCCGGCCGCCGCCCCCGTGGCCTGAGGGGCGGGCGCGGTGGCCCCGACCCTGGTCGTGTCCGTGCTCATGACTCCCCCACCAGTGACAGGAACGCGTCCTCCAGCCGGCGGCGCGGGGTGAGCTGGTCGACCCCGATGCCGGCCTCGACCAGCGCGGTCAGCGCGGTCGCGCGGGTCGTCGGGCCGAGGTCGACGACCAGGCCCTCCGAGCTCCGCTCCACCTCGCCGACCCCGGGCAGCCCGGCCAGGACGGCGACCGCCCGGTCGGTGTCGGCCGGGTCGGCGAGCCCGACCAGCACCGCTCCCCCGGTGCCGACGATCTCCTCGACCGTGCCCTGGACGATCTTCTGTCCCTTGGCCATGACCACGACGTGGCTGCAGGTCTGCTCGATCTCCGACAGCAGGTGGCTGGAGATGATCACGGTGCGACCGGTCTCCGCGTAGGACCGGAGCACGTCGCGCATCGCGTGGATCTGCGGCGGGTCCAGCCCGTTGGTGGGCTCGTCGAGCACCAGCAGGTCGGGGAGGCCGAGCATCGCCTGGGCGATCGCCACCCGCTGCCGCATGCCCTGGCTGTAGCTGCGCACCCGCTTGTCCAGGGCCGTGCCCAGCCCGGCGATCTCGATCGCCTCCTCCATGTGCGCGTCGGCCGGCGGACGGCCGGTGGCGGCCCAGTAGAGGGTGAGGTTGTCCCGCCCGCTCAGGTGCGGCTGCAGGCCGGTGCCCTCCACGAACGACCCCAGCCGGGAGAGCACGGGTGCGCCCGGCCCGGCGGCGTGGCCGAACACCTCGATCCGGCCCTCGGTCGGGCGGATCAGGCCCATGAGCATCCGCAGCGACGTCGTCTTCCCCGCCCCGTTGGGGCCGAGCAGGCCGAGCACCTGGCCGCGGCGCACCTCGAAGGAGAGGTCGCGGACGGCGACGAACCCGTCCCCGTAGGCCTTGGTCACCCCTTCGAAGCGCAGCGGCACGTCCTCCCCGTCGGGTGCGGAGACCGACACCCGCCGGCGCCGGCGGCGGCCGAGCAGGACGGCGGCCAGCCAGCCCAGCAGCCCGAGGACGGCGAGGACGGCGAGGAGCACCCACCAGCGGGCCGAGCCGGCGGTGGCCTGCACCTCGCCGGGCACCACCGGCGCGGCCAAGGCCGCCCCCTCGGCCAGCCCGACCGTCGACACCTCCGAGGACGCGGGCAGCGCGTACGCCTGGTCGGTGGAGGAGACGACCACGCGCATGGTGTGGCCGGCCTCGAACCGGTGGACGATCGCCGGCAGCGTCACCGGCACCTCGGTCGGGGCGGCCGGGTCCGTGGAGATCCCGGTGAGCTCCAAGGGCGCGACCAGTCCGCTGGGCAGGGTCGTCGTGCCGTCGGGCGCGACGTCGTAGAGCTTGGCGAACATCGTCGCCGTCCCGTCCGGCGCCGACACGGCGAGGGTGGTGGTCGGCGCCCCGACCACCTCGAGAGCCTCGGTGAGCTCCGGGCTCGCGAAGGCGGCGAACTGCCCCGGGATCTCCAGCGTGGTCCCGGCGAGCGCGGCGCCGACAGAGCCGAGGCCGGGGATGGTGGTGAGCGCGGCCGGGCTGCCGCCGGCCGGCGTGACCACCGGCTGGGTGGGGCCGGCCAGCTCGACCGCCCGGCTCTCGACGGGCTCGCCGTCGGCCAGGCCCGGGTACTCGTCGACGGAGACCGTCTGCGAGCCGCCCTGGACCCGCCCGACCCCGCTGCCGAGGCCGGTGGGGGCCGGGTAGCGGAAACCGCCGGTGTCGCCGTCGGCGCCGGTGAGGTGGACCTCGAACCAGTCGGCGACCTCGTCCCGCAGCTCCGCGGTGACCCGGCTGGAGGGCGAGGCGTCGTGGCCGCCGGCGAACCAGACCATCCGCACGTCGGTGCCGTTGGCGGTGATCCCCCGGGCGTTGGCGTCGGCCTCGCCCAGCCCGAACAGCGAGTCCTGGGTGCCCTGCAGGAGCAGCGTGGGCGCGGTGATCCGGTCGAGCACGCCCGCCGGGCTGCTCCGCTCCAGGACGGCGGCGACCTCGGGGGTGAGCTCGCCGGTCGAGGCGGCCGTCTCGTAGGCCGCGCAGATGTCGGCCCGGAAGCGCCCGCAGGTCAGCGCCTGCACGGCGGCCGGGTCGAGGTCGTCGGCCAGGGACGCGGCACCGTCGCCGCCGGCCCCGGGGCGGCCGTCACCGGTGGGCAGCGATCCGCTGCCGAAGAACAACCCGGCCCAGGTCCGCTTGAACACCCCGGCGTCGTCGGTGCGCGGCACGGCGGCGGGGGTGCCGGCGGCGGCGACGGCGGCCTGGTCGGGGAAGAACGCCGTGGTCAGCGAGTTCCAGGTGATCTGCGGCGCGATCGCGTCGATGCGCGGGTCGTAGGCGGCCGCCAGCAGGGAGACCGCGCCACCGTAAGAGGCGCCGGCGACGCCCACCCGCGGGTCACCGGGGCCGTCGAGGACGACGTCGTCCCGCGTCGCGAGCAGGTCGATCAGGGTGCTGACGTCGGCCACCTCGTAGCGCGGGTCGTTGAGGCCGATCTGCCCGCTGCTGGCGCCGAAGCCCCGCGCGGACCAGGTGAGCACCACGAACCCGCGGCGGGCCAGCACGCGCGCGTCGGCCGCGACCGACTGCTTGCTGCCGCCGAAGCCGTGGGCCAGGAGCACGGCCGGCGCGGGGCCGGCGGTGTCGGGCAGGTACAGCGTGGTGTCCAGCTCCACGGCGTCGGCGCCCGCACCGGAGGGGACGCGCGCCTCCTCGGTGGTCACGGCCTCGGCGGCCCGGGCAGGCTGGTCGGTGCCGGCGAGGACGACGGTGAGGACGGGCAGGGCGAGCAGGGCGAGCAGGAGGACGATCAGGGCGGCGAGCACCGGCTGGGCGCCGAGGCGCGAGCCGATCCGCGCCGGCCCGGGAGCGGTGCGCACGTGGGCGGCAACGGACGGCGCCGTCTCCTGGTTCCGCGAGCCGGCCAGGGACCGGCGGGTCAGGGCCGCCAGTTGCCGGTGGCGACCACGACGAGGCCGGGCTCGGCCACGCCGGGCACCTCGAAGTAGCGCGCGACGGGGCCGCTGACGTCGGGGAACTGCTCGACCAGCTGGGCCGCGGCCTGCTGCTGCACCGTGTCGCCCTCGCTGTAGTACACGGTGGTGGTCGCCACGTCGCTGACCGGTGAGCCCGCGGTGCCGATCACCTCCCAGCCGTTCGCGCTGAACTGCTCGCCCACGTCGGCCGCCAGCCCGGTGATGGTGGTGCTGTTCAGCACCGTGACCGGTGCGAACACCGGCCCCACCGGCGTCTCGGCCGCCACCTCCGCCGGCGGCGCGCTCTCCTGCACCGGGGCGACGGCGGGCGCCGGCTCGCTGGCGGTGGGCAGCGGGGTCTGTGCGGAGGTCTCCGCGGTACCGGGTCCGGTGAACGACCAGACGCCCAGCACGACGAGCGCGAGGACGACGACGGCGAGCAGGCCCTGCACGCCCCGGCGCGGTCCCCGCGGGACCTCGTCGGGGTGCACCTCCACCCGGCCGGGACCGGACCGGGCTGGCGCGGCCTCCGGACCGGCCGGCGGAGCACTGCGCCGGCCGTCCTTCTTCCGCGCCGCCTCGGCCGCCTGCCGCTCCAGCCGGGCCGCGGCCCGACCACCCACGGGGACGTCGACGGCCCGCCGCGACGGGACGGACGCCGGCCCCGGGCCCGTCTCGGGCTCCGCTCGAGGGGTGCGGACGTCGGCGCGCCGGGGCACGGCCGGGGTGGGCGTGGGTGCCCGCCCGGCGGCGCTGCTCCCCCGCGCGGGCAGCAGGGGCTCACGCAGCGGAGCCACGGGCGCTGCCGGGGTGGCCACGGAGGCGCCCCAGGCCGACTCGGCCGGCACCGAGCCGGAGACGCGCTGGGTGAGGTCCGGCAGTGGTGCGCTGGGCTCGGCCGCCCAGCTCGGCATGCCCGTCGTCATCGGGGCCACGGTCGAGCCGGTGGGCTCCGCACGCCGGCCACCCGACGGCGGAGGCGCGGGGCGGGCGGCCGGCGGCGCGGTGCGGGGCTCCAAGGCGGGCGCGCCCGGCGAGGAGCTGAGCGGGACGGGCGCGGCCGGCGTGGCGGCGGTCAACGGGCCGGAGACCGGCGGCATCGGCCGCGGTGCGGGGGTCCGGGGGCCGGCGACCGCAGGGCGCTCCCCGGCGGTGGCCGGAGGGGCCTGGTCCGTGCGTCGCCGGCCACCGACGGGGGGCGGCGCGCTGGGCCGGCCGGCCGGCCGGCGGAGCAACGGGTCCTCGCCCGCCGGCAGCAGGCCCTCGCGCCGGCGCTCGGCCCGGCTCTGCCGGGGCAGCGTCATCGCCGCGTCGCTGTCGGGCGCGGGCCGCTGGGGCGCGCGTGGGGTCACCGAGCGGGGAGCCGCCTCGGACGGACGCGCGGACTCGACGGGCGGGTCGGTGCGTCGACGCCCCGGGCTCGGGGTCGCCTCGGACGGACTTCCCTCACCGAACGGCGCCACATGCCTCCCCACAGTGAGACAGGCTAGTCGCGACGGAGGTCCGTGCCCAGGACCCTGCCGGAGCGCTGACGCTGCCGCCCGGCGCGCATCCGGCGCAGCCGACGCACCAGCAGCGGGTCGACGACGAGGGCCTCCGGACGGTCGATCAGGGCGTTGAGCACCTGGTAGTAGCGGGTGGACGTCATTCCGAAGCGCTCCCGGATGGCGGCTTCCTTGGCGCCCGGGAAGCGCCACCACTGACGTTCGAAGGCCAGGATCTCCCGTTCCCGAGCGGGCAGACCCGCAACCGTGTCGTCCCCAGGCGTCCCGTCCGTCACAGCAGCCCCGTCCGCTGCGGTCGCCTGCGCCGTCCCGGGCTCGGTCCCGACCACCGCCGTGCGCTCGTCCGCCGTCGGCCCGACGGGCTGCACGGGGTCGTCGCTCATGGTCGTGCCTCCGAGGGAAGGGCGTCGGCCAGGCGCACCTGGCCCCGGGTTCCGGACCCCGTCGACGGTAGCCGCGTGGCAGCCGCTCCGGAGCGGCTGCGACCCGGGCGCGTCGGCATCCCGTGGAGAGCGGTCAGACGCCGGCCGGCAGGGGCGCGGCGGCCCGCCGGTTGCTGTGCGCGTTGCGCAGCATGTCGGCGGTGAAGACGGCCAGCGCGAGCCAGACGACGGCGAAGCCCACGAGCCGGGCCGGCGGCATCGGCTCGTGGTAGACGAAGACGCCGATGGCCAGCTGGATCAGCGGCGTGACGTACTGCAGCAGGCCGACCGTCGACAGCGGCACCCGGCGGGTGGCGGCGGCGAACAGCAGCAGCGGGACGGCGGTGGCCAGGCCCGAGCTGGCCAGCAGCAGCCCGTTCCCCACGCCCGCCGTCCCGAAGGCGGCCTCGCCCTGGGCGCCCAGCACGCCGATGACGGCCAGCGCGGGGAGGAACACGACCGCCGTCTCCACGAACAGGCCGGGCGCGGCATCGACCCGGACCAGCTTCTTCATCAGGCCGTAGAGGCCGAAGCTCACGGCCAGGGCGAGGGAGATCCACGGCGGGTGGCCGTAGTCGACGGTCAGCACGAGGACCGCCACCACGGCGATGGCGACGGCGAGCCACTGCAGCCGGCGCAGCCGCTCCCGGAAGAACACCACCCCGAACAGGACGCTGACCAGTGGGTTGATGAAGTACCCCAGCGACGCCTCGACCACGTGCCCGGAGTTGACCGCGTAGACGTAGACCAGCCAGTTCACCGCGATCAGCACGGCGGCGACCGCCAGCACCAGCAGCGCCCGCCGGTCGGTGACGACGGAGCGCACCTGGCTCCAGCCCCGCCGGACGGTGAGCAGGAGCCCCACGAACAGCAGCGACCAGACCACCCGGTGCGCGACGATCTCCAGCCCGCCGGCCGGCTCGAGCAGGGGGAAGTAGAGCGGGAAGACCCCCCACAGGGCGTAGGCGCCGAGGCCGGCCCCCACCCCCACACGCCGTTCGTCCACCGGCGCACCGTACGCCCGCCCACCACCGCCTCCGCAGCGGTGGGACCCACCCGGACCACCGCCCTCCTCCGTCCGCCGCAGGCCTACCGTGGGCGACGTGCACGCGGGACGCCCCAACCCGGCCCAGTGGCTCTGGTACGCCTACGGCGGCGGGCTGCCGCCCTCGCTGTCGGACTGGGTCCTCGACGACACGACCCGGCGCAGCTGGGTGTGGCGGCACCTGGCCCGCGCCCTGGTGCAGCTCGCCCCGGTCCTCCTGCTGTGCCTGCTGGTCCCGCCCGTGCCCTTCGACATCCGGCTCACCGCGACCCTGGGCGGGGTGGTCATCGGGCTGCTGTTCTCGGTGGCCTACATGACCGAGACGACCGAGCACCGCGCGGTCAAGGCCGGCTGGCCGCCGGGGACGACGGCCGCGCGCCGCGCCGAACGGGCCGAGCGGGAGCGGATCGAGCGCCAGGCCCGGTACCGCTCCGGCGGCGCGGGCAGCTACGACTGACGAAGGACCCCGTCCTCCTCACCCCTCGCGAGCTCGGGGACGGGGCCGGGTCGCGCGGTGCAGGGCGAGGACGTCGCCCTGACCTGAGCCGCTAGTCCTCGACGCGGAACCCGATCTTCATCGTCACCTGGAAGTAGGCGACGTCGCCGTCGACGACCTGGCCGCGGATCTCCTGGGTCTGGAACCACTCGATGTGGCGGACCGTCTCCGAGGCCTTGCGCACCGCCGTGCGGATGGCGTCGTCGACGCTGGTGGTGGAGCTGCCGACGATCTCGCTCAGCCGGTACACGTGGTCGCTCACGACGGGACTCCTCGACGCCGACTGCCCGGACGGCAGCGCTCGGCCTCGACCCTGACACGCCCGGGCGCGGCCCGCGAGCGGATGGAGCCCCATGTCCGGATTGAACGGACGACCTTCCGCTTACAAGGCGGGTGCTCTACCACTGAGCTAATGGGGCGACGCGCTGACGGGCGCCGCAGAGCAGGCTACCGGGGGCGGGTCGGGGCCAGCGGTGACCGTTCCACCCGGTCGGTCGTTCAGGCGGCGTCGTAGCCTGCCGCGGGGTCCCCGGAGACGTACTCCGCCGGGTCGCTGTCGACGGTCGCCCCGGTGGTGAGCCACCGGGCGAACCCCTCGGGGTCGCGGCGCTCCAGCTCGTCCAGCGCCTCCTGCCGGCGGCGCACCAGCTCCTGCCGGGCCACCGGCTCGCGGGTCTCGGCCAGCGCCGCCGAGGTGCGCACCCACTCCCGGCCCAGCGCCGGCACCGACAGCGCCCGCACCCACCCGTCGTCGGCGGCCAGCGGCAGCACGACGGCCGGGGCGGCCCGCCGGTCCTCCCGCACCCGCCGCACCGCCCACCGGACCAGCAGCACCAGCACCCCGGTGGCCGCCAGCAACACCGTCATCGCGCCGCCGGCCAGCACGGCGCAGCCGCTGAGCACGAGCAGCACGGCCACGGTGACGACGGCACTGCGCCAGGCGGCGTCGACGGCCGCCTGCCGCGGGTCCCGGACCGCCGCGTCCCGGGCGATGCCCGCACCGAGGCAGGCGGCGACGCCCGCGGCCAGCGCCACGGCGACCAGACCGGGCAGCCCGAGCGACACACCGCCGACCGCCGCCAGCGCGCCGCCGACCAGCACGAACAGGCCCAGGGCGGCGCGGGTGAGCAGGACGGGGAGGGGCACGGGTGACCTCCGGGCAGCGAGCAGGTGAGGGGTGTCGGCGGTCCCGTTCCCCGCACCGTCCTTGATCACCCCTGCCGACGGTGCGGCGCAGCCCCGGCCGCCGTCCCCCTGGCGAGCGACGTCCAGCTGATTCACAGCTCACCACCAGCCTCGGGCCAGTCCGAGGGAGCACAGTGGTGTCTTCGCGGCGGGGAGGTCCTGCCGTGAGGAGGGACTTCCGTGAGTGAGCAGAACCGTCCGGCCGACGAGACGGGCATCGGCACCGACCGCAGTGCCGGTTCCGGCTGGGCGCCACAGCAGAGCCGCCCGGCGTCCGCCCACCAGACCCCCGGCTCCGGGCAGCCCGTGAGCGCACCGACCGAGCAGTTCCCGACCGCCGGTGCCACCGAGCAGCCGTCGGCCACCGCACCGTTCGCGGCCGGCCCCGCCACGGCGCACCAGCCGTGGCCGCCGGCCGGCTACGGCACCGCCGGGTACCAGCGCACCCTGGGGGCGAGCGCACCGGCCGGTGCCGCACCCCCCGCCTTCCAGACCCAGACCTTCCAGACCCAGGCTCTCCCGCAGCCGGTCTACGGCCCGCAGCCGTTCCCGGCTGCGTCGTACGAGCCGGCGCGGCGGACCGGGCGCTGGCGGCTGGGCGTCGCCGGTCTGGTCGCCGGTGCGCTGATCGGCGGTGGCGCCGGCGCCGGCGTGGTCGCGCTGAGCGACGTGGACGCCGTGGTCAGCGCCAGCGGGACGAGCGCGCAGCCCGTCGTCATCAAGGACGCCGAGAAGGCCACGAGCACGACGGCCGCTGCGGCCGCGGCGGCCCCCAGCGTGGTCACCCTGTACGTGAGCGCCGCCGCGGGCGCGGGATCGGGCTCCGGCGTCGTCCTGTCCGAGGACGGCTACGTGCTCACCAACAACCACGTGGTGAGCCTGGACAGCAGCACCGACGACGTGACCGTGCAGGTGCGCACCTCCGACGGGACGGTCTACGACGCCACCGTCGTCGGCACGGACCCCAGCAACGACCTCGCCGTGGTCAAGCTCTCCGACGCCGCCGGGCTCACCGCGGCGGTCTTCGCCGACTCCGAGGCCGTCCAGGTCGGCGACCTCGCGGTCGCCATCGGTGCGCCCCTCGGCCTGACCAACACGGTCACCGACGGGATCATCAGCGCCACCAACCGGGCCGTGCAGGCCGGGTCGACCCAGGACGAGAACACGGTGATCGACGCCCTGCAGACCGACGCGGCCATCAACCCGGGCAACTCCGGCGGTGCGCTGGTGAACGCCGACGGCGAGGTCATCGGCATCAACACCGCGATCGCGTCGGTCGCCAGCACCGGCCTGCCGGGCCAGGAGGCGACCAGCGGGAACATCGGCGTCGGGTTCGCCATCCCGTCGAACACCGCGCAGCGGATCGCCGAGCAGATCATCGACACCGGTTCGGCGACGCACGCCCTGCTCGGGGTCAGCGCCCGCACCGCGGCCGACGCCGGCTCCGCCGTGGGGCAGGGCGCCCAGGTGGCCACGGTCTCCGACGGCTCCGCCGCCGCCGACGCCGGTCTGCGGGCCGGTGACGTGATCACCGCGGTCGGCGACCGGCCGATCACGACCTCCACCGAGCTGACCGCCGCGATCCGTAGTGCCCAGCCCGGCGACGACGTCACGCTGACCGTGCGCCGCGGCGGGGACAGCAGCGAGGTCGAGGTCACCCTCGACGAGACCTCGGACTGAGGAAGGGCCCCTCTGCCCCCACGCAGAGGAGCCACCTCCTGTGACCGACGACCCCGGTGCCGCCCCGCGGCCCCGGGGCCGTCGCACGTCCGGCGTGGGGTGATGTGTGCCGACGCCTAGGCTCGGCCGGGTGCCCGGACCCCAGCTGACCACCCCGCTGGCCGAGTCGCTCGACGACCCCCAGCGCGCCCGCGACCTGGCCAAGATGAAACGGCTGGCCACCGGGCTGTTCGGGCTCGCCGCCCTGGTCTTCCTCGGCTGCGTGCTGCTGGGCGAGGAGGCGGGCAGCTGGGTCGGGTACGTCCGGGCCACCGCGGAGGCGTCCATGGTCGGCGCCCTGGCCGACTGGTTCGCCGTCACCGCACTGTTCCGGCACCCGCTGCGGCTGCCGATCCCGCACACCGCGATCATCCCGCGCAAGAAGGACCAGATCGGCACCAGCCTGGGCACCTTCGTCCGGGAGAACTTCCTGACCCGGGCGGTCGTCGACGAGCGGCTGGCCACCGTCGACGTCCCCGGCCGGCTGGGCGAGTTCCTGGCCGCCCCCGGTCGGGCCGAGCGGCTGGCCGGCGACGCCGGCGCCGCCCTCGGCGGGCTGACCGACCTGCTGAAGGACGACGAGCTGCAGCCCGCCGTCGCCGCCTTCGTCGACCGCAAGCTCCGGGAGACCCCCGCCGCACCGGCCGTGGCCCGCGGCATCGAGCTCGTCGTCGACGGCGACCGGCACCAGGAGGTGCTCTCCGCGGGGCTCACCGGACTGGCGAACTTCCTGGCCGACAACCGGCTGGTCTTCCGCACCCGGCTCGGCGACGCCTCCCCCGCCTGGGTGCCCGACTGGGTCGACGACCGGGTGTTCGACCGGGTGTTCGACCTGCTCCAGGGCTTCCTCGCCGAGGTGGGCGCGGACTCCCGGCACGAGCTGCGCCGCAGCTACGACAAGCGGCTGCGGGCCTACGTGCACACGCTGCGCACCGATCCGGAGGCTGCGGCCCGGGTCGAGCGGTTCAAGGAGGAGCTGCTGGACCACCCGGCGGTGCGCACCTGGTCGGGCTCGCTGTGGAGCACGGCGAAGAACGCCGTCGTCACCGCCGCCGCCGACCCGGACTCCGAGCTGCGGGCGCGGGTGGTCGGGCTGATCCGCTCCGGCGCGCAGCTGCTGCAGACCGACCCGACGGTGCGCGAACTGGTGCAGCGGCAGTCCCAGCGGGCCGCCGGGTACGCCGTCGAGCGGTTCTCCGGCGACGTCGCCGACCTGGTGGGCACCACCGTGGCCCGTTGGGACACCGAGGAGACCAGCCGGCGGATCGAGCTCCAGGTCGGCCGTGACCTGCAGTGGATCCGGGTGAACGGCACCGTCGTGGGCGGCCTGGCCGGCCTGGTCATCTACACCGTCGCCCAGCTGCTGGGCTGAGCCGGCCGCTCAGCCCAGCTGGAAGCCACTCCACCGGAAGCCCGGGGAGACCACGCAGCTGACCAGCACCTCGGTGCTCGCCGGCAGGGTGCGCTGCCACCGCCCGGCAGGCACCAGCACCTGGACCAGCTCCGGCCCCAGGGTCACCGCCGCCGCGACGTCGACGTCCGGGGTGTCGGCGAGCTGCAGCGCGAGCTCGCCCGGCCCGTGCCACAGCCAGAGCTCGTCGGCGTCGACCCGGTGCCAGGCGGAGTGCTCCCCCTCGGTCAGCAGGAAGACGATCGCCGTCGCCGCCGGCCGGTCGCCGGCGACGGCAGGGGACGTCCAGGTGCGCCGGTACCAGCCGCCCTCCGGGTGCGGCTCGAGCCCGAGCCGCACCGCCGTCCCCGGCCGGCCCTGCGCAGCAGGTCCGGCCGGTCCGGTCACCGGCGGGCGGAGGCCGCGGCGTAGAGCGCGATCCCGGCCGCGACGCTGACGTTCAGCGACTCGGTGTCCTTGGTGATCGGGATGGACAGGACGACGTCGCAGCGCTCCCGGACCAGCCGGGACAGCCCGGTGCCCTCGGCCCCGACGACCAGAGCGATCGGGTCGGCGAAGCCGTCGTACTCGTGGATGCCCATGTCACCGTCGGCAGCCAGGCCGACGGTCTGCAGGCCCGCCTCCTGGTAGGAGGCCAGGCTGCGGCCCAGGTTGACGGCTCGGGCCACCCGCAGCCGGGCTGCCGCGCCGGCGCTGGTGCGCCAGGCCGAGCCGGTCATGCCCACCGCACGGCGCTCGGGCACGACGAGACCGTGGGCGTCGAAGGCCGCGGCCGAGCGGATGACCGCGCCCAGGTTGCGCGGGTCGGTGACGCCGTCCAGCGCCACGACCAGCGGCGGGCGGCCGGAGTCGCGGGCGATGTCGAGCAGGTCGTCCGGGTGCGCATAGTCGTACGGCGGCACCATCAGGCCGATGCCCTGGTGCAGTGCGTGGTCGCTCATCCGGTCGAACTCGGCCTTGCCCACCTCGAGCAGCGGCAGCCCGCGGTCGGCGGCCAGCTGCACCGACTCGGCGATCCGCTCGTCGGTCCCGCCGCGGCTCGTGTCACCGGTGACGACGTAGAGCGCCGTCGCCGGGATGCTGGCCCGCAGCGCCTCCAGCACCGGGTTGCGGCCCAGCAGCAGCTCGGGTGCCTCGGCGTTGCGCCGCTGCACCCGCTGCCGGTTGTCCTGGCGGGCCGCAGCGGCCTTCGCCGCCTTGTACGCAGGGTGGTGCGGCCGGTCCGTGGCCTTCGGGGTGGCGCCCCGCCCGGCCAGCGACCGGCGGTTCTTGCCGCCGGTGCCGGTCGTCGCGGTCTTCTTGCCGGCGCCGGCCGAGCGGCCGCGCCGTTGACTGTTGCCGGCCATCAGGTCAGCTCCCATCGTGTGCC
This sequence comes from Modestobacter sp. VKM Ac-2978, assembly GCF_026968025.1. Classification (NCBI taxonomy): domain Bacteria; kingdom Bacillati; phylum Actinomycetota; class Actinomycetes; order Geodermatophilales; family Geodermatophilaceae; genus Modestobacter; species Modestobacter sp. VKM Ac-2978. The sequence continues at coordinate 534,016 of NZ_JAPVBP010000001.1, read as the reverse complement.
CTGGGGGGTGTCCTCGACCTGCACGCCCAGGGCGCCGAGCTGGTTCCGGATCGCGTCAGCTGACGCGTAGTCCTTGCGGGCCCGGGCCGCGGTGCGCTGCTCCAGCGCGAGCGCGACCAGGCCGTCGGTGGCCTCGGCCAGGCGGCGGTCGCCGCCGGCGTCGGCCCACTGCGGGTCGAGCGGGTCGAGGCCGAGCACGCCGAGCATCTCCCGGACCGCGCCCAGCGCGGCGGCGAGCGCCTCGTGGTCGTCGGCGGCGAGCGCGCTGTTGCCCTGGGTGACGACCTCGTGGACCACCGCGACGGCGGCGGGGGTGCTCAGGTCGTCGTCCAGGGCGGCGGTGAACTCGGTGGGCAGCACCGGCTTGCCGGCGTCGGCGCCCACCACCTCGGCCGCGCGCCGGACGAAGGACTCCAGCCGCCGGTAGGCGACCCCCGCCTCCTCCAGCGCCGGCTCGGTGAACTCGATCGTGCTGCGGTAGTGCGGGGCCACGAGGTAGTAGCGGAGCTCCACCGGGCGCACGCGCTGGACGACCTCGTCGACCAGCGCGGTGTTGCCCAGCGACTTGCTCATCTTCTCGCCGCCCATGGTGACCCAGCCGTTGTGCAGCCAGTAGCGGGCGAAGCCGTCACCGGCGGCCTGCGACTGGGCCCGCTCGTTCTCGTGGTGCGGGAAGCGCAGGTCCAGCCCGCCACCGTGGACGTCGAACTCCGCGCCGAGGTACTTCTCGGCCATCGCCGAGCACTCCAGGTGCCAGCCCGGGCGCCCGCGGCCCCAGGGGGTGGGCCAGGAGGCCGTGGCGGGGTCGCCGTCCTTGGCCGACTTCCACAGCGCGAAGTCGCGGGGGTCGCGCTTGCGCTCGTCGGTCTCGGTGTCCGCGGCCGGCTGCAGGTCGCCCAGCTTCTGGCCGGTCAGCTCGCCGTAGCCGGGGAAGGAGCGGACGTCGAAGTAGACGTCGCCGTCGACGTCGTAGGCGTGCCCACCGGCGATGAGCCGCTCGATCAGCTCGACCATCTCCGGCACGTGCCCGGTGGCCCGCGGCTCGTAGGTGGGCGGCAGCGTGCCCAGCACGTCGTACGCGCGGGTGGCGGCGCGCTCGTTCTCGTACGCCCAGGCCCACCACGGGACGCCGGCCGCCGCGGCCTTGGTGAGGATCTTGTCGTCGACGTCGGTGACGTTGCGGACGTAGGTGACCTCGTTGCCCTGGTGCAGCAGCCAGCGGCGCAGCACGTCGAAGGCGATCGCGAACCGGACGTGGCCGATGTGCGGCGGCCCCTGCACGGTCAGCCCACAGACGTACATGGAGACCCGTCCTGCACGCAGGGGCGTGAAGTCACGCACGGCACGCGCGGCCGTGTCGTGCAGGCGGAGGCTCACCGGATGGATTCTACGGGCGACCAGGCAGTGCTCCGGACCACGAGCGCCGTGGCCACCGCGGCCCGGCCCTCGCCGCGGCCGGTGAGCCCCAGCCCATCGGTCGTCGTCGCGGTGACGCTGACCGGTGCGCCGAGCACTGCGGTCAGCACACCCTCGGCCTCGGCCCGCCGCGGCCCCAACTTCGGGCTGTTCCCGATCAGCTGCACGGCGACGTTCCCGATCGTCCAGCCGGCGGCCGCCAGCGTCTCCCGGACATGCCCGAGCACCACGGCCCCGCGGGCCCCGGCCCAGCGCGGGTCGGCGGTGCCGAGCAGCCCGCCGATGTCGCCCAGGCCGGCGGCGGACAGCAGGGCGTCGGTGACCGCGTGGGCCACGACGTCGCCGTCGGAGTGCCCCGCGCAGCCGTCGACACCGGGCCACTCCAGCCCGGCCAGCCAGCAGGGGCGGCCGGCCTCGATCGGGTGGACGTCGCTACCGATGCCCACCCGCGGCAGCGGAGAGGTCACCGGGTCACCTGCAACTCGGCCAGCGCAAGGTCGTGCGCGACGGTGATCTTGGCGGCGCGCTCGTCGCCGGCCACGGTGTGCACCGGGATCCCGGCGGCCCGGACCACCGAGGCGTCGTCGGTGAACTCGGCCGCGGTGCCGTGCGCGTGGGCGTAGGCGGCCACCAGGGTGGCCCGGTCGAAGCCCTGCGGGGTCTGCACCCGGCGCAGCGGGGCGCGGGGCACGTCGGCAGTCACCACGCCGTCGTCGTCCACGACCACGGTCGTGTCCACGACGGGCAGCACCGGGACGACGGCGCGGGCGCCCCCGGCCAGGGCGGCCAGCACCCGGGCGACGACGTCGGGCGGGGTCAGCGGCCGCGCCGCGTCGTGGACCAGCACCGTGTCGGCGTGCTCACGGGCGGCGCCGAGGGCGGCCCGGACCGACGCCGTGCGGGTGTCCCCGCCGACGACGACGTGCACGTCGTCGGGGAGGACGGCGGTGAAGGCCGCCTGCTGCGGCGCCGGGACGGCGACCACCACCTGCCCGACCCCGCCGGCACGCAACGACTCGACCGCCCAGCAGACCAGCGGCCGGCCCGCGAGGGGCACCAGGGCCTTGGGCAGCTCTGCCCCCAGACGCAGACCACTCCCGGCCGCTGCGACGATGCCGACAGCGTGCACGGGAGTGGTCTGGGTGTCTCTGGGGTGTAGCTGGGTGATCAGGAAGCCAGGACCTCGTCGAGGAGGACCTCGGCCTTGTCCTCGTTGGTGCCCTCGGCGAGCGCGAGCTCGCTGACCAGGATCTGCCGGGCCTTGGAGAGCATGCGCTTCTCCCCGGCGGACAGGCCACGGTCCTTGTCACGACGCCAGAGGTCACGCACGACCTCGGCGACCTTGTTCACGTCACCGGAGGCCAGCTTCTCGAGGTTGGCCTTGTAGCGCCGCGACCAGTTGGTCGGCTCCTCGGTGTGCGGCGCCCGCAACACCTCGAAGACCTTGTTCAGGCCCTCCTGGCCCACGACGTCCCGGACACCGACGATCTCCGCGTTGTCGGCCGGCACGCGGACGGTCAGGTCGCCCTGAGCGACCTTCAGCACGAGGTACGACTTCTCGACGCCCTTGATGGTGCGCTGCTCGATCGCCTCGATGAGCGCCGCGCCGTGGTGCGGGTAGACAACGGTCTCGCCAACAGTGAAGCCCATGTGTATGTGACCCCTTTCGCTCACACCAGGTTAGCACGAGAGGATGCGGTCCGGCTCGGCAGAGTGCTACAAAAGTGCTGGTCAGCGGCGTGATCGAGGTCGACACGGGGTTGACAGGGAGGTGGTCGGTGTGCAGTCGGAGGGTGCCGTGCGCCGCCCCGGCCGGTTCGCGATCGCCGCGGCGATGGCCCGCGCGACCCACGTCGAACCGACGCTGGCGGTCACCACGGTCGCCGTCCTGCTCGCCGTCGCCGCCGGCGTCCCCGCCGGCCGGACCGTGCTGGTCGGGGTCGCCGTGCTGGCCGGGCAGGCCGCCATCGGCTGGTGCAACGACTGGCTGGACGCCGACCGGGACCTCGCCGTCGGCCGGACCGACAAGCCCGTCGTCCAGGGGCTGGTGACCCCGACGCTGCTGCGCCGGGCCACGGCCGTCGCCGTCGCCGTCGCCGTCGTCACGTCCCTGGCGCTGGGCGTCGTGCCCGGCCTCCTCCTCCTGGTGCTGGTCGCCAGCGGGCTGGCCTACGACGCCGGCCTCAAACGCACCGCACTGTCCCCGCTCCCCTACCTGACCGGCTTCGGCGCGCTGCCCGCCGGCGTGGTCGCCGCGGCGCCGGGCAGCCCCGGAGCACCGTGGTGGCTGATCGCGGCCGGGGCGGCGCTCGGCGGCGCGGCGCACGTCGCCAACGTGGCGCCCGACGTCGACGACGACCTGGCCACCGGCGTCCGCGGCCTGCCGCACCGGGTCGGGGCGGCGCCCTCCGCGATCGCCGGCGCCGTGCTGCTCGGTGGCGCCACCCTGCTGCTGGTGCTGGGGCCACCCGGCCCGCCGGGCACGCTCGGCTGGCTGGCCTGCGCCCTCGCCGCGCCGGCCGTGGTCGTCGCCGCCCTCGCCGGCAGTCCCCGCGCGCGCCGGCTCGCCTTCCCGGCGGTGCTGCTGCTGACCGTGCTCGACGTCGCCCTGCTGCTGGCCGGTGGGGCGGCGATCACCTGAGGGAGGCCCCTCCTTCCCCCGCCCCGCAGGAGGGCCGCGGTCAGCGCGGGTCGGTGCCCCGGTCCCGCTCCTGCTCCACGACGGCGTCCAGGTCCTTGAGCCGCCCCAGACCGGACAACGGCTGACGCATCCGCCGGTTCTCGGCCAGCCGCTCCCGGTTCCGCTCCAGGAACGCCCAGTACCCGGCGGTGAACGGGCAGGCGTCCTCACCGAGCCGCTTCTTCGGGTCGTACCGGCAGCCGCCGCAGTAGTCACTCATCCGGTTGATGTACGCACCGCCCGCGGCGTAGGGCTTGGTCGCCAGCACGCCGCCGTCGGCGTGCTGGCTCATCCCGACGACGTTGGCGACCATCACCCAGTCGTAGCCGTCGACGAAGACCCGGTGGAACCAGTCGGTCATCGCCAGCGGCTCGATCCCACGCTGCAGCGCGTAGTTGCCCAGCACCATCAGCCGCGGGATGTGGTGCACCCAGCCGCGCTCGCGCACGTCCCGGACCACGGAGGACAGGCAGTTGGCCCCCACGGCCTCGGCCTCCAGGTCACCCAGCCAGGGCGGCACCTCCTCGTGGGCGGCCAGCGCGTTGCCGTGCCGGTAGTCGCGCCCGAGCTGCCAGTAGAGGTGCCAGATCCAGTCCCGCCAGCCCATCACCTGCCGGACGAACCCCTCGACCGAGTTCAGCGGCAACGGGTCGCCGGCGGCCACCGAGTCGCGGTACGCCTGCTCGGCCCGGGCGACGACGTCCGCCGGGTCGACGAGCCCGAGGTTCAGCGACGCGGAGAGCATCGAGTGCGCCAGCCACGGGTCACCGGCCAGCATCGCGTCCTCGTGCGGGCCGAACGCGCGCAGCCGGTGGGTGAGGAAGTCGGCGAGCCGCTCCTCCGTCTCGGCGTGCGTGACCGGGAACAGCCGCGGCCCGTCGTCCCCGACGAAGGCGACGTCGCCGTCGGCCGCCCAGCGGTCCAGGTCGGCGCGCACCTGCTCGTCGATCTCGTCCTCGACGGGCAGCCACGGCGGCGGGACGTCCACCCGCCCGTCGGCCGGCGCCGGCTCCCGGTTCTCGTGGTCGAGGTTCCAGGTGCCACCGGCCGGCTCCGCCCCGTCCATCAGGACGTCGTGCACCCGCCGGGCCACCCGGTAGAAGTCGTCCATCAGCAGGCGCTGCCGGGAACGGCCCTCCGCCCAGCGGCGGAAGTCGGCCTGTCGGGTCACGAAGCCCCGGGCCTCCAGCACCGTGACGCCGGGACGGCGGAGCACGAAGTCGCGCGCCGGCCAGGTGGTCGGCGCGCACACCGACAGGGGCTCCCGGACCCGGTCCAGCGCCTCGGCGTAGCTGTCGGTCTGCAGGGAGATCGCCTGGTCGCCGAGCTCGGCCGCACGGTGCCGGAGGGCCGACAGCAGCAGGTGCGCCTTCTGCCGGTGGAAGCGGCGGCGGCGGAAGACGCCCCGCGACTCGACGAGCAGCACGGGTTGGTCCGGCGCGTCGAGGAAGTGCGGCCCGAGCTGGTCGGCGAAGCACCAGCGGCGGGTGTCCGGGGCCTGAGCTGGGAAGTCGGCGAGCGCGGGGTCACCGGACCCCGGGAGGTCGCCCCCGCCACCTGTCGCCATGTCCCTCACCTCCCAGCGGACATCCTGGGGTGCCGGTTACGCTCAGCGCGACTCGTGCCACCGGCGTCCTCGGTGGCCGACACGTCTCTGGAGGTCGACGCTGTGAACCGCGCACCGCGCGCTGCCGTGATGGGCGCCCTGCTGCTCACCCCGATCGCGCTCACCGCCTGCAGCGCCGGTCAGGTCACGCAGACCTCGACCCAGGAGCCGAACGTCGGCAACCAGGCCGAACTGGAGGACGTGACGTTGCGGGCACTGTCGCTGCCCTACCCGACCGGCGGGCAGTACAGCAGCGGGAGCGACGCCCGACTGGTCGGTGCGATCGCCAGCACGGGCCGCGAGGACGACACCCTCGTGTCGATCGAGAGCGAGGCCTTCGACAGCGTCGAGGTGATCGACCCGGACGCTGCCGAACCGGCCGCCGAGACCAGCGGCTCCGCCGACCTGGACCTGACCATCCCGCCGAACGGCATCCTGTACCTGAGCAGCGGCGACGGGCCCACGGTCGCGCTCGTGGGCCTCACCGAGGCCATCGGGCCGGGCCAGTCCATCGACGTGACCTTCACCTTCGAGGAGTCCGGCGAGATCACCGTCCCGGTCCCCGTCGGGGTGCCCACCCGCGACCTCCCGCGCGGCGAGGAGTTCGACTTCCACGGCGAGGAAGAGGTCGCCGGCGAGGAGGGCTCCGTCGAGGAGAGCTCCGGCCAGGAGGCCCGCGAGCAGGAGTCGGCCGACGAAGAGGGCTGACCCACGCCCCTCTCGGGACTGTCGTACCCCGCCGTCACCATGACGGCGTGCCAGCATCCGGTGTGAAGTCCTCCCGTCCCGCCCATCGCTGTTCCGAGTGCGGCTACGCCTCGGCGAAGTGGGTCGGTCGCTGCCCGGAGTGCCAGGCCTGGGGCAGCGTGCAGGAGGTCGGCACCGTCGGCTCCCCGCTGCGCGCCGTCTCCGCCGGCCCGGTCAGCGCCAAGGCGCGCCCGATCGGCCAGGTGGAGCTCGCCGGTGCCCGGGCCGTGCCCACCGGGATCACCGAGTTCGACCGTGTCCTCGGTGGCGGCCTGGTGCCCGGCGCGGTGCTGCTGGTGGCCGGCGAGCCCGGCGTCGGCAAGTCCACGCTGCTGCTGGAGGTCGCCCACCGGGTGGCCGCGGCCAACGGCCCGACGCTGGTCGTCTCCGGCGAGGAGTCCGCGGCGCAGGTCCGGCTCCGGGCCGAGCGGATCGGCGCCCTGCACGACCAGCTCTACCTGGCTGCGGAGACCGAGCTGTCCGCGGTGCTCGCCCACGTGGAGGACGTGAGCCCCACCCTGCTCGTGCTCGACAGCGTGCAGACCGTCCGGTCCCCCGCCGTCGACGGCACCGACGGTGGGGCCACCCAGGTGCGCGCGGTGGCCAGCGCCCTCAGCGCGGTGGCCAGGGCCCGCAACATGACCACCATCCTGGTCGGCCACGTCACCAAGGACGGCGCGATCGCCGGGCCGCGGGCACTCGAGCACCTGGTCGACGTGGTGGTCTCCTTCGACGGCGAGCGCCACTCGACGCTGCGCCTGGTGCGAGCCACCAAGAACCGGTTCGGCCCGGCCGACGAGATCGGCTGCTTCGAGATCGGCGACGGTGGTGTCGTCGGCGTCCCCGACCCGTCGCACCTGTTCGTCTCCCGGCGGTCCGCACCGGTGCCCGGCAGCTGCGTGACGGTGACGATGGAGGGCAGCCGGCCGTTGCTCGCCGAGGTGCAGGCCCTGGTGGCGACCGCCGGCGGTGGCGGTTCGCCACGCCGCGCGGTCAGCGGGCTGGACTCCCAGCGGATCGCCATGATCAACGCCGTGGTCGAGCGCCGCGGCGGGGTCCGGCTGGCCGACGCCGACGTCTTCGCCGCCTCCGTCGGCGGCGTCCGGATCGCCGAGCCGGCTGCCGACCTGGCGCTGGCCCTGGCGATCGCCTCGGCCGCCAAGGACCGCCCGCTGCCCGCCGGCCTGGTCGCGATCGGCGAGGTCGGGCTGTCCGGGGAGATCCGGCGGGTGGGGGGCACCGGCCGGCGGCTGGCCGAGGCAGCGCGACAGGGGTACACCGCCGCGCTGGTGCCGGTGGACTCCGGCCCCGCGCCCCAGGGGATGCGGCTGATCGAGGTGCCCGACCTGGGAGCGGCCTTCACCCGGCTGTGGTGACACAGCGCGACCGCCACCGGGCGAAAGCCCTGACGGGGGACCCGTGGTGACCGAGCTCGCCCCTCCGCCCCGTAGGATCAGCCGCCGTACCGCCCGACCGTCAGGAGCGTTCGTGTCCCCCGCTGTGGACCCCGAGGCCGCGTTGCGGGAACTGCTCGGCCGCATCGCCCCCGGTACCGCCCTCCGGGACGGTCTGGAGCGGATCCTGGCCGGTCGTACCGGAGCACTGATCGTCCTGGGCTACGACCGCGTCGTCGAGTCCCTCTGCACCGGCGGCTTCGCCCTGGACGTCGCACTGTCGGCCACCCGGCTCCGGGAGCTGGCCAAGATGGACGGCGCGGTGATCGTCTCCTACGACGGCACCCGGATCGTCCGGGCCGGTGTCCACCTGATGCCCGACCCGACGATCCCCACCGAGGAGTCCGGCACGCGGCACCGCACAGCCGAGCGCGTGGCACTGCAGACCGGGTTCCCGGTCATCTCCGTGAGCCAGTCGATGCACATCATCTCGGTGTACGTGGCCGGCCGGCGGTACACCCTCGAGCACCCCACGACCATCCTGGCGCGCGCCAACCAGGCCCTCGCCGCCCTCGAGCGCTACAAGCTCCGGCTGGACGAGGTCGCGAGCACGCTGTCCGCGCTGGAGATCGAGGACCTCGTCACGGTCCGTGACGCGATGAGCGTCAGCCAGCGCCTGGAGATGGTGCGGCGGATCGCCGACGAGATCGAGGGCTTCGTCGTGGAGCTGGGCACCGACGGCCGGCTGCTCGCCCTGCAGCTGGACGAGATGCTCGCCGGCGTCGAGGAGGACCGCGGCCTGCTGGTCCGCGACTACCTCCCCAGCGTCCGCCGGAACCGCACCGGCGAGGAGGTGCTCGCCGACCTGCGCGCCCTGACAGCCACCGAGCTGCTCGACCTCTCCGCCGTCGCCCGCTGCTACGGCCTGCCGACCTCCCCCGACGCCCTGGACTCCCCGGTCAGCCCGCGCGGCTACCGGCTGCTGGCCCGGGTCCCCCGGCTGCCGGCGGGCATCATCGACCGGCTGGTCGCGCACTTCGGCGGGCTGCAGAAGCTGCTCGCCGCCACCATCGAGGACCTCCTGGCCGTGGAGGGCGTCGGCGAAGCGCGAGCGCGCGGCATCCGCGAGGGGCTGTCCCGGCTCGCCGAGACCTCCATCCTCGACCGCTACAGCTGACGAAGGACCCCGAGGGCAGGGGCCTTCCTCAGGTCAGGGTGAAGGTGGCGTCGGGGCTGGTCGCCGTGTCCAACCGGCCGCGCAGCCGGTAGTCCCCCGGTGCGGGCTGCACGCGCTCCGCGGTGCACCCCGGCGTGCTGCTCAGCCCACCCCACAACACCGGGAACACCACGGACTCCCCCGGCTGCAGCGTCCGCGGGTCCGTCGTCGCCTCCGGGAAGCAGTCGTTGCTCCCCCACACCCGGGTGCCCGACGCGTCGACCATGACGATCTCCTGCAGCCCCTTGTCCAGCGCACGGACGCAGGAGACCGGCGAGACGTTGGTGACCACCAGGTCGAACGTCGGCTTGCTGCCGACCGGGCTGCTGGCCGGGGTGGGCCGCACCTCGACGCCGATCATGTCGTTGCTGCAGGGCCCGCCGTCCACGGGCAGCGCCTCGGCCGGCGGCTCCTCGCCCCCCGGCTCCTCGTCCTGCCGCTCCGCGTCCTGCGGTTCCTCGGCAGGCTCGGCCGTCGGGAGCTGCACCGCCGCCAGCGACGGCACGACCTGCTCCAGGGCCGGCGCGGGCACCGACTCATCGCCCGCAGCGGTGACCACGGTGTCCTCGTCCGGCGACCCGGTGGCCACCGCGACCCCCAGCCAGCCCCCGCCACCGAGTACGCCCACCGCACAGCCGAGGACCAGCAGGCGCCGTCGCCAGTAGACGACATCGGGCAACGGGCCGACCGGGTGCAGCACGTCGGCGACGCTAACCGGCGGGCCGGTCGCCGGCAGCGCGCCACGCCCTGACCGGAGGGGGCCCGTCGCCCCGGCGCAGTCCTGGGTCCCGACCCACCCGGCGGGTGGTCACGGAGTGTGCTGGCCCGGTTCGTCTGCCACGCCGACGGCAGGGTCTGCGGAGGCCCAGGCAGACTGGGTCCCCGTGAGCACCACCTCGCCCGGCGCCGCACGCCACGAGCCCGCCCCCGCCGGAGAGCCCGTCGGCGAGGTCCTGGTGGACTGGTACGCCGGCGCCGCCCGGGACCTGCCGTGGCGCGCCCCCGGCGCCGACCCGTGGGCGGTGCTGGTCAGCGAGGTCATGCTCCAGCAGACGCCCGTGCGCCGAGTGGAGCCGGTCTGGCGCGAGTGGCTGGCCCGCTGGCCCGCTGCCGCGGACCTGGCGGCAGCCAGCCCGGCCGACGTGATCCGGGCCTGGGGCAAGCTCGGCTACCCGCGGCGGGCCCTGCGCCTGCGGGAGGCCGCCGTCGCCATCACCGAACGCCACGGTGGCGCGGTGCCCGCCGACGTCGCCGAGCTCGAGGCGCTGCCGGGCATCGGCACGTACACCGCCCGGGCGGTCGCCTGCTTCGGCCACGGCAGCCGCCAGCCGGTGGTCGACACCAACGTCCGACGGGTCGTCGCGCGGCTGGTGCACGGACGCGCCCAGGCGGCGCCCGCCCGGGCGACGGACCTGACCGACATCGCCGCGCTGGCGCCGGCCGACGACGCCCGCGCGGTGCGGTTCTCCGTGGCCGTCATGGAGCTCGGTGCGCTGGTCTGCGTCGCCGGCGCCCCCCGCTGTGGCGCCTGCCCCGTGTCCGACCGGTGCGCGTGGCGGCTGGCCGGTTCGCCGGCGTACGACGGCCCCCCGCGGCGGGTGCAGGCGTTCACCGGCACCGACCGTCAGGTGCGAGGTCGGCTGCTCGACGTGCTGCGGGCCGCACCGGAGCCGGTCGAGGCCGATGCACTGACGCCGGCGTGGGACGACGCCGTCCAGCGCTCGCGCTGCCTGGACTCCCTGCTGGTGGACGGGCTGGTCGAGCAGACGCCGGACGGCCGCTTCTCCCTCCCCGGCTGAGGCGTCCCCCGGAGAGCCGACCGTCAGCGGGGTCGCCCGGACCGGACAGACGACGAGGGGCCGCCCTCCGCGGATGCGGAGGACGGCCCCTGTCAGGACCCCGTCAGTGGACGGGGTCGTCGATCACTCGGCCTGCGCGGCCGCCGCCGGACCCTCGTCCTCGCCGTCGGCGCCCGTGAGGGCCACCGGCGGGGTGTCGGGCATGTCGATCGGCTTGGCCTCACCGCGGAAGGTGAAGCGCGAGGCCGTCGGGTCGGCGTCCTCCTCGACGTCCACCACGATGATCTGCCCGGAGGCGATCTCGCCGTAGAGGATCTTCTCCGACAGCGTGTCCTCGATCTCGCGCTGGATCGTGCGGCGCAGCGGCCGAGCACCCAGCACCGGGTCGAAGCCACGGGCCGCGAGCAGCTTCTTCGCCGCCGGCGTGACCTCCAGCGACATGTCCTTGTTCGACAGCTGCGTCTCCAGCCGGGCGAGCATGAGGTCCACGATGTGGACGATCTCGTCCTCGGTGAGCTGGTGGAACACGACGATGTCGTCGATGCGGTTGAGGAACTCCGGCCGGAAGTGCTGCTTGAGCTCCTCGTTGACCTTGAGCTTCATCCGCTCGTAGTTGCTGGTGCTGTCGTTCCCGGCCTGGAAGCCGAGGCCGACGGCCTTGGAGATGTCCCGCGTCCCGAGGTTCGTGGTCAGGATCAGGATCGTGTTCTTGAAGTCCACGATCCGGCCCTGGCCGTCGGTCAGCCGGCCGTCCTCCAGCACCTGCAGCAGCGTGTTGAAGACATCGGCGTGCGCCTTCTCGATCTCGTCGAAGAGGACCACCGAGAACGGCTTGCGCCGCACCTTCTCGGTCAGCTGGCCACCCTCGTCGTAACCGACGTAGCCGGGAGGGGCACCGACGAGCCGCGACACGGTGAACTTGTCGTGGAACTCCCCCATGTCGATCTGGATGAGGGCGTCGTCCTCGCCGAAGAGGAACTGCGCGAGCGCCTTGGCCAGCTCGGTCTTACCGACACCCGAGGGGCCGGCGAAGATGAACGAGCCACCGGGACGACGGGGGTCCTTGAGGCCCGCCCGCGTGCGCCGGATCGCCTGGCTGACGCTCTTGATGGCCTCTTCCTGGCCGATGATCCGCTTGTGGAGCTCGTCCTCCATGCGGAGCAGCCGGGTGGTCTCCTCCTCGGTCAGCTTGAAGACCGGGATGCCCGTCCAGTTGGCGAGGACCTCGGCGATCTGCTCGTCGTCGACCTCGGCGACGACGTCCATGTCACCGGCCTTCCACTGCTTCTCGCGCTCGGCCTTCTCGCCCAGCAGCTGCTTCTCCTTGTCGCGGAGAGAGGCGGCCTTCTCGAAGTCCTGCCCGTCGATGGCCGACTCCTTCTCGCGGCGGATGGCCGCGATCCGGTCGTCGAACTCGCGCAGGTCCGGCGGGGCGGTCATCCGCTTGATCCGCATCCGGGCGCCGGCCTCGTCGATCAGGTCGATCGCCTTGTCCGGGAGGAAGCGGTCGGAGATGTACCGGTCGGCCAGCGTCGCGGCGGCGACCAGTGCGCCGTCGGTGATGCTGATCCGGTGGTGCGCCTCGTAGCGGTCCCGCAGGCCCTTGAGGATCTCGATGGTGTGGGCGAGGGTCGGCTCGCTGACCTGGATGGGCTGGAAGCGGCGCTCGAGAGCGGCGTCCTTCTCCAGGTGCTTGCGGTACTCGTCCAGCGTGGTGGCACCGATGGTCTGCAGCTCACCACGCGCCAGCATCGGCTTGAGGATGCTGGCTGCGTCGATCGCGCCCTCGGCAGCGCCCGCCCCGACGAGGGTGTGGATCTCGTCGATGAACAGGATGATGTCGCCGCGGGTGCGGATCTCCTTGAGGACCTTCTTCAGCCGCTCCTCGAAGTCACCGCGGTAGCGGGAACCGGCGACCAGCGCGCCGAGGTCGAGGGTGTAGAGCTGCTTGTCCTTCAGCGTCTCGGGCACCTCGCCCTTGACGATGGCCTGCGCCAGGCCCTCGACGGCCGCCGTCTTGCCGACGCCGGGCTCGCCGATCAGGACCGGGTTGTTCTTGGTGCGGCGGGACAGCACCTGCATGACCCGCTCGATCTCCTTGGCCCGGCCGATGACCGGGTCCAGCTTGCCGTCGCGGGCGGCCTGGGTCAGGTTGCGGCCGAACTGGTCGAGGACCAGCGAGGTCGACGGGGTGCCCTCGGCGGGCCCGCCGGCGGCGGCCGGCTCCTTGCCCTGGTAGCCGCTCAGCAGCTGGATGACCTGCTGGCGCACGCGGTTGAGGTCGGCGCCCAGCTTCACCAGGACCTGGGCGGCGACGCCCTCGCCCTCGCGGATCAGGCCGAGCAGGATGTGCTCGGTGCCGATGTAGTTGTGGCCGAGCTGCAGCGCCTCGCGCAGCGACAGCTCCAGGACCTTCTTGGCGCGCGGGGTGAAGGGGATGTGGCCGGACGGGGCCTGCTGGCCCTGCCCGATGATCTCCTCGACCTGCTGACGGACGCCCTCCAGCGAGATGCCGAGGGACTCCAGCGCCTTGGCGGCGACACCCTCGCCCTCGTGGATCAGACCCAGGAGGATGTGCTCGGTGCCGATGTAGTTGTGGTTGAGCATCCGGGCCTCTTCTTGGGCCAGGACGACCACCCGACGGGCTCGGTCGGTGAACCGTTCGAACATCTGCTGTATCTCCCTCTGACCGGCTGGACCTGCTGTGCTCGTGTCCCCGGCAGGGGACGGTGGACACCCGACGTACGTCGGCGCGCTGGGGCACCGGTCGTTCCACTGTAGTTCGCACCACCCGATCGGCGTCGAGACCAGGCCGTCGGACCGTTCGGGGGGCTCGATGGAGACAACTGTCGTCCCAGGAGTGGTGTTCCGCCGCGGTTACGCCATGAGCGGACGCACGACGGCCCGGCACCTCGATGAGGTGCCGGGCCGAAGTGGCGGCCGTCCTGCAGGCGCCCACCGCGAGCCTGCGAGCGGTGGGGGCAGGAGGGTCCTTCGATCAGTGGGCGGCTTCGAATGCCTCGACGACGCTGGCCGGGATGCGGCCGCGGTCGCTGACCTGGTGGCCGTTGTTGCGGGCCCAGTCGCGGATCGCGCCGGCCTGCTCGCGGTCCATCCGGCCGCCACCACCGGTGGCCCGCGACCGACCTGCGCCCGAGGCCCGGGTGCCGCGGCTGCTCACCTTGCGGGCGGCCGTGACGTACTTGCCGAGCACGTCGCGCATCTCCGCGGCGTTCTTGTCCGACAGGTCGATCTCGTACGTCGTCCCGTCGAGGGCGAACGTGACCGTCTCGTCAGCAGAGATGCTGTCGTCGAGGTCGTCGCTCAGGATCACCTGGACCTTACGTGCCATTGTCTGTTCTCTCCTGTTGCTGCGGGGTCGTGGACTGTCGTCACTGCTCCCCCGTGATCGACGAGTCCATTGCACCACATACAGTGGCATTCCCGCCAATTCCGAGACATTTCCCTGGTAAATGCCCCCGGACAGGTGAGTCATTGATGGAGTGGGCGCACCAAGGGGAACAGGATCGTCTCCCTGATCCCCAATCCGGTGAGCGTCATCATCAGCCGGTCCATGCCGAGACCGAGGCCTCCGGTGGGCGGCATCCCGTACTCGAGCGCCTCGAGGAAGTCCTCGTCCAGGGCCATCGCCTCCGGGTCCCCGGCGGCGGCCAACAGTGCCTGGGCGGTGAACCGCTCCCGCTGGACGACCGGGTCCACCAGCTCCGAGTAGGCGGTGCCCTGTTCGATCCCGCCGATGTAGAGGTCCCACTTCTCCGCCTTGCCCGGCTCGGACCGGTGGGCGCGGGTGAGCGGTGAGGTGTCCAGCGGGTAGTCGATGACGAACGTCGGCGACTGCAGCCGGTCCTGGACGAGGGCCTCGAAGACCTCCTCGACCACCTTGCCGGGCAGCCAGGCAGGGTCGACGCCGATGTCGTGCCGTTCGGCGATCGCGCGCAACTGCTGCACCGGCGTCTCCGGGGTGATCTCCTCACCGACCGCGTCGGAGACCGCGGTGTAGAGCGACAGTTGCGGCCACTCACCGGAGAGGTCGAGTTCGGTGCCGTCGTGGTGCCGGGCGACGTGGTCGCCGAAGAGCGCCGTGCTGCACTCCTGAACCAGTTCCTGGGTCATCCGGGCCATTTCCTGGTAATCCCAGTACGCGGCGTAGGCCTCGAGCATCGCGAACTCCGGGGAGTGCGAGGAGTCAGCGCCCTCGTTCCGGAAGTTGCGGTTGATCTCGAAGACCCGGTCCAGCCCGCCGACGATGCAGCGCTTGAGGAACAACTCGGGGGCGATGCGCAGGTAGAGGTCCAGGTCGAAGGCGTTCATGTGCGTGCGGAACGGCCGGGCAGCGGCGCCGCCGTGCACGGTCTGCAGCATCGGCGTCTCGACCTCGAGGAACCGACGGGTCGTCAGGCCGGAGCGCAACGTGCTCATCACGGTGGACCGCTGGTGCACCGTGCGACGCGCCTCGTCGCGGACGATCAGGTCCACGTAGCGGCGACGGACGCGCAGCTCCTCGCTCATCGGCTTGTGCGCCACCGGCAGTGGCCGCAGCGCCTTCGCGGCCAGCTGCCAGGAGTCCGCGAAGACCGACAGCTCCCCGCGCCGCGAGGTCCCGACCTCGCCGGTGACCAGCACGTGGTCCCCGAGGTCGACGTCGGACTTCCACGCGGCGAGGGGCTCCTCGCCGACCCGGTCACGGGAGAGCATGACCTGCAGCTCGGTGTCGCCCTCGCGCAGCGTCGCGAAACAGAGCTTGCCGGTGTTGCGGGAGAAGATGACCCGCCCGGTGACGCCGACCTGCTCGCCGGTCATCGTGTCCGGCTCCAGGTCGGGGTGCGCAGCGCGCACCTCGGCGAGGGTGGTGGTGCGGGCGACGGTGACCGGGTAGGGGTCCACGCCGGCCTCACGCAGCCGGTCGAGCTTGGCCCGCCGGACCCGCAGCTGCTCGGGCAGTTCGTCCTCGGGCGGGCCGGGGGGTTCCTCACTCACGGGCACAGAGCCTACGGGCGGCCGGACGACGTCCCGCCACCGCTGGCCCCGCTGGACGACTGGTGCCGTTCGAAGGCCAGCCGCAGGCCGTGCACGGTGAGATCGGGCTCACGCTCCCCGATGGAGCGGCAGCTGTCGACGAGCAGCCGGTGCAGTCCGCCGGTGGCCACCACCACCGGGGCGGCACCGAACTGTGCGACCAGTTCGGCGGCGATCCGGGCGACCAGTCCGTCGACCAGCCCGGCGAAGCCGAGGACCATCCCGGACTGCAGGGCGGCGACGGTGTTCTTCCCGATCGCCTGGGTCGGGACGGTGAGCTCCACCGAGCGCAGCTGCGCGGCGCGCGAGGCCAGCGCGTCCAGGCTCACCTCGACGCCGGGGGCCAGCGCGCCGCCGAGGAACTGCCCGTCCGGGCCCACGGCGTCGACGGTGGTGGAGGTGCCGAAGTCGACCACCACGACCGGCCGGCCGGTGCCGTCGGGACGGCGGCCGTACAGCTCGTGGGCGGCCAGTGCGGTGACCACCCGATCGGCCCCCACCTCCCGCGGGTTGTCCACGTGCAGCGGCACCCCGGTGCGCACGCCCGGCCCGATCAGGGTGACCGGGACGGCGAGCCGGTCGAGCAGCTGCCGCAGCGCCGGCAGCTGCGCGGGCACGGTGGAGCAGGCCGCCACCCCGGTGACCACGGTGTCGCGCAGCAGCCCGCGCCACAGCATGTGCAGTTCGTCGGCGGTCGCCCGCGGCTGCGTCGTCACCCGCCAGCAGTCGAGCCGCCGGGCGCCGTCGAAGGTGGCCAGCACCGTCTGGCTGTTGCCGACGTCGACGGTGAGCAGCACGTCAGCCCGCCCGCAGGTCGAGGGCGAGGTCCAGGATCGGCGAGGAGTGGGTGAGCGCGCCGACGGAGAGGTAGTCGATGCCCGTGTCGGCCACCTCCCGCGCGACGTCGAGGGTGAGCCCGCCGGTGGCCTCCAGCTCGACGTCCAGGTCGCCCACCAGCGCCACGGCCTGCCGCAGCTGGTCGGGGGTCATGTTGTCCAGCAGCAGGAAGTCGGCGCCGGCGTCCACCGCCTCGCCGACCTGCTCCAGGGTGTCGCACTCGACCTGCACGGTGATCCGGGGCGCACGCTCCCGGACCAGCGAGACGGCGGCGGCCACCGACCCGGCCGCGGCGACGTGGTTGTCCTTCACCATCGCCACGTCGTAGAGGCCCATCCGCTTGTTCGACCCGCCGCCGCAGCGCACCGCGTACTTCTCCAGCGGCCGCAGCCCCGGGGTGGTCTTGCGGGTGTCCAGCACGACCGCGCCGGTGCCGGCGACGGCGTCGACCCAGGCGCGGGTGGCGGTGGCGATGCCGCTGGCCCGGCTGGCGATGTTCAGCGCGCTGCGCTCGGCGGCCAGCAGCGCCCGCACCGGGCCGCGCACGGTGAGCAGCACGTCGCCGCGGCGCACCCGGTCCCCGTCGGCCGCACCGGCGGTGAGCGTCGCCCCGGGCGCCAGCCGGGTGAACACGCGGGCCGCCAGCGGCAGGCCGGCGACCACGCCGTCGGCCCGGGCGACGAGGTCGGCCGTCCCGAACTGGGTGCCGGGGACGGTGGCGGCGCTGGTCACGTCGTAACCGACCGCGACGTCGGGAGCGCTGGGCAGCGGGGCACCACCGGTCAGGTCCTCGGTCAGGGTGCGCTCGACGAGCTCGGCGACCCAGGCCGCGTTCAGACCGGAGGCGGTCAGATCGGTGGGGTCGGCGGGCAGGGTGCGGGCAGCCGGGGTGGTCACCGCGCCATGCTCGCTCACCAGTCCACCGCCACCGGCGTGCCCACCGGGCGGCGGGTCAGCCGGACCCGCCCGTCGTCGTCCAGTCGCACGTCCAGGTGCGCCTGCCAGTCCGTCACGGCCTCGGGGTGGTCCTCCCGCCAGTGGCAGCCGCGGGTCTCCTCGCGCGCGGCGGCCGCGGCGGTGATCGCGGTGGCGACGGTGAGCAGGTCGGTGGTCTCCCAGCCGGGCACCCCGGGGACGGCGGTGGTCCACTCCCCCAGCGCCGCCAGCTGTCCGGCGGCCTCGGCCAGCCCCGGACCGCTGCGCAGCGCACCGACCCGGGCCGACATCGCCGCGGTCAGCGGCGCGCGGGCGGCCACGTCGACCAGCCCGGCCGGCCGCGGGTCGGCCGGACCCGCGGCAGCGGGCACCGGAAGCTCGCGGGCCAGCGCCTCGCCGATCCGCGCGGCGAAGACCAGCCCCTCCAGCAGGGAGTTCGACGCCAGCCGGTTGGCCCCGTGCACGCCGGTGCAGGCGACCTCGCCGCAGGCGTAGAGACCGGGCACGGTGGTGCGCCCGGACAGGTCGGTGGCCAGCCCCCCGGAGGCGTAGTGCGCGGCCGGGGTGACCGGCACCAGGTCGGTCTCCGGGTCGATGCCGGCCTCCCGGCAGCGGGCCACGATGGTCGGGAAGCGCTCGGCGAGTCCGGGGAGGCCGCGGGCGTCGAGCCAGACGTGGTCGACGCCGTCCCGCAGCTGCACCCGGGTGATCGCCTTGGCCACGACGTCGCGGGGGGCCAGCTCGGCAAGCGGGTGCACGCCGGGCATGAACCGCTCCCCGGCGCCATCGCGCAGCACCGCACCCTCCCCGCGCAGCGCCTCGGAGACCAGCGGCTGCTGTCCCCGGGCGTCCGGGCCCAGGTAGAGGGCGGTGGGGTGGAACTGGACGAACTCCAGGTCGGTCGCGACCGCCCCGGCCCGCAGGCCCAGGGCGACGCCGTCGCCGGTGGAGACGCCCGGGTTGGTGGTGGCGGCGTACACCTGGCCCATCCCACCGGTGGCGAGCACCACGGCCCGGGCCCGCACCGCGCCCACGCCGTCGGCGCTGCCCTCGCCGAGCACGTGCAGGGTGACCCCGGCGGCGCGGCCGTCGGCGTCCCGCAGCAGGTCCAGCACCATCGCGTGCTCGACCAGCGTCACGCCGGGGTCGGCGGCCACCGCGTCGCGCAGCGCCCGCTGGACCTCCGCACCGGTGGCGTCGCCGCCGGCGTGCACGATCCGGTCGGTGGAGTGGCCGCCCTCCCGGGTGAGCAGCAGCCGGCCGGTCGGGCCCCGGTCGAACGCGGCCCCCCAGCTGATCAGCTGGTGCAGCCGCTCGGGCCCCTCGGTGACCAGCGCCTGGACGGCGTCCGGGTCGCAGAGCCCCACCCCGGCCACCTCGGTGTCCCGGGCGTGCGCGGCCGGGGTGTCGGCCGGGTCCAGGACGGCGGCGATCCCGCCCTGCGCCCAGCGGGTCGAGCCGTCGTCCACCTCGACCTTGGTGACGACGGCGACCGACAGCCCCGCCGCGCGGGCGTGCAGCGCCACGCACAGCCCGGCGACCCCGGAGCCCACCACGCAGACGTCGGCGGTCAGCTCCCACCCCGGGGCGGGCGCCCGCAGCCGCAGCGGCAGCCCCGGCACCACGTCGGCAGAAACGGCCATCCCTGCGGAGGCGATCAGCGGACCGGGACGCCGAGGTCGCTGCGCTGCTGGTCCGTGGCCCCCGGTACCGGGGCCGAGGGGTCGGCGCCCAGCTCGACGACGCGGTTGTCGGCGTCGACGTGCACGACCGCCGGCAGGTAGGACTTGGCCTCGGACTCGTCCATCAGGCCGTAGCTGATCAGGATCACCAGGTCGCCGGGGTGCACCAGGTGCGCCGCGGCGCCGTTGATGCCCAGCACGCCCGTGCCGCGCTCGCCGGGGATGACGTAGGTCTCCAGCCGGGCACCGTTGGTGACGTCGACGATCGCCACCTGCTCACCGGCCAGCAGGTCGGCGGCGTCCATCAGGTCCTCGTCGACGGTGACCGACCCGACGTAGTGCAGGTCGGCCTGGGTCACCGTGGCCCGGTGGATCTTGCTCTTGAGCATGGTGCGCATCATCAGCGGTTCCCCAGTTCCACAGCGGTGTTGTCGATGAGTCGGGTGCTGCCGGCGCGGGCGGCGACCAGCAGTCGGGCGGGTCCGGCGGCGGGTGCCGGTCCGAGATCTGGATCGGTCAGTTCCAGGTAGTCCTGGAGCAGGTCGGGCGCCTCGGCCAGGACCGCGCGGGCCGCGGCCAGGACCGCGTCGGCGCCCTGCGGCCCCGCCTGGGCACCCGCACGCAGTGCTGCGGACAACGCCGCAGCCGCCTGGCGCTGTTCCGGGGACAGGAAGCGGTTGCGGGAGGACAGCGCCATGCCGTCGTCCTCGCGGACCGTCGGCACGCCGACCACCTGCACCCCCAGCGCCAGCTCACGGGCCATCGCCCGGATCAGCGTCAGCTGCTGGTAGTCCTTCTCCCCGAAGACGGCGACGTCCGGCCGGACCAGGCCGAACAGCTTCGCCACCACGGTCAGGACGCCGGCGAAGTGCCCGGGGCGGACGGCGCCCTCCAGCACCTCCCCCAGCGGCCCGGGCTGCACGGTGACCCCCAGCGCGCCGGGTGGGTACACCTCGTCGACCGGCGGGTGGAACACCAGGTCGGCGCCCTCCTCGGCGAGCGCGGCCAGGTCGGCGTCCCAGGTGCGGGGGTAGCGGTCAAAGTCCTCGCCGGGGCCGAACTGGGTCGGGTTGACGAACACCGAGACGACGACGCTGCCGCCGAGCTCCCGGGCGGCGCGGACCAGCGCGCGGTGCCCCTCGTGCAGGGCGCCCATCGTGGGCACCAGCACGACCGGCCCGGACAGCTCGGCCCGCAGCCGGCGCAGGTCGGCGGTCGTCTCCGCGACCACCGGCGACCGGACGGACAGGCTCATCGCGCCGTCTCCTCGGCCGAGTCGAGCAGCTCCAGCAGCGGCGCACCCTCGTGCCGCTTGAGCCGGCCGGCGGCCAGCGCGCGCTCGGTGGTGCGGCGGGCCAGGGCCACGTAGGCGTCGACCGCCGCGGGCGCCCGATCGGTCAGCGTGTCCAGGTGCCCGGCCACGGTGCCGACGTCGCCGCGGCTGACCGGGCCGGTGAGCCCGCGGTCGCCGTGGCGGAGCCCGTTGTCCAGCGCGGCGGTCAGCAGCGGGGTGAGCAGCCGGGCCGGCTGGTCGACGCCGGCCGCCCGGAGCAGGTCGGCGGCCTCGGCGACCAGCGTGACCAGGTGGTTCGCGCCGGTGACCAGGGCTGCGTGGTAGAGCCCGCGGTCGGCCTCGGCGATCCAGCAGGGCTCGCCGCCCATCTCCAGCACCAGGGTCTCGGCGACCGGGCGGTGCTCGGGGCGGCTGGTGACCCCGAACGGGGCGGCCACCAGCCGGGCGGCGTCCTCGGGGGCGCCGGAGAAGGTCATCGCCGGGTGCAGCGCCAGCGTCAGGACACCGCTGCGCTCGGCCGGCAGCAGGACGGCCAGGCCGTGCGCACCGGAGGTGTGGAAGAGCAGCTGGCCGCGCCGCCAGGCGCCGGTCTCCGCCAGGCCGGCGACCAGGCCGGCGAGGGTGTCGTCGGGCACGGCGAGCACCACCAGGTCACTGGCGGCGACGACCTCGTCGGCGGGCAGCAGCGGGACGCCGGGCAGCAGGCGGGCCGCCCGTTCGGCGGAAGCGGCGGACACCCCGGAGGCGGCGACCACCTCGTGGCCGCCGGCGGCGAGCGCAGCACCGAGCACGGCGCCGACCCGGCCGGCGCCGACGATCCCGACCCGCAGGCGGGCGGGCGCCTCGGTCGCGGCGGGCAGACCCGCAGGCAGGACAGCAGGGCGCGCAGACAGCGCGCGGGGACGGTTGGGCATCCCGGTGCACCTCTCGTTCCAGTCCCTCGCGGGTACCGGACTCAGGTCGCGTCGTCCCACGTCGTCGTGGGCCGTGTGGTGGTGCTGTGGTGCATGGAGCTGTGGTGCACGGAGCGGTGGATCGCGGCGGGCCGCCTGCTGCAACCACCCCGGAGGACGTGTCACGCAGGTGTACCGCCAGGAACGAGTCTGTCATCCACAGCATCCCGGGCAACGCCGGCGAGGTGTGTCCTGACTCACCCGGGCGACCTCCGGGGCCGGGTCTGCCCGTGATTGGGTGGGTCGGCCGGCAGCGGAGCCGGCACTGGTGAGCAGGAGGAGCACAGTGAGCAGCTTCGAAGGACGCACTGCCCTGGTGACGGGCGCGAGCCGGGGCATCGGCCTGGCGATCGCGCAGAGCCTGGTGGAGCGAGGCGCCCGGGTGGTGGTCACCGCGCGCAAGCCCGACGCGCTCGCCGAGGCGGTGGAGGCGCTCGGCGGCCCGGAGAAGGCGGTCGCCGTGGCGGGGAACGTCGGCGACCCGGAGCACCGCGCCGAGGCCGTCCGCACCGCGATCGACACGTTCGGCAGCCTGGACGTGCTGGTCGGCAACGTCGGCATCAACCCGGTGTTCGGCCCGTTGATGGACGCCCCGCTGGACGCCTTCCGCAAGATCCTGGACACCAACGTCGTCGCCAGCCTCGGCCTGGTCCAAGAGGCCTGGAAGGCGTGGATGTCCGAGCACGGCGGCTCGGTGCTGATCGTGGCGTCGGTCGCCGGGCTGAAGTCCAGCGAGGGGATCGCCGCCTACGGCGTCAGCAAGGCCGCGCTGATCAACCTGACCACGCAGCTGGCCGTGGAGATGGGGCCCAAGGTGCGGGTCAACGCCGTCGCCCCGGCCGTGGTGAAGACCCGGTTCGCCGAGGCACTGTTCACCGGGCGCGAGGACGAGCTGGGCGGCCAGTACCCGGTCGGCCGTCTCGGGGTGCCCGAGGACATCGGTGAGGCGGCCGCCTACCTGCTCAGCGACCAGGCCGGCTGGGTGACCGGTCAGACCCTGGTGCTCGACGGCGGCGCGCTGTCCCGCGGCCCGATCTAGCGGCCGAGAACCCGGGCGAGGACGTCGTCGCCGGCGTCCTCGCCCTCGTCGCGGTAGCGGCGCCGCTGGGACCGGCCACCACTGGGTGCGGAGACCCCGCTCTCGGCGAGGATCTGCTCCAGCCGGGCGTGCCCCTGCGCCGGGGGTGCCGCCCGGGGCGCGGGGTCCGGGGTCGGGGTGTCCGACCAGCTCCGGGGCACCGCGTCGTCCGTCGGGGCCGGCTCGGCCGGCGGCTCCCACGACGCCCACGGCGGGAGGTTCACGGCCGGCGTGTCCGGCACGGGGCCGACGGACGCGGACGCCTCGCCGGCGCTCGTGACCAGCTGCTCCTCCGGCACGGCGTGGCTGCGCCGGCGGCCGGCCGAGGGCGCGGCAGTCTCCTCGTCGGGCTCGGCGGCCCGGCGGTGACGATGCCGCGACGGCTCCACCGGCTCCGCCATCGCGGCCACCACGTCGGACACGCGGAGCGCCGGCCCGGGCAGCGGCGGCCGGGAGGGCATCGGCACCACCGGCGGCTCAGCGGGAGGCCTGTCGGCTGTACCGAGCAGCGCCTCGTCCTCCAGCCACGCCCGCGGCGACCTCGGGCTCGGCTCGACCCAGGGCTCGGGCACCGCTTCCTTGAGCACCCCCGTCGCCTGCACCGCCTCCTCGAGCACGGCCGGCTCGAGCACCGCCTCCCCGACCAGCCACTCCAGCGGCGAGGGCGGCCGGTCCCGGGAGGGCTCGTCCTCGGCGGGCGCGGACGGAGAGGTCTCGGTGGCCGACGGGCGTGCCGTGCTGGGCGACGACGCGGGCTCGTCGCGGGGTCCGGCGGCGGCCGTGGGGAGGGGCCGGCCGGCCTCACTGCGAGGATCCCGCCCGGCCGGGGACGACATCCACCCGGAGGACTCCCACACCGGCGCCGCGCCCTCCACCGTGCGGCCGGCGTCGGCGGGCTGCGCCGGACCGCGGACGGACTGCGCCCGCATCACCATGCGCTCGATCAGCAGCTCACCGGACAGCTGCTCGGTCAGCTCGCTGCGCATCCGGCCGAGGTCGCTGCGCAGCTCGGCCAACCCGGCCAGCTCGGCGCGCAGCTCGCTCAGCGCGGTCAGCTCACCGCGCAGCTCGGTCAGGGCAGTGAGCTCGGCGCGCAGCTGACCGAGCTGGTCACGCATGGCCTGCTCGGCCTCGCGCCGGAGTCGGTTCTCCAGGTCGGCCTCGTGCTCGTGCCGGGCGGCGACCTCCCGTGCCAGCTCCACGTCGTAGGCGTGCCGGAGCTCGGCCTCCCGGGCGGCTGCGGCCACCTGGTCGGCGCGCCGACTGCCGGCGAGGAAGGCGGCGATCACGAACGCCCAGCAGACCGCCAGCAGCGCCACCCGCAGGTACAGGGCGTTGTCGGTGAGCAGGGCCGCGGCCGTGGCCGGCACGGCCAGCGCCAGACCGGCCGCCAGCCAGACCCGCTGCGCCGTGAGCCCGGCCGACGGTGTCACCGGCACGGCGACCCGCTGGGGTGGGAGGGGACTCCGGGTGGGGACCCCGTCGTCGCGGCGACCTCCCATGTCCGCAGCGTACGGGCGGCCGCCGCCGGCACCGGTCAACTCCGCTGCGTACGCGCCGAGTGTCTCTCCGCACAGCCCGCGGGCTGGGGCCACTGACCCGAGACGCCCACGTCGCGCCGAGGGAATGATCGTGCACGACGCGATGTGTTTCGATGGTGCCCGCGCTGTGGCCCCCGGGGGGCAGCACCGGTCGAACGTGCCGCAACCGCCAGTCGATCGAGGAGAGCCGGTGGCCACACCCACCTCCGTGACGCCAGCGGAAACCGAGAGCAGCGCACCGCCCACCCACCACCGTCGACTCCGGCCCAGTGCACACCAGCCGCAGGGAGGACCCCGATGATCCGTTTCGACGCGGTGTCGAAGGCGTACCCCGACGGGACGGTCGCGGTCGACGAACTCAGCCTCACCGCCCCCTCGGGCCAGATCACCGTGCTGGTCGGTCCGTCCGGCTGCGGCAAGACCACCAGCCTGCGGATGGTCAACCGGATGATCGAGCCCACCTCCGGCACGATCACGATCGACGACCGCGACGTCACCTCCGTGTCCGCCACCGACCTGCGACGGGGCATCGGGTACGTCATCCAGCACGCCGGGCTGTTCCCGCACCGCACCGTCGTGGACAACGTGGCCACCGTGCCCATGCTCACCGGGACCGGCCGCCGGCAGGCACGCAGCCGGGCGATCGAGCTGATGGAGCTGGTCGGGCTGCCGGCGTCCTTCGCCGACCGCTATCCGGCCCAGCTCTCCGGTGGTCAGCAGCAGCGGGTGGGCGTGGCCCGGGCGTTGGCCGCCGACCCGCCGGTCATGCTGATGGACGAGCCGTTCAGCGCCGTCGACCCGGTGGTCCGTGACCAGCTGCAGCAGGAGTTCCTGCGGCTGCAGGGCGAGCTGGGCAAGACGATCCTGTTCGTCACCCACGACATCGACGAGGCGATCCGGCTCGGCGACCGGGTGGCCGTCCTGGCCGTGGGCGGGAGACTGGCCCAGCTGGCCACCCCTGCCGACCTGCTGGCCACCCCGGCGGACCCCTTCGTGGCCGGCTTCGTCGGTCGTGACCGCGGCTACCGGGCGCTGGGCTTCGTCTCCGCCGAGGTGGCCGTGGCAACCGAGCCGACCGTGACCCTCGGTTCGCCGGTGGCCCGGGCGCACGACGTCGCCGTCGACGACTGGGTGCTCGTGGTCGACGACGGCGATCAGCCGCAGGGCTGGCTGCACCTCCGGGCCCATCCCGACGGCGGGCCCGGACCCGCACCGGGCGACCCCGTCACCCCCGACCTGCTCAACCTGGGCGGCACCCTCTCCCCCCTCGGCGGCACCCTGCGCGAGGCACTGGACGCCGCGCTCTCCTCGCCCAGCGGTCGCGGTGTGGTGGTGGACGAGGACGGGCGGCTCATCGGCTCGGTCCGGGCCGGCACCGTGCTGGAACACCTGCACGCCGCGACCGCGGACCCCTCCGCCCGGGTCAGGCCATGAACTCGGCCGACGGCTCGGCGCCCTGGGACCTGTTCGGCTACTTCGCCGACCACCGGGCCGAGGTGCTGGACCTGCTGTGGGCGCACACCTGGCTGTCGGTCCTGCCCGTCGTCATCGGCCTGCTGGTGGCCTTCCCGATCGGTTGGCTGGCCCGCCGGTACCGGTGGGCCTACCCGCCGGTCGTCTCGGTGTCCGGCCTGCTCTACACGATCCCGTCGCTGGCGTTGTTCGTCGTCATGCCGACCCTGCTGGGCACGCAGATCCTCGACCCGCTCAACGTGGTCGTTGCGTTGACGATCTACACCGTGGCGCTGCTGGTGCGGGTGGTCGCCGACGGTCTGGCCGCCGTCCCCGAGGACGCTGTGCAGGCGGCCACCGCGATGGGCTTCACCCGCTTCCAGCGGCTGCGGACCGTGGAGCTCCCGCTGGCCGTCCCGGTCATCGCCGCGGGCCTGCGGGTGGCCATGGTGGCCAACGTCAGCCTGGTCGCCATCGCGGCGACCATCGGCATCCCCCAGCTCGGCCAGCTCTTCATCACCGGGTTCCAGCTGTCGGTGACCGGTCCCTACTACCCGCCGATCGTGCTGGGCATCGTGCTGTCCGTCGCGCTGGCGCTGCTGCTCGACCGGTTGATCGTCCTCGGGGCCCACCTGGTCACCCCGTGGCAGCGGGTGTCGGCAGCCCGATGAACGACATGCTCCTGTGGCTCAACGACCCGCAGAACTGGACCGGGACCCGGGTCAGGCCCGGCATCGTCGAGCAGGCCTCCGCCCACCTGGCGTACACCGCGATCGCCCTGTCGATCGCCGGGGTGATCGCCTTCCCGCTGGGGCTCGTCCTCGGCCACACCGGCCGGGCGTCCTGGCTGGTCTCGATGGCCAACGGGCTGCGGGCGCTGCCGACGGTCGGCCTGCTGATCCTCCTGTACGTCATGGTCTCGCCGTTGATCAGCGGCCGCGGGAACGCCGTCTACCTGGTGCCCACGGAGATCGCCCTGGTCCTGCTGGCCCTGCCGGCGATCCTGGCCAACACCTACGCCGGGGTGCGCAACGTGTCACCGGCCGTCCGCGACGCCGCCCGCGGCATGGGGATGACCGGCCGGCAGGTGCTGTTCCGGGTGGAGCTGCCCAACGCGCTGCCGTTGGTGTTCTCCGGCTTCCGGAGCGCAGCGTTGCAGGTCATCGCCACCGCGACGATCGCGGCCTACGTCGGCCTGGGGGGCCTGGGGCGCTACGTCTACGACGGGCTGGCCAGCCGGGACTTCGGCCAGATGGCCGGCGGCGCGGTCCTGGTCGCCGCGCTGGCCCTGCTTGTCGACCTGGCGCTCTCGCTGGCGCAGCGCGCCACCGTGTCCCGCGGCGTCTCCGGCCGGTTCTCCCGCCGGTCGACCCGGGACAGCCGCGCCGCAGCGGTCACCGTGGTCCGGCCCGAGCCACCGCGCGGCGGGCCCGACGGTGACCGGCGCGCCGGGCAACCGGCCACGCCGGCGGCTGCCCTGACGCCCTCCGGCGACCACCCCTCCGGGTGACCCGGTCCCCTTCCACGGGTGGCACCCGCCACCCGGCACCCAGCGACCCGGCGCGCCGCGCCGCGGCTGACCTCAGGAGAGACCACATGAACCGCAGGATCGCCACGACGCTGGCCGGCGGGACCGTCCTGCTCACGGCACTGACCGCGTGCGGGGAGTCGGGCAGCAGCAGCGCCGGCGGGAGCGGGAGCACCCCCGCCGGCGGCGGCGACACCATCGCCGCCGACCTGGTCCTCGGCGGGCCGCCGGAGTTCCAGACCCGGCCCGACGGCGTCCCCGGCCTGGAGGACGTCTACGGCGTCACCTTCGGTGAGTTCCGCAGCCTCGACGCCGGCGGCCCGCTGACCGTCAACGCGCTGGCCAACGGCCAGATCGACGCAGCGGACATCTTCACCACCGACCCGAACATCGCGGCCAACGACTGGGTGGTCCTCGAGGACCCGGAGAACCTGTTCGCCGCGCAGAACGTGGTCCCGCTGATCAGCACCGAGGAGGCCACCGACGGCGTCGCCGCCGTGTTGAACGCGGTGTCCGCGGAGCTCACCACCGAGGACCTGATCGCACTCAACGAGCAGGTGATCATCGACCGGCAGGACCCGGCCGCGGTCGCCGGGCAGTGGCTGGCGGAGCGCGGGCTGGACGCGACCGGCACCCAGGCCGCCGGGACGGACCTCACCATCGGTTCGGCCAACTTCCCGGAGAACATCACCCTGGCCAACATCTACGCGCAGGCACTGCAGGCCCAGGGTGCGACGGTGGAGACGCAGCTCAACATCGGCAGCCGGGAGGTCTACATGCCCGGGCTGCAGGACGGGTCGATCGACCTGATCCCGGAGTACACCGGCGTGCTGCTGGAGTACTTCGACGAGGAGGCGACCGCGGTGAGCTCCGAGGAGGTCTACGCCGCGCTCCCCGAGGCCCTGCCCGAGAACCTGACCGTGCTCGAGCAGTCCGAGGCCCAGGACAAGGACGCCATCGTCGTGACCAGGGAGACCGCGGAGGAGTACGGCCTCACCTCGATCGCCGACCTGGCCGAGCAGCCCTGACCCACCGCGGTCCGGCCGGGCGGGTTCCTCCCGCCCAGCCGGACCGCCTCAGGCCCGGGCGGTCGGCGCCGCGTCGTCGTCCTCGCCGGGCGGGATCTTGCAGACGTGCTCCAGCCACAGCGCCGCAACGGTGAGCCCGGCGGCGAACACGACACCGAGGACGCCGGTGACGGTGTCGGCGTTGGCCGCGGACAGCCGGCCCAGCTGCGGCACCGTGTGCAGCAGCAGCCCCGCCCAGCAGCCGGTGAGCACCGCGCCGACGTAGGCGCTGGCCTGGGCGAGCACCGCCACCCGGGCCACCAGCATCGGCTCGACCGGCCGGGTGGCGCCCGGGGTCCGGCCCGGCGACGGGCGGCGGTCGCGCTGCGCGGACAACCGGGCCGCCAGCGCCCGGGCGCCGAGCAGCTCGGCGACGGCCAGCACGCCGAGCGGCACCGGCAGCCACCACTGCAGCTGCGGCAGCGAGCCGTAGCCGGCCCGGACCAGCAGCCAGCTGGCCAGCGCCAGCCCGACCGCGAGGGCCAGCAGGTCCTGTCGGCGGACCGAGGTCATGCCAGCTGCTCCCAGCGGACGACCGCGGCCACCTCGTCGGCCGGGAGCGCCGCCACCAGGTCGGCGACCCGGCCGTGCCCCGGCAGGGTGGCCGTGGGGTCCAGCGCCAGCCACGGGACGAGCACGAAGGCCCGCTCGGCGGCCCGCGGGTGCGGCAGGGTCAGCGCTGGGTCGGCCGAGATCACCGGCGTCCCGTCGTCGGCGGCAACCGTGACGACGTCGACGTCCAACGTCCGGGCGCCCCAGCGGACCTCCCGGGTGCGCCCGGCGGCCTGCTCGAGCTCCTGCGCCAGGGCGAGCCAGCCGGCGGCGTCCCGCTCACCCCGGACGACGGCGACCGCGTTGAGGTAGGGCGGCTGCTCGACCGGCCCCCACGGCGGCGTCTCGTACAGCGTCGACCGGGCCACCAGCCCGTGCTCCGTGAGCGCCACCAGCGCGCGCCGCAGCGTGCCGGCCCGGTCGCCCAGGTTCCCGCCGAGGGAGAGCACCGCCCGGCTCATGAGCGGGTGCGGCGGATCGCAACGGTCACGTCGTCGGCCGGCACGCCCAGGTCGACCTCCGGCTTGTGCACGGTGATCTCCACCGCGTCCACCACCGGGTAGGCCAGGCACAGGTCGGCCAGCCGCTGGGCCAGCGTCTCCAGCAGGTCGACCGGCTCGCCGACGAGCACGGCGTGCAGCTGCTGGGCCAGCTCGCCGTAGTGGACGGTCTTGGTCAGGTCGTCGTCCGCGGCGGCCGGGGCGGTGTCCAGCTCGAGCACCGCGTCGACCCGGAAGGTCTGGCCGTGCTCGCGCTCGGGGGGGTACACGCCGTGGAAGCCGTGCCCGGTGAGGCCGTGCACGGTGATCCGGTCAGCCACGTGCTCCTCCTGTGCCGGCGGCCCCGCGCACGGCGGCCAGGGTGGCGATCGCGTCCAGCGACTGCACCGGGTCGTGCACCCGCACGCCCCAGGCGCCGGCCTGCGCAGCCAGCACCGAGATCGCCAGGGTCGCCGCCTCCCGGCCCTCGACCGGCCGCAGCTCCCCGCCTCGCCCGGCCAGCAGCCGGCCCAGGAAGGTCTTGCGCGAGGCGCCGACCAGCACCGGGAGCCCGAGGGCGACCAGCCGGTCCAGCCCGGCCAGCAGCGCCCAGTTGTGCTCGGCGTTCTTGGCGAACCCCAGCCCCGGGTCGAGCACCAGTTGGGCGGGGTCGACGCCGGCGGCCACGACGTCCTCGACCCGGGCGGTGAGCTCCGCGCCGACCTCGGTGACCACGTCGCCGTAGCGCGCGGCCGCGTACATCTCCCGGCTGTGCCCGCGCCAGTGCATCAGCACCCAGGGCACCCCGGTCTCGGCCACCAGCCGGGCCATGCCCTCGTCGGCCAGGCCGCCGCTGACGTCGTTGACCAGCACCGCCCCGGCCTCCAGGGCGGCGGCGGCGACCTCCGCGCGAGTGGTGTCCACGCTGACCCGCACGCCGGCGTCGGCCAGCTCCCGGACCACCGGCACCACCCGCCGGCACTCCTCGGCCGCGTCCACCCGGTCCGCGCCCGGCCGGGTCGACTCACCGCCGACGTCGACGTAGTCCGCGCCGGCGGCGTGCATCTGCAGCCCGTGGGTGATCGCGGCGCCCGCGTCGGCGTAGCAGCCGCCGTCGGAGAAGGAGTCCGGCGTGACGTTGAGGACGCCCATCACCAGGCACCGCCCCGGCCGCGGCAGGGAACTGCTCACCTGCCCAGGATGAGGCTCATCGCCTCGCTGCGGGTGGCCGGGCTCTCCCGGAAGATGCCCCGCACCGCCGAGGTGATCGTGGTGGCGCCGGGCTTGCGGACGCCCCGCATCGCCATGCACAGGTGCTCGGCCTCGACCACGACGATGACGCCCTGGGGCTTGAGCACCTCGAACAGCGAGTCGGCGATCTGCCGGGTCATCCGCTCCTGCACCTGCGGCCGCCGGGCGTAGACCTCCACCAGGCGGGCCAGCTTGGACAGCCCGGTGACCCGCCCATCGGCGCCGGGGATGTAGCCGACGTGCGCCCGACCGTGGAAGGGCACCAGGTGGTGCTCGCAGGTCGAGTACATCGGGATGTCCTTGACCAGGACCAGCTCGTCGTGGTCCTCGTCGAACGTCGTCGCCAGGACATCGTACGGGTCCTGGCTCAGGCCGGCGAAGGTCTCCCCGTAGGCCCGGGCGACCCGCGCCGGGGTGTCGACGAGGCCGGGCCGCTCCGGGTCCTCCCCGATCGCCAGCAAGATCTCCCGGACGGCGGCCTCGATCCGGGCTGCGTCGACCCGGCCCTCGGCCAGGTCGGCCACCGGGTCACCGGTCCGCGGGTCCTGACCGACGCCATCGACCGGCCCCCGACGGGTGTCGCCCCGACCGTCCGCGCCTCCCCCGAGTGCCGCTCCCCCAGGTGCGTTGGTCACCGGCCCTGGGCCGGTGCGCCGACGTCGCCGACCGGCGCCTGCGTGGCGCCGTTGGCCGAGCCGTGCACCGCACCGTTGGCAGCGGCGACCTCGGCCGGGGTCAGCACCGGCGGACGCTCCGAGGGGGTCCGCTTGCCGAAGCCGTTGTACGGCGCCATCGACGGGCGCTTGACCACCCCGGCACAGATGCGGTCCATGTCCTCGCGGGACAGGGTCTCCCGCTCGAGCAGCTCGAGCACCAGGCGGTCCAGGACGTCCCGGTACTCGACGAGGATCTCCCACGCCTCGTCGTGCGCGGCCTCGATCAGCGCGCGCACCTCGCCGTCGATGTCGGCGGCGACGGCGTCGGAGTAGTCCGGCCGCGAGCCCATGTCCCGGCCCAGGAACGGCTCGGAGTCGGTGCTGCCGTACTTGACGGCCCCGAGCTTCGCGCTCATCCCGTACTGGGTGACCATCGACTTGGCCAGCGAGGTGGCCTTCTCGATGTCGTTGCCGGCGCCGGTGGTGGGCTCGTGGAAGACCAGCTCCTCGGCCGCCCGGCCGCCCAGCGCGTAGGCCAGCGTGTCGATCATCTCCGAGCGGGTCTGGGTGTACCGGTCCTCGGTGGGCAGCACGAGGGTGTGGCCCAGCGAGCGGCCCCGCGGCAGGATCGTCACCTTGTGCACCGGGTCGGTGTTCGGCAGTGCGTGCGCCACCAGGGCGTGGCCGCCCTCGTGGTACGCGGTGACCTTCTTCTCCTTCTCGCTCATCGCCCGGGTCTTGCGCTCCGGACCGGCCAGCACGCGGTCGATCGCCTCCTCGAGGGTGGCGTCGGTGATGATCGTGCCGTCCTGGCGGGCGGTGAGCAGGGCGGCCTCGTTGAGCACGTTGGCCAGGTCGGCCCCGGTGAAGCCGGGCGTACGCCGGGCCACGGTCGCCAGGTCGACGTCGTCAGCCAGCGGCTTCCCGGTGGCGTGCACCTTGAGCACCGCCGTCCGGCCCTGCAGGTCGGGGCGGTCGACCGGGATCTGCCGGTCGAACCGGCCGGGGCGCAGCAGCGCGGGGTCCAGGACGTCCGGCCGGTTGGTGGCGGCGATCATGATGACCCCGCCCTTGACGTCGAAGCCGTCCATCTCGACGAGCATCTGGTTCAGCGTCTGCTCGCGCTCGTCGTGCCCGCCGCCCATACCGGCACCGCGCTGCCGGCCGACGGCGTCGATCTCGTCGATGAAGATGATCGCCGGGGCGTTCTCCTTGGCCTGGGTGAACAGGTCGCGGACCCGGCTGGCGCCGACGCCGACGAACATCTCCACGAAGTCCGACCCGGAGATCGAGTAGAACGGCACGCCGGCCTCACCGGCGACGGCGCGGGCCAGCAGCGTCTTGCCGGTGCCGGGCGGGCCGAACAGCAGCACGCCCTTGGGGATCTTCGCGCCGATCGCCTGGTACTTGACCGGGTTCTGCAGGAAGTCCTTGATCTCGTGCAGCTCCTGGATCGCCTCGTCGGCGCCGGCGACGTCGCCGAACGTCGTCTTCGGGCTGTCCTTGCTGACGATCTTGGCCTTGGACTTGCCGAAGGCCATCACGCCCCGGCCGCCGCCCTGCATGGAGCTGAACAGCCAGAAGAGCAGCAGCAGCAGGAGCACGAAGGGCAGGAAGCTGACCAGGATGCTGACCAGCAGGTTGTCCTGGGAGACGTTGGTGTCGAAGTCGACGCCCTCGCCCTCACCCAGGCCGCTGACCAGGTCGAAGACGTCCTCCTCGGCGCCGACCGGGTAGAAGGCGGTGACCTGGTCACTGCCCTCGACCGGGTCGATCAGATCGAGGTCGACCGTCTGCTCGCGGTCGTTGATGGTGGCGGCGTCGACGTTGCCCTCGGCGAACTGGGCGAGCGCCGTGGAGGTCGAGACCTCCTGGTACTCGGGGTCACCACGGAAGAAGCTGGAGCCGACGAAGGCCAGCAGGACGACGATGGCGATCCAGAACCAGACGCTCCGGAAGATCTTCTTACGTTCCATACACCGTGGCCGGGCGCCGGGGTGAGCCCGGCCTGCCCGTCGACCCTCCTGATCGTCGCTGGACGCCGCTCGCGACCCTGGGGGACGCCCCGCGCGGGGCGACGTCGTTGGTGCCGAAGGTACACCGCAGGACCTGTGTCCCTGCTGGGGAAGGAGGCGCTGGCCTCGCGGTTGTCCCCCGTCAGGAGGAGTAGACCTCGGGCTTGAGCGTGGCGATGTAGGGCAGGTCGCGGTACCGCTCGGCGTAGTCGAGCCCGTAGCCGACGACGAACTCGTTGGGGATGTCGAAGCCGATGTAGCGCACCGGGACGTCGACCTTCACCGCGTCCGGCTTGCGCAGCAGCGTGCACACCTCCAGGGACGCCGGCCGCCGGCTGCCCAGGTTCTTCAGCAGCCAGGAGAGCGTGAGCCCGGAGTCGATGATGTCCTCGAGCACCAGCACGTGCTTGTCGGCGATGTCGCGGTCCAGGTCCTTCAGGATCCGCACCACGCCGGAGGAGCTGGTGGCGCTGCCGTAGGAGGAGACCGCCATGAACTCCATCTGGGTCGGCAGCTGCAGCGCCCGGGCGAAGTCGGACATGAACAGCACCGCGCCCTTGAGGACGCCGACCAGCAGCACCTCGCGACCGGCGTAGTCGTGGGCGATCTGCGCGGCGAGCTCCGCGATCTTCCCCTGGATCTGCTCCTCGGACAGCAGCACGTGGTCGATGTCCGGGCCGTAGCCGTGGTCCGGGCCCAACGGGCCGGCTGCGGGGATGGCGGGCTCGCTCACGACTGTCAGGGCTCCTCTGGGGGGACGGCATCAGGTGCAGCGGGGCGCGGACCGGTCCCGCGACCGGGAGGAGCGCCGAGCTGCACGGTCAGCCTGCCAGACGCACGCCGCACCCCCGCACCGCCGGGGAGGTCCGCCCGTCCCTGTCCCCTCCACCGGGTGAGGAGGGCGTCCACCGCCGACAGGTGCACGCCCTGCAGGTCGGGCACCCCCGCCCGGCGGAGCCAGCCGCGCAGCACCCGGCGCCGCAGCGCCGGAGGCAGCTCGGCCAGCGGGGCGGCGGGCAGGTCGCCGTCCGGCCCGGTCAGCGCCGCCAGCTCGGTGTCGGCCAGTGCGTCGAGGGTGTCCAGGTCCTCCCGGGTCATCGCCGCGGTCCGACCGAGGGCCGCCGCCACCCCGCCGCCGAGCACCTCCTCCAGCAGCGGCAGCACCTCGGTGCGCAGCCGGACGCGGGTGTAGGCGGGGTCGCTGTTCCACGGGTCGTCCCACACCGTCAGCTGCTGCGCCGCGCAGGCGGCCCGGGTGGTCTCCCGCCGGACGCCGAGCAACGGGCGCCAGAACGGCGGGCGGTGCTCGACCATGCCGGCGACCGAGCGGGGGCCGGAACCGCGGGCCAGCCCCAGCAGGACGGTCTCGGCCTGGTCGTCCAGGGTGTGGCCCAGGGCGATCGTCGCCCCGTGCTCCGCCGCCGCCCCGGCCAGCGCCGCCGCGCGGGCCGCCCGGGCTGCCCCCTCCGGCCCGCCCGTGTCGCCGACGTCGACCGTGAGCACCAGCACCGGGGAGAGCCCGAGGGAACGGAGCAGGCCGGCGGTGCGCTCGGCCTGCTCGGCCGAGCCGGGCTGCAGTCCGTGGTCGACGGTGACCCCGCCGACCGGCCGGCCCGCGCGCGGCGCCTCGAAGGCCAGCGCGGCGGCCAGGGCCACGGAGTCCGCTCCCCCACTGCAGGCGGCCAGCACCGGTCCCGTGCCCGAAACGAGGCCCGGGCGCACCGCGGTGCGCAGCGCCGCGACGGCGGGGGCGGGTCCGGCCATCTGGAGGGAACCCCGGTCAGGCGGGGAAGGCCGGCCGCGTCTCCAGCACCCGCTGCACCCAGCGGGCGGGCTCGGTCAGCTCCTCCTTGTACGGCAGGTTCTCCGGCCCGGCCCACACCTGGTTGAACCCGTCCATGCCGGCCAGCTCGACCACCCCGGCGACGAAGACCCGGCCGTCGGCGTACTGCTGCATCTTCTGCTCCAGGCCGAGCAGCCGGCGCAGCACCCGGTCGATGGGTCCGCGGCCCTTGCGGCGCTGCGCGAAGCGCTTGCGCAGCGTGCGCACGGACGGGACGACGTCGGGGCCGACGCCGTCCATCACGAACTCGGCGTGCCCCTCGACCAGGCTCATCACCGCGGTGACCCGGTCGAGGACGGCGCGCTGCTCGGGGTCCCGGATCAGCGCCATCAGCCCCTGCGGGGCGTCGTCGTCGGCGCCGGTGCCGCGGACGACGTCGGTGAGGCTGCGCAGCACGTCGCTGAGCCGCTCGCGCAGCACGTCGGGGGTGAGGTCGGTCGCCTCGGCGAAGGCGGCGATCTGCTCCTCGAGGTAGCCGCGCAACCAGGGGACGGCGGTGAACTGCAGCTGGTGGGTGGCCTCGTGCAGGCAGACCCACAGCCGGAAGTCGCTGGGGTCGACGCCGAGCCGGCGTTCGGTCTCGACGATGTTGGGCGCCACCAGCAACAGCCGGCCACCGCTGCCGAAGACCTCGTACTGGCCCAGCACGCGGGTGCACAGGAAGGCCAGCACGCCACCGGCCTGCACGCCGGTCGCCCGGGAGCCGATCGCGGTGGCCAGCGGCCCCGGCGTCGTGCCCGACGCCGCCTGCAGCCCGTCGGCCAGCGGGTCCAGCAGGGCCGCCATGCCCGTGGTGTTCGAGTCGATCCAGCCCGGCCGGTCGACGACCGCCACGGTGGGCACCGGGCCGCCGGGGACGGGGCGCAGACGGGTCAGCTCCTCGACGTGCGCGACGGCGATCGCGGCCGCGCTGTGCAGCTCCGCGACGACGGCCGCCGCCTCCTCCCGGGTGGTCTCCGGACCGGCGCCGGTCAAGCGACGGGCGGTGCGGCCGGCGAGGTCCCAGTCGACCAGTGACGACGAGCGGCTCATCGCCTCACCGTACGCGGGGGCTCCTCTGGCCGGCCGCCGTCAGCGGCAGCCGCAGCCGGCCAGCGCGGCCGCCACGACGTCCAGTGCGGTCTCGGTGGCCGCGATGCTCCCGGTGGCCCCGTCGGCGAGCACCGCGAACGCGAGCAGCCGACCGTCGGCGGTCTGCACCGTGCCGGCCAGGTCGTTGACGCCCAGCAGCGTGCCGGTCTTGGCCCGCACCGACCCCGGGCTGCCCGGGCCGGCCGCAGCGCGGTCGGTCAGGGTGCCGTCGTACCCGGCGACCGGTAGTCCGGAGAGCAGCAGGTCGGCGTCGGGGATGCTGCCGTCGGCGGCGGCCTGGACGACGTCGACCAGCAGCCCGGCGGGCACCCGGTCGTCGCGGGAGAGGCCGCTGGCGTCGGAGAGGGCGAGCCCGGTCGTGTCCAGCCCGGCCTCCGCCAGCGCTGCGGCGATCGCCTGCCCGGCGCCGTCGAAGGTGGCCGGCAGTCCCCGGGCGATGGCGACGTGCCGGGCCAGCGACTCGGTCAGCAGGTTGTCCGAGGTGGTGAGCGCCTGCTCGACCAGACGGGCGACGGGCGCGGACTCGACGCTGCCCAGCGTGCGGGCACCTGCCGGTGCCGTACCGAGGCTGACCGCGGCGTCCGGGGCGCCCAGCGCCGCGGCCAGGGCCGCACCGGCGTCGGTGCCCGGCGACCCGCTGCGGGGGGTGTTGCCGGGGACCTGCCGGGCGCCGTCGACGGCGGTGGCGGTCACCGGGGCGGCGTAGGTCGACGGCGCGTCGCTCGCACCCCAGCCCTGGGCGGTGAGCGGGCCGCTGAACAACGAGTTGTCGACGACGACGCTGGTGACCGGCTGACCGCCGAGGGCCTGCTGGACCTGGGCGGCCAGGTCGGCGACGGTCGCCGCGCCCGGGTAGTCGACCGACGGGGCGGTCGTCGACAGGGTCGGGTCGCCGCCGCCGACCAGGACGACCTCGCCGGGGGCACTGCCGGCGACCACGGTCGTCGACAGGGTGGCGGTGGGCTCCAGGGTGGTGACCGCGGCGAGGGCGGTGAGCAGCTTGGTGGTGGAGGCCGGGGTGCTCGGGTCGGTCGCGTCGCGGTCGAAGAGCACCTGGCCGGTGGCCACGTCGACCACCTGGGCGGAGAGGTCGGTGCCGAACACCGGGTCCGCGAGCAGCGGGGTCAGCACGGCCGCGAGTGCTGTCGGGTCGGGCACCGGGGCCTCCGCGGACAGCGGGGCGAGCACCGGGCTCGGATCGGTGAGCTCGGGCAGGACGGCGTCCGGCACCTGCTCGGCGTCCTCGGCCACGGTGGAGTCGCCTCCTCCGGTCAGGTCGAGGGCCAACACCACGCCGGCCGCCACCAGCACGACGGCGAGGACGGCGGCGGCCAGGACCTTCACCAGCCGGCCGCCCCCGCGACCGGGCTCCGCCCGCCGCCGACCCGAGGCGGCAGCGGTGGCCCCCACCGCTCCGGGACCAGCCGCAGCGCGCTCGGGGACGCCGTGGCGACCTGCCGCGCGCCCGGCCTGCGCCCGTTCCCGTTCCTCGCGCTCGGCCCGCTCCCCGGCGGCACGGTCGGCCTCAGCACGGTCGGCCTCAGCACGGTCGGCCTCAGCACGGTCGGCCTCAGCACGGTCGGCCTCAGCACGGTCGGCCGCGGCCCTGCGCTCCGCCGCGGCTCGCTCAGCGGCCGCCCGGCGCTCGGCCGCCGCGCGGTCGGCTGCCGCGGCGCGGTCGGCCGCGGCTCGCTCGGCGGTCTCCTGCTCGATGGCGGCGCGCTCGGCGGCCATCGCCGCGGCCGCGGCGGCCCGCTGCCCCGCGGCCTCCTCCTCGGCCGCCCGCTCCGCCGCCACCCGGTCGGCCTCTGCCCGTTCGGCCGCCGCACGCTCGGCCTGCGCCTGCTCGACGGCCGCCCGCTCGGCCGCGACGCGCGCCGCCTCGGCCTCCTCGACCGCGGCTCGCTCGGCAGCGGCCTGCTCCTCGGCGGCTCGCTCCGCGGCGGCCTGCTGGGCCGCCCACTCCCGGACGGCCGCGAGGTCGGCGGCGGCCTGCTCGGCCCGGGCACGTTCGACGTCGGCCTCGTCGAGCTCGGCCTGGGCGGCGGCAGCACGCTCGGCGTCCTCGGCCGCCGCGCGCTCCGCGGCGGCCCGCTCGGCCGCCCATCGCTTCACCGCGGCCAGGTCGGCGGCCGCCTGCTCCGCGGCGGCGCGGCGCGCCTCGGCAGCCTCGTCGGTCACCTGCGGGGCCGGCTGCTCCGTGGACTGCGCGGGCGTCGACTGCTCAGACACCGGCTGCTCGGCTGCCTGCTCCGGCGTGGCCGCAGCCGTGATCTCCGGGTGTGCCGGCTCGGCGTCCGGCTCGACGGGCTCCGGCTCGGCCGTCGCCTCGTCCGCCTCCGCACCCGTAGGTGCAGCCGGACCCTCGACGTCGTCCGCGGTGCTCGCGGCCGGGACCGACGGATCGGACGTCGTCGCGTCGCCGTCGGCAGCCGCCGAGGACGGCACCGCCGGGCCGTCCGCCGGCTCCCCCGACTGCTCGTCACGCGGACTCGACGAGATCTCTCCCACCCCCTGGAGTGACCTCCGCCGACGGGGCGGACAGTCGTACGACACACTATCGGCGTGCAGTTCGACGTGACGGTAGAGATCCCCAAGGGCCAGCGGAACAAGTACGAGCTGGACCACGCCACCGGACGCATCCGCCTGGACCGGATGCTGTTCACCTCGACCCGGTACCCCGCCGACTACGGGTACATCGAGGAGACGCTCGGAATGGA
Source organism: Modestobacter sp. VKM Ac-2978 (assembly GCF_026968025.1). Taxonomy (NCBI): domain Bacteria; kingdom Bacillati; phylum Actinomycetota; class Actinomycetes; order Geodermatophilales; family Geodermatophilaceae; genus Modestobacter; species Modestobacter sp. VKM Ac-2978. The sequence goes on along the minus strand of NZ_JAPVBP010000001.1, from coordinate 495,145 downwards.
CGGTGACCCACTCGATGCCCTCGTGCTCCTGGAGGAACCGACCTTCCCCGGGTGCCTCATCACCTGCCGGGCCATCGGGATGTTCCGGATGACCGACGAGGCCGGCGGGGACGACAAGGTCCTCACCGTCCCGGCGACCGACCCCCGGATGGCCCACCTGCAGGACATCAACGACGTGTCGGAGTTCGACCGGCTGGAGATCCAGCACTTCTTCGAGACCTACAAGGACCTCGAGCCGGGCAAGTCGGTCGAGGGCGCCGAGTGGGTCGGGCGCGCCGAGGCCGAGGCCGAGATCGAGGCCTCCCGGCAGCGCGCCATCGACACCCCCCGACAGCACTGACCCCACCGGCGGACCTCGCCGGACACGCACCGACCAGACGGCGGCGCACCCACCCGGGTGCGCCGCCGTTCCGCATCCGGGGACCGCTGTCGACGCCGGTCTCCTGCGGCACACCGATGAGGCGCGCCCGCCTGGGTGGGAGACGGAGGGGGAAGGGGAGCCGCCTGTCGGAATCGAACCGACGACCTTCTCATTACGAGTGAGACGCTCTACCGACTGAGCTAAGGCGGCGGACTGCGCGAGTGAGCTTACGGCACCGCCACCCCCCTCCTGCGACACCCCCGCCGGGGTGGCGGGGCGGCTCAGGCGGGCAGGCGGAGGGCGACGGTCAGTGCCTCGACGGCAATCTGCGGCTTCACGTTCTGCTCCAGGGCGGTGCGCGCGGCCAGCACCGCGTCGATCCGGCGCAGCGCCCCCTCGGCGCCGATCCGGCGGGCCAGCTCCACCGCGTCGGCCCGGCGGTCCGGGTGGGCCAGCGGCAACGTCAGCTCCCCGGCCGCGCCACTCGTCGAGCTGATCACCAGCGCGTCCCGGTAGAGCGCCGCCAGGTCGACCAGCGCCCGGTCCAGGGAGTCCCGGCCGATCCGGGTGGCCCGCCGCTTCTGCCGTGTCTCCAGCTCCTTGAGCTGACCGGCCCCGCGACTGGCGGCAGCGACCCCCGGTCCGCGCGCGCCCACACCCAGGCTGGCCTTGACGGCGTCGGTCTCGACCGCGTCGACCTCGGCGACGGTCTTGTCCGACTCGTCCTTGGCCGTCCCGACCAGGTCGTCGGCGGCGTGCAGGCAGGCCGCGAGCGAGACCAGCGACAGTGGGATGTCCAGCACCGCCTTGCGCGCCAGCCGGGCCGACTCGTCCTGGGCGAGGTGCCGGGCCCGCCCGACGTGCCCGCCGGCGGCCGCCGCGGACCAGGCGGCCAGGGCGGGGTCGATGCCGTCCCGGCGGACCAGCACCTCGGTGACCGCGTCGATCCGCGGGGTGCGCAGCGCCACCACCCGGCAGCGGGAGCGGATGGTGACCGGCACGTCGTCGGGGTGCAGCGAGGGCGCGCACAGCAGGAAGACCGTCCGCGGCGGGGGCTCCTCCAGCATCTTCAGCACGGTGTTGGAGGCCTGCTCGGTCATCCGGTCGGCGTCCTCGACCACCACGATCTGCCAGCGGCCCTGGGACGGCGCCCGGCCTGCGGTCCGGACGATCTGCCGCACCTCGGCGACCCCGATGGACAGCCCCTCGGGGACGACGCGGTGCACGTCGGCATGGCTGCCGGCCAGCACGGTCCGGCAGGCGTGGCAGGTGCCGTCACCCCCGGCCGGGCACTGCAGGGCAGCGGCGAAGGCACGGGCGGCGACCGAGCGCCCGGAGCCGGGCGGCCCGGTGAAGAGCCAGGCGTGGGTCATCGCCCCCGGCTGGGCCACCGCGGCCTGCAGCTCGGCCACCACCGTCGGCTGGCCCACCACGTCGGCCCACACCCCAGCGACCGTCACGTGGTCATCCTCCCTCACTCACTCCCGGCCCTGCCCCGTGCGTCGGACGGGTCCTTCAGGGGTGCAGGTCCGGCGTCGACCCCGTCTGGACGACGTGGTCGCCGCCCCGGCGGCTGTGCGGCACCGCGACGTCGGCCGTGAGCTGCTGCAGCGGCAGGCCCTCCAGCAGCACGCTCACCCGGGTGCGGACGGCGGCGGCGATCTCCTCCGGTGGCCGGCGGGCGTCGAGCACCAGGTAGCGGTCGGGCTCGGCCTCGGCCAGGGCGAGGAAGGTGCGGCGGACCCGCTGGTGGAAGTCCAGCGACTCCGACTCCAGCCGGTCCGCTGCGGCCCGCCCCCGGGCCCGGGCCAGGCCGACCTCCGGTGGCAGGTCCAGGAGCAGGGTGAGTTCCGGCCGCAGCCCCTGGGTGGCCCAGCGGGAGATCGAGCGGACATCGTCCATCGGGATCGTGCGGCCGGCGCCCTGGTAGGCCAGCGAGCTGTCCACGAACCGGTCGGTGATCACCACCTCCCCGGCGTCCAGCGCCGGGCGGAGGACGTCGTGCACGTGCTGCGCGCGGTCGGCGGCGTACATCAGGGCCTCGGCCCGCGGCGACAGCCCGGCACTGGCCGGGTCCAGCAGGAGCGCCCGGACCTTCCCGCCCAGCGCCGTCCCGCCCGGTTCGCGGGTGGTCCGGGCGACCAGGCCCTCCCCGGTCAGCCACTCCTGCAGGCGGCGCACCTGCGTCGACTTGCCCGCCCCCTCGCCGCCCTCGAAGGCGATGAACACGCCGCCTCCGGCCAGCCGTCGCCGCGCGGTGGTGTCCCGGCGCAGCGCGGTGACGACGTCGGCCAGCAGCGGCACCGGCCGGCCGTCGTCCATCTGCCGGTAGGCGACCACGCCGACGCCGACGGCCAGCAGGCCGGCGACGAACAGCATGACCCGCTCCCCGGTGACCGCCAGCGTCAGGACGCCGACGTCGACCTGGTTCTGGCCGATCACGCCCACGCCGATCGGCACCGTCGCGAGGGAGAGGATCAGCGAGGCGCGGACGAGGGACTGGACGATGGCGAACGTGCGGCCGCGGATCGCGTCGTCGACCTCCGTGCCGAGCAGGGTGAAGCCGGCCAGGTAGGCGATGCCGGCGAAGAAGCCCATCAGCACGACCAGCAGCAGCGCCACCCACAACGTGGCGATCCACGACATGAACAGCACGGCGATCCCGGCGCCGACGATGGCCACCCCGAAGATCCGCTCCCGGGCGAGGTCGTGGGCGATGCTGGGGCCCAGGCCGATGCCCAGGCCGAGGCCGACGAAGACCGCCCCGAACAGCAGCCCGTAGGCCGCCTGCCCCCCACCGAGGTCGTTCACGTAGAACTGCCCGGTCGCGATGATCGCGCCGGCAGCGGCGAAGGCCCCGGTGATCCCGAGGATCAGCCCGCGGACCAGGCGGGTGTGGCCGGCGAAGGAGAAACCCGCCTTCAGCGAGCCGAGGAAGCTCTCCTGCGGCGCCTCGGGCCGGGCAGCCCGGCGACCGCTGATCGAGGGCAGGTTCCAGATGACGACGGCCGCGACCAGGAAGGTCAGCGCGTTCAGGTAGAGCGCGAGGGCGATCTGGTCGAGCCCGGGGAGCAGCTGGCTCAGGCGGCCCCCGGAGGTGTTGAGCACCGCGTAGACGCCACCGGCGAGCACCGGGGTGATGCCGTAGGTGGTGATCAGGGACAGCTGGTTGGCCGGCTCCAACTGGTCCTTGCGGAGCATGTTCGGGACGGCGGCGTCCTTGGCCGGGGTCCAGAAGAGGCTGACCACCTCGATGAGGAACTGCGCGATGAACAGCCAGATCAGGTTGTCGACCAGCGGGATGGAGGCGAAGAGGCCGAACCGGAAGAGGTCGGTGAGCACCATCGTCTTGCGTCGGTCGAACCGGTCGGCGAAGACCCCGGCCAGCGGCCCGAGCACGAGCGCCGGCAGCAGCCGGAAGAGCAGGACGCCGCTGAGGGCCAGGTTGCTGGCCATGTAGCCGTCGACCAGCGTGGTGGCGGTCGCGGTGATCGCCAGCAGCCCGAGCCAGTCGCCGAAGCTGGACAGCGACATGGACAGCCACAGCTTGCGGAAGTCGCGCACCCGCAGCACCGCGCGGATCTTCGCGACCTGACCGACCGCTCCGGCGCCGGGGTGCTCCTCGTCGTCCGCACCGGACCGGTCGTCACCCGGGGCGTCGTCCTGCGGCTCGAGCAGCGGCACGCCGGCGCTGTCCGGGGTGGGTGCGCCGGCCGCCGGGAGCCCGTCCGGGGGCACTGCAGCCGGTGCCCTCCCGGGACCGCCGTCCTCGACACCACCCGAGCCGGGCACGGCGCCGGACGGCGTGCGGCTCCCGTCGGCCGCCGGCGTCGCAGCGGACGAGCCGCCCGGGGACGGGCGGTCCGTCGGGTCGGAGCTGATCGAAGACCCCCGGGGTGTGGCGGCACCGGAGCGCCGCGGGACGTGGCCGTGTCGTGGCCTCGGCTCGGTCACCGTACCGGTCGGGACCGACGAGTCCGGTCGATTTCCACTCCTCCGGGCCAGGCGCCTCCGGCGCTAGCCTGCGGCCGTGGACGACCGCGGCAGCTGGGACCCGGATACCTACCTGCGCTTCGCCGGCGAGCGGGTCCGACCCTTCGCGGAGCTGCTGGCCCGGGTCGGTGCGGACGCCCCGGAGGTGGTGGTGGACCTCGGTTGCGGCGACGGTTCGGCCACCGCCACGCTGGCCCGGCGCTGGCCCGGCGCCCGGGTCGTCGGCGTGGACAGCTCACCGGCGATGCTCGCGGCCGCTGCGGACCACGCCGTCCCGGGCAGGCTGACGTTCCTCCAGCGCGACCTGCGGGACTGGCGGCCGGACGGGCCGGTCGACGTGCTGATCAGCAACGCCGCACTGCACTGGGTGCCCGGGCACGCCGACCTGCTCCCGGGCTGGGCGGACGCACTGGCCCCCGGCGGATGGCTCGCGGTGCAGGTGCCCGGCAACCAGCGGGCACCCACCCACGCACTGCTGGCCGAGCTGATCACCGGTCCGCGGTGGGCCGGTCGGCTCTCCCCCGGTGCGGACGTCACGCTGGACCCGCGTGCGGTGCTGGACCCGGCGGGCTACCTGGAGGTGCTCACCGCGGCGGGACTGGCCGTCGATGCCTGGGAGACCACCTACCTGCACGTGCTGACCGGGGAGGACCCGGTGCTGCACTGGGTGTCCGGCACCGTCCTCCGCCCGGTGCTGGCGCGCCTCGCCCCGGCCGACGCCGCCGAGTTCACCGCCGAGTACGCCGCCGCGCTGCGTCGGGCCCACCCACCACGCCCCGACGGGACGACGGTGCTCCCCTTCCGCCGGGTGTTCGTCGTCGGGCACCGACCGGCTGGTGGGCTCAGCGGGGCGTGAGCCGGTACGCCCGGGTGGTGTACGGCAGCTCGAGCTGCGCGGCTCCCCGGGTGTCGGGGTGGGTGGCCAGCAACTCCCGCACCTGGCCGAGGAACTCCGCCCGCCGGGCGTCGGCCATCATCGCCACGTAGCTGCGGGTGCCGATGCCGGCGACGACCTGCTCGGGGGTCACCCGCTGCGCGACGGCGGAGTCGGCCACCGCCACCTCGGCGGGCAGCTCGGCAGCGAACCGGTCCACCACCGTCTGGTCGGCCTCGTGGTCCCGGGCCTCGTCGGCGAGCAGCTCACCGAGGGCGCGCACCCACGGGACCCGCTCGTCCCGGGTGTTCCAGACCAGGCCGACCACCCCACCCGGCCGGAGCACCCGGCGCAGCTCGGCGGCCGCGGGGACGACGTCGAACCAGTGCGCGGCCTGCCCGGCGACGACGGCGTCCACGTCGGAGTCGGGCAGGGGGATCGACTCCGCTCCCCCGGTGGCCGCACGCACCTGGGGCAGTCGCTCCCGCAGCTGCGCCAGCATCTCCCCGGACAGGTCGACGGCGACCACCTCGTGCCCGGCGGCCACCAGGCGGTCGGTGAGCAGGCCGGTGCCCGCACCGAGGTCGAGCACCCGGCGCGGGGCGTCGCCGAGCAGGAACCCGACCACGTCGGCCGGGTAGGTCGGCCGGAGGGCGGCGTAGTCGGCCGCGACCGCGCCGAACGACGTCCGCCGCTGCTCCCAGCCGTCCACCCGCGCCCTCCGTCCGACCTCGGCCCCTCAGCTGCCGGCCGGCACCTTGTCCTCGACGTCGGCCGCAGCCGGTGCCGACTTCGCCGCCGTCGACTTCGCCGTCGTCTTCTTCGCCGTGGCCTTCTTGGCGGCCGCCTTCTTCGCCGGCGCCTTCTTGGCGGCGGTCTTCTTGGCCGCCTTCTTCTTCAACGGCGCGCGCTCACGGCGGTCGGCGAGCAGCTCGGCCGCCCGCTCCAGGGTGATCGTCTCGACCTCGTCGCCCTTGCGGAGGCTGGCGTTGTGCTCGCCGTCGGTGACGTAGGGGCCGAAGCGGCCCTCGCGCACCGTGACCTGGCCCTGGCTGACCGGGTCGGCGCCCAGCTCCTTGAGCGGTGCCTTGGCCGCGGCCCGGCCCCGCTGCTTGGGCTGGGCGAAGATCGCCAGCGCCTCGTCGAGGGTGATGGTGAACAGCGCGTCCTCGCTCTCCAGCGAGCGCGAGTCGGTGCCCTTCTTGATGTAGGGCCCGTACCGGCCGTTGAGCGCCTGGATCTCCTCGCCCTCGGCGTCCTTGCCGATCGAGCGCGGCAGGGTGAGCAGCTGCAGTGCCTGCTCCAGGGTCACCGTCTCCGGCGTCATGGTCTTGAACAGGCTGGCCGTCCGCGGGGTCTCCTTGCTGCCCTCGGGCACCAGCGTGGTGACGTAGGGGCCGTAGCGGCCGGCCTTCACCGCCACCGGGAAGCCGGTCTCCGGGTCGGTGCCCAGCTCACGGTCCGAACTCGGCGCGTTCAGCAGCTCCTCGACCCGCTCGGTCGTCAGCTCGTCCGGCGCGATGTCCTCGGGGATGCTCACCCGGGCGCCGTCCTCGCCGCCCGCCTGCAGGTAGGGGCCGTACCGGCCGACCCGCACGACGACCGGCTCACCGCTGGGCGACAGCGCCCGCAGCGGGATGGAGTTGACGCCGCGGGCGTCGATCTCCTCCAGCCGCTGGCCGATGACGGACTTCAGCCCACCGGAGGCGCCGATGCCGCCGGCGTGCCGGCCCTCACCCCCGAAGTAGAACTCGGTGAGCCAGTCGACCCGACCGAGCTGACCGGCGGCGATCTCGTCGAGCTCCTCCTCCAGCAGGGCGGTGAAGTCGTAGTCGACGAGCTGGCCGAAGTGCTGCTCGAGCAGGTTCACCACCGCGAAGGCGATGAAGGTCGGCACCAGCGCCGAGCCCTTCTTCCACACGTACCCGCGGTCCTGGATGGTCTGCATGATCGACGCGTAGGTCGACGGCCGGCCGATCCGCAGCTCCTGCAGGCGGGCGGTGAGACTGGGCTCGGTGTAGCGCGCCGGCGGGCTGGTGGTGTGCCCCTTGGGGTCCAGCTCGCGGGTGTCCAGCTGCTGACCGCGCTCCACCCGGGGCAGCCGGCGCTCGCTGTCGTCGGCCTCGTCGTCGTTGCCGGACCCCTCGTCCTTGCCCTCGACGTAGGCCCGCAGGAACCCCGGGAAGGTGATCGTGCGGCCCGACGCGGTGAACTCGACGGCCTCACCGGTGCTGGAGCTGCCGGCGAGCCGGATGCTCAGCGTCTTGCCCACGGCGTTGGCCATCTGGGAGGCGACGGTGCGCTGCCAGATGAGCTCGTAGAGCCGGAACTCGTCGCGGGCCAGCTGCCCGGCCAGCTGGCCGGGCGTGCGGAAGGAGTCACCGGCGGGGCGGATGGCCTCGTGCGCCTCCTGGGCGCCCTTGTCCTTCGTCGCATAGCGGCGCGGCTCGGCCGGCACGTAGGCGTCGCCGTACAGCTCAGCGGCCTGCCGGCGGGCGGCGCTGATCGCCTCGCCGGACAGGTTGGTCGAGTCGGTCCGCATGTAGGTGATGTGGCCGTTCTCGTACAGCCGCTGGGCCACCCGCATCACCTGGGCCGACGACCAGCCGAACTTGCGGCCGGCCTCCATCTGCAGGCTGGAGGTGATGAAGGGGGCGTAGGGCTTGCGGGTGTAGTCCCGCTCGTCGACCCGGCTGACCGTGACCGCGCGCCCCTCCAGCCGGGCTGCCAGGCCGCGGGCGCCGGCCTCGTCGAGGTGGACGACGTTGCTGGTGACCGAGCCGGTGTCGGCGTCGAAGTCCTTGCCGGTGGCCACCCGGCTGTCGTCCACGGTCACCAGCCGTGCCCGCAGGGTCGTCGGCTCACCGGCGTCGGCGCCGGCACGCTCCTGGGCGACCTCGAACAGGCCGTCGAGGCTCCAGTAGTCCGCCGCGGTGAACCGCATCCGGGCGCGCTCGCGCTCCACCACGATCCGGGTGGCGACCGACTGCACGCGGCCGGCCGACAGCTTCGGCAGCACCTTCTTCCACAGCACCGGCGAGACCTCGTAGCCGTAGAGCCGGTCGAGGATGCGACGGGTCTCCTGGGCGTCGACCAGCGCGGTGTCCAGCTCGCGCGGGTTCGCCACGGCGCGGGCGATCGCCTCGCGGGTGATCTCGTGGAACACCATCCGGCGGACGGGCACGGTGGGCTTGAGCGTGTCGATCAGGTGCCAGGCGATGGCCTCGCCCTCGCGGTCCTCATCGGTGGCGAGGTAGATCTCGCTCGCTTCCTTGACCAGCTGCTTCAGCCGGGTCACCTGCTGCCTGCGGTCGGGGCTGACCACGTAGAGCGGGGCGAAGCCGTTGTCGACGTCGACGCCCAGCCGGGCCCAGGACTCGCCCTTGTGCGCAGCCGGCACGTCGGCGGCGTTGCGCGGCAGGTCGCGGATGTGCCCGACGCTGGCCTCGACGACGTAGTCGCTGCCGAGGTAGCCCGCGATCTTGTTCGCCTTGGTCGGCGACTCCACGATGACCAGCGGCTTGCCTCCGGCCGCGGCGGCACGCTTGCGCGGCGCGCGGTCGCCGGTGCTGGGGGCTGACTTCGTGGTCTTGGTGGGCGGCACGGTGCTCCTGTCGGGGGTGCTGGTGCAGGCGCCGGGGAGGGCCCGGTCGCGCACGGGGCAGAACGGGCTGTACCCGCTCGGCGACGCCACGGTAGGCCACCGCGCGACCGGGAGGCCGATCGGTGAACCGGAACGCACCCGCCGTCCCCCCTCCAACGGATGACGGCGGTCACTGTTCCCGGCGCCGATCCGCAGGTCATCGCGGCTCCCGGGTACCGGCGACGACCTCGCCGATCGCGGCCAGCGTCGGGCGGTCGCGGTCGTAGTACTGCGTGTGCCACTGGGTCGGCTCGGTGGGCAGGGGGACGTCGCCGAACCCGATGTCGAACGGGCCGGCTCCGTACCAGCCGGACCAGGCGATCGGGTCGGCCGGCGACCAGGCCCCGTAGACCTCCGCCGCCTCCAGCCCCTCCGCCCTGCCCGTGCCGGTGCCGGGGCTGCCCAGCAGGACGACGGCGTCAGCGGCCAGCCGGCCCGGTGCGCGCGCGGCCTCGCCGGTGACGACGGTCCCGTAGCTGTGCGCCAGCACGGTCGTCCGCGGCGCCGGCCCGGCGCCCCGGGCACCACGACTGCCGGCCAGCCCGTCGAGCGCACGGTCCAGATCACGCCCCCCGCGCTGGGAGGCGTGCTCGGAGACCGAGGTGAACCACCGGGGTGTCCGGTAGCCCAGCCAGGCGACCGTCGCCACGGCCAGACCCGGGGCAGCCACCGCAGCGGCCGCCGCGACGTCCCGGGCGTCGCCGACCACCTCGGCCAGGTCGTCGACGACCGTGGTCTCGACCCCGGGGACCAGCACACCCACTGCGGCGGCCGTGTCCAGGTCGCCGACGGTCAGGGCCACCAGGCCGGCCGCCGGGTCGAACTGCAGCAGCTGGGCCACGGCGCCGGCGGCAACCAGCTCCGTCAGGGTGTGCTGCACGGCGCGGGCGGTGTCGTGACCGACCGAGCCCGGCGGGAGGTGCTGCAGGGCCGCGGTCAGGTTGGCCCGGTTCGCCCGGTCCCGCGCCCAGGCCGGCAGCCCGTCCAGGGCGCCGACGGCCCCCGGCTGCGCGTCGATCGCCAGCAGCTGCCCGGCCGCCGTCAGGCCCGCCCACCAGACCGCCGCGTCCTGGGGGCCGGCCGTGGCCGGCACCTGCGGCGTCCACACCGGCAGCAACCGGCCCGCCAGGTCGGCGAAGCGGTCCGGCACCGGGACGGCGACCGCACCGAGCCGCGTCAGGGGCTCCAGGGCGGCCCGGGCACACGCCGCCGCCCGGGCGGCGGCGAGCCCGGCCTCCTCGGCCCGGGCCTCGGCGAGCACCGCGGCGCTCCGGGCGGCCTCGACGTCGGCCAGCTGGTCCGGTGCCATCGCCGGGGCGGGTGGCGCGGGCACCCCGACCGCGCGGCCGGCACCGTCCAGGCCGACGCCACCGGCGGCCGCGACCGCCAGGGCCTCGGCGGCGAGCTCCTGCGCCTCGTCCGCGGCGGCGCTCAGCCCGGTCAGGTCGGTCAGCGAGGCCGCCAGCGCCCCACCGACGCCCGAGGCGACCGTGGACAGCTCGACGAGGGCGGCAGCGGCCACGTGCCCGGCCGGGCCGGACCAGGACCCCGCGGCCCCCAGCTCACGGCCCAGCTGGTCCAGCCGCCCCCGCCAGGGCGCCAACCGGTCGACCACGACGCCGAGGGTGACCACCGCTCCCCGCAGCTGCGGGACGTCCCAGCCGGCGAGGTCGACCGTCGTCGTCACTGCGGCACCGGGCCCCGGCCACCGCCGAGCTGCCCGGCGATGCTGCCGTCGACGGCCCGGTAGGACTCCAGCGCCGCCGCCAGGGTGGCGGCGACGGCCAGGGTGCGCGCCGCGAGCGTGGTGACCAGGTCGGTCCACGCCGCACCGGTCGCCGTCGCCGACTCCCCCACCGCGCCCTCCAGCGCGGTGCCCAGCGCCCGCCCCGCGGAGGCGCACAGCCGCTCTTCCTCCTCCAGCTCGGCGCCGAGCGCGGCGAGCTCGCCCAGCAGCTCCCCGAGCGCGTCGAGCTGGACGTCGATCAGATCGGACACACGTGCCTCCCGGCGGCGGACCACGGCCCCGGGCGGGACCGGCGCGAGGGACGCTAGGGAGCCCGGCGTCCCCTCCGGGGCCCGTCGTCCACACCCGGCACCGCTCTCCACAACCCGCCGGTCAGTACGCCTTCTCGGTGAGCGTCTCGGCCGGGGTGTCGGCCTCACCGCCCACGACGCTGGACCGCCGCTTGCTGACCACGACGGCCACCACGATCACCAGGGTCGCGCCGATGGCGATCGCCAGCCGCAGCACGGTGTTGGCGTCCTCGCCGACGGACAGACCGACGACGGCCGGGGCGATCAGCAGCGCGACCAGGTTCATCACCTTGATGAGCGGGTTGATGGCCGGACCGGCGGTGTCCTTGAACGGGTCGCCGACGGTGTCGCCGATGATGGTCGCCTCGTGGGCCTTGCTGCCCTTCCCGCCGTGGGCGCCGTCCTCGACCATCTTCTTGGCGTTGTCCCAGGCGCCTCCGGAGTTGGACAGGAAGACCGCCATGAGCGTGCCGGTCGCGATCGCGCCGACCAGGTAGGCGGCCAGCGGGCCGAAGCCGAGACCGAAGCCGACCGCCACCGGGGCCAGGACGGCCAGCAGACCCGGGGTGGCCAGTTCACGCAGCGAGTCGCGGGTGCAGATGTCGACCACGCGGCTGTAGTCGGGGCGCTCGGTGTAGTCCATGATCCCGGGGTGCATGCGGAACTGTTCGCGCACCTCGAACACCACCCGGCCGGCGGCCCGCGACACCGCGCTGATCGCCAACCCGGAGAAGAGGAACACGACGGCCGCGCCGATCACGGCGCCGACGACGTTGTTCGGTGAGACCAGGGTGAGCGCGTCGCCGAGCTCAGCCCCGGCGTCGTCCAGCGCGTCGATGAGGCTGGCGTTGTAGGAGCCGAACAGCGCCGTGGCCGCCAGCACGGCGGTGGCGATCGCGATGCCCTTGGTGATGGCCTTGGTGGTGTTGCCGACGGCGTCGAGGTCGGTGAGGACCTGGGCACCCTCCTCGTCGATGTCCCCGGACATCTCCGCGATGCCCTGCGCGTTGTCGCTCACCGGCCCGAAGGTGTCCATCGAGACGATGACCCCGGCGGTGGTGAGCAGCCCACAGCCGGCCAGGGCGACCGCGTACAGCGCCGCGGCGCCGCCGATGAGGAAGGCGCCGTAGACGGCGGTGCCGATGAGCAGCGCGGCGTAGACGGCCGACTCCAGGCCGAGGGAGATGCCGGAGAGGATCACCGTGGCCGGGCCGGTGAGCGAGCTGCGGCCGACGTCGCGGACGGGGCGGCGGGAGGTCTCGGTGAAGTAGCCGGTGAGCTGCTGGATCGCCGCGGCCAGCACGATGCCGATCAGGACGGAGAGGAAGCCGAGCACCTGCGGGCTGACCGCGATGTCCAGGCCGTCGGAGATCGTGGGCAGGACGGTGAAGGACGCGGCGGCGACCAGCACCAGGGAGACGGCGGCGGAGACGAAGAAGCCGCGGTTGATCGGGGACATCCAGTTCCGGTCGTTGCTGCCGGGGTTGCTGGCCAGGATGCCGACCACCGAGGCGATCACCCCGATCGCGGCGACCACCAGCGGGAAGACCATGCCCACCGGCCCGAAGAACACCTGGCCGAGGATGAGCGCGGCCACCAGCGTCACCGCATAGGACTCGAAGAGGTCGGCGGCCATTCCCGCGCAGTCGCCGACGTTGTCCCCGACGTTGTCCGCGATCGTCGCCGCGTTGCGTGGGTCGTCCTCCGGGATGCCGGCCTCGACCTTGCCGACCAGGTCCGCGCCGACGTCGGCGGCCTTGGTGAAGATGCCGCCGCCGACGCGCATGAACATCGCCAGCAGCGCACCGCCGAAGGCGAAGCCCTCCAGCACGATCGGTGCGGTCTCCCGGAAGAGCAGCAGCACCAACGAGGCCCCGAACAACCCCAGGCCCACGGTGATCATCCCGCAGACCCCGCCGGTGCGGAACGCGATGCGGAAGGCCGGCCGGTGCCCACCGGCGGCTGCCGCGGCCGCCACCCGGACGTTGCCGCGGGTCGCCAGGGTCATCCCGATGAAGCCGACCGCGGCGGAGAACGCAGCCCCGACCAGGAAGAAGGCCGCGCGGCCCAGCCGGGTGCCCAGGCCGCCGTCGGCCACCGGGAGCAGGAGCAGCAACCCGAAGACGATGGCGGCGAAGACGGCGAGCGTGCGGTACTGCCGTCTCAGGTAGGCCCCGGCGCCTTCTTGGATCGCCTTCGCGATCTCCTGCATCGACGCCGTGCCCTGGTCGGCGGCCAGGACGGCGCGGACCAGCCAGGCGGCGAAGCCGAGGGCGGCGAGGGAGATGAGGAGCGCGATCGCCACCAGGGCGAGGTCTCCTCCGGACAGATCGGCGTCGGGCATGGCTTCCTCCGAGGCGAGGCGGGGCGCGCACCGGCCAGCCGCCCCCGGGCTCTCGCTCGGGAGGGCCCGGCGTGGGACGCACTGTGCCGCAGGAGGCAGGCCCGCCGCCAGACCCTGGTGTGATCCCGTTCACACCGAACGTCATCTGAGCTGGTGGTCGGGGCAGTGGCTTGCGCACCGGTGTGACAGTGGGGTGGTGACGTCCCTGCGCTCCGTCCGGCCACCCGCGGACGCATCGCCGGAGTCGGTGCCCGACCCGGCCGGTGGCGCGCTGCCGGGCACCGAGCTGCTCGAGGCCCTGCTGTCCGGCACCGATGCCGACGACGACCCCGTGACCCACGTCCACCGACTCCCGGCCCGCCCCAGCCGGCTGGCGGAGTGGCCGGAGTGGGTCGGGACGCCGCTGCGGGACCGGCTGGCCGAGCGCGGCGTGCCGGCGCCCTTCAGCCACCAGGTCGAGGCGGCCGAGCTGGCGCGAGCCGGCAGCCACGTCGTCGTCGCCACCGGGACGGCGTCGGGCAAGTCCCTGGCCTACCAGCTGCCCGCGCTGACCGCGCTGGCCGAGGACCCGCGCGCCTGCGTGCTCTACCTCGCCCCCACCAAGGCCCTGGCCCGGGACCAGCTGGCCTCCGTCGCCGAGCTGGCCGACTCCTCGGTGCGGCCGGCGGCCTACGACGGCGACACCCCGATGGAGGAGCGCGAGTGGGTGCGGCGGCACTCGCGCTGGATCGTGACCAACCCCGACATGCTGCACCGGGGCGTGCTCCCGGCCCACCAGAAGTGGTCGAGCACGCTGCGTCGGGTCGCCTACGTGGTCGTGGACGAGTGCCACGCCTACCGGGGCGTGTTCGGCTCGCACGTCGGGCACGTGCTGCGCCGGTTGCGGCGGATCTGCCGCCGTTACGGCGCCGACCCGGTGTTCGTCCTGGCGTCGGCGACCGTGGCCGACCCCGCGCTGGCCGCCGGCCGGCTGGTCGGTGCCCCGGTCACGGCGGTCACCGAGGACGGCTCGCCTCGTCCGGGGGCGACCTTCGCGCTGTGGGAGCCGCCGCTGACGGAGCGGACCGGCGAGCACGGTGCACCGCTGCGCCGGTCGGCGGCCGCTGACGCGGCCGGGCTGCTGGCCGACCTGGTCGAGCAGAACGCCCGCACGCTGGCGTTCGTGCGGTCCCGCCGCGGCGCGGAGTCCGTCGCCGAGCAGGCGCGGGCGATCCTGCGCTCCCGCGGCCGGTCGGACCTGGTCTCCCGGGTCGACTCCTACCGCGGCGGCTACCTGCCCGAGGAGCGGCGGGAGCTGGAGCGGGCGCTGTCGACCGGGGTGCTGCTGGGGGTGGCGACCACCAACGCCCTGGAACTGGGGATCGACATCGCCGGGCTCGACGCCGTCGTGCTCGCCGGCTACCCGGGCACGCTGGCCTCGATGTGGCAGCAGGCCGGCCGCGCCGGGCGGGCCCAGCGCGAGTCGCTCGTCGTGTTCGTCGCCCGGGACGACCCGCTGGACCACTACCTGGCCCACCACCCGCGGGCGGTGTTCGGCCGGCCCGTCGAGGCGACCGTCACCGACCCGACCAACCCCTACGTGCTCGGTCCGCAGCTGTGCTGTGCCGCCGCAGAACTGCCGCTCACCCACGCCGACCTGGCGGACTTCGGCGGCGAGGTGGCCGAGGCGCAGGTGGCGGAGCTGGTCGCCGAGGGGCTGCTGCGCACCCGCCCCACCGGCTGGTACTGGGCCGGGCGGGGCCGACCCGACGTGGACATCCGCGGCAGCGGTGCCGCGCCGGTGTCGATCATCGAGGGCGCGACCGGCCGGCTGCTGGGCACGGTCGACGGCGACGCCTCGCACGCGACCGTGCACACCGGCGCGCTCTACGTGCACCGCGGCGAGACCTACGTGGTCGACGAGCTCGACGTGGAGGACGCCTGCGCGGTGGTGCACCCGGAGAGCCCGGAGTGGACGACGGTGGCCCGCGACACCGTCGACCTGTCGATCGTCGCCACCGACCGCACCCGCCGGCTGGGCACGGTCACCGCACACACCGGCGTCGTGGACGTGACCAACCAGGTCGTCGCGTACCAGCGGCGGCGGCTGGGCACCGGCGAGGTGCTCGCCGAGTTCCCGCTGGACCTGCCGCCCCGCCAGCTGCGCACCCGGGCGGTGTGGCTGACGCTGGACGAGCCGGCCATCGCCCGCGCCGACGTCGACGACGCGGCACTGCCCGGCTCGCTGCACGCGGCCGAGCACGCCGCGATCGGGCTGCTGCCGCTGCTGGCGACCTGCGACCGCTGGGACCTCGGCGGGGTCTCCACCGCCCTGCACCCGGACACGGGCGCGGCCACGATCGTGGTCTACGACGGCCACCCGGGCGGGGCCGGTTTCGCCGAACGCGGGTACGCGGTGCTGCGGGACTGGTTGCAGGCGACCCGGGCCACGGTGGCCAGCTGCGAGTGCGAGTCCGGCTGTCCCTCGTGCGTGCAGTCGCCCAAGTGCGGCAACGGCAACGACCCGCTGGACAAGGCCGGCGCGGTGCGGGTGCTCGACGTGGTGCTGGACGAGCTGGCCGGAGCGCCCGAGCTGACGGCAGAGGAGGCGGAGGTGACCCGCCGGCCGGCGCCGCGGTCGGGCCTGTTCGGCACCAGTGCCCCGGCCGTGACCGACCCCGCCGCCGACACCGGTGCGACCGGCTCCGACCCCGAGGACCTCGTCTTCTGAACCGGCTTCCGGCGGTGCCGGGCCGGCCCGGGCCCGGGCCGGGGCGTCGACGACGCCGAGCGGACCCAGCCGGACGGGGACGTGCACCCGCACCTCGACGACCGCGCCGGCGGTGACGGCGCACGAGTCCACGACGGCCTCGTTGGCCGCGGCGACCTCCTCGGCGACCGCGCAGGCGGCCGGGTCGCCCAGCACGGCCCGGCCGGCGGCGGCCAGAGCCGCGAGGTCGGCCGCCGAGGTGGCGCGGTGCCGGGCCACGACCGCGGCGCCGACGAGCACCGTGGCGACGCCGACCAGGGCGAGCAGCCCGGCCAGCGCGACCATCCACACGGTGGCCGAGCCGCGCTCCCCGTCGTCGGCCGGCACGCGCCCGGTCACGGCGAACCGCCTGCCGCCGGTTCGCGGACGCCTGTCGCCGTCGCCGTGACCTCCACCCGCCAGGGCAGCGGGCCGAGCGGGGCGACCGTGGCCGCGACGGTGACCCGCACCGTCTCCCCCACGCCCAGGTCCGTGGTCGCCCCGTCGGGGGCGGCCTGCGCCGCCAGCTCGTGCACCACGGCCGCCGGCTCCCCGCGCGCCGCCGCCCGGGCCCCCTCCCGGGCGGCGTCCACGCAGCGCAGCTGGGCACCGACCACGACGACCGCCGCCACCGCCCCGGCCAGCACCAACAGGAGCACGGGCAGCACCACGGCGGTCTCCGCGGTCACCATCCCGGCCTCCCGGGAGCCGCCGGGCCGGCCGGCGCGGTCGGGTGTCGACACGTCGACTCAGGCGAGCGTGGCGAGCGCGGTCTGCACGAGCTCGCCCAGCGCCGCGACCACCGATCCGCCGGTGACCACCTGGTAGAGCACGGCGGCGAAGGCGCAGGCGGCCACCGTGCCGACGGCGTACTCGGCGGTGCTCATCCCCTCCTCGCCGGCCACGCGGGCCTCCGACCAGCGCTGGGCGAGCGCCGAGCGCCGGCGTCCGGTGGGCCGTTCCTCGTTCTCCGGCTGGATCTCCATGTGTCCTCCTCCGCCGGACCGCCTGCCGGTCCGTCGACCCGAGCCTGGCGCCGGCGAGGGCGCGCCCCGGTGGCTGCGGCCGGGTTGTGGAGGGCGCCCGCGGTTGTGGACGCCGACCGGCACGCCGGCGGTGACCGTGACTCAGCCGAAGACGTCGCCGCCGATGCCCAGCACCATCGGGACGACGCCCAGGCACAGGAACGCGGGCAGGAAGCACAGCCCGAGCGGCGCCAGCACCCACACCCCCGCCCGCTGGACCGCGGCCTCGGTCTGACTGCGGCCGGCGCTGCGCAGGTCGGCGGCGAGCCGCTGCAGGGCCGGGACGACCGCCGAGCCCGACTCCCCGGCCCGCACCACCGTGCGGGCGAGCGCGTCGACCGGCGGTGGCGCTCCCGCCCAGGCCCGGCGTGGGGCGGCGCCCAACCGGTACAGCGCCCCCGCCTCGACCAATCGGTCGCCGAGCGGACCGGGCACCGCCTCCCCGACCGCCGCGACGGCCGACCCGACCGGGGTGCCGGCCGCCAGACAGACGGCGAGCAGGTCGCAGGCCACCGGCAGGTCCCGGGCGAGGGCTCCGGCGACGGCCGGTGGTGCACCGGACCGCCGGAGCAGCCGGTCCAGCCCCGCGGCCACGCCCAGCCCGACCAGAACGGCCGGCAGCCCGGCACCGAGCACCAGGAAGGCCGCCAGCCCGCCCAGGCCCGCCTCCACCCGGCGTCGAGCCGCCCCGGGTGGGCCGCTCGTCGACCGCCAGGGCCGACCGCCGTCTCCGGGGACGGCGAGCAGGAACCGCACCCGGTCCCGGCGGCCGGCCCCGGGGGGCACCCACAGCAGCACCGCGCCGGCCAGGACGAGGACGGCCCAGACACCGTTCACTGCGCCACCGCCCGCCGGACCAGCCGGGCCGACCAGGTCAGCCCGGCCAGTTCCAGGGCCACGCCGAGCACCAGCAGCGCCGTCCCCGCGCCTGTGGTGGTGAGCACCCGCCACGGGTCGGCGCCCACCCCGCTCCCCATCAGCAGGCCGAGCAGCGGGAGACCGGCGAGCACGGTGGCGCTGGCCCGCGGCCCGGCGACCGCAGAGCGCAGCTCCTCCCCGGCCCGCAGCCGGGCTCGCAGGTCGTCCTCGACGGCGGTGACCACCCCGGCCAGCGAGCAGCCGGTACGGGTGCTCAACCGCACCGCGGCCGCGATCCGCACGAGCGCCCGGGCCGACTCGTCCGTCGCCGGCCCCGTCGGCGGGTCGCCCAGTCGCAGGACCGGCTCGAGCGCCCGCGCCATGCCGGCGTCCGGGCAGCCGTCGACCGCGGTGGTGGCCGCCTCCGGGAGTGGTCGCCCGGCCCGCACCTCCGCGGCCAGCACGCCGAGCGCCTCCACCAGGGCCCGGGTGCGCCGCTCCCCGGCGGCTGCCCGGCCACGCGCCTGCAGGGCCCGGCCGGCGACGACACCGCAGCCGGCCGCCAGCCCGGCCACGACCGGGGTGGACAGCAACGCCCCGGCTCCCCCGCTCACCAGCGCGAACACCCACGGTCCCGCCGGGCCGCCGGCCAGGGCGCGGAGGTCCGGACGCACCCCGCCCCACCCCGGCTCGGTGAGCCGTCGCGGCCGGGCGCCGGCGCCCGACGGCCAGGCCAGCAGCGCGGCCCCGAGGACCAGCAGGGCCGGGCTCATCCGGGCACCCGGACACCGAGCAGGTCGGCGAGCTCGCCGCGCGCCGGGGTGGGGCTGCCGTCGGCCCGCCAGCCCGCGGCCACCTCGATCAGCTCCCCCTGCCGGCGGACCACCCCCAGCTCGGCCACGCCCCGTCCCGCCGGGCTTCGCCGCAGGTGCACGACGAGCGCGAGCGCGGCCGCCGCCTGGCTGTGCACCGCGGCCCGGCCCAGGCCGGCCGCACCGCCGAGGGCCTCGAGCCGGGCCGGCAGGTCCGCGGCCCGGTTGACGTGCACCGTGCCGCAGCCGCCGTCGTGCCCGGTGTTCAGGGCGGCGAGCAGGTCGACCACCTCGGCGCCGCGGACCTCGCCGACGACCAGCCGGTCCGGGCGCATCCGCAGGGCCTGCCGCACCAGGTCCCGCAGCGTGACCGCGCCGGCGGCCTCGACGTTGGCCGGCCGGGTGAGCAGCCGGACGACGTGCGGGTGCCGTGGGGTCAGCTCGGGTGCGTCCTCGCAGAGCACCAGCCGTTCCCCCGGATCGACCAGCCCGAGAAGTGCGGAGAGGACCGTCGTCTTCCCGGTGCCCGTGCCGCCGGTGACCAGGAACGCCAACCGCGCCCGGACGGCGGCCGCCAGCAGCTCGGCGCTGGCGCCGGGCAGGGCACCCCGGTCGGAGAGGTCGGCGAAGGAGAGCGCCGCCCGGCGCAGCACCCGCAGGGACAGGCAGGTGCCCGCCCCGGACACCGGCGGCAGCACGGCGTGCAGCCGGGTGCCGTCGGGCAGGCCGGCGTCGACCCACGGCGCCGCGTCGTCGAGCCGGCGGCCGGCAGCGGCGGCCAGCCGCACCGCCAGGCGGCGGACGGCGGCCTCGTCGGGGAACCGGACGTCGACCGGCTCCAGGCCCTCGCCCCGGTCGATCCAGACCTCGCCCGGCCCGTTGACCAGCACGTCGGTGACGCCGGGCGTGCGCAGCAGCGGCTCCAGGACGCCGGCCCCGGCGAGCTCGTCGGTGGCGGCCCGGACGGCGTCGAGCACCCCGCGGTCGCCCAGCAGGCCGCCGGACTCCTCCCGGACCAGGGCCGCCACGGCCACCGGGCTGGGGGCGCCCACACCGGTGGCGAGCCGGGCGCGCACCCGCTCCACCAGCGGTGGCGCCGACTCTCCGGTCACGCCGCGCGCCCGGCCAGCTCGGCGAGGAGCAGCCGGCTGAGCCCACCGAGCGGGGACCGGGCGGCAACGGACGGTGGTTCGCCCCGCTCGCTGCGCGGTGCCGCCGACCGGTCGGCGGCGAGCTCGGCGAAGACCGGCCGGCCGACCACGTCGGCCACCTCGGCGCGGCTCAGCCCCCCGGGGACCGGCCGGCTCACCACGAGCGCCGCCGACCAGGGCCGCTGGTCACCCTCCAGCAGGGCGCGGGCGGCGGCTCCGGCCCGCAGCCGGGCCGGGACGAGCAGGACGCTGAGATCGGCCTCGGCGAGGAGCGCCTCGGCGGCGGGGCTGCGGACGGGCAGGTCGAGCACGACACCGCACCCACTGGCCCGGGCACCTGCGCAGACGGCCAGCAGGGCCTCGGCCGGCAGCTCCTGGGGGTGTTCCCGGGAGGCGGAGAGCACCGCGACCCCGGCGACCTCGGGCAGGGCGGCGGCGAGCGCCGGGCCGGCCACCCGTCCACTCACCCCGGCCAGCTCCGGCCAGCGCAGCCCGGGCTCCCGCTCCGCCCCGAGCAGCAGGTCCAGGCCGGCGGCCCAGCCGTCGCCGTCGACCAGCAGCACGCCGCCGTCGCCCGCGCTGCCCGCGGCGACCGCGAGCGCCGTCGCCAGGGTGCTCGCGCCGGCGCCACCGCAGGCGCCGCCGACCACGGTCAGCCAGCCCGGCCGGGCGGGGACCTGCACCGCCGCGGCCACCCGCTCCACCAGCCACGCCTCGTCGCGGGGCAGCACCACCACCCGTTCGGCGCCGAGCTCGACGGCCGCCGGCCACACCTCGGCCGCGGGTTCACCGGCGGCGACCACCAGCACCCCGGGGCGCCGCGGCAGCGCCCGCACCGGCGCACTGCCCAGCACCTCGGCACCGAGCAGCACCAGCGGCGCGTCCCGGTGGGCGCGGCGGAGCGCACCGCCTCCCGTGGTCAGCTCAGCGGTGGCACCGGCGGCGGCGAGGAGCCGGAGCAGGTCGTCGAGCAGGCCGGAGTCGGTGCTCAGGACCAGCGGGTGGGCGGGGACGGCAGGCGCGGAGCCGGGGGCTCGCGAGGCAGCGGACACCCACCCAGCGCAGCGCGCCGGTCGGCGCCGGCCCAGCTCTGGACGGCATCTGTGGACAACCCCTCCGGGTGTGGACGACGGTGTGCCCGACCCCCTGGACTGCCGATCCCCTTACCGTGTGCGATGTGACCCGCGCTGCGGCGTTCTTCGACCTGGACAAGACGGTCATCGCGAAGTCCAGCACGTTGGCCTTCGGACGACCGTTCTTCCAGGGTGGGCTGATCAACCGGCGAGCCGTCCTCAAGGGCGCCTACGCGCAGTTCGTCTTCTCCCTGGCCGGCGCGGACGCCGACCAGATGGAGCGGATGCGGCGACAGATCACCGCGATGACCACGGGCTGGGACGTCGCCGTCGTGCACGAGATCGTGCGGGAGACGCTGCACGGCATCGTCGACCCGCTCGTCTACGCGGAGGCCGCCGACCTCATCGAGGAACACCAGGCGGCCGGCCGGGAGATCGTCATCGTCTCCAGCAGCGGGGCGGAGATGGTGGAGCCGATCGGCGAGATGCTCGGGGTCGACCGCGTCGTCGCCACCCGGATGGTCACCGTCGACGGGAAGTACACCGGCGAGATCGACTACTACGCCTACGGCGACAACAAGGCCGCCGCGATGCGCGAGGTGGCCGCCGAGAAGGGCTGGGACCTGGCCGACTGCTGGGCCTACAGCGACTCGATCACCGACCTGCCGATGCTCGAGGCGGTCGGCCACCCCACCGCCGTCAACCCCGACCGGGGGCTGCGCAAGGCCGCCGCGGAACGGGGCTGGCCGGTGCTCGAGTTCACCCGCCCGGTCACCCTGCGCTCCCGCTTCTCCGGCGCCCGGACGCCGGTCGTCACCAGTGCCGCGGTCGGCGTCGGGGCCGCCGTGGCCGGGCTGGCCTGGTTCGCCCGGCGGCGCACGCTGCGGGCGCTCCCGGCCGTCGCGCTCGCCGCCCCCGTCGTGGTGCCCCCGACCGGTCGTCGTCGGCGCCGCGGCGCCTGACCGGACCGACCGGCATCGACTCAGCCGCCGATGCGGCCGCGGACCTCCGCAACCTTCTCCCGCACCTGGTCCGAGACCGTGCGGGCGGTGGAGACCGGCTGGAAGTCCTGCGCCGCGGTGGTCAGCGCCTGCTGCTCCGCCGGCGTCAGCTCCAGCTCGGCGGCCGCCACGTTGGACTCCAGCTGCTCGACGCTGGACGCCCCCGGGATCACGACCACCTGCGGCAGGCCGAGGAGCCAGGCCAGGGCCACCTGGGCCGGCTTCGCCTGGTGCGCAGCGGCCACGTCCCGGAGCAGCTGGAGGAGCGGCTCGGCCCGGCTCAGGTTCTCGGTGCCGAACAGCGGGTTCATCGCCCGGACGCCCCCGGGGCGGTGGTCGGCGGAGTAGCGGCCTCCCAGCAGGCCCTGGGCGAGCGGGCTGTAGGCGATGACCACCCGGTTCTCGCGCTCGGCGAAGGGCACCAGGTCGGCCAGGGGGCCGGCGTGCGCCAGGGAGAACTGGACCTGGTTGCTCACCACCGGGCTGCCCAGGGCGCGGTCGGCCGCCTGCCAGCGCTCCAGCGAGTAGTTGGAGACCCCGACGGCACCGATCACGCCGTCGTCGAGGAGGGCGCGCATGCCCGGCATGATCACCGAGTCCGGGACCAGTGGGTTGGCCTGGTGCACCTGGTAGAGCGGGATCCGGTCGAGCTGCAGCCGGCGGGCGCTCCCGGCCGCGCGGTTGCGGACGACCGCCGGGAACGGCGCCACCGGGAAGACCTTGCTGGCGACGACCACCTCGGCCCGGTCGGCGCCGAGCGCCTCGGCCAGGATCTTCTCGCTGCGGCCGAAGCCGTACACCTCGGCGGTGTCGAACAGCGTGACGCCCAGTTCGCGGGCCCGCCGGACGATGTCGCGCGCCGCCCCCACGGCGTAGTCGTCGCCGTAACCCCATTCCCGGGAGCCGAACTGCCAGGTGCCCAGTCCGACCCGGCTGACCTGTCCCAGACCGTCGACCTCGAGGAAGCGCATCCGCCCAGTCTGGTCGCGCTGCAGCGGAGTCGCAGGACGGCGCTGTCGCGCTCAGCCGCGGAGCAGGCTCTCGCAGATCGCCAGGCCCTCGGTGGCGCCGTGCTCGGTGGCGCGGCAGCAGTGCACGAGCCAGCCGGCCACCCCGGCCGGGCCACCGGTCCGGTAGCCCGCCAGCGCGGCCTCGTAGGCGTCCCGGCCGAGCTCGGCGAACCCGACCTCCGGCACAGAGACCGCCTTGCGGTCCAGGCCCCGGCTGATGATGACCAGCCGGGCGGCGGCGCGGGCGACCACGCCGTCCTGCACCCCGAAGGGCGCCAGCGCGGCCAGCTCACCGTGCACCACCCCGGCCACCACCACGGCCGGGACCGTGGTCGCGCCGGTGATCAGGGAGAAGAGCCCACCCAACCGCGCACCGGCCGCGCCGCTGGGCCGACCCAGGTCGGCCGGCTCGGCGAGGTCGGTGGCGGCCAGGACGTGCAGCCGGGCGAGCACCTGACCGGGCGCCCGCTCCCAGGTCTCCACCATCGAGCCGAGGCCCACCGAGACCCGCAGTGCACCCTGGACGACCGGGTCGGTCACCTCACCGGCGCGCAGGTCCGCCAGCGGCCGGTCCACGCCCTGCAGCGCAGCCGACGCCCGGGCACCGCGCAGCGCCGACTCCGCGCTGACCCCGGCCGACTCGCGGCGGAGCACCTTGTGGCCGAGCAGCAGATCCACCGCGGCGCGTGCGTCCTCGGCCGCCGCGGCGACGCCGGGCAGCTCCAGCAGCGGGGCGAGCGGGTCGGGGCCGGTCGGGCGCGCGGCGGGCCGGGGGGCCCGGCCGGCGCCGGGGCGCAGCGGGATCGTCACGGCTGCGACGGTACGAGTCCGGGGCGGCAGGTCTCCCGCCGCCCTCCGCGACCCGGCGCCTACGCTCCCAACCACCATGGCCGCTCCCCTGACCCTGCTCCTCGTCCGGCACGGTCAGAGCGAGTGGAACGCCGCCGGGCTGATGCAGGGGCAGACCGCGCACGTGCCGCTGACCGAGCTCGGCCACCAGCAGGCGGCGCAGGCCGCCACCGAGCTCGCCGCGCTCACCCGGGACGGCGGTGGTCCCGGCGCCCTCGTCTCCAGCGACCTGCACCGCGCCGTACAGACCGCCGAGCACTGCGCCGCGGCCACCGGGCTCCCCCTCAGCACCACCCCGGCGCTGCGCGAGCAGGGCTACGGCGTGCTCGAGGGGCGACCCTCCCGCGAGCTGTGGGACGTCGTCGACTGGACCGATCCGCACTGGTCGGCCGAGGGCGGGGAGAGCCTCGCCCAACTGCACTCCCGGGTCGCCGGCTACCTCGACCGGCTGCGCACCGACCCGCCGGCCGCGGTCGTCGCCCTGGTCACCCACGGCGACACCATCCGGGCCGCCCAGGCGGTGGTCGCCGGGCTGGGGTCCGACCAGCTGCCGGGGATCACCCCGCACAACGGCACGGTCACGACGCTGGTGCTGACGTGACCAGGGTGCTCGTGCTCGGCGGCTCCCGGTCGGGCAAGTCCGCGCACGCCGAGCAGCTGCTGGCCGGCTGGGACGAGGTCACCTACCTCGCCACCTCCGTCGTCGACGAGGCCGACGCCGAGTGGTCGGCCCGGGTCGCCGCCCACCGCGCCCGCCGCCCGGCCGGGTGGACGACGGTGGAGACGACCGCGCCCTCGGAGCTGCTGCGCCAAGGTGCGGTGCTGGTCGACAGCGTCACCACCTGGGTGGCCGCGCTGATGGACGAGACCGGCATCTGGGACGCCGTCGACGCGACCGGGGCGCACGCCGCAGGCTCCCCCACGGACGCCGCCGCGGCCCGCGACCGGCTGGACCAGCGCTGCGATGCACTGGTCGACAACTGGGTGATGACGCCGGCGCACGTGGTGGCGGTCAGCGACGAGGTGGGGCTGGGCGTGGTGCCCGAGACCCGCGCCGGTCGGCTCTTCCGGGACACGCTGGGCACGGTCAACCAGCGGCTGGCCTCGACCGCCGACGAGGTGTGGTTCGTGGTCGCCGGGCTGCCCCAGCGGTTGCGATGAGCTCCCCGGACCAGCCGGCGACCCGCCGCCCCTGGACCGGGCCGGCGGAGTCGTTCGCGCTGCTGACCAGCCTGCGGGTGCCGGCCGCCGCCTCGGCCCGCGGGGTGCTGCCCTGGGCGCCGCTGGTCGGCCTGGTGCTGGGGGGCGTGGCGGCCGCGGTCGCCTGGGCCGCCGACCGCACGGTCAGCCCGCTGGTCGGTGCGGTGCTCGCGATCGCCTCGCTGGCCGCGCTCACCCGCGGGCTGCACCTGGACGGGCTGGCGGACACCGCCGACGGACTGGGTCCGCTGCGCGGCCGGGAGAAGGCGCTGGCGGTGATGCGCGCCGGGGACGTCGGCCCCTTCGGCGTCGTCACCCTGGTGCTCACCCTGCTCCTGCAGGTCGCCTGCCTGGCGCACCTGCTCACCGTGGACGGCGGCTGGCTCGCCCTGCCGGCCGCCACTGTCGCCGCCCGGGTGGCGATGGCCCGCACCGGCCTGCCGGGGGTGCCGATCGCCGCGGGCTCGTCCCTGGGCCAGGCGGTCGCGGGCACCGTCTCCCGGGGCTGGCTGGCCGGGGCCGCGCTGGCCACCGCTGCGGTGGCCGCCGGGGGTGCGCTGCTCGTCGGCGCCGACGGCCCGGTCGCCGCGCTCGGGCTGGTCGCTGCCGTCGCCGCCGGGCTGGGGTCCTCCGAGGCGCTCTTCACCCGGTCCCGTACCCGGCTCGGCGGGGTGAACGGCGACGTCATGGGCGCCATGGGCGAGGTGACGACGGCGGTCGTCCTGCTCGCCGCCGCCGTCCTGCTCAGCTGAGCGCCGTCACCGGCGACGGGTGAGCGACCCGATGACCCGGCTCAGACCTCCGGAGGAAGCCGGCGAGCCCGCCCGGCCGCTCCGCCCCCCGCCCCCGGCCCGGCGCCGGCCCGCGGTGCCCCGGGTGGTGGCCGAACGTCCACCACGCGCGCCCCGTCCAGCGGCGTTCCCTGCGGTTCCCATCAGCTTCCCGAGGATGCTCATGGAGGGGGTGTGACCGCCGTCATCGACTCGTAACCTGCCGGCCAGCCAGATCGCGGCGCGTCGTCGCGGTCAGCCACCAGCCACGGACTGGACGACCATCACCTCCGCGCCGGCCGGCACCGGGGTGACCAGACCGGCGAGCCGCCGGACCTCCTCTCCGTCGACGTAGACGTTGACGTGCCGGCGCAGCGCCCCGGTCTCGTCCCGCACCCGCCGGTCGAACACCGGGTGCTCGGTGGCCAGCGCATCGAGCAGGGCGCGGACGGTCGCGGGCTCGGGCAGGTCCAGCGACATCGACGTCCGGCCGCCGGTCGTGTCGGCCAGCAGCCGCGGCAGCAGCACCCGCACGGTCACGGCAGCACCGCCGCCCGCACGCACAGCACGTCGGGCAGGTGGGAGGTGACCGTGCTGAAGGACTCCCCCTCGTCGGCGCTGGCGTACACCTCGCCGCCGCGGGTGCCGACGTAGACGCCCACCGGGTCACCGGCGTCCACGCAGGCGGCGTCCCGCAGCACCGCGTTGTACTCGTGCGTGGGCAGCCCGGCGTCGAGCCGGCGCCAGGTGGAGCCGGCGTCGTCGCTGCGGTGCACGGCCAGCTCGCCGTCCGGCGGGATCCGCTCGCCGTCGGCGACCAACGGGACCACCCAGATGCGCTCGCCGCGGCGCGGGTCGGCCAGCATCACGAAGCCGAAGTCCGACGGCAGTCCGTCGGCGATCGACGTCCACGAGTCGCCGTCGTCGTCGGAGCGGTAGACGCCGTGGTGGTTCTGCGCGTACAGCCGCCGTGGGTCGGCCGCGTCCCGGGCGATCTTGTGCACGCACTGTCCGAACTCCGGCGCCGGACCGGGCATGAAGTACGCCGAGATGCCGGAGTTGCGCGGCTGCCAGGAGGCCCCGCCGTCCCGCGTCCGGTAGACGCCGCCGGTGCTCATCGCCACGTGCACCGTGCCGTCGGGCCCGGGGACGACGGAGTGCGCCGCCGCCCCGCCGTAGCCCGCGCCCCACTCGCTGCGGTGCGGGTGGTCCCAGAGCCCGCGGCACAGCTCGAAGTGCTCGCCACCGTCGTCCGAGCGCCAGACCGAGATCGGCTCGCAGCCGGCCCAGACCACGCCCGGCCGGTCGGCGGAGTCCGGGCGCAGCTGCCAGATCCGCTCGACGGCGGCCCCGGTGTCGGCCGGGAACCGGATCGCCCCACCGGCCGGTTCGTCCCAGGTCGCGCCCAGGTCGTCGGAGTGCAGGACCGTCGGGCCGAAGTGCTCCGACCGGACCCCGACCATCAGCCGGGTGCGCCCGGCGCGGGTGTCGATGCCGATGCTCGGCACCTCGGTCATCAGGAAGTGCGGCGCGGAGAGCGACCAGCTGCGCCGGTCCTCACTCGTCGCGAGCCAGAGCCCCTTGCGCGTGCCGATCGCCAGCAGAGTCGTCGCCATGCAGCAGAGGACTCCGCGACCCGGCGCAACTCATCGGTCACTCGCTCAGCGGGGAGCCCAGGTCGAACCCACCGTGTCCGGTTCGAGCCACCGCCGCAGCGGGGGCGGCCCTCCCCCGGCATCACCACCCCGGCGCCGCCTCCCGGTCAGCGGGCGCTCCACCCGCCGTCCAAGACCAGGGAGCTGCCGGTCACCGACATGGCCATCGGCGAGCACAGGTAGGCCACGGCCTCGGCCACCTCCTCCGGCTCGATCAGTCGCTTGATCGCCGCCGGGGCGAGCATCACCTGGGTGACGACGTCGTCCTCGGACATCCCGTGCGTCCGCGCCTGGTCGGCCAGCTGCCCGGTCACCAGCGGTGTGCGCACGTACGCCGGGTTGACGCAGTTCGAGGTGACCCCGTGCTCCGCCCCCTCCAGCGCGATCACCTTGGACAGCCCTTCCAGCCCGTGCTTGGCCGTCACGTAGGCGGACTTGTAGGGCGAGGCCCGCAGGCCGTGGACCGAACTGATGTTGACCACCCGCCCCCACCCCTGGGCGTACATGTGCGGCAGTGCACCCCGGACCAGGCGGAACGGCGACTCCAGCATCAGCCGGAGGATGAGGGAGAACCGGTCGACCGGGAACTCGTGCAGCGGAGCCACGTGCTGCAGCCCGGCGTTGTTGACCAGCACATCGACGGCCAAGTCGAGGTCGTCCACCGCTGACAGGTCTGCCAGGTCCACCACCACCGCCGTCCCTCCCACCATGTCGGCGACGCGTTCGGCCGACTCGGCGTCGCGGTCGACGACCACCACCTGCGCGCCGGCCTCGGCCAGTCGCAGCGCGCAGGCCCGGCCGATGCCGGAGCCTCCGCCGGTGACCAGCGCCCGCCGTCCGGCGAGGTGTGCATCTGAGGGCATGCCGGCACCCTAGGCCGTGCCGGGCCCAGCCAGCTCAGACCGGCTGCTGGGCCGGGGTCTCGCCCCCTTCGAGGTCGCCCTCGGTGTCCAGGTAGGCCTGCTGGAGTTCGGCCAGCAGCGCCGGGTCGGGCTCGGCCCACATCTTGCGGTCGACCGCCTCCAGCAGCCGCTCGGCGATGCCGTGCAGCGCCCAGGGGTTCGACTGCTCCATGAACTCCCGGTTCTCCGGGTCGAGCACGTAGCTCTGCGCGAGCTTCTCGTACATCCAGTCGGCGACGACGCCGGTGGTGGCGTCGTAGCCGAACAGGTAGTCGACCGTGGCCGCCATCTCGAACGCGCCCTTGTAGCCGTGCCGGCGCATCGCGGCCAGCCACTTCGGGTTGACCACCCGGGCCCGGAACACCCGCGAGGTCTCCTCGACCAGCGAGCGGGTGCGCACGTGCTCGGGGCGGGTCGAGTCGCCGATGTAGGCCTTCGGTGAGCTGCCGGTCAGCGCGCGCACCGTGGCGACCATCCCGCCGTGGTATTGGAAGTAGTCGTCGGAGTCGGCGATGTCGTGCTCGCGGGTGTCGATGTTCTTCGCCGCCACCGCGATCCGCCGGTAGGAGGTCTCCATGTCCGCCCGGGCCGCGACGCCGTCCAGGTCGCGGCCGTAGGCGTAGCCGCCCCACACCGCGTACACCTCGGCCAGGTCGGCGTCGGTGCGCCAGTCCCGGCTGTCGATCAGCGACAGCAGCCCGGCCCCGTAGGCACCGGGCTTGGAGCCGAACACCCGGGTGGTGGCCCGCCGGCGGTCGCCGTGCTCGGCGACGTCGGCGTCCACGTGCGCCTTCACGTAGTTCTGCTCCGGTGTCTCATCGAGCCCCGCGGCCAGGGTGACGGCGTCGTCGAGCATGGTCACCACGTGCGGGAAGGCGTCCCGGAAGAACCCGGAGATGCGCACCGTGACGTCGATCCGCGGCCGGCCCAGCTCCCCCAGCGGGATCGGCTCCAGCGTCGTCACCCGGCGGGACGCCTCGTCCCAGACCGGTCGGACGCCGAGCAGCGCCAGCACCTGCGCGACGTCGTCCCCGGAGGTGCGCATCGCGGAGGTGCCCCACACCGAGAGCCCCACCGAGCGCGGGTGCGCCCCGGTCTCGGCGACGTACCGCTCGACCAGCGACTCGGCCAGGCCCTGCCCGGTCTCCCAGGCCAGCCGGGAGGGCACCGCGCGCGGGTCGACGGAGTAGAAGTTGCGCCCGGTCGGCAGCACGTTGACCAGCCCGCGCAGCGGCGAGCCCGACGGGCCGGCCGGCACGTAGCCGCCGTCCAGGGCGTGCAGGGCCATGTCGATCTCGTCGGTCGTCTTCGCCAGCCGCGGCACGACCTCGGCGACCGCGAAGTCCAGCACCCGGCTGACCTCGGCGTGCGGCCCGCCCAGCACCTCGGCGACGGTGGGCTCGACGGCGTCGGCGGTCCAACCGGCCGCCTCCATCGCGGTGACCAGGGCGAGCGCCCGGGCCTCGACCTCGTCGGTCTCGTGCAGCCCGGCCGAGCCGTCCTCCACCAGGCCGAGCGCCTCGCGCAGGCCGGGCATGGCGACCGAGCCGCCCCAGATCTGCCGGGCCCGCAGGATCGCCAGCACCAGGCCCACGCGGGCGTCGCCCTCCGGCGGGGAGCCGAAGACGTGCAGCCCGTCGCGGATCTGGCTGTCCTTGATGGCACACAGCCAGCCGTCGACGTGCAGGATCATCTCGTCGAACTCGGCGTCGTGCGGCCGGTCGTCCAGGCCGAGGTCGTGGTCGAGCTTGGCGGCCTGGATGAGCGTCCAGATCTGCTGCCGGACGGCGGGCAGCTTGGGCGGGTCCATCGCGGCGATGTTGGCGTGCTCGTCGAGCAGCTGCTCCAGCCGGGCGATGTCGCCGTAGGTCTCGGCGCGGGCCATCGGCGGCACCATGTGGTCGACCAGCACCGCGTGCGCGCGCCGCTTGGCCTGCGAGCCCTCGCCCGGGTCGTTGACCAGGAACGGGTAGACCATCGGCAGGTCGCCCAGCGCGGCGTCCGGCGCGCAGGACGCCGACAGCCCGACGGTCTTGCCCGGCATCCACTCCAGGTTGCCGTGCTTGCCCACGTGCACGACCGCGTGCGCGCCGAACGACGAGCGCAGCCAGTGGTAGGCGGCCAGGTAGTGGTGCGACGGCGGCAGGTCGGGGTCGTGGTAGATCGCGATCGGGTTCTCCCCGAAGCCGCGCGGCGGCTGGACCATCACCACGACGTTGCCGGCGCGGAGCGCGGCGAACACGATGCAGTCGTCGGTCGGGTCCACGAACAGCTCACCGGGCGGCGGCCCCCAGTGCTCCACCATCCGGTCGGTCAGCTCGGCGGGGAGCGTGTCGAAGAACCGGCGGTACTCCGCGGCCGGGATGCGCACCGGGTTGCCGGACAGCTGCTCGGCGGTCAGCCAGTCCGGGTCCTGGCCGCCGGCCTCGATGAGGGCGTGCACCAGCCGGTCGCCGTCCAGGTCCGCGACGCCGGGCAGCGAGCCCGCGCCGTCGAACGGGCCGATGTCGTAGCCCTGCCCGGCCATCGCGGCCAGCAGCCGGACCACCGAGGCGGGGGTGTCCAGGCCGACCGCGTTGCCGATCCGGGCGTGCTTGGTCGGGTACGCCGACAGCATCACCACGACCTTGCGGTCGGCCGGGGCGGTGTGCCGCAGCCGGGCGTGCGCGACGGCGGTGCCGGCCACCCGGGCGGCCCGCTCCGGGTCGGGCACGTAGGAGGTCAGGCCCTCCTCGTCGACCTCCTTGAAGGAGAACGGCACGCTGATGATCCGGCCGTCGAACTCGGGGATGGCGACCTGGTTGCCCACGTCCAGCGGGGAGAGCCCGTCGTCGTTGGCCGCCCAGGTCGCCCGCGGGGTGCCGAGCACCAGGCCCTGGATCACCGGCACGTCGAGGCGGGCCAGCTCGCCGACGTCCCAGGCGCCGTCGTCCCCACCGGCGGAGGCGGTGGCGGGCTTGGAGCCGCCGGCCGCCAGCACCGTGACGACCATGGCGTCGACCGTGCGCAGCACGTCGAGCATCTCCGGCTCCACCGACCGCAGCGACGCGGTGTAGACCGGCACCGGCACCCCGCCGGCGTTCTCGATCGCCTCGCACAGCGTGTGCACGAACGCGGTGTTCCCGGCCAGGTGGTGCGCCCGGTAGTAGAGGACGGCGACCCGCGGACCGGTGGCGCTGGTCGGGCGGTCCAGCAGGCCCCAGTCCGGTGCGACGGCCGGGGCCTCGAAGCCCTCGCCGTCCAGCAGCACCGTGTCGGCCAGGAAGCGGTGCAGCTGCACCATGTTGTCCGGGCCGCCCTGGGCCAGGTAGGCGTGCGCCTCGGTGGCCACGCCCATCGGGACGGTGGAGAGCTCCATCAGCTCGGCGTCGGGCAGCTGCTCACCACCCAGCACGACCACCGGGACGCCCAGGCCCAACAGGGGCGCGACCATGTCCTCGTACTTCCGGCGGGACCCCAGGATGCGGACCACGACGAGATCGGTACCGGCGGCGAACTCGGCGAGGTCGCCGGCGCGGTAGGGGTTGCCCAGCCGCCACGACGAGTCGCTGGCTCGGGCGGAGAGCAGGTCGGTGTCGGAGGTGGAGAGCAGGGTGAAGGTGCGTGAGCTCACGTCGGTGCCTCCCTCGGGGTCCGCGCCCCGGGTCGTCGAGCACGGCAGCCGGAGTGTCTGGCTCGCCCCCGCATCTGGACGACGCCGGGGCTCACAGTGGCGGGACCGCGCCGGGTTCGCACCGGCTTCCTCGCGCACTGCCGTGATGTGCCGGAGACGCTACCGGGCTGCCGATGCCCGGGGCTCGGGCAGCACCGGCCCGGCCGCGGCCGGCGGACCCGGCGGAGCCCCCTCCCCGTCCGGCAGGTCGTCGAGCTCCCGGAGCGGGCGCATCACCAGCACGGAGAGGCCGGCGAGGACGACGGCGCCGACGAACACGGCGAAGGCCGCGCGCAGCCCGGTGGTGTCGACGAGCACGCCGGCCGCCAGGTAGCCGGCCGGCCCTGCGGCGTACGCGCCGGAGGCGACGATCCCGAGCACCCGCCCGCGCAGGTGCGTGGGCACCCGCCGCTGGAAGGCCAGGTTGACCAGCGGGTTGATCGGGCCGAACAGCAGGCCGGCGAGCGCACCGCAGCCGAGCAGGACGGGGTAGGGCGGCAGGGCCACGAACGGGACCAGCGCGACCGACGCCCCCACGGTGGCGACCCGGAGCACGAGGCTGCGGGGCAGCCGGTGGCCCAGCGCACCCTGCAGCAGGCTCCCGAGCACCCAGCCGCCGCTCATCACCAGGAGCAGCAGGCCGAGCCGGCCGGGGGCGCCCTGCTCCTCGAACAGCACCGGCAGCAGCACCGCCGAGATCGGCAGGTACGTCGCCGAGACGAGGACGGCGACCAGGGCGGCGCACCGCACGAGGCGGTCGCGGCGGAGCACGGCGATCCCCTCGGCGGTGTCGGCCAGGACGCGCCGGACCGCGCTGCCGGAGGACTCCGCGCGGGGCTCCGGCCGCCCGCCGCCGGGGATCCGGACGAGGGCCATGACGACGACCGACAGCGCGAAGGCGGCCGCCGTCGCCCACAGCGCCGGGACCGCGCCGACCAGCCCGATCAGCACGGCACCGACCGCCGGCCCGATGAAGAACGCCGATCCCCACACCGCCTCGTGGACGCCGTTGACCCGGGAGAGCGGGAGCCGGGCGGCCGCGGCGGCCTCGGGGAGCATCGCCTCGCGCGCGGTGACACCGGCCGGGTCGAGCAGGGCACCGAGGGCGGCCAGCGCGACCACCGCACCCAGCCCCAGCCCGCCCGTCGCGAGCTCCAGCAACGGGATCGCGGCGACCGCGGCCGCGGAGACGACGTCGGAGACGATCGAGACCCGCCGCCGGCCCACCCGGTCGACGACGACACCGGCGAGCACCGCGGTGAGCACCAGCGGCAGCGCCGTCCCCGCGGCGACGAGGCCGGCGCCGGCCGCGCCGCCGCCCCGCTCGAGGACGAGCCACGGCAGGACGACGGAGGTGACCCCGTTGGCCGTGCCGGAGAGCAGGGTCGCCGCCTCGACCGCGAGCAGCGGAAGCCGCCGGGGCGGGTCCACCGCCGTCCGGCCGGCCGGGACCGTGGTCACCGGAGCGGCGCGGCTCGCAGCCACCGCACGCCGAGCACCACCCCGACCAGGGTGACGCCGCACCACAGGGCCGCCGAGGCGACGTACCCGACGAGCGCCGCCGTGGCGAGCGCGGCGGAGGCGGTGAGGAAGGAGGCGAGCAGCGGGACCGTGGTGAGCGTCGTGAAGTCGGTGCCCGCCGTGGCCGGGCGGGAGAGGTCCATGCTCACCGTGTAGACCACCACGTTCAGCGCGGTGTAGGCGACGAGGAAGCCGCTGAGCGCGACCACCGTGCCGGTGAGCGGCGCCGACCCGAGGAGCAGCGGGACCAGCCCGGCCGTCGACAGCGCCAGGGCGACGCCGCCGCCCACGAGCACCGCGGCCCGGCCCCAGCGGCGGACCAGCCAGCCCGCGAGCGGGCCGGCCAGCGCCGCGGGCACGCTGACGACGACGCCGGTGACCACGCCGATCCGGGTCAGGGACCACCCGGCGTCCACGAGCGCCGCGCTGGGCAGGGCGTACACCCCGGCCGCTCCCCCGTAGACGAGCGGCACGACGCCCAGCGCCCAGACCGGCACGCCAGGACGGCGGAACACCCCGATCAGCGCACCCCAGGCGGCGCTCCCGGGCACCCGGGGGTCGCGCTCGGGCTCACGGAACCGGAGCACGACCACGAGCGCGACCAGGGTGAGGGCGGCGAGCAGCAGCACGGCCGCGGTCCACCCGGCGCGGTCGTACACCAGGACGCAGAGACCACCGCCGAGCACGGTGCCGACGTAGCTGGCCCCCACCTGGACCCCGTTGCCGAGGCCGCGGTCCTCCGGGCGCAGCAGCCGGACGGCGAGGGCGTCGGCGGCCACGTCCTGGGTCGCCGACAGCAGCACGTACACGGCGCAGACGACGACGAGCGGGCCGAGCGAGGCGGCCGGGTCGTCGAAGGGCAGCAGCGCCAGCAGCGCCAGGACCATCGCGCTCTGCAGGGCGAGCAGCCAGGAGCGGTGGTGGCCGAGCCGGCGGGACCCGTACCGGTCCAGCAACGGTGCCCAGAGCAGCTTGAGCGGCCAGGCGAGGCCCAGCAGCGAGACGAGCGAGAGGTCGGCGAGGGAGACGCCGTCGGCGCGCAGGATCGCCACCAGCCCCACGGTGAGGAAGCCGATGCCGACGTACTGGGTGACCCAGAGGGTGGTGAGCAGAGCCCACGGCGGCCGGCCCACCGCCACCGGGGACGTCTCGGCGACGGCGGGTGCGGACGGCGCGGTCACGTCGCGCGCCAGTAGGCGAGGGAGGACACGCGGTCCTTGCCCACGCCGAGCTCGCGACGCAGGTGCTTGGTCAGCGCCCGGGCGGCGGCGGCCTCGCAGGCCACCCAGAACCAGTCCTGCGCCGGGTCGGCTGCCGCGTCCCCCGCCCAGGCACCCGTCACCGCGGCCTGCAGCGCCTGCCCGGGGGCGGCGCCGTCGCGGTCGACCCACACCACCTCGTGCCCGGCCCGGGCGCGCACGGGGAGGTCGCGGTCGGCCGGGTGCCCGGCCTCCAGCCAGACCCGCGCGGGCGTCGTCGGGTGGGCGTCGAGCAGCGAGTTGACCGCGGGCAGGGACGCCGGGTCACCGACCAGGTGCACCGTCCGGGTCCCCGGCGGGAGCTGGTCCTCACGGGTGCCCTGCACCGTCGCCTCGATGGTGTCGCCGGGCTGCGCCGCGATGGACCAGTGCGCGGCCGGACCGTCGTGCAGGGCGAACTCCAGGTCGAAGGTGCCCGCGACCGGGTCCGGGTCGACGAGCGTGTAGGCCCGCTGGTGGGGGCGCCCGTCGTGTTCGAACCACAGCCGGACCCACATCGCCGGGTGCGGCGGGCACGCGGCGAGCAGCCCGCCGTCGGCGACCCGGACCCGTTGGTACTGCTCGCCGACCTGCTCGCTCCCGCGCACGGTGAGGACGAAGTCCCGACCGCGCAGCGCCTTGAGGACCACGCCTTCCCAGCCGTGCTGCACCCGTTCGCCCCTCTCGCCGTGACCTCGGCGGGACCCCGCGCACCGGGTGTCAGCCCCGTGTACCGTCCGCCGTGTTTAGGGGAGGCTAACCTACGGAAGGGCTCGTTCGTGACGGAGCACACGCCGACCGCACACCTGTTCTCGGGCGAGACGGTCGACCACTACGCCGCGGTCGTCACCGCGGCGCTCGGCGCGCTGACCGACCGCGTGCGGGTGGTCCGCCGCCCCCGCTCGGGCGTGCCGCAGCAGGACCTCGAGGAGCTCGTGGCCGGGGTCGACCTCGAGGCCCCGCTCGGCGACACGTTCTCCGCCCTCAAGGAGACCTCCCGGCTCTACCTCGAGCACGCGGTGTGGTTCCACGAGCCCGGCTACGTGGCCCACCTCAACTGCCCGGTCGCGATCCCGGCCCTGGCGGCGGACCTGCTCGCCTCCGCGGTCAACACCTCGG
Organism: Modestobacter sp. VKM Ac-2978; assembly: GCF_026968025.1. Taxonomy (NCBI): domain Bacteria; kingdom Bacillati; phylum Actinomycetota; class Actinomycetes; order Geodermatophilales; family Geodermatophilaceae; genus Modestobacter; species Modestobacter sp. VKM Ac-2978. The sequence continues at coordinate 459,329 of NZ_JAPVBP010000001.1, read as the reverse complement.
TCGACACCTACGACCAGTCGACGACGGCCACCCTGATGGAGCGCCGGCTCGTCGCCTGGGCCGCCGGCCGCGCCGGCCTGGGCCCCGCTGCGGACGGCGTGTTCACCAGCGGCGGCACCCAGTCCAACCTGCACGCCCTGCTGCTGGCCCGCGACGAGGCGCTCGCCGCGCTGCCGGGCGGCGTGCTGCCCCCGGGTGCGCGGCTGCGGGTGCTGGCCACCGACCAGGCCCACTTCAGCGTCGGCAAGGCCGCACGCCTGCTCGGGCTCGGCACCGACGCGGTGGTCACGGTGCCGACCGACGAGCGGCACCGGATGGACCCCGCCGCGCTGCGTCAGGTCGCCGCCCGGGTCCGCGACGCCGGTGACGTCGTCATGGCGGTGTCCGTCACCGCCGGCACCACCGACCTCGGCCGGATCGACCCGCTCCCCGCGGTGGCCGACGTCTGCGCGGAGGTCGGCGCGTGGCTGCACGTCGACGCCGCGTACGGCGGCGGGCTGCTGGTGTCCCGCCGCCGCCGGCACCTGCTCGACGGCATCGAACGCGCCGACTCGGTGACCGTGGACTTCCACAAGACCTTCTTCCAGCCGGTGGCGTCCTCAGCGGTGCTGGTCCGCGACGGCGCGACGCTGCGGCACGTCACCCACCACGCGGCCTACCTCAACCCGCGCGGTGAGCGGGCGCCGAACCAGGTCGACCGGAGCCTGCAGACCACCCGGCGCTTCGACGCGCTCAAGCTGTGGGTGACGCTGCGCGCCATGGGGGCCGACGCGATCGGCGAGGCCTTCGACACCTGCCTGGACCTCGCCGTGCAGGTCCACGAGGACCTCTGCGCCGCCCCGGACATCGAGGTGCACAGCGCACCGTCGCTGAGCACCGTCCTGTTCCGGCACCGGCCCATCGGCCCCGACGGCCCGCTCGACCCGGCCGCCGCCGACCTGCTCGTCGCCGGCATCCGCGAGCGGTTGTTCGCCGAGGGGGAGGCGGTCGTCGCCCGCACCGTCGTCGACGGGCGACCGTGGCTGAAGCTGACCCTGCTGAACCCGGCGACCACCCGGGCGGACGTCCGCGCGGTGGTCGACCTGGTCCGGGCGGCCGGTGAGGACCTGGTCGCGGAGTCCGCGGTGGCGCCTGCGGCGCTGGTGCTGGCCGGCGGGCAGGCCCCGGCATGAGCACCGACCGCGTGCACGACTTCGTCGCCGTCGGCATCGGGCCGTTCAACCTCGGCCTGGCCGCGCTCACCGCCCCGGTGCCCGACCTGTCCGGCGTCTTCCTCGACGAGCACGAGGAGTTCTCCTGGCACCCCGGGATGATGATCGAGGGCACCACCCTCCAGGTCCCGTTCCTCGCCGACCTGGTGACCATGGCCGACCCGACGTCGCCGTACTCGTTCCTGGCCCACCTCAAGGCGACCGGCCGGCTCTACCCCTTCTACATCCGCGAGGACTTCCACCCGCTGCGCGCGGAGTACGACGCCTACTGCCGCTGGGTCGCCGAGCGGGTGCCCGGGCTGCAGTGGGGCCGGCGCGTCGAGCGGGTCGAGCACGACGCCGCCGCGGGGGTCTACCGGGTGCACGCCCGCGACGTCCGCTCCGGGGAGCCGGAGGTGCACCTGGGCCGGCGGCTGGTCCTCGGGGTCGGGACGGCGCCGTGGGTCCCGGAGCCGGTGCGGGAGCTCCCCGGCCCGGCCTGGCACAGCTCGGCCTACCTGGAGCACAAGGAGGAACTGCAGACGCTCGGGCACGTGACCGTCGTGGGCAGCGGGCAGAGCGCCGCGGAGGTGTACCTCGACCTGCTCACCGACGCCGACCGGCTCGGGTACCGCGTCGACTGGCTCACCCGCTCGCCCCGGTTCTTCCCCATGGAGTACACGAAGCTGACCCTGGAGATGACCTCGCCGGAGTACGCCCGCTACCACCACGCCCTGCCGATGGGGCGCCGCGACGCCCTCGCCCGCGAGCAGCGCCACCTCTACAAGGGCATCAGCGGCACGCTCGTGGACGCCATCTACGACACCCTCTACCGCACCGGACGACGCGGCGCGGTGCCCTCGTCGCTGCACACCGGCGTCGAGGTGGTCGGCGCCCGCTGGGACGCCGAGCAGCGGCGCTACGAGCTGCGGCTGCACCACGCCGAGCAGGAGCGCACGGTCAGCCGGACGACGCAGGGGCTCGTCCTCGCCACCGGCTACCGGTCCCGGGTGCCGGCGTTCCTGGACCCGGTCCGCGACCGGATCCGGTGGGACGCGCGTGGCCGGTACGACGTGGCGCTGGACTACGCGGTGGACACGACCGGCCGGGAGGTCTTCGTGCAGAACGCCGAGGAGCACACCCACAGCCTCACCGCGCCGGACCTCGGCATGGGCCCCTACCGGAACTCGGTGATCCTCAACGCCATGTGCGGCCGGGAGGTCTACCCGGTCGAGCAGCACATCGCCTACCAGGAGTTCGGGGTCGAGCTCGAGGACGCCGAGGACGCCGACGCACTGCCCGACGAGGCGGGGCTGACGACGACGGGGGCCGCCCGGTGAGCACCGCCCCGGCCGCACCCCCCTGGTCGGTCCGCACGCCGATCGGGGTGCTGACGCTGGACCCGCTGGACCTCGACCGCGACCTGGACCTGCTGCACTCCTGGGTCACCCACCCGCGCTCGGTCTACTGGCTGATGCAGGACGCCGGACCGGCCGCGGTGCACACCGCCTACGCCGCGATCACCGCCGACCCGCACCACGACGCGTGGCTGGGCCGGGTCGACGGGACCCCGGCGTTCCTCGCCGAGACCTACGACCCCCGCCACCGGGAGCTCGTCGGCGTGTGGGCGGCCGAGCCCGGCGACGTCGGGATGCACGTCCTCGTCGCGCCGCTCGCCGAGGGCGCCCCACCCGTCCGCGGGCTGACCTCGGCGGTGATGGCGGCGGTCGTGCGCTTCGCCCTGGACCGCCCGGGCGCGCGCCGGGTGGTCGTGGAGCCGGACGCGCGCAACGCGGCGATCCGGGCGAAGAACCAGGCGGCGGGCTTCGTCGAGCACGGCCTGGTCGACCTGGGGCACAAGACGGCTGCCTTGAGCACGTGCACCCCGGCGTCCTTCGCGGCGAGCGAGCTGGGCCGGGTGCTGGCATGAGCGCGTCGACGACCGAGCGGACCGGGCCGGTGGCGGACGAGACCGACCCGGCCGCCCTGGGCGCCGCCCACCTCGAGCCGGTGGCGATGGCCCGGGCGCACCGGCACGTGGTCACCAAGGCGCTGTCGGAGTTCGGCCACGAGCGGCTCGTCACCCCCGAGGCGGACGGCGGGCCGGCCGACACCCTGGGGCGGACCTGGTGGTCGCTGCGCACCGCCGCGGGCGTCCGGTACCGGTTCGCCGCGCGGGTGCTGCCGCTGGAGCACTGGGACGTGGACCCGGCGTCGGTGTCCCGCACCGTGGACGGCGCCGACGCACCGCTGGACGCGCTGGCGCTGGTCGACGAGCTGCAGCACGACCTCGGCATCCCCGACCAGCTGCTGGGCACCTACCTGGAGGAGGTCAGCGCGACCCTCGCCGGTGCGGCGTGGAAGCTGCACCACCGCCGCACCGACGCCCGTGAGCTGGCCCGCGCCGACCTGCAGACCGTCGAGCGGTCGATGACCGAGGGTCACCCGGCGTTCGTGGCCAACAACGGGCGCATCGGCTTCGGGCTGGCCGACGCCGCCGCCTACGCCCCGGAGGCGGGGGCACCGGTCCGGCTGGTCTGGCTGGCGGCGCGCCGGGAGCACACCCACCTCGCCTGCGGCGAGGGCGTCGACGAGGAGCAGCTCTACGCCGGCCAGCTCGGCGAGGAGCTGCTCGCCCGCTTCGCCGGCCGGCTGCGGTCGCTGGGGCTGGACCCGGCCGACTACTCGTACCTGCCCGTGCACCCGTGGCAGTGGGACCACCGGCTGGCGGTCACCTTCGCCGCGGACGTCGGCCGGCGCGACCTCGTGCCGGTGGGGCACAGCGAGGACCGCTACCAGGCTCAGCAGTCGATCCGGACGTTCTTCGACCTCGACCGCCCCGACCGGCACTACGTCAAGACGGCGCTGGCGATCCAGAACATGGGCTTCCTGCGCGGGCTCTCGCCGGCCTACATGCGGGCGACCCCGGCGATCAACGACTGGGTCGCCGACGTCGTCACCGGTGACCCCGAGCTGGTGGCCAGCGGGTTCGGCGTGCTGCGGGAGCTGGCCTCGGTCGGCTACACCGGCGACGCCTACCACCGGATGGCCGCGCGGGGGCTGCGCTCGCCGTACCAGCGGATGGTCGCGGCGCTGTGGCGGGAGAGCCCGGTGCCGCGGCTGGCACCGGACGAGCGGGCGATGACCATGGCGGCGCTGCTGCACCGGGACGCCGAGGGCCGCTCGCTGGTGGGCGGTCTCGTCGCCGACTCGGGCCTGGACCCGCGCAGCTGGCTGCGGCGCTACCTCGACGCCTACCTCCGCCCCGTCGTGCACTGCCTGCTCGCCCAGGACCTCGCCTTCATGCCGCACGGGGAGAACGTCATCCTCGTGCTGCGCGACTCGGTGCCGACCGGGGTCCTGATGAAGGACGTCGGGGAGGAGGTCGCCGTCTTCGGTGACCGGCCGCTGCCCCCGGGCGTCGAGCGGGTGCGCGTCGCCTACGACGACGACGTCCGCCTGCTGTCGGTCTTCACCGACGTCTTCGACGGGTTCCTGCGCTACCTCGCCGGCGTGCTGGACGCCGACGGGCTGCTGCCCGCCGAGGAGGTCTGGCGCTGCGTCGCCGACTGCCTGCTGGCGCACCGGGACGCCCACCCCGACCTGCACCGGCGCTTCGACCTCTTCACCCCGGAGTTCCAGCACTCCTGCCTGAACCGGCTACAGCTGTGGAACACGCTCCAGATGGTCGACCTGGCCGATCAGGCGTCCTCCCTGCAGTACGCCGGCACGCTGGCCAACCCGGTGGCGCCGCACGCACCGGCCGCGCACCGGTGACCGCCCCGGCCGGGGTGACCCGCGGCCCGTGGGGCGTGCCGACGGTGCGGGCCGGGTCGCTCGACGACCTCGCCTGGGCGCAGGGGCGGGTCACCGCCGTCGACCGGGCGTGGCAGCTGGAGGTGGAGCGCTGGCGCAGCGAGGCGACGCTGGCCGCGCACGTCGGGGCGGCCGGGCTGTCCTGGGACACCTTCGCGGCCCGGGCCCGGCTGGACGACACCGCCCGCCGCTGCCACGACGCCCTCGACCCGGCGACCCGGCGCTGGGTCGCCGCCTACGTGGCGGGCGTGCGCGAGGGCCTGGCCGAGGGCGCCGCGCGGTCACCCGAGCTGCAGGCGCTCGGCCTGCCCCGGGGCGGGCACGGCGGCTGGCAGCCGTGGACCCCGCTGGGGGTCTTCCTGGTCCACCACGTCCTGTTCGGGTCCCTGGGGACGACGGTCTGGCGGGGCCACCTGCTGCGGTCGTTCGGGCCCCGGCTCGGGCCCGACCTCGCCACCGCGCTCGGCCTGGGCCCACCCGACGGCAGCAACGCGGTGGCGGTGACCGGGTCCCGGACGGCGTCCGGGCTGCCCCTGGTCGCCGGCGACCCGCACCGGGTGCTGGAGCGACCCGGCGTGTACCAGCAGGTGCACCTGGTGGTGGACGGGCCCGCGGCCCTCGACGTGGTCGGGCTCGCCTTCCCCGGTGTCCCGGGCGTCGCCCACTTCGGCCACACCGGCACGGTGGCCTGGGCGGTGACCAACGCGATGGCCGTCCACCAGGACCTCTACCGGGAGCGGCTGCGCCGGGACGGCGACCGGCTGCTGGCCCTCGGGCCGGACGGCTGGGAGCCGGCCGAGGCCGGGACCGTCCAGCTGGCCGTCCGGGACGGCGAGCCGGTGGCCGTGGAGGTCGTGGAGACCGCGCGGGGGCCGGTCGTCATCCCGTCCTGGGCTGCCGACGGCGCCGAGGAACCCGAGGCGCTGAGCCTGCGCGCACCCAGCCGGGTGGACGCCACGCTGGGGTTCGAGGCGCTGCCGCTGCTGCTGCGCGCCCGGACCGCCGGGGACGTCGAGGCCGCGCTCGCGTCGTGGGTCGAGCCGGTGAACAGCGTCCTGGTCGCCGACACCGCCGGTGACGTGCGCCAACTGGTCGCCGGCCGGGTTCCCGACCGGGCGGCCGCCAACCGCTGGCACCCCGTGCCGGCCTGGGACCGCGCGCACGCGTGGCGCGGGACCCACCCGTCCGCGCCCGCTCTCCGCGTCTCCGACGCCGCGCCCTGGGACGGCGTCGCGGTGACCGCCAACGACGCCCGCCCGGACGTCGCCCCGTACGGCACGGTCTTCGCTCCACCGCACCGCGCCGCCCGCCTCCGCGCGCTCATCGGCGACCGCACCGGCCTGCGCGCCGCCGACCTCGCCGAACTGCTCGTCGACACCGCCTCCTCCCCCGCCACCGGGCTGCTCGACGTCCTCCAGCTGGCGCCCGCCCCGGAGCCCGGCACCCCCGCCGCCCGGCTGCGCGCGGAACTGCTGTCCTGGGACCGCCGGATGGCCGCCGACAGTCACGGGGCCGGGGCCTTCGCCGCCTGGCGGAGCGCCCTGGTGCGGCGCGTCCTGGCCCTCCCGCTGCTCACGCCGTTGCACCGCCCGGCCGGTGTGCCCGAGGTGCTGGCCCCGTGGCTGTCCCCCGTGGAGCGGGTCGGGTCGGCGCTGGCGCGACTGCTCGACGTCCTCCCCCGCCACGGCGTCGACGTCGCCGCGCTCGTCCACGGCGCACTCGCCGACGCCGCGGCCGCGCCCGCGCCGGACTGGGGGGCGACGCACCGGCTGCGGACCGTGCACTCCCTCGACGGCACGCCCTGGGCGGAGGCCGTCGTCCGGCCCGCCGACGGGCTGCCGCTGGACGGCGACACCGACTGCGTCCTCGCGACCGCGAGCCTGCCCGGGCTCACCGACCTGTGCCTGCGTGGACCGGTGGCCCGCTACGTGTGGGACCTCGCCGACCGCGACGCCAGCCGCTGGGTGGTCCCGCTGGGCGCCGACGGTGTGCCCGGCCCGCACGCCGAGGACCAGACCCCGCTCTGGGCCCGCGGCTCCCTCGTCCCCGTCCCATCCGCCCGACCTGAGGAGATCCCGTGACCGATGCCCGCCTCGCCGAGGGCACCCACCCCTTCGAGGACGGCCGCACCCTCGAGGTGCGCCGGCTCGACCCCGACCGCGACGCCCCGCTCGTGCACTCGTGGGTGCGGCAGGAGCGCGCCCGGTTCTGGGGGATGACCGACCACACCGAGGAGCAGGTGCGCGACATCTACGCCTTCGTCGACTCGCTGGACACCCACCACGCCTGGCTGGTGTCGGTCGAGGGCCGCCCCGTCGGGCTGCTGCAGACCTACCAGCCGGCCGCCGACCCGGTGAGCGAGGTGTACACCGTGGAACCCGGCGACCTCGGGATCCACGTGCTGCTGGCCCCCGCGGAGTCCCCGGAGCCGGGCTTCACCCTCCGGCTCGCCGCCGCACTCGGTGCGATCGCGCTCGCCGACCCGACCGTGCGGCGCGTCGTCGTCGAGCCCGACGCGGCGAACGAGGGCGCCCTGGAACGGCTGCGCCGGACGGGCTTCGAGCTCGGCCCCGAGGTGGAGCTGCCGACCAAGCGCGCACGGCTGGCGTTCCTGCGCCGGGAGGTCCTCGAGGCGATGCTGGCCGCGGTCGCGCCCGGGCACCAGCCGACGTCCTGACGGCCAGGGGTCAGCGGCGGCGGGTGAGCAGCCAGTGCAGCCCGACGCCGATCGCGGCGCCGGTGCTGTTGGTGACGACGTCGACCAGGGACGGGTAGCGCGCCGGCAGGAACAGCGCCTGGACGAGCTCGACGCCCACCGAGCCGGCCACGCACGCCAGCCAGACCGCCCACCGCGGCCATCGAGGCAGCGACCAGCACAGCAAGAGCGCGAGCGGGACGAACAGCAGCACGTTGCTGCCCCGCTCGACCAGCGGGAAGACCACCGACCAGGAGAGGCCGGTGGCCTGCAGCACGGCGCGGGCGATCGGGCCGGAGAACCCGCCCACCGGGGTGGGCCACAACGTCACGACGGCACCGAGGGCCAGGTAGCCGGCGAGCAGCCCGCGGGCCCACCACCGCCCCGGGCCGGGACGGTGGTCGCGATCGGCGACCACCGGGGCTCGGGTCAGTCCACCGAGACGAGGTCGAGGACGAAGACCAGGGTGGAGCCGGCGGGGATCGGCCCTCGGGCCTGGTCGCCGTAGCCGAGCTCGCTGGGGATGGTGACGACCCGGCGGCCACCGACCTGCATGCCCTCGATGCCCTGCTCGAAGCCGGGGATGACCTGGCCGGCCCCGAGGGTGACCGGCAGGGTCTCCTCCTCGCCCCGGTCCCAGGAGGCGTCGAACTCCTCGCCGGACTCGTAGAAGCCGCCGACGTACTTGACCTCCGCGGTGGTGCCCCCGGTGGCCTCGGCGCCGTCCCCGACGACGACGTCCTCGACGACGAGCTCGGTGGGCGCCGGCGCGTCCGACGCCGGCACCTCGGGGCGCACGCCGAGGTCGGTGGAGACCTCGGCCGCCACCTCTTCGACCGCTGACCCGGCCGACCCGGCCGGCTCGTCGCTCCCGCAGGCGGCGAGCGGCAGTGACAGGGCGATCGACAGCGGGAGGGCGAGCAGCGTGCGGCGGACGGTGCGGCGGTTCATGACGGTTCTCCTGGCCGAGCGGTGCTCGAGTCGGGGCGGGCATTCGGTACGGCCGGCCGGTCGAGGACCCCGGCCGCACGGTCACCAGGACACCACAGCTCGGACGGCGAGGTCCCGGCCCGTCTGGCGCTGGGCCGTTGCTTGCCACTAGCTTTCCGGCAACGTCCGCGACGGCTGGGGGTCACCCAATGTCCGCATCGATCATCGTGGGGCTCGACGGGAGCGAGGCGAGCGGACGTGCAGCGGACGCTGCTGCCGACGCCGCGCGGAGACACGACCTGCGCCTGGTGCTGGCCTGCGTCGTCCCCTGGTCGCCCTACTCGTTCTCCACGGCGGAGGAGAACGAACGCCGCACGATCGACAAGGAACGCGAGGCGAAGTCGGCCCGCGAGCGGGTCCTCGACCCGGCGCTCGCGCGGCTGTCCGCCGCCGGTGACCTGCAGATCGACGGCGTCGTCCGGCACGGGCACCCCGCCGAGACGCTGGTCTCCCTGGCCCGGGAGCACGACGCCGCGTGGATCACCGTCGGTCGGATCGGGCAGAGCCGGGTCCGCACGCTGCTGTTCGGGTCCACCCCGAGCAGCCTCATCCAGCTCTCCCCCGTCCCCGTCCTGGTGGTGCCGTGATGACCCAGCTCGCCCTCTCCGACGTCCCTGCCCGCGAGGTGCTGGCCGCCACGTTCGACGAGCAGGTCAACGACGTCTTCGCACCGATCTCGGACGTCATCACCGGCATCGTCTTCGCCGCCGTCCCGCTGGACTTCATCGACGAGGGCGTCGAGCTGCCGCTCATCGTCGTCTGGCTGGTCGTCGCCGGGATCTTCTTCACCATCTACCTGAAGGGCTTCCAGTTCCGGGCCTTCGGCCATGCGATCCAGCTGATCAAGGGCAAGTACGACGACCCCGAGGACGCCGGTGAGGTGACCCACTTCCAGGCGCTGGCGACCGCCGTCTCCGGGACGGTGGGCCTCGGGAACATCGCCGGCGTCGCGGTGGCCATCTCCCTCGGGGGACCGGGGGCGACGTTCTGGATGATCATCGCCGGCCTGGTCGGCATGTGCACCAAGGGCGTGGAGTGCACCCTCGGCGTCAAGTACCGCAGGGTCTACGACGACGGCCGGGTCTCCGGTGGCCCCATGTACTACCTGAGCCAGGGGCTGAAGGAGAAGGGCAAGGGCACGCTGGGCAAGGTCCTGGCGGTCCTGTTCTGCATCTTCACCCTGGGTGGCGCCGTCGGTGGCGGGAACATGTTCCAGGCCAACCAGGCCTTCGCCCAGGCCCAGTCGGTGACCGGCGGCGCGGACGGCTGGCTCGGGTTCGGGGCTGCCGGCGCCGTCTTCGGCCTGGTGCTCGCGATCCTGGTCGGGGCGGTGATCATCGGCGGGATCCGGAGCATCGCCCGGGTCACCGACAAGCTCGTCCCGTTCATGGCCGTCTTCTACGTGCTGGCCTGCCTCGCCGTCCTGTTCTCGAACTTCACCGAGATCCCGAGCGCCCTGTGGGAGATCCTCCGGACGGCGTTCAGCCCCGAGGCCGGGTTCGGCGGCGTCGTCGGCGTGCTCATCCAGGGCTTCCGGCGGGCGGCGTTCAGCAACGAGGCCGGGCTGGGGTCGGCCGCGATCGCCCACTCCGCGGTGAAGACCAACGAGCCGGCGACCGAGGGGCACGTCGCCGTCCTCGAGCCCTTCGTCGACACCGTCGTCATCTGCACGATGACCGCGCTGGCCATCGTGATCACCGGCACCTGGGCGGACGAGACCAGCGCCCCGGGGGTGGAGACCACCTCGGCCGCCTTCGAGACGGTCGCGGGCTGGTTCCCGATCGTGCTGGCGGTCGCGGTCATCCTGTTCGCCTACTCCACGATGCTCGCCTGGAGCTACTACGGGCTGAAGGCGTCGACCTACCTGTTCGGCGAGTCGATGGTCGTGGACCGGACCTGGAAGCTGATCTTCTGCATCTTCGTCGTCATCGGGGCCTCCTCCACCCTCGACGCGGTGATCGGCTTCTCCGACAGCATGATCTTCCTGATGTCGCTGCCGAACATCATCGGGCTCTACATCCTGAGCCGGGTGGTGAAGCGGGAGCTGTTCGGCTACCGCGAGCGGCTGGCCCATGGGGCGCTCCTGCCGGTCGCCGAGCGGGGCATCACGCCCTCCCCGACGGGCGGCAGCACCGCCGCCACCACGGGCGTCGACGGCACCACCCCGAACCCGCCGCCCTCGGTCGAGGACCGCTGATCAGTCGCTCCGGCGGGTGCTCCCGAACTCGAGCACCCGCCGGACGACGAGCTCCGGCGCCTCGATCGACAGGGCATGACCGGTGCCGGGCACGAGCTCGACCCGCCACCCGGGGACGACGGTGCGCACCCGCTCGGCCACGGCCGCCGAGTCGTGCAGGGCACTGCGCTGGCCGAGCAGGAGCTGCACCGGTGCTGGCACGGCGGTGAACTCGGCGTCGGTCAGCGGAGGCGGGGGGGGGCAGCCGGCGGCGGAACGACGTGCTCGCGCGGACCAGCCGCATCAGCCCGTCCTCGGCCAGGGTGCCGTTGACCAGCCGGCGCGCTGCGGCCCGACGCAGCGGGGCGGGGAGCAGCCCGGCCAGGCCACCGAGGACCACCCAGCGGTAGAACCTCCCGGTCACGGTCCCGAACCCGGCCGGGTCGACCAGCGTCACGGCCGCCACCCGGCCGGGCTCGTGCACCTGCTGGGTCAGCGCTGTCCACCCGCCGAACGACGTCCCGACCAGGTGCGCACGCTCGGCGCCGACGCCGGCCAGGAACTCCCCGAGCCAGCGCGCGCCGTCGGCGAGCGGCGCAGTCTGAGCCGAACGGCCCGGCTCACCGGGCGGGTCGACCGCCAGCACCGGGCGGGTGCGACCGAGCTCGGCGACGTGGCGGTACCAACTGAGTGCGTTGCCGCCCGCGCCGGGCAGCAGCACGACCGGGTCGTCGCCCTCGGGGCCGTGCCGGAGGGCGTGCACCGTGCCAGCCGCCGTCTCCACCTCGACCCACCGCACCGGCACCGGCCAGAGCTCGGTGAGCGCGCGGTCGTAGGCGGTCAGGAACCGGTCCCGGGACCGCGGTGAGGTGAAGGAGCTGATCCGGGCGGGGGTGGTCGTGGTCATCGGCGTCCCGTCGCTGGCGTATCGTGATACGACCGTATCAAGACCGCCTGGTGCGCCACAATGCCCGGCAGCGCCAGTCGGAGGAGGAGCCCGTGCCCACCCGCGTCGACCACGAGCAGCGCCGTCGGCAGATCGCCGAGGCGCTGCTGCGGATCGCTGCCACCCGCGGCCTGCAGGCGGCCAGCATGCGGGAGGTGGCGGCCGAGGCCGGAGTGTCGCTGCGCCTGGTCCAGTACTACTTCTCCACCAAGGACGAACTGCTCCTCGGCTCGCTCCCCTACCTCGGCGAACGGCTGACGGCACGCGTGCAAGCGCGACTCGAGGGGCTGGGGAAGCCGCCGTCCCCGCGTCAGGTGATCGAGGCAGTCCTGTTCGGAGTGCTGCCGACCGACGAGGAGAGCCGGGCGATCCGGACGACCTACGACGCGTTCTACGCCCTCGTGCTCACCGATCCGGGCCTCGCCGCGCGGCACGAGGCGCACGACCCGGCTGCGCTGGAACGCCTGCTCGCCCGGCAGGTCGAGTTGTCGCAGCAGGCCGGGGAGATCGCCGCCGGCGAGGACGCCGGGTACGTGGCCGCTGTCCTGCTCGCGCTCACCAATGGTCTGGGCGCCAGCGTCATCGGCGGTCAGCGGGGTGGGGACGCCGCATCCGCCGTCCTCCGCCACCACCTCGACCAACTCTTCGACGGCCGATGACCGACGCCGAGACCCCGGTCGACACCTCGCTGCGGGCGGTCTTCGCCGGCCGCCGCGGGCGGCTGCTGTTCGCCCTGCTGCTGGCCGAGTTCGCCGCCGCCGTGCAGGGGATCGCCTACGCCACCGTGCTCCCGCTCGCCGCGCGGGAACTGGACGGCAGCCGGCTCTACGGCGCGACCCTCGCGGCCGGCACGCTGGTCTCCGTGCTGGTGCTCGCCACCGGCTCCGGGCTGACCGCCCGGCTCAGCCCACGGACCACGCTGCTGGTGGCGACCCTGCTCTACGTCGTCGGCGTCATCATGTCGGCCACCGCACCGGCGATGGGCTGGCTGCTGGCCGGCAGCGCCGTCCGCGGGCTGGCCGCCGGACTGCTGGCCGCGTTCGGGCTCAGCGCCCTCGGCGGCCTGTTCGACGACGCGCTGCGACCCCGGGTCATGGGGCTGTTCTCGCTGGTCTGGCTGCTGCCCTCGCTGGTGGGCCCACCGCTGAACGCGGCGATCGCCGTCTGGACCGACTGGCGCTGGGCGATGGCCTGGCCGGCGGCGGTCGTCATCGTCGCCCGCGCGCTGATGGGCCGGGACGTCGACCTCATCCCGTGGCGCACCGGACGCCGCACGGTCGCGGTCGGCGTCGGGCTGCTCGTCGTCGCCGGCCTGGTGCTGGCCACCCTGGCCAGCGGGAGCGGCCGCTGGGGCATCCCGCTGCTGGCCGGTGGCCTCCTGTTGGCCGCCGCCGGGAGCATCCGGGTGTTCGACCAGGCGACCGCTGGTGACCGCCCGCGCACCTGGGTGCTGATCTGCTTCACCGGCCTGGTGGTCGCCTTCTTCACCGCCGACGGGCTGGTACCGCTCGCGGTCGTCGAGGGGCTGGACCGGAGTGTGGTCGCGGGAGCCGTGGCGATCGCGGCCGGGCTGGTCACGTGGTCCGTGGCCGGTGCACGACCACCGCGCCCGGGACGCCGTCCGGACCCGGCCACCCTCGGGATCGCCGCCCTCTGCCCGGCACTGGCCGCCGTCGGCCTCACCCAGAGCGGACTGCTCTCCCCCGCCCCTGCGCTGGCCCTGCTCATCGCTGCCTGGGCAGTGGCGGGCCTCGGCATGGGGCTGGCCTACCCACGGTTGACCGCGCAGGCCTTCGACGACCTGGCGCCCGACCGGGTGGCCGCGGTCGCCACCGCAGTCGCCTTCGCCGAGACCACCGCCGTGGTGATGGGTTCGTTGCTCGGTGCGGGCACCTACTCGCTGGGCACCAGCCTGGGCGCGGGGGTGCGGCCGTCGATCGGGGCGGCGCTGGCGCTGGCGGTCGTCGTCGCGGTGCTCACCCTGGCCGCGTCCCGGCGGCGTTCCGCCCGGACCTGAGCCGCAGCGGGGCGCGTCCCCCGATCGGGAGAACACGGGCACGGGCGAGCACGACGCGCCGCCGTGTCGTGGCCCGCCACGGCCGGTTCACGCGGTCCTCGCCTGCCGGTCGCCGACCCGTGGTCCGGCCGCCTCCTCGACGGCCCACGGTTCCACCACCAGCGCGGAACCCAGGGGGCCACCGATGTCCGATCAGCCACGCACCTCGCCCGCTCCACCTCCGGCACGACCGCTCTCCCGACGGCAGCTCATGCAGGCCGCCGCCGTCGTCGGCGGTGCTGCCGGCGCCGGCGCACTGCTCGGTCCGGCACCGCGGGCGTTCGCCGCGCCGGCTCAGCGGTTCGACCGGCCCGCCACGTCGTGGGGTGTGCAGAGCGGCGACGTCACCGCGACGTCCGGGATCATCTGGTCGAAGACCGACCGGCCGGCCCGGATGCTCGTCGAGGTCGCCGGGACCGAGGACTTCCGCGGCCGGCGCGGCCGCTGGCGGGTCGACGTCGGCCCGGACACCGACTTCACCGGCAAGGTGGCGCTCAGTGGCCTGCCGGCCGGCACCGAGCTGTTCTACCGCGTCCGGTTCGTCGGGGAGCACGGCCCGGCCTGCGAGCCCCTGCTGGGCACGCTGCGCACCGCCCCGGCCGACCGCCGGGACGTCAGCTTCTCGTGGTCCGGCGACGTCGCCGGGCAGGGCTGGGGCATCAACCCCGACCTCGGGGGCATGACCGGCTTCGAGTCCGTCCGCCTCCTCGACCCGGACTTCTTCATCCACTCCGGCGACAGCGTCTACGCCGACGGGCCGCTGGAGGAGCGGGTCGAGCTCCCCGACGGCACGGTGTGGCGCAACGTGGTCACCCCGGCGAAGAGCAAGGTCGCCGAGACCCTGGACGAGTACCGCGGTCAGTACCGCTACAACCTGATCGACGACAACGTGCGCCGGTTCGCCGCCCAGGTGCCGCAGTTCGTCCAGTGGGACGACCACGAGGTGACCAACAACTGGTACCCCGGCGAGGTCCTCGGGACGACGGGCCCCGACGCGAGGTACACGGTCAAGGACGTCGACACCCTCGCCGCCCGCGCCCGCCAGGCGTTCGGCGAGTACATGCCGCTCTCCGGCAGCCGGATCGACCGGGTCCTCCCCTACGGCCCGCTGGTCGACGTCTTCGCGCTCGACCTGCGTTCGTTCCGCGGACCCAACTCCGCCAACCTGGCGACGGAGGGGCCGGAGACCCGGATCTTCGGCGCCGACCAGCTCACCCGGCTCGCCGACCAGCTGGCCGCCTCCTGCGCGTTGTGGAAGGTGGTGGCCTCCGACATGCCGCTGGGCGTGGTGGTGCCCGACGGCGAGGTCGCGCAGGAGGCCATCGCCAACCACGCTCCCGGCGGGCCGGCAGGACGGGAGCTCGAGGTGGCGTGGTTGCTGTCGGAGCTGAAGCGCCGCGGGGTCCGCAACGTGGTGTGGCTGACCGCCGACGTCCACTACACCGCGGCCCACTTCTACGACCCGGAGAAGGCCTCGTTCTCCGACTTCGACCCGTTCTGGGAGTTCGTCAGCGGCCCGCTGCACGCCGGCACGTTCGGACCCAACGACCTCGACGGCACCTTCGGCCCCCAGGTGGTCTGGTCCCGCGCCGCGGACACCCCGAACCAGCCGCCGAGCGCCGGCCTCCAGTTCCTCGGCCACGTACGGATCGACGGGCACAGCGGGGTCATGACGGTCCAGTTGCGCGACGTCGCCGGAGCGGTGCTGCACTCGACCGACCTGACGCCGGCCTGACGGAGGACCCCCGTCCCGAGGCTCACCCCGCGCGAGCTGGGGGCGAGCCTCGGGACGGGGCCGTCAGGCGGCGCCGAGCGCGTCGGCGACCCGGTGGTGGACGGCGGCGTCGGCACCGCGGCTCTGCCGCTCCAGGGTGCGGGCCAGCGCGCGGCGGGCCCACCCGTTGGCCGGGGCCAGTTCCACCAGCCGGGCCAGCGCGTCCTCGGCGCGGCCGAGCTGGGCGGAACCGAAGCAACTGCGGGCCAGCAGCTCCAGGGCGGCCTGGTTGTCCGGCTCGGCAGCGACCACCGCCTCCAGGACGCGGGCGGCCTCCGCGGGCTGCCCCATCGCGAGGAACAGGTCCGCGCGCAGGTACTCCGAGTGCAGGTCGATCTCGTACGGCTGGGTCATGACGCTCCTTCCACCGGCCCGTAACAGCGCCGTCCCCACGGCTCTTCCCGGCGTGTCGCGCACAGGGCGCATCCGTCCGAGCCGTCACCGACGAAGCCCCGGTGTCTGGTCATCCACACGACGGAGGCAACCCATGGGCGTGCGCGAGAACCTGCGAGACCGTCGGCCGAACCGGTCGGACGATGCGAACCAGACCGACGAGGGCGGCGGGTCGGTGGTCTACACCGTGCAGCGCGTCGGCGCGGTGGTCGTGGCCCTGGTCCTGCTCGCCTTCGGCATCCTCGGCTTCGCCGACGGGCTGGCCTACTTCTCCACCGACGGCGGCGAGGTGGCCGGCCTCTCCTCCAACGGCCTGCTCTCCACGATCTCTGTGGTCACCGCGCTGGTGCTGGTGGTCACCGCGTTCCTCGGG
Organism: Modestobacter sp. VKM Ac-2978; assembly: GCF_026968025.1. Taxonomy (NCBI): domain Bacteria; kingdom Bacillati; phylum Actinomycetota; class Actinomycetes; order Geodermatophilales; family Geodermatophilaceae; genus Modestobacter; species Modestobacter sp. VKM Ac-2978. Next base: position 442,920 of record NZ_JAPVBP010000001.1, on the reverse strand, counting down.
CCCCGCCCGGCCTCGAACACGATGCTGGTGATCGGCACGCTCTTCCTCGTCTCGGCGCTGGCCAACCTGGCCGTCCTGGAGAGCGACCTCAACCTGCTGGCGTTCTCGATGGCCAACGTCATCTTCTCCATCGGCGCCGGGCTGGTGCTGCTGATCCTGGGCGCCTACGGCCGGGTGAGCGGCAACCTGCCGGCCGACAGCCCCTACCGGGAGGACACCGGCCCAGAGGTGTCCTCCGAGGACACCGACCCGCAGCTGCCGCAGACCCCGGCGGAGGAGGCGGCCGAGCGGGACATGCGACAGGCCGAGCTCGCCGTCGTCGAGCACCGCGCCACCGCCGAGCAGCAGCAGCGGGTCGACGCCATGGCGAAGGTGCGCACCCGGGCCGACCGGCGGCGGGTCTGGATGTCCTTCGACCGGACGTCGCTGACCTGATCCAGCAGGACCGGTCCGATGGCCCCGGTGCACCGGGGCCATCGGGAAGTAGCCTCGCGAGCGCCATGTCCTCATCCGGTGCCTCCGTCTCCCCTCCGCGCGACCGCGCCGACGCCTGCCCCGGCGCCCTGCAGACCCATGCCGCCGCCGACGGCGGGTTGGCCCGGGTCCGGGTGCCGGGCGGGGCGATCAGCGCGGCGCAGCTGCGGGCGCTGGCGGCGGCTGCCCGGGAGCTCGGCGACGGGCACCTGGAGCTGACCAGCCGGGGCAACCTGCAGCTGCGCGGCCTCCCGTCCGGCGCGGAGGTCGAGCTGGGCGACCGGCTGGCCGCCGTGGGGCTGCTGCCCAGTGCCACGCACGAGCGGGTGCGCAACGTGCTGGCCAGCACGCTCTCCGGGCGCACCGAGGACGGGCACGTCGACGTCCGGCCGTGGATCGCCGCCTTCGACGCCGGCCTCTGCGCCGACCCGGCCCTGGCCGAACTGCCCGGCCGCTTCCTGCTCACCCTGGACGACGGCCGGGGCGACGTCGCCGGTCACGGTGGGGACGTCGGCCTGCTGGCCCTCTCCGCCGACTCGGTGGCCCTGCTCCTCGGCGGCGTCGACTCCGGCCTGCGCTGCTCCCCGGCCGACGCGGTGCCGCTCGCCCTCGACGCCGCCCGCGCCTTCCTCGCCGAGCGCACGGCCCAGGGCTCGACCGCCTGGCGCCTGACCGAGCTCGCCGACGGCCCCACCCGCGTCGCCACCCGCCTCGACCACCCCGACCACCCCGACCACCCCGACCACCAAAATGGCCATTTCGGTGGTCCGGTGGAGGTGCCGGGGGCGGCGGTGGTGGGGCCGGTCGGGGCCGCGACGCAGGTCGACGGCCGGACGGCGCTGATCGGCGTCGTCCCGCTGGGCCGGCTCAGCGCCGACCAGGCCGACCTGCTCGCCCGGCTGGCCGACGAGGTGCAGCTGACCCCCTGGCGCAGCGTCGTCGTGCCCGACCTGGCCGAGGACGCCGTGGATGACGCCGCCGTCGACCTGTTCCGCACCGGCATGGTGTTCGACGAGGCGAGTCCCTGGCTGCAGGTGACCACCTGCGCCGGCCGCCCGGGCTGCGCGAAGTCGTTGGCCGACGTCCGCGCCGACGCGGTCACCGCCGTCTCCACCCGGACGCTGCCCGCCGGCGGCGCCCGACAGCACTGGGCCGGCTGCGAGCGTCGCTGCGGCCGACCGCAGGGTGGGGTCGTCGACGTCGTCGCGACGCCGTCCGGCTACGAACTCTGGATCGATGAGGACTGATGTACTCCTACGAGCACGACGGCGCCGAGATCTACCGGCAGTCCTTCGCCACCATCCGCGCCGAGGCCGACCTGTCGGGCCTGCCCGAGGACGTCGCCCAGGTCGCCGTCCGGATGATCCACGCCTGCGGGCAGGTCGACCTGGTGGCCGACGTGGCCTTCTCCCCCGACGTCGTCCTGGCCGGCCGCAAGGCGCTGGAGTCCGGCGCCCCGGTGCTGTGCGACGCCCAGATGGTCGCCTCCGGCGTGACCCGCAAGCGGCTGCCGGCGTTCAACGAGGTCGTCTGCACCCTGAACGACCCGCGCACCCCCGACCTGGCCCGGGAGATGGGCACCACCCGCACCGCGGCGGCGATGCACCTGTGGGGCGACCGGCTGGACGGCGCCGTCGTCGCGATCGGCAACGCCCCCACCGCGCTGTTCCACCTGCTGGAGATGGTCCGCGACGGGGCCCCGCGCCCGGCCGCGGTCATCGGCATCCCGGTGGGCTTCATCGGTGCGGTCGAGTCCAAGGAGGCGCTGGCCGCCTCGGACCTGGAGTTCCTCGCCGTCCGCGGCCGGCGCGGCGGCAGCGCCATCACCGCCGCCGCCGTCAACGCGATCGCGAGCACCGCCGAATGACCACCAAAATGGCCATTGTGGTGGACGGGGGGCACCGGTGACGGGGCGGCTGTACGGGGTCGGGCTGGGGCCGGGCGACCCGGAGCTGGTGACCGTCAAGGCGGCCCGGCTGATCGGCGCGGCGGACGTCGTCGCCTTCCACGCCGCCCAGCACGGCCGCTCGGTCGCCCGGGCCCTGGCCGCGCCGTACCTGCGCGAGGGGCAGGTCGAGGAGCTGCTGGTCTACCCGGTGACCACCGAGACCACCGCCCACCCCGGCGGCTACCAGGGCGCGATCGACGAGTTCTACGAGGCCGCCGCCGCCCGGCTGGCCGCGCACCTGGACGCCGGCCGGGACGTCGTCGTCCTCGCCGAGGGCGACCCGTTCTTCTACGGCTCGTACATGCACATGCACAAGCGGCTGGCGCACCGCTACCCGACCGAGGTGGTCCCGGGGGTCACCAGTGTCAGCGGCGCGGCCGCGGTGCTCGGCCGGCCGCTGGTGGAGCGGGACGAGGTGCTCACCGTGCTGCCCGGCACGCTGCCGTCCGACGAGCTCGCCGAGTGGCTGTCGACCACCGACTCCGCCGCGGTGATGAAGCTCGGCCGCACGTTCCGCAACGTCCGAGACGCCTTCGAGGCCGCCGGGGTGCTCGACCGCGCCTACTACGTGGAGCGGGCGACGACCGCCCAGCAACGCACCATGCCGCTGGCCGAGGTGGACCCCGACACCGTCCCCTACTTCTCCCTCGCGCTGCTGCCCAGCGAGCTGACCGGGCCGGTCCCGGGCCCGGAACAGGCCAGTGAGACCGAGGTGCGCACCGGCGAGGTGGTGGTGGTCGGCCTCGGCCCCGGGCAGCGCAGCTGGACGACGCCCGAGGCCGCCGAGGCGCTGGCCCGCGCCGACGACCTGGTCGGCTACGGCCCCTACCTGGACCGGGTGCCGGCGAACCCGCGGCAGACCCGGCACCCCAGCGACAACCGGGTGGAGGCCGAGCGCGCCGCACACGCCCTCGAGCTGGCCCGGTCCGGACGGCGCGTGGCCGTCGTCTCCAGCGGCGACCCCGGCGTGTTCGCGATGGCCGCCGCGGTGCTCGAGGTGGCGGCGGAGGACTTCCCCGACGTGGAGGTCCGGGTGCTGCCCGGGCTCACCGCGGCGCAGGCGGTCGCGTCGCGGGTGGGGGCGCCGCTCGGGCACGACTTCGCGATCATCTCGCTGTCCGACGTCCTCAAGCCCTGGGACGTCGTGCTCGACCGGCTGCGCCACGCGGCCGCCGCCGACCTGGTGATCGCGCTGTACAACCCGCGCTCCAAGGCCCGGCCGCACCAGCTGGGCGAGGCACACCAGGCGCTGCTGGAGGTCAGGAAGCCGGAGACCGTGGTCGTCATCGGCCGGGACGTCGGCGGCGCGGCGGAGTCGGTCACCGTGACCACCCTCGGTGAGTTCGACCCCGAGTCCGTCGACATGCGCTGCCTGGTGATGATCGGCTCCACCCAGACCCGGGTGACGCCGTCCGGCCAGGTCTTCACCAGCCGCCGCTACCCGGGTTGACGGAGGACCGACGAGTTCCGCCCACTGGGGAGGTCCTCACGGCATGGACGATCAACGCGACGTGGGCGAGGTCCGGGACGACTCGATCCGGCTGAACTCGGTCACCCTCGACTGCCCGGACGCCGGCGCACTGGCCGCGTTCTACGCCGAGATCACCGGCGGTGCGGTGGTCGTGCGGCACGAGGGGTGGGCGCGGGTCGACGGTCCGGGCGGACGGATCGACTTCCAGACCGTGCCCGCGCACACCCCGCCGACCTGGCCGACCGGTCCGGTGCCGATGCAGTCGCACCTGGACCTCCTGGTCACGGACCGGGACGCGGCCGAGGTCCGGGTGCTGGCGGCCGGTGCGAAGAAGTACGAGTTCCAGCCCAACGACGACCACTGCTCCGTGTACGCCGACCCGGCCGGTCACCCGTTCTGCCTGACCACCTGGGACAGCCCGACGTGACGGGTCGGCCCGCCACCCCGGACGGCGAGCGCGTCGCGTGACGATGGAGGGGCCGAAGTCGCGACTCCGGCCCCTCCGTGGAACAGCAGGGCTTCGTTGGTGCTTGCATCGGTTCGTGCCCCGTCGTGAGCTCAGCCGGCCCGCCGCCTTCTGGTCGGTGGCGGTGCTGCTGACCCTGATGCTCGCCGCCTCCGGGGTGCCCTCGCCGCTGTACCGGGTCTACGCGGAGGAGTTCGGCTTCGGCTCCGGCCTGATCACCGTCGTCTTCGGCGTCTACGCCTTCGCGCTGCTGCTGTCGCTGCTGGTGGTCGGGGCGCTCTCGGACCACGTGGGACGCCGCCCGGTGCTCGCCGTCGCGCTGCTGCTCGAGGCCGTCTCGATGGTGCTGTTCCTGACCGCCGACGGGGTGGAGTGGCTGCTGCTGGCCCGCATCGTCCAGGGGCTGGCCACCGGGGCCCTGACCGGCGCGTTCGGTGCCGCGCTGCTGGACCTGCAGCGCCCGGACCGCCCGCTGGGCGCGCTGGTCAACTCGGCGTCCCCCGCGGTGGGGCTCTCGGTCGGTGCGGTGAGCGCCGGGCTGGCGGTCGAGTTCCTGCCCGCGCCGACCAGCTGGGTCTTCGGCGCCCTCACCGTGCTCTGCCTGGCCGCCGCCGCCGGGGTGTGGGTCTTCCTGCCCGAGTCCTCCCCCCGGCTGCCCGGCGCCGCGCGGTCGCTGCGGCCCAGCGTGCAGGTGCCCGCCTCGCAGCGCCGGGCGTTCGTCGTCGTCCTGCCCTGCCTGGTCGCCACCTGGGCGCTGGGCGGGCTCTACGCCTCGCTCGGCCCGTCGCTGGTGGCCGGCGTCTTCGAGGTGCAGGACCACGTCGTGGGCAGCCTGGTCATCCTCGCGCTCAACGGCACCGGCCTGGTCGGCTCGCTCTCCATGCGGACCGTGGCGCCGGCCCGGTCGATGGTCGTCGGTGCCCTGGTCTTCGCCGTCGGGGTGGCGGGCACCGTGGCCGCGCTGACCACCGGCTCGCTCCCGCTGTTCTTCGTCGCCGCGGTGGTCTCCGGCTTCGGCTTCGGGGCGGCGTTCCTCGGCGCGATGGCGACCGTCACCCAGGGCGTCGCCCCCGGGCAGCGGGCCGCCCTGCTGTCCGCGGTCTTCACCGCCAGCTACCTGGCCTTCAGCGTGCCGGCGATCGCCGCGGGGGTGGCGGCCGGGCGCATCGGCCTGGAGCGGACGGCGCAGGTGTACGGCGTCGTCGTCATCGTGCTGGCCCTGCTGGCGGTGGGCGGCCTGGCCCTGCACGCCCGGCGGCCGGCCACCCCGGTCGTGGAGCCCGCGCACCGGGCTCCCGCCGCCGCCCTCGACTAGCTGCCGGCGCGGGTCACCGCCGCGCAGAACCGGGTGTGGTCCTCGCGGGCCTCGGTGAGCGGCTCGACCACCTCCGTGTCGGCCACCTCACCGACCCGGTCCAGCAACCGCCGCCGCACCTGTCTGGCCCGTCTCCGGGCGCCGACGTGCACCAGTGGCCGGGTCAGCAGCGCCAGCAGCAACCCGGCGAGCAGCCCCCCGGCCAGCAGCAACGTCGGCAGCGGGATGCCCTCGACCCGGGGCAGCGGGACGACGTCGTCCAGCTGGAGCAACCCCAGGCCGACCAGCCCGAGCAGCCACAACGCGCCGACCAGCGCGGTCAGCACGAGCAGCCACTGCAGCCCGCCGACCGCCCGCTGCCACAGCGGCGTCCGGTCCGGGCCGAGGTCGGTGCCGGTGACCGCGCGGTCCAGCCGGTCGGCGAGGCGGTCCTCGGAGAACTCGGCGGTGCGGCGCAGCTCGTCCCGCCAGGCCTGCGGCAGCCCGTGGCCGGCGGAGTCCCGCGCCCGGCGCAGCGCCGCCCCCACGCCCGCCTGCTGCACGGCCCCGGCCTGGGGCAGTGAGCTGCGGGCCGCCTCGTTGCCCAGGTGCAGCCGGCCCAGCGGGTCGGCCCGGAGCTTGCCCGTCCAGCGCAGCAACGGCCACCCGGTGTGCGCGGCGCCGCGACGGCGGGCCGAGCGCTCCACCGCGGTGACCACGGCCGGCACCCCGGCGGCGTCGGCGAGCGCCTCGGTCAGCCCTGCCCACTCGTCGGAGTCACGGCTGCGGTCCGGGCCGGCGTCGGGTGCGCAGTGCTCGGCGAGCGCACCGGCAGCGGCCCGGGCGTCGGCGGCCAGCCGGTCGGTGGCCGCCCGGCGGGCGGCGACCCGGCGGGCCAGCTCGGTGCGCAGCTCCGGCAGCCCCGCGCCGGTGCGGGCCGCGGTGGGCAGCACCGGGGTCGCCCCGAGACCCTCCCGGTCCAGCAGCCCGCGCAGGTCGGCCAGGCAGGCGCGGGCGGCCGGCTCGTCCAGCCGGTCGACCTGGTTGAGGACGACGACCAGCACCCCCGCGTGCCCGGCCAGCGGCGCCAGGTACTGCGAGTGCACCGCGGCGTCGGCGTACTTCTGCGGGTCGAGCACCCACACCAGCACGTCCACCAGCTCCACCAGCCGGTCGACCTCCAGCCGGTTCTCCAGCCGGACGCTGTCGTGGTCGGGCAGGTCGAGCAGCACCAGCCCGTCCAGCGCCGGGTCACCCGACTCGACCCGGTGCCGGCGGGGCACCTGGAGCCAGTCCAGCAGCCGGTCGGACCCGTGCTCCCCCCACACGCTGGCGTGGGCGACGCCGGTGGTCGGCCGGCGCACGCCCGGCGTGCTCACCTCGCTGCCGCTGAGCGCGTTGAACAGGGTGGACTTCCCGCTCCCGGTCGCCCCGGCCAGCGCGACCACGGTGGCGTCGCCGAGCGCCTCCCGGGCACCGGCCTTGGCCAGCAGGGCACGGGCGCTGGCGACCTCCGGCACCTCCAGCCGCCCCTCGGCGACCTCCACCGCCTCGCGCAGGGCGGCCAGCCGGTCGGTCAGGGACAGCTCGCCACGCCTCCCGAGCCTCACGCGCGGGCCCCGTGGGCAGCAGCCAGCGCCTGCGCCGCCGACCGCAGCTCGACGTCCGCGCCCGGCGCCGGGGCGACGTCCTCCAGCAGCACGTCGAAGCGGTGCTGCTCGGCGCGCAGCAGCCGCGCGGCGCGGGCGTCCAGGTCGGCCCGCGCCCGGGCGGCCAGCTCGCGCACCGCGGCGTCCCCGAACACCGCCTCCAGCACCCGCTGACCGACCGCGGTGGTGCCGCCGGCGATGGCCACCTCGGCGCCGGACAGCCCGGCGGTGGAGGCGAAGACGGCGACCATCACCACCGCACCCGCGCCGTTGACCCCCCAGGACATCAGCCGGGCCCGCGACCGCTTGCCCGCGCCCTCGCTGCGCACCAGCTCCAGCACCGTGCCCTGCCAGTCCCGCACCTCGTCGGCGGAGGCGCCGGCGAACGACGGCGAGACGCCGTCCAGCTCGGTCTCCCGGCCGTCGAGCAGGGCGATCCCGCCGGGCAGGGTCCGCCAGCTGGTGACGGTCTTCTCCGCGGCCCGGTCGGCCTCGGCCCGCAGCAGCAGCTCGACCCCGGACTCCAGGGCACCGGCCAGGTCGTCGGCGGGGTTGCTGCGGCCGGTGAACGCGGCGGTGACCCGATCCCGCAACCGGCCGACATGGCCCTGCAGGCTGCGCATCCACTCGCCGGTGCCGACGAACTCCTGCCAGCGGGCGAGCACCTCCCCGCGCAGCAGGCTGCCGTTGCCGACGCCCTCGTCGATCGCCGCCCGTGCCCGGGCGTACGCGGCGTCCGCGGCGGTCTGCAGCGCCTCGGCGGCGGCCGCCTGCTCGGCGACGCCGGCGACGACGACGTCGACCCGGTCGTGCAGGCTGCCCAGCGCCCCGGCCAGGGTCTGCCGGACGACGGCGGCACGCTGCTCCTGGTCGGCGGCGAGCGCGTGCAGCCAGCCCCGCAGCGGGGCGACCTGCTCGTCGGGCAGGAAGCCGTCGACCAGCGGCCGCTCCTCGATCACGAACAGCCGGGCGCTGTCCAGCTGTGCTCGGCGCAGCATCCCGGCCAGGTCGTCGGCCACCTCCGCCACCGCCTCGGGCGGCACCCGGTCCAGCACGACGGCCAGCGCGGTCCCCCGTTCCTGGGCCGTGCGCAGCAGGTCCCACGGGACGGCGTCGGCGTAGCGGGCCGCCGTCGTCACGAACACCCACAGGTCGGCGGCGGCCAGCAGCTGACCGGCCAGGTCGCGGTTGGCCTCGACCACCGAGTCGACGTCCGGGGCGTCGATGAGCGCGAGCCCGGGCGGCAACGCATCGGTGGCCACGAGCTTGATGCCGCTGGTGGCGTCTCCCTCGCCGGTGGTGCGGGCGAGCCCGGGCAGCACCCGGTCGCCGGCGAACGCGGCCCGGTCGGCGGGAGCGCAGACCAGCACCGGGGCGCGGGTCGTCGGGCGGAGCACGCCCGGAGTGGTGACCCGGGCGCCCAGCACGCTGTTGACCAACGTGGACTTGCCGGCGCCGGTCGAGCCGCCGACCACGGTGAGCAGGGGTGCGTCCAGGTCGCGCAGCCGGGGCAGCAGGTAGTCGTCGACCTGGTCGACGACCGAGCGGGCGGTGCGGGCGGCGGTGTCCCGGCCGGGGGTGGCCAGGCCGAGCGGTGCCGAGGCGACCCGATCGCGCAGTTGCTGCAGGGCGTCGGGCAGCCCGGACGGGGTGGTCATGCCCGGATCTTGCCCGGGACGCCGACCGCGAACCCCTCACCTGTCCCCGGCCCCCGCTCAGGCGGTGCGCAGCTCCCCCGGGTCGGCGCTGCGGTGCAGGATCGGCAGGGCGATCAGCGTGAGGGCGGCCGTGGCCAGCGTCGTCCCGCCGACGATGACCGCCAGCGCCGTCCAGGGCACGGGCACGGCGGTCTCCACCACCCGGAGCACCCGCCCGGTGGCGGAGTACATGCTCTCCTGCACGGTGGTGCCCATCACGCCACGGGCGGCGAGGATGCCGGCGGCGGTGGCCAGCAACGTGGCCGGCACGACCGGCACCAGCACCTCCAGCAACAGCGCCCGCCCGAGGACGCCCCGCGGCACCCCGGCGGCGACGAGCGCGGCCGCCGCTCGCCGCCGGCTCAGCACGCCCTCGATGGTGCCGACCAGCAGGCCGGCCACGGCGATGGCGCCGGCGACGACCAGGGCCAGGTCCACCGTGTCCAGGGCCCGGGCGTAGAACTCGTTGCCGCTCTGCCGCTGGGACAGCAGGGTGTGCGACCGGAAGCCCTGGATGGCCGCGGCGAGCAGGACGACGACCAGCAGGGCCGCGTGGCTCCGGCTGGCGGCGAAGGGCGCGGCGACCAACCGCCGCCCGGCGATGAGCAGGGCGGGTCGCCCGGTGCGCCGGGCCAGGAACTCCCCCACCCGCGCGGAGACGGCCGCCGTCCCGAGCACGATGCCGATCGCGGTGCAGAGGAACAACAGCAGGAACACCAGGGCGGGTACCCGGCCCACACCCCCGTCGATGCCGGCCACCCGGACCAGCCCTGCGAACAGCGCCATGCCGCCGGCCCCGAGGACGAACAGGGCCGCCGGGACCACCTGGACCGGCCGCACCCGCTGGCTGCGCACCACCCCGAACGGCGTCGTGGTCACCCGGCGCAGCGCGGCCAGCGCGAAGACCGTGGCCGCGACCGGCACGGCGAGGACCAGGAGGGCGATCAGCCAGACCGGCGGGAGGACGTCGGTCGGCAGCCGCAGTGCCGGGCCGGTGACGTCCTCGATGAGGTAGCCGTTCGACGAGATCTCGGTGCTGCGCTCGTAGGTGGCCGTCACCGGGTTCCCCAGCAGCACCCGTCCGACCAGGTACACCCCCAGGCCGATCAGTGACCCCAGGGCCGCCGCCAACCCGGTCTCGACGGCGGCCACCCGGGCGACGTCCGAGGGGGTCGCGCCGGTGAGCCGGAGGGCGGCCAGCCGCCGGTCGCGCGCCGGCGCACCGATCCGGGCGCACTGGCCGGTGAACGCCAGCACCGGCACGCAGAGCAGCACCAGGGCGATCACGATGCCGATGTGCAGCCCGGTCTCGTTGAGCAGTTGGCTGGTGTAGGGCCCGTCGCCCTCGCCGGTGGCCGCGACCGTGGCGGCGGCGAGCAGCGCCAGCACCCCCGCGGCGGCGCCGACCGCGGTCAGCGCGATCCGGGTGCGGTCGGCCCGGCCACCGGCGGTGGCCAGCCACAGCAGGGTCGACCAGCGCATCGCCCCGGCGTCCTCCGAGCTGCTCATCGGGCGCCTGCCCGGCCCAGCGCGCCCCGCAGGGCCGAGGTCGGGGCGCCCTCGTCGGCCATGCCGTCCCGGATGACGATCTCCCGGTCGGCGTACGCGGCGACCTTCGCGTCATGGGTGACCATCAGCACGGTCGTGCCGGCCTGCCGGGTGACCCGGACCAGCTCGGTGAGCACCTGCTCCCCGGCCAGGGTGTCCAGCGCGCCGGTCGGCTCGTCGGCGAACAGCACCTCGGGCTCGGTCACCAGCGCACGGGCCATCGCCACCCGCTGGGCCTGGCCGCCGGACATCTCGGTCGACCGGTGCGTCGCCAGGTCGGCCACCCCGAAGCGCTCGAGCCAGGTGCCGGCGGCGGTCAGGGCGGGACGTCGCTTGACGCCGCCCAGCAGCAGCGGCATCGCCACGTTCTCCGCCGCCGTCAGCTCGGGCACCAGCTGGCCGAACTGGAAGAGCACGCCGAACCGGGTGCGCCGCAGCCGGGACCGCTCGGCCTCGCTGTCGGTGTCGATCCGGCGCCCGTCGAACCAGACCTCGCCGGCGTCCGGGCGCAGGATGCCCGCCAGGCACAGCAGCAGCGTCGACTTGCCCGACCCGGACGGGCCGGTGATCGCCAGGATCTCCCCGCGTGCGGTGCCCACGCTGATCCCGCGCAGCGCCGGGGAGTGGCCGTAGGAGCGCACCAGCGCACGGCCGGCGAGCAGCAGGCCCTCGTCGGTGCTGGTGTCCTCGGGTGTGGAGGTCATGGTCGGAGCTCCTCGGAGAGGGAGGCGACGCGGGCCAGGGCGGTGTCGATCCACCGCAGGTCGGCATCGAGGTGGTTGAGGGCGTAGTCGGCCGCGAGCACACCGGCCAGGGAGGTGTCGGGGTCGGTCTTGACGCGGGTGTACTCGCGCATCCGCTCCCGGTGGGCCGCGCGCTGCCGTTGCAGGTAGTCAGCCGCGGCGTCGTCCCCGGCGACCAGCAGCGCGAGGGTCACCTTCACCGCCAGCGGGTTGCTGACGAAGGGGGTCGGCGCCTCGACCTCGGCCAGCCAGGCGTCGAGCTCCTGCCGCCCGGCCGGGGTCATCTCGTACGACGTGCGGTCGGGCCCGCCGCCCCGGTCGGTGCTCCCGGGGGCGACCAGTCCGTCCCGCAGCAGCCGCTCCAACGTGGCGTACACCTGCGCGGGAGCGATCGGCTTGGCCATCGGGAACCGTGCGTCGTACTGCCGCTTGAGGTCGTACCCGTGCCGTCCGCCCCGCGCGAGGAGGCCGAGGAGGACGTGCCCGAGCGCCATGGGCAGACTATGCACTCAGTTACTAGTCGCTGTCCAGACGTCGGACGCGCGTGTCTGCCTCAGTCGCGCCGTGGCCAGGCCACGACCGGGCCGCCCGACGCCCCGGCGCCGTCGTCGTGCTCGTGACTGCCGGCCGCATGGGCCACCGCGGCCAGCAGCAGGACCAGCTCGTCGCGGTCCAGCCCCGCGGTCAGGTCGGCCAGGTCGACCGGCTGCCCCTCGGCCAGGCTCGCTGCCGCCCGCAACAGCCGCAGCTGCCCGCCGCTGCCGCCGATCACCCCGGTGCGGAGCGCGCCGTCCAGGTCGGCCCACTGGACCGCGGCCCACGGCCCGCCGTCGATCGCGTCGGCGTCGAGTGCGATGGCGATCAGCCCGGCGGCCTGCAGCCGGGGCAGCCAGTGGCCGGACTCGGCCAGCAGCAGCACCGCCGCCTCGGCCGCGTAGTCACCGACCGCCGCCCGCAGCAGGGCGCTCTCCAGGCTCAGTGGGTCGAGATCGACCGCCTGCGGTTCTCCCAGCACTGCGCACCACCTCCGTCGCTCCCACTGTGCACCGCGGGTACGACAGTCCGCGGCGGGCGACGCCCGGAGCGCACCACCCGTCAGCCCGGGGTGCCGCCGTGGCCACGGGCCGGGGCCACCAGCCGGAGGACCACTGCCTGCACGACCAGGGTGAGCACGGCGACCCCCACCACGACGACGTAGAAGACCCACCTCGGCTGCCCGTGCCCGAGCAGCAGGGTGCCGGAGACCAGCGCTGCCGCGATGGCGACGCTGGACCACCGGCGGTACCCCTCCGGCAGTGCCGCCGAGGCCTCGCCCAGCCGGAGCGGCCGCCCCGCCGCGCTCGTCGCCCGGTGCGCCTGGTGCACCGCGACCGCCATGCCGACCAGCACGAGCACACACCCGAGGAGGACCGCCATGCGCGGACCGTAGCCCCGCCACCGGGGCTCCGGTACCCCACCGGAAACGGGGTCGATCGCCCTTCGTGCTCACCCCGGGGACGAGCCGGCTCCTGGCGTTCCCTCGGCCCTCGGTCACCGGTGCAGGTCCGCCAGCCAGGCCAGCGTCCTCGACCGTCGGCACCAGCACGACGCCGTCCGGAGGCCGGGGACGACGACGGCCGGCGCCCCGCGAGGGGACGCCGGCCGCCGGACGGTGGTGCGGGATCGGTCAGGGGATGAGCAGCCGGACCTCCTGGGTGGTGCCGGCGGTGGCCAGCGACCACGTGCCGTCGTCGCCCGGGACGAGCGTCCAGGTGCTGCACTCGCCCGCCTTGCCCGCCTTGCCCGCCTTGCCCGCCTTGCCCGCCTTGCCCGCCGGGAGCAGGCGCAGCCGGGCCGGGGCACTGCCGGTGGTGCAGGACGTCGAGGCGAGCACCGAGCCGGTGGCGGCGTTGGTGACCGTGTAGCCGGCGCCGCCGGTGGAGGTCACCGTCCAGGTCTGGCAGGAGCCGGCGACCCGGGTCTCCATCCGCACCTTGTTGCCGTTGCCCTTGGCCGCCGTGCACCCGGCCACACCCAGGGTCCGGGTCTGGTCGGTGGCACTGCCCAGCAGGACGTCACCGACCGGCTGGAACCGGAACTGCTGGTCCGCCGCACCCGTCGGCGTCGCCACGCCGAGGTTGGCGCCCGGCGTCTGCCCCTCGGCCGTCCACACGAGGTTGCGCCCCGCGATGGAGGAGATCGTCGTGTAGCCGTCGGGCGCAGGCGAGAACAGCCAGCGCTGGCAGACGTTGTAGAAGAAGTTGCCCAGCCAGTCGAACTGGCCGACGTTGCCGCTGCTCTGCGCCTCCGCGCAGCCGGGGAAGTCGGCGGCCATGTTGCTCTTCCGATTCTGGAACCGCGAACCCGTCTCGCTGCCGTCGGTGACCTGCGCGGCGTCCCGGGCGTCGATCTGCCACTGCTGGCAGGGGTCGGTCGGCGAGGCGGCGGCCAGGGCCAGGTTGGCCCCGGCGTAGCCGCAGGTCGCGTTGGACACGACCGCGGCACCGTCCCGCGGGACCACCTGCACGTAGGCCGAGCCGTGACCGGCCGAGCGGCTGGGGTTGACCGGGTCACTGACCGTCGGCCAGCCGTCGGACCAGGACAACGTGCGCACGTTGAGCCGCGGCGTGCCGTCGGACAGGGCGTCGTAGTAGTGGTTGACGAAGTAGTCGACCCCGTCGGCGGAGTACACGTCCGGGTGTCCGGTGCCCTGGAACTCGTTGTAGCCGCGCAGCACCTCGGTACCGCCGCCCTCCAGCAGGGAGACACCGTCCCGGTCCAGGTACGGGCCGGTGATGGACGTCGACCGCCCGACGACCACCCGGTAGTCGCTCTCCTCGCCACGGCAGCAGTAGTCGAAGGCCGCGAACAGGTAGTAGTGGTCGCCGTTGCGGATGATCGAGGGCCCCTCGACGGGGTTGTACTGGATCTGCCGGTCGACCAGCGGCAACACCGGGGCGCCGGGGGCGAGCTTCCCGGTCGCCGGGTCCAGCGCGACGATCTTCAGGCCGCCGAAGAAGGAGCCGAAGGTCAGCCACTCCCCGCCCTCGGCGTCGGTGACCTGGTTGGCGTCGATCGCGTTGTAGTCGGTGCTGCCGGCCTCGCTCTCCAGCACCGGGCCGCGGTCGACCCAGCCGTAGTCGGGGTCGGCCGGGTCCAGCGACGCCGTCGTCGCCAGTGCCGTGACGGAGTTGGTCGTGCCGAAGCGGGAGGCCGAGTAGTAGAGCCGCCACTCGCTGCCGGTCCAGCTGAGGTCCGGGGCCCAGGCGTCCTGCGGGGCGTCGGCCGGGGTCGCGCCGATGGCGGCCAGGACATCGGCGGGCAGTTCGGTGAAGACCGGCGGCAGGTCCTCCCAGGTGATCAGGTCCTTCGACCGCTTCATCGGGATGTAGTCGCTGCCGGTGGCGGCGTCGCCGGTGATGGCGAGGTAGAACCAGTCCCCCTCCTTGACCAGCGTCGGGTCGTGCGCGACCGGGTCTGCGGGCCGGTCGGCTCCGGCGACGAGCGGTGGGGCGGCGGGTGCCGGTGCGGCGGCGGGTGCCGGTGCGGCGGCGGCCGGAGCGGTGAGCGCTGCTGAGCCGACCAGCAAGGCTGCCGTGAGCGCGGGCACCCACGCCCGGCGGAGGAGGGAACGGGTCATGGGGCGACTCTCTTCAGGCGGGCGTCCACCCCGTCGGGGACGCTGGGGCACCAGGGCTGCGCGGTGCGAGAGTGAGTCTGGTCACTCATTTACAACGATGCAAGTTGCTGTCCGTGTAACGCTCGATGGCCCTACGTGCTCATCGTGGGACGAACCGGCTCCTGGCGTTCCCACGGCTCTCGGTCACCGGCGCAGGTCCGCCAGCCAGGCCAGCGCGTCCTCGACCGTCGGCACCAGCGCGACGCCGTCCGGCAGCGGCGGCCGGCGGACGAGCACGACCGGCACCCCCAGTTCCCGGGCGGCGATCAGCTTCGCCTCGGTCATGTGCCCGCCGGAGTCCTTGGTGACCACGACGTCCACCGCGTGCTCACGGAGCAACGCCAGCTCGTCGGCGAGGCTGAACGGCCCGCGGTCCAGCAGCAGGGTCGCCCCGGCCGGCAGCGGCTCGTCGGGCGGGTCGACCGAACGCACCAGCACCCGCCCCGGCAACGACGCGAAGGCACCGACGCCCTGCCGGCCGGTGGTGAGGAAGACGCTGCGGTACCCGGCCACCACCTCGGCCGCCGCGGCCAGCGAGTCGACATGTCGCCAGGTGTCCCCCGGTTGCGGTGTCCAGCCGGGACGCTGCAACCGCAGCAGCGGCGTGCCCTGCGCGGCCGCGGCGGTGGCCGCCGCGGCGGTGATCTGCGCGGCGAAGGGATGGGTGGCGTCGACGACCGCCTGCGGCCGGTGCTCGGCCAGCCACGCGGCGAGCCCGTCCGCGCCGCCGAAGCCGCCGATCCGCACCTCCCCCGCGGGCAGCACCGGGTCGGCCACCCGCCCGGCCAGCGAGGAGAGGACGTCGACGCCCGCGGCGACCAGCTCGGCAGCCAGCCGCCGGGCCTCGCCGGTACCGCCGAGCACCAGCACCTGACCGGTCATCCCGCGCCTCCGTGACCCTCGAGTGCCGGGTCGTCCACGTCTCCCGGCCGGTGAGGCGTCGACAGCCCGCCACTCGATGTGATCGACGTCCGCACCGGCGTTCGGCCCGGGCCAGGCACGATGGTCCCGTGAGCAGGGACGGCAGCGGCGGGCTGCGACACGGCTGGACGACGGGCGCCTGCGCGACCGCGGCCACCACCGCCGCCTACACCGCGCTGCTGACCGGCGAGTTCCCCGACCCGGTCTCGATCGACCTGCCCAACGACAAGCACCCGTCCTTCGCCCTGGCGCGTGAGTCCCTGGACCGGGACGGCGCCTCGGCGGGCATCGTCAAGGACGCCGGCGACGACCCCGACGTCACCCACGGCGCGCTGGTCTCCGCCCGCGTGACCCGCGGCAACCCGGGCAGCGGTGTGGTCTTCCGCGCCGGCGAGGGCGTGGGCACGGTGACCAAGCCCGGCCTGCCGCTCGCGGTGGGCGAGCCGGCGATCAACCCGGTGCCGCGCCGGCTGATGACCGAGCACGTGACCGCCGTCGCCCAGCGGCACGGCGGCAGCGGGGACGTCGTCGTCGAGGTGTCCGTGGCCGGTGGCGCGGAGCTGGCCCGGAAGACCTGGAACCCGCGGCTGGGCATCCTCGGCGGCCTGTCGATCCTCGGGACGACGGGCGTCGTCGTCCCCTACTCGTGCTCCTCCTGGATCGACTCGATCCGCCGCGGCATCGACGTGGCCCGCGCCGCCGGGCGGGAGCACGTCGCCGGGTGCACCGGCTCGACCAGCGAGCGGGTGGCCCAGGAGCTGTACGGCCTGCCCGAGGACGCGCTGCTGGACATGGGCGACTTCGCCGGCGCGGTGCTCAAGTACCTGCGCCGGCACCCGGTGCCGCGACTGACGGTGGCCGGCGGCATCGGCAAGCTGGCCAAGCTCGCCGAGGGGCACCTGGACCTGCACTCGGCCCGCTCGCAGGTGTCGTTCGCCGCGCTCGCCCAGCTCGTGGCCGAGGCCGGCGGCGCCCCGGCACTGGTCGAGGGCGTGCGGCAGGCGAACACCGCGCTGGACGCCCTGCAGCAGTGCGCCGCCGCCGGCCTCCCGCTGGGCGACCTGGTCGCCGCCGGCGCCCGCCGCACCGCCGAGGGGGTGCTGCTCGGCGCCCCGGTCGAGGTCGACGTCGTGGTGATCGACCGCGCCGGCACCATCGTCGGCCGCAGCTAACGGCATCGCGTCGTCGAGTAGAGGTGGCTGTCCAGGAACTGCTCGGCGGCCAGCACCCGGCCGACGATCACCACCGCCGTCCGCCGCACCCCGGCGTCGCTGACCTGCTGGGCGATGTCGGCGAGCGTGCCGCGCAGCACGAGCTCGTCGTCCCGGCTGGCCTTGGCGACCACCGCCACCGGGCAGTCGGCGCCGTAGTGCGCGGCCAGCTCCGGGGCCAGGGCGTCCATCCGCTGCACGGCCAGGTGCAGCACCAGCGTCGCGCCGGTCGCCGCGTAGGCCGCGAGCGTCTCCCCCGGCGGCATCGGCGTCGACCGCGCCGACGTCCGGGTCAGGACGACGGTCTGCGCCACCCCCGGCACGGTCAGCTCACGCTTCAGCGACGCGGCCGCCGCGGCGAACGCCGGCACGCCGGGGACGACGTCGTAGGGCACGCCCGCCGCGTCCAGCCGGCGCATCTGCTCGGCCATCGCGCTGTAGACCGACGGGTCACCCGAGTGCAGCCGGGCAACGTCCAGCCCGGCCTCGTGCGCGGCGACCAACTCCGCGGTGATCAGGTCCAGATCGAGGTCGGCGGTGTCCACCAGCCGGGCGCCCGCCGGCGCGGTGTCCAGCAGCTCGCGGGGCACCAGCGCACCGGCGTAGAGGCAGACCGGGGACGACGCGATCAGCCGCGCGGCCCGCACGGTGACCAGGTCGGCGGCCCCCGGCCCTGCCCCGATGAAGTGGACGGTCATCGGGTCACGCTCCAGATCGTCACGGGCATGGCGGGCTTCCAGCCGGTGAAGCCGCCGACCGGCTGGGCCTGCGCGACCGACAGCCGGGTCAGCGAGCCGCCGCAGCGGCCGTGCCACTCGGCGAGCACCGCCTCGCTCTCCACCGTCACCGCGTTGACCACCAGCCGGCCGCCCGGGGCGAGCACCTCCCAGACGGTGTCCAGCAGCAGCGGCGTCGTCGCGCCGCCCCCGACGAAGACGGCGTCCGGCTGGGGCAGCCCGAGCAGCGCGGCTGGCGCCTCTCCCTCGACCACCTGCAGGTCGGGGACGCCGAGCCGCTCGGCGTTCCGGCCGATCCGCTGGGCGCGGACCGGGTCGGACTCCACCGCGACCGCCCGGCACGAGGGGTGCACCCGCATCCACTCGATGCCGATCGAGCCGGCCCCCGCCCCGACGTCCCAGAGCAGCTGGCCGGGCAGCGGGGCGAGCCGGGAGAGCGTCACCGCCCGGACGTCGCGCTTGGTCAGCTGCCCGTCGGAGGAGTAGGCGTCGTCGGGCAGGCCCGGGACGGTCGGCAGCGGCACGGCGCCCGGGTCGGCGACCACCTCGACGGCGGTGAGCACCAGCGGGTCGGTCTCCGGGTGCGGCCACCCGGCGGCGGTGCCGGTGAACCGGCGCTCGGCGGGGCCGCCGAGCTGGGCCAGCGCGGTGAGCCGGCTGGCGCCGGAGCCCGACCCGGCGAGCAGGGCGGCGAGCTCCGCCGGCGTCCGGGTGTCCGAACCCAGCACCAGCAGCCGCCGGCCAGGAGTGGCGTGCGGCAGGACCAGCGAGACCGGCCGGCCGACGACGGAGACCACCGTCGTCTCCTCCACCGCCCAGCCCAGCCGGGCGCAGGCCAGCGTCACCGACGACGGGTGCGGCACCACCTCGACGGCGTCGGCGCCGAACAGCCGGACCAGCGAGGTGCCGACGCCGGAGAGCATCGGGTCACCGCTGGCGAGCACGACGACGCGGCGCCCCGGGTGGGCCGCGGGCAGGTCGGCCAGGGCGGGACCCATCGGCGAGGGCCAGGGCACCCGCTCGGCGACGACGTCCGGAGGCACCAGCCCCAGCTGCCGGGCGCTCCCCCGCAGCACCGCCGCCCCCGAGATCGCCTGTCGGGCGGCCGGGGAGAGCCCGTCCCAGCCGTCTGCCCCCACGCCGACGACGGTGACGGAGAGACCGCTCATGCGGGCAGGTCACCCTCGGGGCCGGCGGCCTCGGCCAGCAGCCGCTCGCGCAGGTCGGCGGGCAGCCGGTCGACGTAGACGGTGCCGTCGAGGTGGTCGACCTCGTGCTGGAGGCAGCGCGCGGCCATGCCGGTCGCCTCGATCGCGGTCGGCTGACCGTGCACGTCGACACCGTCGACCCGGGCGCGGAAGGCACGCTCCAGTTCGGCGTACGGGCCCGGCACCGAGAGGCAGCCCTCCTCGGTCAGCTCGACCGGCGGCTCGTCCCCGACCGGGTCGAGCACGGTGAGCACCGGGTTGACGACGTAGCCGATGACGTCCTCGCCGTCGGCGTCCGGGCAGTCGATGACGAACACCCGCGCGTCGACGCCGATCTGGTTGGCCGCCAGCCCGACCCCGTCGGCGGCGGTCATGCTGGCGAACATGTCCAGGACCAGGTGCCGCAGCCCCCGGTCGAACTCGGTCACCGGGGCACACGGCCGGTGCAGCACCGGGTTGCTGCCGTAGGTGACGATCGGCCGGGCGACGCCGTCGTAACGGCCGGGCAGGCGCATGACCGTCGATCCTAGGGAGTGCCCCCGCTGCCTACAGTGACCGCGATGCGCACCCGGCCCGCTCCGACCGCCGCCGGGCTCGCCCTCGGCGCCCTCGCCGACCTGCTGCTCGCCGACCCGCGCCGCGGGCACCCGGTGGCCGGTTTCGGCCGGGCGGCCGCCGCGCTGGAGCGCCGGGTCTGGCGCGACTCGCGCGCCGCAGGGGCCGGCTACACCACCGTCTGCGTCGGGACGGCGACCGCGCTGGGCGCCGTGCTGCACCGGGCGACCGCCGACCGGCCGGTCGCCCGGACCCTGGTGACCGCCGGAGCCACCTGGGCCGTGCTCGGCGGCACCTCGCTGGGCCGGGCGGCGGACACCATGGCGGGGCACCTGGCCACCGGGGACCTGCCGGCCGCCCGGGCGCACCTGTCCACCCTGGCCGGCCGCGACCCCCGCGGTCTCGGTGAGGCGGAGCTGGTGCGGGCCACCGTGGAGTCGGTCGCGGAGAACACCTCGGACGCCGCCGTCGCCCCGCTCTTCTGGGGTGCGGTCGCCGGCCTGCCCGGGCTGCTCGGCTACCGCGCGGCCAACACCCTGGACGCGATGGTCGGGTACCGGTCGGCGCGGTACGCCCGCTTCGGCTGGGCCGCGGCGCACTTCGACGACGTCCTGAACTGGCTGCCGGCCCGGCTGACCGCCCTGCTGACCGTGGCCGTCGCGCCGCTGGCCGGGGGATCGCCCGCCGGCGCCTGGCGGGCCTGGCACCGGGACGGCGCCGCCCACCCGAGCCCGAACGCCGGCCGGTGCGAGGCCGCGCTGGCCGGCGCCCTGGGGTTGCGACTGGGCGGCCGCAACGTCTACGGCACCCGCGTGGAGGAGCGGCCCACACTGGGCGACGGTCAGCCCCCCGTGCGCGGGGACATCCGCCGGGCCGTCCGGCTCTCCCGAGCGGTGTGGACGGCGGCCGCCATCCTCGCGGGGCTGAGCCGAGCGCGCCGTCGGGGCCGCTCCGCCTGACGGGGCACCCCCGGGCGGCGACGCAGCGCACCCCGGGGCTCGGAGGGCGTGGGGAAGCCAGCCGGGTCGGTGCGCGCGTGACTGGCCGGCGGGTCGGCCGGGCCCAGGCCGCCGCGCAGGGTCACCAGCAGCGTGGCGCCGGCCAGGACACCCAGCGCCACGAGCAGGCCGATCAGGACGACGAGACCAGTTCCGGGGTTCATGCCGCGACACTGGCATCGGTCAAGGTCCCGTAAAGCGGGCCAATCCGGCACAGTGGTCCCATGCCAGTCGACGTCCAGCAGGCCAGTTCGACGCACGAGGTCGCGGCGCTCATCGGGCCGGTCGCGGCCCTGCCGGGTCCCCGGTACGCCGGGCTGGCCCGGCGGGTCCGCGAGCTGGTGCTGACCGGCCAGCTGCCCGCGGGCACCCGGCTGCCTGCCGAGCGCGACCTCGCCGCGGCCCTGGACACCAGCCGGGTCACCATCGCCTCGGCCTACCGGGTGCTGCGGGAGGACGGCTGGGCGCGCACCCGGCAGGGCTCGGGCACGGTCGTCGAGGTGCCCAGCGGCGCCTCCTCCTCGGCAGGCTGGCTGCCCCGGGACGTCCCCGGACTGGTCGACCTGGCGCACGCTGCACCATCGGCCGCACCCCAGCTGGAGCCGGCCTACCAGCAGGCGTTGCGCCGGCTCCCGACCTACACCGCCGGCCACGGGTACGCCCCCGGTGGCCTGCCGGAGCTGCGCGCCGCGATCGCCGACCGGTTCACCGCGCGCGGCCTGCCGACCGACCCCGACCAGGTCGTCGTCACCTCCGGCGTCGGCGACGCCTCCGCGGTGGTCGCCGAGGCCCTGCTCGAGCCGGGCGACCGGGTGCTGGTGGAACACCCCAGCTACCCCGGCGCCCTGCGTCTGGTGGAGAGCGTGGGCGCGCGGCTGGTGCCGGTACCGGTCGACGAGCGCCGTCCCGACGACCTCGTGGAGGCGGCGCACCTCGCCGCCCGGCAGAGCGGCCCACGGATGGCCGTGCTCATCCCCGACTTCACCAACCCGACCGGCGCCCGGCTGACCGCCGCCGGGCGCCGCCGGCTGGCCGCGACCCTCTGGCAGCAGGGCGTGCTGACGCTGGTGGACGAGTCGTGCGCCGAGCTGTACCTGGACGAGGGCCCGGACGGCGGCCCGCTGCCGCCGTACGCCGCCGGGCTGCCCGACACCGCGACGGTGACCGTCGGCGGGCTGGCCAAGCCGGTCTGGGGCGGGTTGCGGATCGGCTGGCTGCGCGCCGACGCCGCGCTGGCCGCTCGGCTGAGCGCGGTGCTGGGGCGGCGTCAGCTCTCCGTCGGCCTGCTGGACCAGCTCGCGGCGACGACCCTCGTGCAGGACCTGGACGCCGTGCTGACCTGGCGGCGCGACCAGCTGCGCACCCAGCGGGACGCCCTGCTGGCCGCGCTGGCCGCCCGGCTGCCCCAGTGGCGGGTGCACCCGCCGGCGGGCGGGCTCTCCCTGTGGTGCGCCCTGCCGCCGGGGCTGAGCTCCGCCGCGCTCACCGCGGGAGCGGCCCCGCGGGGCGTCCTGCTGGCCGAGGGGCGGGTCTTCGGCACCGGGCACGCCTTCGACGACCACCTACGGCTCCCGTTCACCCGACCGGCCGACGAGCTGTGCGCCGCGGTCGACGTGCTCGCGTCCCTCGCCGGGACCCTCAGCCTGGCAGGCCGTCACCCGACGACTCCGGCGCCCACCGTCATCTGAGTGATCGGGCCGTCACCCCAGGTCAGACCCGCCCGTGGCTCTTTCGATGGGCTGGGGCAGGAGTGCGCGGCGTGCACACGAGCGGTAACTTCTCGGGCACTGGAGCGGTCGGGCCTGCGGGCTCGATGGGTCGCCCGGGTCAAGCCAACGGCTCGACGACCTCCACCGGAGCAACCGGTGCGCCAGCAGAGAAACCGGCTGATGCCATGTCGCCCTCCGCCCTCCACCGCCACCCCGCAGCCCCGACCCCGAGCGGGGCGACCGGCCGGGTCCACCGCGCGCTCCACGCGGTCGACTCCGACGTCGCCCGACTGACCGGCCGCTTCCATGGTGACCTGGCCACCGAGCAGTGGTGGTGGTCCCCGGAGCTGCACGCCCTCTACGGCATGCCGGACGGCTCGACCCTGCCCGGTGCCCAGCTCCTCCTCGCCCACGTGCACCCGGCCGACCGCCCCGGCGTCCAGGAGGCCCTCGCCGTCGCCTGCACCACCGGCGCCGCCGTCACCCGCGAGCACCGCGTGGTGCGCGCCGACGGCGAGCAGCGGACGGTCGTGCTCGCCTGCGAGCCGGAGACCGACGCGTCCGGCGCGGTGGTCGCCCTGGCCGGCCTCGTCGTCGACATCACCGAGGGCCGCCCGCCCCAGCCCGCCGACGAGCACGTGCACCAACTGGAGACCGAGGTCGAGCAGCTGCGCAGCGCGATGGCCAGCCGAGCGGCCATCGAGCAGGCCAAGGGCGTCCTGATGCTGCTCATGAGCTGCGGTGACCAGGTCGCGTTCGACCTGCTGGCGCACATCTCCAGCCACACCCACCGCAAGGTGCGCGACGTGGCCGTCGCGATCGTCGACTCGGCCAGCGGCCGCCACCCGCTGCCCGACGACGTCCGCGAGATCCTGCACGACGCGTCCCCGCCCGGCCGCTCCGTCTGAGCGCACCCGCTCGTCCCCGGCCGGCGGTCGTCGGAGAAGATGCCGGGACCCGCGTCACGCAGGCCGGGACGAGGAAGGGGGACTGCGGCGTGTTCTACCTGCTCGTCCGGTTCGTGCTCCGGCCGCTGTTCGTCCTCGCCTTCCGGCCCAAGGTCACCGGCCGGGCCAACGTCCCCCTCACCGGCCCGGTCATCCTGGCCAGCAACCACCTCTCCTTCATCGACAGCTTCGCCATCCCGTTGATGGCGCCGCGCAAGGTCGGCTACCTGGCCAAGTCCGAGTACTGGCACGGCCCGGGCATCGGTGGCTGGCTCACGCGCACGCTGTTCACCGCACTGGGCGCGCTGCCGGTCGAGCGACAGGAGGCCCGGGCCGCCCAGGCGACGCTGGACACCGCGCTCGGGGTGCTGCAGGCCGGGGAGGGGTTCGGCGTCTACCCCGAGGGCACCCGGTCCCGCGACGGCCGGCTCGGCCGCGGCAAGACCGGCGTGGCCTGGCTGGCGCTGACCGCCGACTGCCCCGTGGTGCCGGTGGCGGTGCACGGCACCGACAAGGTCCAGCCGATCGGCGCGAAGTGGCCGCGCCCGCACCGGGTGCGGGTCACCTTCGGGGAGCCGCTGACCTTCCCCGAGCACCGGGGCCTGGCGGGCAAGGGCAGGGCGCGGCGCGAGGTCACCGACCGCGTGATGGAGGCGATCGCGGACCTCTCCGGCCAGGAGAAGGCCGGCTGGTGAGCCCCCACCGCACCACCCCCCGTGATGATCATCGGCATCCGGTGGCGCCCCACCGGCGTGTCGGCGACCGTTCGCCGATGATCGACGCGAGCCGTCCGTGACGGTCGGCCGGGACGGCTGGTCGCGGAGCGACCCCATGGGTGGTGCGCTGCTCGTCGCGGGCACGACCTCCGACGCCGGCAAGTCCGTGGTCACCGCCGGCATCTGCCGCTGGCTGGTGCGCCAGGGCGTGTCGGTCGCGCCGTTCAAGGCGCAGAACATGAGCAACAACTCGATGGTCACCGCCGACGGCTCCGAGATCGGCCGCGCCCAGGTGATGCAGGCCGCCGCCGCCCGGGTGGAACCCGAGGCCGCGATGAACCCGGTGCTGCTCAAGCCGGGCGGGGAGAACGCCAGCCAGGTCGTCGTCCTCGGCAAGCCCGTCGCCGACGTGACCGCGCTGTCCTACCGGCCGATGAAGGCAGCGTTGCTGGAGCAGGCGCTGGCCTGCCTGGCCGACCTGCGCTCCCGCTTCGACGTGGTGGTCTGCGAGGGCGCCGGCTCCCCCACCGAGATCAACCTGCGCGCCGACGACATCGCCAACATGGGCCTGGCCACCGCCGCCGGGCTGCCCGTGGTGGTGGTCGGCGACATCGACCGGGGCGGGGTGTTCGCCGCCCTCTACGGCACCGTGGCGCTGATGCCCCCGGCCGACCAGGCGCTGGTCGCCGGGTTCCTGGTCAACAAGTTCCGCGGCGACGTCCGACTGCTGGCCCCGGGTCTGGACCAGCTCGCCGCGCTCACCGGCCGGCCGACGCTGGGGGTGCTCCCCTGGCGCAGCGGCCTGGAGATGGACGTCGAGGACTCCCTGGGCGTCGACGCCGTCCGCGCCCCCGCCGGCCCGCCGCACGGGGAGGACGTGCTGCGGGTGTCGGTCGCCCGGCTGCCCCGGCTGTCCAACTTCACCGACCTGGACGCGCTGTCCACCGAACCCGGCGTGCTGCTGCGCTACGCCACCCGTCCCGAGGAGCTCGCCGACGCCGACCTGGTGGTGCTGCCCGGGACCCGGTCCACCGTCGCCGACCTGCAGTGGCTGCGGGAGACCGGGCTGGCCGACGCCGTCGCCCGGCGGGCCGCCGAGGGCCGCCCGGTGCTCGGCATCTGCGGCGGCCACCAGATGCTGGCCCGCACGATCAGCGACGACGTCGAGTCCCGGGCCGGCGTCGTCCCCGGGCTCGGGCTGCTGCCGGCCGACGTGACCTTCGCCCGGGAGAAGACCCTGGGCCGGCCGACCGGTTCCGCCCTGGGCCAGCCGGTCCGCGGGTACGAGATCCACCACGGCGTGGTGCGCCTGGACGACGGCGCCGAGCCGTTCCTGGACGGCGCCCGCGCCGGCTCGGTCTTCGGGACGACGTGGCACGGGGCCCTGGAGTCCGACGGCTTCCGCCGGGCCTTCCTCACCGAGGTCGCCCGGATCGCCGGCCGGCGGTTCACCGTGGCCCCCGACACGGACTTCGCGCACCAACGCGAGGCCCGGCTCGACGCACTCGGCGACCTGATCGCCGAGCACGCGGACACCGACGCGCTGTGGCGGCTGGTCGAGTCCGGGCCACCGGCGGGGCTCCCGGTGCTGGCCAGCGGGCTCAGCCCGCGCTGACCCGGGCCCGCACCTCGTCGGGCCACGGCACCGGCCGACCGTCGGTGGTCGCCACGTACGTGGTCTGCACGGTGCAGCAGACCCGCTCGCCCACCCGCACGGTGAGCAGGAGCGTCAGGCTGGTGCGGCCCAGCTTCGTCAGCTCGGCGTCGACCGCGACCGTGTCGCCGTACCGGGCCGAGGAGCTCCAGTCCAGCGCGGTGGCCTTGACGAGGTACTCGACGCCCCAGGCGTCCAGCGCCCCGTGCGGGACCCCGACCGTGCCCCACCAGGCGGTGACCGCCTCGTCGGCCCAGGTCAGGTAGTGGGCGTTGAAGACGACGCCCTGCTGGTCGCACTCGACGAACCGGACCGGAGCACTCCACACCGCAGGCACGAGGGGGCAGGTTACCGACCACCTCCGGCGGCCCGGCCGTTACCGTCGGGGCCGTGACTGCCGCCCCCGACACCACCGCTGCCGACCTCGAGGTGCTGGCCGGCTACCGGGCCCCGTCCCAGCTGGTGCTCGACAAGGTCATCGACCGGGTCGACGAGCACTGCCGGGCCTTCATCAGCCGGTCGCCGTTCGCCACGCTGGCGACCGCCGACGCCGAGGGGTGGCCGGACGTCTCCCCGCGCGGCGGTGAGCCTGGCTTCGTGCACGTGCTCGACGAGCACCGCCTGGCGCTGCCCGACCGGCAGGGCAACAACCGGGTCGACGGCCTGCGCAACCTGGCCGCCAACCCGCGGGCGGCGCTGCTGTTCTTCGTGCCCGGCTGCGAGGAGACGCTGAAGGTCTACGGGACGACGTCGCTGGCCGGCGCCGGCGACCTGGGCATCGACTTCACCGAGTTCGGCCGCGAGCCCCGCTCCGTGCTGGTCGTGCAGGTGGAGCGCGCCTACTTCCAGTGCGGCAAGGCCGTGATGCGCTCGCGGCTGTGGGACCCCTCGGCCCAGGTCGACCGCTCGACGATGACGCCGTTCGGCCAGGTGCTGAAGGACCACTGCGCGCTGGAGACCCCGCTGCCCGACGACGCGACGATCCGCGCGGACCTCGCCCGGGAGCTCTAGCTCCTGTCGGTGGCCGGGTGCAGCATGCCCGGCATGGCACACACCTTCCAGGTCACCGTCGACTCGGTCGCGCCCCACCCGCTCGCCGACTGGTGGGCCGAGGCCCTGGGCTGGGATCGAGAACCCACCGACGAGGCCTTCATCCGCCGCATGGTCGACGCCGGCCTCGCGACCGAGGCCGACACCATGCAGTACGACGGCCAGCTCGTCTGGACGGCCGGCGCGGCGATCAACCACCCCACGGGCGGGGCGCCGCGGGTGCTGTTCCAGCTGGTCCCCGAACCGAAGACGGTGAAGAACCGGGTGCACCTGGACGTGGCGGTGGGCGCGGAGGCCGTGGACGCCGAGGTGGCGCGACTGACCGCGCGTGGGGCCACCGTGCTGCACGAGGGGCAGCAGGGTCCGCACCGCTGGGTGACGATCGCCGACCCGGAGGGCAACGAGTTCTGCCTCACCTGACCGCGGGCCCCTGCTGAGCCCGCGGAACCAGGAGCACGGGGTCGTCCGTCAGTCGGTACGGTGTTCCCGCTCGGCCTTGCGGTCGGCCACGGCGCGCTGGGCCAGCAGGCGCCGCCGCTCGTTGCGGCGCTGTCGGTCCGGCGTCCGGTAACGGGCGTCCTCGACCAGCTGCCAGGCGGCGAGGGCGCTCGCGCGCACCGCCGGTGGCACGAGCATCTCCGCCGGGTGCACCGGCTCGACCATGGCCATCTCTCGACCCTCTTCCCCCATGGCGACCGGATCGTGTCGCCGTCAGGAGTGTGACCCGGCAGCCCGCGAGTGAAGCGTTGTCGTGACCACTTCGCAGCATTCTCGGCACCATCTGTCACAGAAGTCACACGCGTGTCGTCTGCACGGCGGTGCGCGCGGCCGAACCGCCGACGGGCTCCGGCGTGTCCTCGCCCGGCGCGTCGCGGTAGCCATCGCCTACCGTGCCGAGGGTGGCGGGCAGCAACTGGCGGAGAACACTCGAGCGACTGGTGGGCGTCGTCGTCCAGGAGGGTGCGCGGAGTCTCCGGCGGGGCGACCGGGCGCGCAGGCGTCCCGACGACCACTCCCCGGCTCGCCCCGAGTGGGCCACACCGGGCGCCGAGCTCCCCGCCCGGGCACCGCTCCCCCCGGCGGGGCCGCCCCGGCGCGTGCACCTGGCGACCGACTACACCGGACCGCTGGAACTGGACTACGCGCCGCGGGCCGACGGCCGTCCCGACCCGGGCGAGGTCATCTGGACCTGGGTGCCCTTCGACGAGGGCGACGGCCGCGGCAAGGACCGGCCGGTGCTGGTCGTCGGTCGCGACGGCGACGCGCTCCTGGGTCTCATGCTGACCAGCAAGGACCACGACCGGGACGCCGCCGACGAGGCCCGGCACGGCCGGCACTGGGTCGACGTGGGCAGCGGCGCGTGGGACCGGCAGGGCCGGCCCAGCGAGGCGCGGATCGACCGGGTCCTGCGGATCGACCCCAGCGACGTCCGGCGCGAGGGCGCGGCGCTGGGCCGTGCCCAGTTCGACCAGGTCGCCGTCGCGGTGCGCCGGCTGCGCGGCTGACGGCGGGACCCGTCAGCCGGCGTCGTCGTCCGGCTGGGTGCGGGACCGCAGGTGGTAGACCCCTGCGGAGTCGGTCAGCGACCGCAGGTCGTACCGGTGCACCACCTTCGGCCCGCCGTGCAGGTGGGTGTGGGTGATCGTCGGCAGCGGCTCACCGTGCCGGGCCTCGCGGACCTCGACCCGACCGTCGAGCGGGCCGCCGACGAACAACAGCACGGCGCCCTCGTCCTCGGGGGTGCCGGTCGCGGCCGTGTCGTTCTCGGACAGCGCGGTCCTCCTCGCTCGGTGCCAGTGCCCCGCCGGGTGGCGGCCCCGACCAGGGTAGGCACCGAGGAGCCGCTCGTCCCGTAGCGCTGGCGGTCAACCGCCGGCGATCGGGCGTGATCCGTGCCGCGTCCAGACCTCGTGACCGGCCGCCGACGCCGCCGCGACCAGGGGCACGAACAACAGCGCGCCCGCCAGTCCCCACAGCAGTCCACCGGCCGTCACCGCGATCAGGACCATGGCCGCGTTGATCGGCAGCCGGCTCTTCATCACGTAGGGCTCGACGACGTCGTTGCCGAGCTGCTGGACGAGCACGACCAGGCCCAGCACGAGCGCGGCGGTGCCGAGGCCCTCGGCGCCGTAGGCGACCAGGACGGCCACCGCCCCGGCGACGAAGGCGCCGATGGTGGGGATGTAGGAGGCGACGAACTGCAGCGCGGCCAGGGTGAGCGCCAGCGGGATGCCGAGCAGCAGCAGACCGAGCCCGATGCCGACCGCGTCGAACAGGGCCACGATGGTCAGCCCGCGCACGTAGGCACCCACCGTCCCCCACGCCGCCCGGCCGCCCGCGTCGACGTCCTCCCGGACCCGGCCGCCGAACTTGCCGAGCAGCCACTGCCACATGCCCGGGCCGCTGGTCAGGAACAGGAACGCCAGTGCCAGGGCGAGGAAGACGCCGAGGAGGGCCTCGAGGAGCGTCTGCGCCGGCCCGACCAGCGCGCCGACGGCGGAGCCGCCCTGCCCTCCGCCGCCCACCAGGTCACCGATCGAGGGCATCGACATGCCGAAGCGTTCCGAGAACTGGGTGGACACCCGGTCCAGGGCGTCGCGGAGCTGGGGCAGCTGCGAGGCGACCCGGGCGCTGAGGCCGAGCAGCGCGCCGACCAGCACCACCAGGAGCAGCAGCACGGCCGCACCGGCGGAGACCCACCGCGGCACGCCTCGCCTGCCGGCCCACTGCACCGCAGGTGCGGCCACCCCGGCGAGCAGCAGCGCGGTCAGCACGGCGACGAGCACCAGGGTGAGCTTCACGGCCAGCCCGGCGAGCAGCCAGACCAGGACCGCGAGCACGAGCAGCCGCCCGCCCACGGCGGCGGTGCGCACCAGCCAGGCGGGGGCGGCCCGGTCATCGAGGTGGGATCGGGGTTCCTCAGCTGCCATGCACCAGGACATGCCACGTCTGCGCCGCCTGACACATGGCGACCGCGGATCGTTGCCGAGCAGCGGCTACCCCGGTCGCTGTCCCCGACCCAGCCAGCGAGCGAGCAGCGGTGCGGAGAAGAGCATCACGAACAGCCGCAGCACCTGGACCGCGAGCACGAACGTCGCGTCGGCGCCGCTGCCGGTCGCCGTGGCGAGCACCGCGTAGAGCCCGCCCGGCGTGGTGGCCAAGTACCCGTCGAGCGCACTCACCCCGGCGGTGCGGGACAGCAGCACCCCCAGCCCGGCACAGGCGACGACCGCGCCGACGATGAGCACGATCGCCAGGGGCAGCGTCCGGCGGACCAGCCGCAGGCTCGCCCGGGTGAACCCCAGCCCCACCTGCAGTCCGATCGCCAGGAAGCCGGCCGCCTCCACCAGCGGCGGCACGGTGGCCCCCTGCGACAGCCCGGTCACGTCGAGGACGGCGGCCACCGTCAGCGGCCCCAGCAACGCGCCCACCGGCAACCGGCTCACCCGGCCCAGCAGCACCCCGACGACCACGCAGACCACGGTGAACAGCAGCCCGGCCGGCCAGCCGGGGCCCTCGTCGGCCCTCGTCGCCGCACCGCCCGAGGCACCGTAGACCGTGGTGGCCACGATCGGCATCGCGGTCACGATGAGCAGCACCCGCAGGTACTGCAGGACGGCGACCACCTGCGCGTCGGCGCCCAGGTCCCGGGCCATCGCGGTGATCCCGGAGGCGCCGCCGGCGATCATCGCGAACGCGCCGGTGACCGGGCTGATCCCGGGCTGCAGCCGCATCAGCTGCCCGGCGACCAGGCTGACGGCGAGCGTGGCGACGGTGATCAGCAGCACCGGCAGCCAGTGGTCGGCGACCGTGCGCAGCGTGTCGGCCTGGATCAGCGCGCCGATCGAGACCCCGATGACCGCCTGCGCGCCGGTGCCGGCCGGGCGCGGGAGCGCCAGCGGTGTCGAGCCGAGCAGCGCCCGCCCCAGCCCGGCCACCAGGCCGCCGAACAACGCGGCGGAGGGCACGGCGAGGAGGTCGAGTGCCAGGGTGGCGCCGATCCCGACGAGGAGGACCACGGTCCAGTCGAGCACCCGCCGCCATCGCCCCCGTGCCACGCCGGGCACTCTGCCCGACCCCCTCGGCTCCCTTTCCGGGACCCGCCCTGAGCTGGCGAAGGGCAGAGGGAAGGCGGTCTTTCTTCAGACGCCGGCGATGCGGCGGAGTTCGGCGACGTGGGCGTCGAACGCCGCCCGGCCCGCCTTGGTGAGCGCCAGGCTGGTGCGCTGGCGGGAGGCGATGGTCGCCTTGCGCACCTGCACGTAGCCCGCCTCCTCCAGCTGTTTGACGTGCTTGGAGAGCACCGAGTCGCTGACCTGCACCGCATCCCGGACGGCGGCGAACTCCATCGTGTCGACGGCGGCCAGCAGCCCGCAGATCTGCAGCCGGGGCGGTGCGTGGACGACGGCGTCGAACCGCGGCTCGACGGCGGTCACCGCCCGGCCCGCAGGCCTGCGACGTAGATCCGGGTCACCCAGCGCGAGCTCAGGGCGACCCCGATGCCGAGCGCCACGCCGGCGACGACCATCGCGCCGCGTACGTCGAGCAGGAACTCAGCAGCGGCGCCGATGGCCATGGCACCGAGGCAGCCGACCAGCCACCAGCGTGTCGCCCGGCGGACCCGGTCCTGGACCGGGCCGACCTCGCGCGCGTCCCACCAGACCCCGGTGATCCGCCGGTACGTGGCCTCTAGAGCGCGCACCCCGGCCAGGAAGACCAGCAGCGCCGCGCCGATCACCAAGCCGCTGTGGGTGGAGTAGCTGCTGATGAACCCCGCGAAGAGGAGTCCCAGTGCGCCGTCCCACCACCACGGCTGGACGATCCGCTCGGCGAGCGCCACCTGGTCGGCCTCGAGCGCGGCGAGCTGGGCCGTGGCGGCGTCCCGCTCGGTGGCCGACGGGATGGGGTCCGCCCGGGCGCCGTCCTCACCCATCACAGCTCGCCCCGGAGCTCGGCGATGTAGATCCGGGACCACCACCGGCTGATGAACGCGATGCCGACCCCGAGGACCACGCCGGCCACCGCCATCGCGCCGCGGACGTCCAGGAGCAGTTCCAGCACCATGGCCGGCGCCAGGACCGCCAGGCTGCAGACGATCCACACCCGCCACGCACGCCGGGTCGGACCGGGCCGGTCGCCGCTGACCCACGTGCCGGTGAGGCGCCGGTACACCGACATCAGCCAGCGCGTGCCCGCGCCGAAGAGGGGGATGGCCACCAGCGGACCCCAGGGGAACCACAGCGAGTAGGACGCGAAGAAGGCGAAGGTCATCAGCCCCAGCAGCGCGTCGTACCACCAGGGCTGCATCGCCCGGTCGGCCAGCGCAGCCCGGTCCGACTGCAGCGCCGCGAGCTGCGCGGCCGCCGCCTTTGGGCCGGTCACCGGCCCATCCGCCTGGGACTCGCCGCCGTTCACAGCTCGCCCCGGAGCTCGGCGATCCAGCGACGGGTCCACCAGCGGCTCAGCAGGGCGAGCGCGAGGCCGAGGACGGCGCCGGCGACGGGCATGGCCCACAGCTGGCCGTGGTCCTCCGCCAGCACCATCGCCGGTACCGACACGACCAGGGCCAGCGGCACCCAGGTGAGCCAGGCCTTGCTGTCCGGGTACACCCAGACGCCGGTGCGCCGCTGGTAGCTCCACGCCAACGCGCAGAGGCCCAGCGCGAAGACGAGCACCGCCATCGCGCGCACCCAGGAGGTCTCGATCACGTAGGAGGCGAGGAAGCCGAAGAGCAACAGCCCCGACGCCACGTCGTGCCACCAGGGCTGCATCACGCGATCAGCCAGCGCCGCCCGGTCGGCCTGCAGGGCGACCAGCTGGGCGGCGGCGTCCCCCCGGTCGATCCCGTCTCTTTCCATGCCGGAAAGACTGCCGCATCACTTTCCACTTCGTCAAGAGACACGCCCCTGTCCTCACCCGGGGTGCGCGTGGTCGAATGACGCTCCAACTGCGACGGCAGTGGAGGAAGCCCGGTGCAACTCCGGCGCGGTCCCGCCACTGTGACCCGGTCCCGACCGGGGAGTCAGGAACTCCCGCCGTCGCTTCCTGCCACCTCCGGGCGTGGACACCCGGGGAGAGGACCTGTGGTCTGCTGATGACCTATCCCTTCGGCGCCGTCGTCGGCATGGACGACATGCGACTGGCGCTGCTGCTCAACGCCGTCTCCCCCGCCGTGGGTGGAGTGCTGGTGCGCGGCGAGAAGGGCACGGCGAAGTCCACGACGGTGCGCGCCCTGGCCGCCGTCCTGCCCCCGGTCGACGTCGTCGCCGGCTGCCGCTTCGCCTGCGACCCCGCCGCCCCCGACCCGGAGTGCCCGGACGGCCCGCACTCCGCCGACGACCGCCCCGTCACCCGCCCCGCCCGCCTCGTCGAGCTGCCGGTCGGCGCCTCGGAGGACCGGCTGGTCGGCTCGCTGGACCTGGAGCGTGCGCTCACCGAGGGCGTGAAGTCCTTCGAGCCCGGGCTGCTGGCCGGTGCGCACCGCGGCGTCCTGTACGTCGACGAGGTCAACCTGCTGCACGACCACCTGGTCGACCTGCTGCTGGACGCCGCCGCCCTGGGCCGGGCCTACGTCGAGCGCGAGGGCGTCTCGGTGCGGCACGCCGCCCGCTTCCTGCTGGTCGGGACCATGAACCCGGAGGAGGGCGAGCTCCGCCCCCAGCTGCTGGACCGGTTCGGGCTCACCGTCGAGGTGGCCGCCCCCCGGGACGCCGACCTGCGCGCCGAGGTGGTCCGCCGCCGGTTCGGCTACGACGCCGACCCGGCCGCCTTCGCCGCCGCCTGGGCCGTCTCCGAGCGTGAGCTGGCGGACCAGATCGCCGCGGCCCGCGCCCTGCTGCCCAGCGTGGTGCTGAGCGACGCCGCGCTCCGCCAGGTCACCAGCGTCTGCGCCGCCTTCGACGTCGACGGCCTGCGCGCCGACCTGGTCACCGCCCGCGCCGCGATCGCGCACGCCGCCTGGTGCGGCCGCACCGACGTCACCGAGGACGACGTCCGGGTCGCCGCCCGGCTCGCCCTCCCGCACCGCCGCCGGCGCAACCCCTTCGACGCCCCCGGCCTCGACGACGACACCCTGGACCAGGCCCTCACCGACTCCCGCCCCGACGACGACCCGGACGACGACCCCACCCCACCCGAGGGCACCGACCCCACCGACGGCCCAGACGACGGCAGCCCTCCCCCGGGCGACGGCTCCCCCGACCACCAGGATGGCCATTCCGGTGGTGCTGAGGGTGAGTCGGCGCCGGCTCCGGAGGACGGCGGGGCTGCGGACGAGCAGCCGCCGACGACGGCGCCGCGGGGTGAGGGCGGCGGGCACACCGACGCCGCGCCCGCCCCGGAGAAGGCCGCCGTCGCCCCGGACGCCGCGTTCCGGGTGCAGCGGCTGGAGGTCCCCGGCATCGGTGCGGGCGCGGCGGGCCGGCGATCGAAGGCGCGCAGCGAGCGCGGCCGGGTGGTCGGCTCCCGCCGTCCCGAGGGCAGCGTCACCAAGTTGCACCTGGTCGACACCGTGCTGGCCGCGGCACCGCACCAGCGGGCCCGTGGCCGCACGGGCGCCGGGCTGCGCCTGCAGCACGAGGACCTGCGCCAGGCGACGCTGGAGGGCCGGGAGGGCAACCTGGTCCTCTTCGTGGTCGACGCCAGCGGCTCGATGGGCGCCCGATCCCGGATGGCCGCGGTGAAGGGCGCCGTCCTCTCGCTGCTGATGGACGCCTACCAGCGCCGGGACAAGGTCGGGCTGATCACCTTCCGCGGCGGGGACGCCGAGCTGACCCTGCCGCCGACCTGGTCGGTGGAGGCCGCGGCCGCCCGGCTGACCAGCCTGCCCACCGGCGGGCGCACGCCGCTCGCCGCGGGGCTGCTGCGAGCGCACGAGACGCTGCGGCTGGAGCGGGTCCGTGACCCGCAGCGCCGTCCGCTGCTCGTCGTCGTCACCGACGGCCGGGCGACCGGGCCGCGCGGCGGTGACCACCTCTCCGACGCCCGCCGGGCCGCCGGCCTGCTGGCCGCGGCCGGGACGGCGAGCGTCGTCGTCGACTGCGAGTCCGGGCCGGTGCGGCTGGGACTGGCCGCGTCGCTGGGCACGGCGCTGGGCGCACAGACGATGCGGCTCGAGGAGCTCGGCGCGGAGTCGCTGGTCCGCACGGTGCGAGAGGCGGCCTAGTGAGCGAGCTCGCGAGCTCACCGATGAGCACAGTGCCAGGCAGTCGGCCGACGAGCGCCAGCGAGGAGGACTAGTGCCGCAGGGACAGGTCACCGCGGTCCCGGTCGACGGGCTGACCACCCGGCAGCGCCGCAACCGGCCGCTGCTCGCAGTGCACACGGGCGAGATGAAGGGCAAGTCCACCGCCGCCTTCGGGATGGCGATGCGGGCGTGGAACCAGGGCTGGTCGATCGCGGTCTACCAGTTCGTCAAGAGCGCCAAGTGGAAGGTCGGCGAGGAGAACGCGCTGACCGCACTGGGCCGGGTGCACGAGACCACCGGCGAGGGCGGCCCGGTGGTCTGGCACAAGATGGGCTCGGGCTGGTCGTGGTCCCGCAAGCACGGCGACGAGACCGACCACGCCGGTGACGCCGCCGAGGGCTGGGCGCAGATCAAGCGCGACCTGGCCGCCGAGGCGCACCGCTTCTACGTGCTCGACGAGTTCACCTACCCGCTGAAGTGGGGCTGGGTCGACATCGACGACGTCGTCGAGACCCTGACGAACCGGCCGGGCAGCCAGCACGTCGTCATCACCGGGCGCAACGCCCCGCCGGCGCTGATCGAGGCCGCCGACCTGGTCGTGGAGATGACCAAGGTCAAGCACCCGATGGACGCCGGCCAGAAGGGCCAACGGGGGATCGAGTGGTGACCCGCCCGTCCTGTCCGACAGAAATGGCCATTTCTGTCGCTCCTTGTCGACCGTCACGTCCCCACCCGGGGACAGAGATGGCCATTTCTGTCGCGGCGGGGGTCGGGCGATGACCACCATCCCGCGGATCGTGGTGGCGGCGCCGTCGTCGAACGCCGGCAAGACGTCGATCACGACCGGGCTGATCGCTGCGCTCACCAACCGTGGGCTCTCCGTGAGCCCGCACAAGGTCGGCCCCGACTACATCGACCCGGGCTACCACGGTCTCGCCGCCGGCCGCCCGGGTCGCAACCTGGACAAGTGGCTGGTCGGCGACGACCGGATCACCCCGCTGTTCCTGCACGGCTCGCGGGGCGCCGACGTCGCGGTGGTCGAGGGCGTGAT
This sequence comes from Modestobacter sp. VKM Ac-2978, assembly GCF_026968025.1. Classification (NCBI taxonomy): domain Bacteria; kingdom Bacillati; phylum Actinomycetota; class Actinomycetes; order Geodermatophilales; family Geodermatophilaceae; genus Modestobacter; species Modestobacter sp. VKM Ac-2978. The sequence continues at coordinate 407,030 of NZ_JAPVBP010000001.1, read as the reverse complement.
GGGGCTGTTCGACGGCGCCGCACACGCCAGCGTCGAGCCCGGCTACGGCTCCACCGCCCAGGTCGCCGCGCACCTGCAGGCCCCGGTGGTGCTGGTCGTCGACGCGGCGTCCCAGGCCCGCAGCGTGGCCGCGCTGGTGCACGGGTTCGCCACCTTCGACCCGACGGTGCGGATCGGCGGCGTCGTCCTCAACCGGGTCGGCAGCGACCGGCACGAGGCGATCCTGCGCGAGGCGCTGGGCACGGCCGGGGTGCCGGTGCTCGGTGCGGTCCGCCGGATCGCGGAGCTGCAGACGCCGTCCCGGCACCTGGGCCTGGTGCCGGCCGCCGAGCGGTCGGCGGAGGCGGTGCGCACCGTGCGCGCGCTGGGCGCGGTCGTCGAGTCCAGCATCGACCTGGACGCCGTCCTGCGGCTGGCCCGCACCGCGCCGGACCTCACCGGCGAGCCGTGGGACCCGGCCGCCGAGGTGACCCCGGTCGAGGGCCGCCCGGTCGTTGCGGTGGCCGGCGGCCCGGCGTTCACCTTCGGCTACGCCGAGACCGCCGAGCTGCTCACCGCGGCCGGCGCCGAGGTGGTGACCGTCGACCCGCTGCGGGACGGCGCTCTCCCCGAGGGCACCCGGGCGCTGGTCGTCGGCGGCGGCTTCCCCGAGGTGCACGCCAGCGCGCTCAGCGCAAACGTCGGCCTGCGGACGGCGATCGCCGACCTCGCCGCCCGCGGCGGCCCGATCGCCGCGGAGTGCGCCGGGCTGTTGTACCTCTCCCAGGAGCTGGACGGCGAGCCGATGTGCGGTGTGCTGCCGACGACGACGGCGATGCACCCCCGGCTCACGCTGGGCTACCGCGCGGCGGTGGCGCTCACCGACAGCGTGCTTGCCCCGGCCGGCACCCGGGTGCGCGGCCACGAGTTCCACCGCACCACCGCCGGTCCGGCCGCCGGGGCGACCCCCGCCTGGCAGTGGAACGCCGACGGGCCGGAGGGCTTCGTGACCGGCAACGTGCACGCGTCCTACCTGCACCTGAACTGGGCCGGGTCCCCCGGGATGGCCACCCGCTTCGTCGCCGCCGCCGCGCGGGTCCCCCAGGAGGTCGGGCATGCACATCGCTGAGGGGTTCCTGCCACCCGCGCACGCGATCGGCTGGACGATCGCCGCCGCCCCGTTCGTCGTCCACGGTGCCCGGGCCGTGGCCAAGGAGGTGCGCGAGAACCCGGAGTCGACCCTGCTGCTCGGCGCTGCCGGGGCGTTCACCTTCGTGCTGAGCGCGATCAAGCTGCCCTCGATCACCGGCAGCTCCAGCCACCCGACCGGCACCGGGCTGGGCGCCGTCCTGTTCCGACCACCGGTGATGGCCCTGCTCGGCACGGTGGTGCTGCTGTTCCAGGCACTGCTGCTGGCGCACGGCGGGCTGACCACCCTGGGCGCCAACGCGTTCTCGATGGCGGTGGTCGGTCCCTGGGCCGGCTACGCCGCCTACCGGCTGGTCCGGCACAGCGGGGGCGGCCTGCTCCCCGGGGTCTTCGCCGCGATGGCCGTGGCCGACCTGGCCACCTACGTGACGACGGCGCTGCAGCTGGCCTGGGCGCACCCCGACGCAGCCAGTGGCTTCGCCGGGGCGGCGGCGAAGTTCCTGTCCGTCTTCGCGTTCACCCAGGTACCGCTGGCGATCGGCGAGGGCCTGCTCGGCGTCCTGCTGTTCCGGGTGCTGGTGGTCAACGCCCGGCCCGAGCTGGAGCGCCTCGGCGTCCTCCGCCGCACGCCGGAACCCGATCAGCCCCCGGTGGCCGAGGCCACCCCGGGTGGTGAGCGATGAGGCGGCACCTGGTCACCGCGCTGCTGGTGCTGGCCGTGATCGCCCTGTTCGCCACCCCGCTGCTGCTCGACGGCGGCAGCGAGTACGCCGGCACGGACAGTCAGGCCACCGAGCTGATCGAGGAGTCCGACGCCGGCTACGAGCCGTGGTTCGAGTCGGTCTTCTCCCCGGGCTCCTCGGAGATCGAGTCCGGCCTGTTCGCGATGCAGGCGGCGCTGGGTGGCGGCGTGCTGGGCTACGTGCTCGGCCGGCTGAAGGGCAGGCGGACGGCGGAGCGACAGCGCCGGACGGCGGAGGAGGCAGCCACGCCCCCCGCGACACCGTGACCGGGCTGGCGATCGACGACGCCGCCTGGGCCAGTGCCTGGCGGCTGCGCTCCCCCGCCGACAAGCTGCTGCTCAGCGGAGGGCTGGTGCTCGCCGCGCTGGTGCTGCCGGCCTGGCCGGGGAGCCTGCTGGTCGGGCTGGCCGCCGTCGTCCTGGCGCTGGGCCCGGCCCGGGTGCCGGCGCGCACGTTCGCCCGCGCGGTGCGGCTGCCGCTGGCGTTCATCCTGATCGGGGCGGTGACCGCCGTGGTCCAGGTCGGGGACGGCGGCCTCGGCTGGGCACCGGACGCCGCCGCCCGGGCGGGCGGGCTGGTCGGGCACGCGGTGGCCGGCAGCGCGGCGGTGCTGCTGCTGGCGACGACGACGCCGATGTCGGACCTGCTGCCGGCGCTGCACCGGATGCGGGTGCCCGACGCCGTGGTCGAGGTGGCCTCGGTGACCTACCGGATGCTGTTCGTGCTGCTCACCAGCCTGTCCACCATCCGCGAGGCGCAGGCCGCCCGGATGGGGCACGCGGGCTTCCGGAACTCCTACCGCTCCTCGGGGATGCTGGCCGCCGCGGTGCTGACCCGCTCCTGGGACCGGGCCCGCCGGCTGTCCGACGGGCTGGCCGGGCGCGGCATGGAGACCGGGTTGCGGGTGCTGCCGGAGGTGCTGCCCTCCTCCCGCCGGTTCGTCGCGAGCACCGTCGTCGGGCTGGCCGCCCTGGTCACCGTGAGCGTGCTGGCATGAGCCACCTGACGCTGGCGGCCGAGGGCCTGGTCGCCGGGTACGAGCGCGGCGCCCGGGTGCTGGACGGGGCCTCGCTGACCGTGCCGCCCGGCCGCCGGCTCGCGTTGCTGGGCGCGAACGGGTCGGGCAAGACGACGCTGCTGCGCTGTCTGTCCGGTGCGCTGGCACCGGTGCGCGGCCGCATCACCCTGGACGGCGCCGAGCTGAACGCCACCCGGAAGGGCCTGCGGGCGCACCGGCAGGCGGTGCAGTTGGTGCTGCAGGACCCCGACGACCAGCTGTTCAGCGCCTCGGTCGCCCAGGACGTCTCCTTCGGGCCGGTGAACCTCGGCCTGCTCGAGGACGAGGTGCGGGCGCGGGTCACCGAGGCCCTGGAGCTGCTCGCCGTGGCGCACCTGGCCGGCCGCCCGACGCACCAGCTCTCCTACGGCGAACGGAAGCGGGTCGCCATCGCCGGCGCGGTCGCCATGCGGCCCTGCGTGCTGATGCTCGACGAGCCGACCGCCGGGCTCGACCCGACCGCGGTCGGCGAGGCACTGGCCGCCCTCACCCGGCTGCAGGAGGCCGACTCGACGATCGTGATGAGCACCCACGACGTCGACCTGGCGCTGCGCTGGGCCGACGAGGTCGCCGTGGTGGTGGACGGCGGGGTGGTGCAGGGCGCACCGGACGTCGTCCTGGGCGACGACGCGCTGCTGGCCCGCGCCCGGCTGGACCGCCCGTGGGCGCTCAGCGTCGGCGCCCGGCTGCAGGCCCTCGGGCTGCTGCCCGACGGCGCCCTCCCCCGGGACGCCGACGCGCTGATCGCCGCGCTCCCCGACCGCCCCGGGGTGACGGCGTGATCGTGGTGGGCATCGGCGCACGCTCCGGGGCGACCGCCGACGAGCTGCTGGCCGCCGTCGATGCGGTGCTGCCGGCGCCGGAGGGCCCCGTCCGGCTGGCCACGCTGGACAGCCGGGCCGCCGAGCCGGGGCTGCGCGAGGCCGCCGCCCGCCGCGGCTGGCCGCTGACCGGGCACCCTGCGGCCGCCCTGGCCGCCGTCCCGGTGCCGGCCCCGTCGGGGCGGGTCGCCGCCGCCGTCGGCACGGCGTCGGTGGCCGAGGCCGCGGCGCTGCTCGAGGGTGGGCGGCTCGTCGTCGGCAAGACGGTGCTCGGCCGGGTGACCGTCGCGGTGGCCCTCGACCCCGACCTCCGGCACGGTGACATCGACCTCCGGCACCATGGCGACGCCGAGGTCGGTCCCGGCCTGGTGGACCTGGCGGTGAACGTCCGCGCCGACGCTCCCCCGCCCTGGCTGCGCACCGTGCTGCACGAGGCGGTCGAGGCCAGCGCCGCGTACCCCGACCTGCGCCCCGCCCGCGCCGCCGTCGCCGCCGCGCACCGCCGCGACCCGGCCGAGGTGCTGCTGACCGCGGGGGCGGCCGAGACGTTCACGCTGGTCGCCCGGGCGCTGCGCCCCCGCCGGGCGGTCGTCGTCCACCCGTCCTTCACCGAGCCCGAGGCCGCCCTGCGCGCCGCGGGCCACCCGGTGGAGCGGCTGCTGCTGACCGCGCCGGGGTACCGGCTGGACCCGGCGACGGTCCCGGCCGACGCCGACCTCGTCGTCGTCGGCAACCCGACCAACCCGACGTCGGTGCTGCACCCGGCCGCCGACCTCGCCGCGCTGGCCCGCCCCGGCCGGGTGCTGCTGGTCGACGAGGCGTTCGCCGACACCGTGCCCGGCGAGCCGGAGTCGCTGACCGGCCGCAGCGACCTGCCCGGCTTGCTCGTGGTGCGCAGCCTGACGAAGACCTGGGGCCTGGCCGGGCTGCGGGTCGGCTACGCCCTGGGCCCGGCCGACCTGGTCGCCGCGCTGGCCGCCCAGCAACCGCACTGGCCGGTCTCGACCCCCGCGCTGGCCGCCCTGACCGCCTGCACCACCCCGGCCGCCCGCGCCGAGGCCGAGGAGGTGGCGCACCAGCTGACCGCACACCGGGCCGCGCTGCTGGCGGCGCTGCCACCCGCGGTCGAGGTGGTCGCCGACCCGCGCTCGTCCTTCGTGCTGCTGCGGCTGCGGGAGGGCGCCCGGGTGCGCGAACGGCTCCGGGAACGGGGCTGGGCGGTGCGCCGGGGCGACACGTTCCCCGGCCTGAGCAGCGACCACCTGCGGATCGCCGTCCGCGACCCGGAGACCTCCCGTGCGTTCGCGTCGGCGCTGGCTGAGACCCTTGACCCGATCATCACGACCGAGGAGGTCCGCTGAGCACCGACCCGACCCCCTTCGCCGGCACGCTGCTGGGCGCGACCATCGCGTCCATCGCCCCACGGGACGCCGCCGCCGAGCGGGCCGCCCGGGAGCGGCTGGACCGGATGACCAAGCCCCCCGGCTCCCTCGGGGTGCTCGAGGACGTCGCCGCGCAGCTGGCCGGCACCGCCGGGGCGTGCCCGCCCCCGCTGCCCGAGCCGGCCGCGGTCGCGGTCTTCGCCGGCGACCACGGGGTGCACGCCCAGGGGGTCACCCCGTGGCCGCAGGAGGTCACCGCGCAGATGGTGGCGAACCTCGCCGCCGGCGGTGCGGTGGTCAACGCCTTCGCCGCACAGCTGGGCGCCGACGTCGTCGTGGTCGACGTCGGGGTCGCTTCCCCGGTCGGCCCCGCCGCGGGCCTGCTGGAGCGCAACGTCCGCCGCGGCACCGCCGACCTCTCCCGCGGCCCGGCGATGACCCTCACCGAGGCCCGGCCGGCGGTCGAGGTCGGCATCGAGGTGGCGACGACGCTCGCCGCCGACCACGGCTGCCTGGTCACCGGCGACATGGGGATCGGCAACACCACCGCCTCCGCGGCCCTGGTCTGCGTGTTCACCGGCGCCGCCCCGGTCGAGGCGACCGGTCGCGGCACCGGCATCGACGACCCCACGCTGGCCCGCAAGATCGAGGTGGTCACCCGCGCGGTCGCCCGCGTGCCGGCCCGCCCGGCCACCCCCGAGGCGGCGCTCGCCGCGCTGGCCGAGCTCGGCGGGCTCGAGCACGCGGCGCTGGCCGGCTTCGTGCTGGGCGCCGCCGCTGCCCGGGTGCCGGTGCTGCTGGACGGCGTGATCGCCGGCTCGGCCGCCCTCGTCGCCGCAGCCCTGTGCCCGGCTGCCCTGGAACACGCGTTTGCCGGTCACACCTCCGCCGAGCCCGGCTCCGGTCAGGCCCTGCGTGCGCTGGGACTGCGCCCGCTGCTCGGGCTCGACCTGCGCCTCGGCGAGGGCACCGGAGCACTGCTGAGCCTGCCCCTGGTGGCCAGCGCGGCCCGCGCGCTGCGCGACGTCGCCACCTTCGACTCGGCAGGGGTCACCGAGAAGTGAGCGCCTCTCCCGATCCGGGCACCGTCTACCCGGTGGGTCTGCGGCTGGCCGGTCGCCGCGTCGTCGTCGTCGGCGGGGGCCAGGTCGCGCACCGCCGGGTCGCCGGCCTGCTCGAGGCCCGCGCGCAGGTCACCGTGGTCAGCCCCGAGCTCACCCCGGCCCTCGAGGCGCTGGTCGCGCCCGGTTCGGTCACCTGGCACCCGCGGCGCTGGGTCCAGGGCGACCTGTCCGGCGCCTGGTACGCCGTGGCCGCCACCGACGACCCAGCCGTGAACGCCGCCGTCGCCGCCGAGGCCGAGCGCGACCGGGTGTTCTGCGCCCGCGCCGACGACCGCGGCGCCTCCAGCGTCTGGACCCCGGCGGTCGGCCGGCAGGGCGACCTCGTCATCGGCGTGCACGGCGGCGGTGACCCGCAGCGGGCCATCGGCGTCCGGGACGCGGTGCTGACCGGGCTGACCGACGGCTCCATCGCCGACCGCGCCTCCCGCACGCCCTCGGTGGCCGCCGGCAGCGTCGTCCTGGTGGGCGGCGGGCCGGGCGACCCCGGACTGGTGACGGTGCGCGGCCGACAGGCGGTCGCCACGGCAGACGTCGTCGTCGCCGACCACCTGGCGCCGCAGGGGCTGCTGGCCTCCCTGCCGGCCGACGTGCTGGTCATCGACGCCTCCAAGCTGCCGCGCGGTCGCTCGATGGCGCAGGAGCAGATCAACGAACTGCTGGTCTCCCACGCGCTGGCCGGCCGCCGGGTGGTGCGGCTCAAGGGCGGTGACCCGTTCGTCTTCGGCCGGGGCTACGAGGAGCTGGAGGCGTGCGCGGCCGCCGGCGTGCCGGTCGAGGTCGTGCCGGGCGTGACCAGTGCCATCGCCGTCCCCGGCCTGGCCGGCGTCCCGGTCACCCACCGCGGGCTGACGCACGAGTTCGTCGTCGTCTCCGGGCACGTGCCGCCGGGGCACCCGGCGTCGCTGGTCGACTGGGCGGCGCTGGGCCGGCTGCGCGGCACCGTCGTGGTGCTGATGGGGGTGGACACCGCCCCGGCGATCTCCGCCGCCCTGGTCGAGCACGGCCGGGCCCCGGACACGCCGGTCGCCGTGGTCAGCGACGGCGCCACCCCGGCACAGCGGACCCTGCGCACCACCCTCGCCGGGCTGGGGAAGACCATCGCCGACGAGGGCGTCCGCCCGCCCGCCGTGTGGGTGGTCGGCGACGTGGTGGCCCTCGGCGCCGGCTGATCGTCGAGCGGGCGGCACGCGGCCGACATACCGTTCCTCGGTGTCCTACGTCGTCTCCTTCGATGCCACCGTCCTGACCCTGCAGACCCAGGGCCCGGCCGACGGCCCGGTCGTCGTGCTCGTCAACGGCCTGGGCATGACCACCGACTCGTGGGGCCGCGTACCCGAGCTGCTCGCCGACCGACACCGCGTGGTCCGGTACGACCTGCGGGGACACGGTCGCAGCGGCAACGCCCCCGCCGACGACTACAGCCTCGAGGCGCACGCCCAGGACCTGGCCACCGTGCTCGCCGAGGTGGTGCCCGATGGTCAGCAGGCGGTCGTGGTCGGCAACAGCCTCGGCGGCGGCATCATCATCGTGCACGCCCGCGACCTCGGGCTGGACCGCATCGCCGGGGTGGTGTTCGCCGGGTCGGGCGGCTCGGGGGTGACGTTCGCCGGGTTCCCGGCCGACGGGCTGCCGCCGATGGCGCGCCGGATCGTGCGTCGCAGCTGGTTGAAGGCGCTGCGCCTGGTGGCGGTCGTCGCGAACCGGGTGCGGCCCTTCGAGCCGCTGGCCGACCGGCTGGTGCGGAAGTTCGCCTTCGAGCCGGGTGCACCGGAGGCCGCGGTCGCCCAGGTCCGGGAGGACTTCATGGGCAGCCGGCGGGTGCCGCTGGCCCGGACGACGCTGGCCAGCGTCAGCACCAACGGCGTCCGGTACGCCTCGGCGCTGACCGTCCCCACCCTGGTGCTGCACGGAGAGCACGACCCGGAGGTGCCGCAGCAGGAGATCGACGAGCTGATGCCGGAGCTCGCCGACGGCGAGCTGGTCCAGCTGCCCGGCGCCGGGCACATGGTGGCCCTGACCCGCACCGAGGAGACCGCCGAGCAGATCGCCCGCTGGGTCCGCCGGGTGCGGGCCGGCTGACGGGACGACGACCGGCGAGCAGAGTACTGGTGCTCTGGATGTAGCAGTCCTACTATCACGGCCGTCAGCTCCTCCCTGTCCCAGGAGTGGTGTGCCATGGCCGCAGTCCCCGAGTCCCCCGACTCCGCCGAGCCTCCTCAGCTGGGTCCGCCGGGCGCCCGACCCGCCGTCCGGGTCCGGGGCCTGCGGATGGCCTACGGGAACCACGAGGTGCTGAGCGGGGTCGACTTCGACGTCCACCAGGGCGAGGTGGTCTGCCTGCTGGGCCCCAACGGCGCGGGGAAGACCACCACGATCGAGGTGCTGGAGGGCTTCCGGCTGCCCTCGGCCGGCACCGTGGAGGTGCTCGGCGCCGACCCGGCCCGCGGCGACGACGCCTGGCGCGCCCGGATCGGGGTGGTCCTGCAGTCCTGGCGCGACCACCCACGCTGGACGCCCCGCCGGCTGCTCGGCTACCTGGGCGGCTACTACGAGCCCTACTCGACGGCCGAGCGCACACGCCCCTGGGAGGTCGAGGACCTGCTGTCCACGGTCGGGCTGACCGAGGAGGCCGACCGGAAGATCGCCACCCTCTCCGGCGGGCGCCGCCGACGGCTGGACGTCGCCGTCGGGCTGATCGGGCGGCCGGAGCTGCTGTTCCTGGACGAGCCGACCGCCGGGTTCGACCCGCAGGCCCGCCGCGACTTCCACGACCTGGTGCACCGGCTCTCCGACCTCGAGGGCACCTCCATCCTGCTCACCACCCATGACCTGGGTGAGGCCGAACGGCTCGCCGACCGGATCCTCATCCTCACCGACGGGCGGATCGTCGCCGACGGCAGCGCGGCGGCGCTGACCCGGCAGGTGGCCGGCACCAGCGAGGTCCGGTGGGTCCGGGACGGCGAGCAGTTCGTGCACGCCACCGACGAGATCGTCCCCTTCGTCCGCCGGCTGCTCGACCAGCACGGCGACGAGCTCACCGACCTGGAGGTGCGGCGGGCCGACCTGGAGGACACGTACATCGCCATGGTCCAGCGCTTCGAGTCCCGGCCGCAGCGGCACCTCGCGGAGGTGGCCCGGTGAGCGCCTCCCGCCAGGCCGTGCGTCAGGGCCTGCGCCGCGGCTGGACGGAGTTCGCGCAGAGCCTGCGCAGCGCGCAGGACCAGGGCTTCTACCTCTTCATCGGCGTGGTCACCCTCGCCGTCCTGTGGTTCAACCGGGACAACGAGGTGGGCGACACCGGCCTGCTCTACCCGACGTTCGCGCTGCCCAGCATCCTGGGCGGGCTGCTCACCTTCGGCCTCGTGATCGGGCCGGGGTACTCGCTGGCGATGGAGCGGGAGGACGGCACGCTGCTGCGGCACAAGGCGCTGCCGCACGGGATGGAGGGCTACGTCACCGGGCAGCTGACGCTGCAGTCGCTGACCCTGCTGCCCAGCCTGCTCGTCGTCCTCGTCCCGAGCCTGCTGCTCTTCGACGACGTGATGCCCGGCGGCGTGGGCAGCTGGCTCGCCGTCCTGGGCCTGATCGTGCTCGGAGTGCTGGCCACGATGCCCTGGGGCATGGTGCTGGGCTCGGTGGTGCCCGGCGTCCAGAAGATGGGCACCTGGGGGATGGTGCCGGTCCTGCTCATCACCGCGATCTCCGGCATCTTCGTCCCGATCCAGGCGATGTGGGGCTGGGTGCAGGCCGTCGCCCAGGTCTTCCCGGTCTACTGGATCGGGCTCGGGCTGCGCTCGGCCTTCCTCCCCCCGGAGGCGGTCGTCGGCGAGCTGGGAGACTCCTGGCGGACCGCCCCGATGCTGCTGGTCCTCGGCGCCTGGACGGTGGCCGGCCTGGTGGTGGCACCTCGAGTGCTGCGCCGGATGGCCCGGCGGCAGTCGGGGTCGACGGTCGAGGCGGCACGGGAGACGGCTCTGCAGTGGGTGCGGTGAGCGGGTGAACGAGGGCGTCTTCAACCGGATCGCCCTGCTCCGGGCCGAGCAGGGGGTCAGCCGGCGCGAGCTCGCCGACGCCCTCGGCGTGCACTACCAGACGATCGGCTACCTGGAGCGGGGCGAGTACAACCCCAGCCTGAACCTGGCGCTGCGCATCGCCGAGTTCTTCCAGCTGCCGGTCGAGACGGTCTTCTCCACCACGCCCTTCCCCCGGATCAGCGACACCACCGCCCCCCGGTCCGCCTCGGGCTGACCCGGGGGCCGTCGTCGGTTCAGGTCCCGGGCGTCGTCGGCGCCGGCGGCCGGGAGGCCGGCGCCGCGGGCTCCGCACCGGCCGGCACCGGGTCGACGTCGGCCGTGTCGGCCGGCGGGCGGTCCTCGCCCAGCCGGACCAGCACGATCCCCACCAGGACGACGACCCCGCCGACCAGCTGCACGACGCCCGGCTGCTGCCCCAGCGCCAGCCAGGCCGCCACCACCGCGAACAGCACCTCGCCGAGACCGACGAACGAGGCGAGCCGCGAGCCCAGCCGCCGGACGGCCGCGATCCCGGTGGCGTAGGCGAGCGCCGCCGACACCAGTGCCACGCCGAGCACCGGGACCAGCCAGCTGGTCGACCGGCCGGCCAGCTCGACGTCCACGGCGGCGGTGCGCCACGGGAGGACGCCGACCAGGGCGGCTGCCCCGAGCAGCAGCGCACCCACCGCGAGCCCGGCCCAGGCGCTGACCAGCGGCGGCAGCGCGTCGTCGGAGTGTGCGGAGAGGACGAAGTAGGAGGCGAGCCCCACCGCTGCGATCAGCCCCCACATCACGCCCACCGGGTCGATCCGGGCGCCGCTGAGGACGTCGAGGACCAGCACCAGGCCGCCGACGGCCACCACGACCCCGGCGCCGGTGACCCGGCTGGGCCGCTGCCCGAGCCGCGCCCAGGTCCACAGCACGACCAGCAGCACCCCGGAGTACTCCAGCAGCAGCGCCACGCCCACCGACAGCCGGGAGACGGCGTAGAAGTAGGCCAGCTGGGGCAGCGCGACGGCGAGCGCGCCGAAGGCCAGGACGGCGCCGGCGTTGGCCCGCAGCAGCGACCACCTGCCGCGCAGCTGGACCAGGGCCGGGACGGCGAGCGCCAGCGAGGCCACCCCGATCCGCACGGTCACGGCGGAGCCGGCGGTCCAGCCGGCGTCCAGCAGCGCGGTGGCGAACACCCCCGAGGTGCCGAACGCGGCCGCGGAGACCACGGCCAGCAGCAGTCCGATCAGCCCGGTCCGGCGGTCCACCACGGCAGACACCTCCTCGTCAGGAGTCAACCGACGTACGCTCCTGTACAGCGGACGCTAGCAGAGGAGTACAGGAGTCACATGCTCTTTGCCCATGACACGGAGATGGGGCTCGCCAGCGCCGCCGCGCTGGTGAACACCACCGGGGACGGCGAGGAGCGGCTGCCCGACCCGGCGGCGCTGGCCGCGTTCCTGGACGACTGGCAGTTCACCGGCAGCCGGGCCGGCGACGCCGCCGAGCTGGCCGCGGTGCACGAGCTGCGGTCGGTGCTGGCCCGGGTCTGGGACGCCGACGAGGACGGCGTGGTGACCATCGTCAACCGGCTGCTGCGCGAGGGGAACGCCCTGCCGCAGCTGGTCCGGCACGACGACTGGGGCTACCACGTGCACGCCACCGAGTCGGCGGCCCCGGTCGCCGACCGGTGGGGCGTGGAGGCCGCCATGGCGCTGGCCGACGTGGTGCGCGCCGGCGCGCTCGACCGCTTGCGCCGGTGTGCTGCCTCCGGCTGCGACGACGTCCTGGTCGACCTCACCAAGAACGCCGGCCGACGGTTCTGCGACAGCACGTGCGCCAATCGCGAGCACGTGGCCGCCTACCGGGCCCGCCGCGCGGCCGACCCGCCCATGTGATCCACAACACGCAGGGCTAGCGTCCGGTCACCGTCAACGACGACGTCCCCGGAGGCCCCCATGCACCGCCCCACCCGACTGCTGCTCGCGCCGATGGCACTGGCCCTGGTCAGCACCGTGTTCACCGGCCCGGCCGCGGCCCAGCCGGCGCACCAGCCCGCCCCCCAGTACCCGCAGTCGCCCGAGGTCGAGTACCTCGTCGACGAGGCGGCGCTGCCGTTCGAGGCGCTGCCGGGCAGCACCACCACCCGCAGCTGGGGCGTGCTGAAGGGCGCCGGCTACCGGATCGAGGTGCCGGCGGACTGGAACGGCGACCTGGTGATGTGGGCGCACGGGTACCGCGGCACCGGCCCCACCCTGACCGTCGACTCCCCACCCGACGGGCTCCGGCAGCACCTGGTCGACGAGGGCTACGCCTGGGCCGCCTCCAGCTACACCGAGAACGGGTACGACGTCGTCTCCGGGGTGAAGAGCACCCACCGGCTGCTCACGTACTTCGAGAAGACCGTGGGCAAGGCCGACCTCACCTACCTGTCCGGGGTCTCGATGGGCGGGCACGTGACCGGGGTGAGCATCGAGCAGTACCCGAACGCCTACGACGGCGCGCTGCCGGCCTGCGGTGTCATGGGCGACCGGCGGCTGTTCGACACGTTCCTGGACTACAACGCCGCCGCCCAGGCGCTCACCGACACCCCGCCGGTCTACCCGGCGCCGGCCGACTACCTGACCACCACCGTGCCGGAGATGAAGGCCGAGCTGGGCACCCCCTACCCGTACGTGCTCACCGAGGCCGGCGAGGACCTGCGCGCCCTGACCGAGCAGCGGACCGGTGGGGACCGGCCGCTGTTCGAGCTGGGCTTCAGCGCCTTCGCCGACTTCCTGTTCACCGTGTACCCGGTCTTCCCGGGCCTCGGGGAGGAGCGCGGCGCGGTCGGCGGCAACGCCGACACGGTCTACCAGCTGGACGCCGACCCGCAGCTGACGGCCGAGGAGCGGGCGCTCAACGAGGAGGTCCTGCGGGTGCGGGCCGACCGCGGCAGCAACGGCCTGTCCGGGGTGCCCACCATCGACGGGCGCTTCGACGTGCCGGTGCTGTCGCTGCACGGCCTGGGCGACCTTTTCGTGCCGTTCAGCATGGAGCAGGAGTACGCCCGCGACGCCGCGGCCCGGGGGAACAGCGACCTGCTCGTGCAGCGGGCCATCCGCTCCGTCGCGCACTGCGACTTCAGCGCGCAGGAGTACCAGCAGGCGTTCACCGACCTGGTCGCCTGGGTCGAGGACGGCGTGCGGCCGGCCGGTGACGACGTGCTCGACGCCGAGGTGGTCGCCGACCCGCAGTACGGCTGCCGCTTCACGGTGCCGCTGCGGGCCTACGACGTCGGCGCCTGCTGATCGTCGGCACGGGGGCGCCGCGTGGCGCCCCCGTGCCGGTCACATCCGTTCGGCGAGGTCCTCGAGCAGCACCTGACGCTCCGCCGGGTCCCGGCGCGGGCACGAGGTGCAGAGCACCTCGTGCGGCACCCGGTAGAGCAGGCAGCAGGAGGCACGCCGGGTGAACCGGGCCGTGCTGCCGTCGGGCCGGCCGACGTCGACGTAGCGCGGCACCGGCAGCGGCGCCCCGATCGCGGCGGCCAGCGGCCCGGCCAGCGCGGTCACCGCGGCGACGTCGCCGACAGCGCGGCCCAGGGCGAGCAGCCGGTTGGCCAGCGAGTCGGTCGCGATCGCCCACAGCGGCCGCTCCCGGGCCCCGCCGGCCTCGGCCACCGCGGCCACGACCGCGCCGATCGTCGTCCGCAGGTCCCCGGCCAGGTCCGGGTCACGGACCCCGCGGGTGGTCGCCGCGACCGGCACCCCACCGGCGAGCGCGTGCACCGTGGTGTCCGCCAGCCGCGCCGACAGCCCCACCCCGGTCACCAGCCCGGCCAGCACGGGGGTGAGGAGCACGCTGGACAGCGAGTACCACCACACGGTGGACAGCACCCGCCGGTCATCGGTCCGCTGCCGGACGGCGCGGGCGGTGAGCAGCTGCGCCGTCCATGCCGGGTCGGCCAGCAGCGGCCCCGGGACGACGGCCGCCGACGGCGGGGCGAGCAGCCCGAGGGCGGCGGCCCCGGGCAGCCGGGACACCACCAGCGCCTGGGCACCGTCGTCGCTCACCCGCCCAGTCTGCCCACCTCGTGCCGACCGCGTGCGGCATTGACCTGACGACAGGGTGACGGGGGCCATAGGTTGTGCACTGAGGCAGCGCCGCTGAGTCCAGGCGGCGCCCGACCACGGAGGTGCGCATGAGCGAGACGACTGATCAGGCCCTGTCCGACCAGCTGCCCGAGGGCGGCTTCCCGCCCCCGCCGGAGCTGGCCGCGTCCGCCAACGCGGGACCCGACGTCCACGAGCGCGCTGCCGCCGACCGGATCGGCTTCTGGGAGGACGCCGCCCGTCGACTGGACTGGGCGGAGCCCTGGGAGCAGGCGCTGGACTGGAGCAACCCGCCGTTCGCAAAGTGGTTCGTCGGCGGGAAGCTCAACGTCGCGGTCAACTGCGTCGACCGGCACGTCGACGCCGGCCACGGCGACCAGGTGGCCTACCACTGGGTCGGCGAGCCCGGCGACACCCGCACGCTGACCTACGCCCAGCTCAAGGACGAGGTCTGCCGCACGGCCAACGCGCTCACCGAGCTCGGGGTGACCGCCGGGGACCGCGTGGCGATCTACCTGCCGATGATCCCGGAGGCGGTGATCTCCATGCTGGCCTGCGCCCGCATCGGCGCCGTCCACATGGTGGTCTTCGGCGGCTTCTCCCCCGACGCGCTGGCCAGCCGGATCACCGACGCCGACGCGAAGGTGGTCATCACCGCCGACGGCGGGTACCGGCGGGGTGCGCCCAGCCCGCTCAAGCCGAACGTCGACGAGGCGCTGACCAAGACCGAGGGCGTGCGCAGCGTGCTCGTGGTCAAGCGCACCGAGACCGACGTCGAGTGGACCGAGGGCCGCGACGTCTGGTGGCACGAGCTGGTCGCCGGTCAGTCGGCCGAGCACGAGGCGGAGGCCTTCGACGCCGAGCACCCGCTCTACATCATGTACACCTCGGGCACGACGGCGAAGCCCAAGGGGATCCTGCACACCTCCGGCGGCTACCTCACCCAGGTCTCCTACACCCACTGGGCGACCTTCGACCTCAAGCCCGACACCGACGTCTTCTGGACGGCGGCCGACGTCGGCTGGGTCACCGGGCACAGCTACATCGTCTACGGACCGCTGGCCAACCGGGCGACCTCGGTGATGTACGAGGGCACCCCGGAGACCCCGCACCGGGGCCGCTGGTGGGAGATCGTGCAGCAGTACGGGGTCACGATCCTGTACACCGCCCCGACCACGATCCGCACGTTCATGAAGTGGGGCGACGACGTCCCGGCCGGGTTCGACCTCTCCTCGCTGCGGCTGCTCGGCTCGGTCGGCGAGCCGATCAACCCCGAGGCCTGGCTCTGGTACCACAAGAACATCGGCGGCAGCCGCTGCCCGATCGTGGACACCTGGTGGCAGACCGAGACGGGCGGCCACATGATCACCCCGCTGCCGGGCACCACCACCCTGAAGCCGGGTTCCGCCCAGCGCCCCTTCCCGGGCATCGCGGCCAGCGTGGTCGACGAGGAGGGCAAGCCGATCGAGCCCGGCGCCACCGGCTACCTGGTGCTCACCGAGCCCTGGCCGGCGATGCTGCGCACGATCTGGGGCGACGACGAGCGGTACAAGGACACCTACTGGAGCCGGTACGGCCAGGGGGTCTACTTCGCCGGCGACGGCGCCAAGCTCGACGACGACGGTGACATCTGGCTGCTCGGCCGGGTCGACGACGTCATGAACGTCTCCGGGCACCGCATCTCCACCACCGAGGTGGAGTCCGCGCTGGTCAGCCACCCGACGGTGGCCGAGGCAGCGGTCGTCGGCGCGACCGATCCCACCACCGGGCAGGGCATCGTGGCGTTCGTCATCCTGCGCGGGGACGCCGTCGACTCCGGCGAGGACCTGGTGAAGGTGCTGCGCCAGCACGTCCGCAAGGAGATCGGGCCGATCGCCAGCCCGCGCCAGATCATGGTCGTCGCCGAGCTGCCCAAGACCCGCTCGGGGAAGATCATGCGCCGGCTGCTCCGGGACATCGCGGAGAACCGCGAGCTGGGCGACGTCAGCACCCTGACGGACTCCTCGGTGATGGACCTGATCAGCTCCAAGCTCCCCGCCGCCCCCAGCGAGGACTGACGAAGGACCCCGAGGACGGGTCCCCGGGGGGGCGCAACGCACCCGCGGGGACCCCTTCGGGGCATCCGGGACGGCGGCCGGAACGCGCATGCGGCACGATCACCGGGACAGCACCGTGCCGCGTCGTCCGATCGGCACCGACCAGGGAGGAGCCATCCGTGGCCCACAGTGTCTCGACGACTCCGCCGGCGGGTCGTCCCGCCGGGGCCACTCCGCTGGCGGGTCGTCCCGCCGGGCCAACCGAGCCCTCGGTCGGCACGCTCGCCAAGAGCGCCATGGCCGACGTGTCCACCCTCGTGCGCAGCGAGATCGAGCTCGCCAAGGCCGAGATCGGCACCTCGGTCAAGCGGGGTGGGGCCGGCGCCGCCGCGTTCGCCGCAGCCGGCGTGATGCTGGCCTTCGCCGGTTTCTTCTTCTTCTTCTTCCTCGCCGAACTGCTCGCCGTCTGGCTCCCCCGGTGGGCGGCGTTCCTCATCGTCTTCGCCCTGCTGGTCCTGGTGGCGGCGATCGTCGGCTTCGTCGGCTGGCGACTGGTGAAGAAGATCAAGAAGCCCGAGCGCACCATCGAGACGCTGCAGGACCTGCCTGACGTGATGCGTCGCGAGGCCCCCGGCCGGCGGACCCACGACCTGCCGACCGTGCGGAACGGCCAGGTCGTCCGCCAGGACGCGCACGCCCCCCTGCGCTGAACCCGCGAGAGCGGGCCCGCCGGCTCACCGGGCGCGGCGACCGTGGGGTGCCCGCAGCCGAGGAACGCCGCCCGGCGGCGGCCGTGACGGTGCCCGAGGAGCAGCCCGACGCCACCAGCGTCCTGCTCCCGGGGCCGTGGTCGCACCGGGACGTCTCGGCCAACGGCGTCCGGCTGCACGCCGCCGAGGCCGGCAGCGGCCCGCTGGTGCTGTTGCTGCACGGGTTCCCCCAGTTCTGGTGGTCCTGGCGGCACCAGCTGACCGGGCTGGCCGCCGCCGGGCTCCGGGTGGTCGCCCCCGACCTGCGGGGTTACGGGGCCAGCGACAAGCCGCCCCGCGGGTACGACCTGCCGACCGCAGCCGCCGACGCCGCCGCGGTGGTGCGCGCGCTCGGCGAGGAGGAGGCGGTGGTCGTCGGCGCCGACTGGGGCGGCCTGGTGGCGTGGACCATGGCCGCGCTGCACCCCCGGAGCGTGCGCAGTCTCGTCGTCGTCTCAGCCGCGCACCCCCGTCGGCTGCGCAGCTCGGTCGCCGACCCCAGGCAGCGGCGGGCCATGGCCTACGCGCTGCCCTTCCAGCTCCCCCGGCTGCCCGAGCGGCGCCTGACCCGGCCCGACGACGACCCGGTGGCCGAGTTGATGCGCCGCTGGGCCGGCCCCTCCTGGGTGCACACCGCCGACTTCGCCGAGGCCGTGAGCCGGTACCGGTCGGCCAGCCGCATCCCCCAGGCGGCCTACGGGGCGATGGAGTACTACCGCTGGGCCGGTCGCTCGCAGCTGCGCCCGGACGGGTGGCGCTTCGCCCGGCGGATGGCCGCACCCGTCACCGCACCCACCCTCCAACTGCACGGGGCACTCGACCGCGCGGTGCTGCCCTCGACCGCGCGCGGGTCGGGCCGCTACGTGGCCGGCGCCTACGAGTGGCGGGAGCTCCCCGGCGTGGGGCACTTCCCCCACGAGGAGGCCCCCGACGAGGTCACCGCCGCCATCGCCGCCTGGGCGACGTAGCCCGATGGAACGCCCCCCTGCAGGGTCCCGCCGCGAGCTGGTGAGGTGCTGGAGCGGCCCTCGTGCAGGGGCCCGGCCTGAGCGCAGCGAAGGCCGGGGGGCACGAGGGTCCTTCTACTCGCAGGCGCCGGTGTCGACCTCGGCGACCGCCGCCCCACCGACCGTCACGGCCTCGGACACCTCCTCGGCGGTCAGCGCGTAGCCGGTCTCGGGGTCGTCGATCGCCGAGGCGAAGACCACGCCGAGCACCGACCCGTCGGCCGCCAGCAGCGGGCCACCGGAGTTGCCCGCCCGCACCTGCCCGTAGAGGGCGTAGACGTCGCGCTGCACGGTGCGGGTGGCCCGGAAGTCGGGGCCGCTGATGTCCCCGCGGTCGCGCACCCGTGCCGGTCCGACGTAGAAGGGCCCACCGCCGGGGTAGCCCATGACGATCGCGTCCGCGCCGGTGTCGACGGGTACGTCGGCGAAGTCCAGCGGCTCCTGCGGGAGGCCGGGGACGGCCAGCACGGCGACGTCGGTGGGCTCGTCGACGTACACCGTGACGGCGTCGTAGGACTCGCCCTCCGCGATGACCTTCGGGTCCGTGACCCCGGCCAGCACGTGGGCGTTGGTCATCACCCGGTCCTCGGCGAAGACGAAGCCGGAGCCGTCGATCTGCCGGGAGCAGGAGGCCGCGATCCCCCGGATCTGCACCACCGAGCCCCGCACCTGGTCGACCACCGGGCTGGCCAGCAGGGCCTGGTCCGGTGCCGGGACGTCGCGTGCCTGGGTGGGGGTCAGCGGGTCCAGGACGTCGGGCAGGCCCTGCCGGTCGATCGCCTCGCGCAGCGAGTCGTAGAGCGTGCGCACCTGGTCGGGCACGGTGCGGTCGACGACCTGGACGAGTGACGACTGGCGCACCTGGCCGGCCACGCCGGGGAACGGGGAGCTGGCCAGCGGGATGGCCACCATCCACGCGACGAGCAGGACGGCGAGGGCGGAGACCACCGCCCCGGCCACCGAGTCGACGACCTTGGCCGGCTCCCAGGTGACCCACCTGCGCACGGCTCGGCCGATCAGCCCGGCCAGCAGCTGGCCGAGCAGCGCGCCGGCCAGGACGACGACGAGGGCGACGAACACCCGGGTCACCGAGGAGTTGGCCAGGTCGTCGGCGATCGGACCGGAGAGTTGGGCGCCGATCACGGCACCGCCGAAGAACCCCACGAACGAGGTGGCGGAGATGATCAGGCCCTGCCGGAAGCCGGACAGCGCGAAGACGAGCGCGAGCACGATGAGGGTCAGGTCGACCAGGGACATCGCTCAGCGCCCCGGGTCGATGGCGAGCCCGCCCGCTCCCGGCACCGTCATCCCGGGGAGCTCACCGTCATCGTGCCGACCTGCCCCAGGGCCAGGTGGAAGCTGCACTCGAAGAGGTACTCGCCGGGCTCGGTGACGGTGAACTCGATCGTCTCGCTCAGCCCCGGGCCGAGCACCGGGATCTGCTCGGTGATCTCCGTCGGGCCCGCCCCCTCGGAGAAGAGGAGGTTGTGGGTCATCTGCTCCCCCGAGTTGAGCAGGGTCAGCCGCACCTCGCCGGGGGCCACGGTGAAGGTGTCGGGGGTGAACTCGTAGTCGTCGCCGGTCTCCACGGTGATCTCCTGGACGCCGTCGGCGGCGGTGCGCACCGTCCCGGCCTCCGCGCTGGCGACGCGGGTCACCTCCGGTTGCACCGGCTCGGAGTTGCTGCACCCCGCGAGCAGGGCCGAGGCGAGGGCGAGAGCCAGCAGCGGGCCGGGCAGCGGGCGGGTGGGCCGGTGGCGTCGTACGCCTCCGGCGCCCGAGGGGGCCGTGGTCATCGCCCAGGAACGGTACGCGCGGAGCTGCTCTGCCCGGCGTCCTCGGCCACCGTCGGCGCGGCGCGGTCGGCGACATCGGAGTCGACGGGCTCCACCGGCACGTCGCCGGGCCGCACCGGCGGGACGGCGAGGGGGCGCACGTCACCGTCGTCCCACGGCTGGTGCAGCCCGGCGGCCTCCAGGACGGCGTCCAGCAGGGCCGCCGTGAAGCCCCAGACGACCATGTCGGCCACCCCGAACGCCGGGCCGACGTAGCCGGCGGGGTGCCGGACGCGGAAGCGGTTCGCCGGGTCGACCAGCTCGCTCAGTGGCACCCGGGCCACCCGCGCCACCTCCCGCGGGTCGCCGGTGGTGACGTCGCGGGGGTCGTCCCACCAGCCCAGCACCGGGACGACGAGGTTGTCCGACGGGCCGAGGAACAGCGCGGGCAGCGTGGCCAGCACGCGCACGCCGGCCGGGTCGACGCCGGCCTCCTCGTGGGTCTCGCGCAGCGCCGTCCCCACCGGGTAGTCGTCGCCCGGGTCGGCGCCGCCCCCGGGGAAGGCCGGCTGGCCGGCGTGACTCCGCAGGTGCGCCGACTTCTCGATCAGCAGCACGTCGGGCCCGGCCGGGCCCTCGCCGAACAGGATGAGCACCGCCGAGCGTCGCGCGCTGTCGGAGGCCTGGCCGTGCCGGTGCCACAGCGGCAGCTGCCCGGCGTTGGCCACCAGCCGCTGCAGGTGTTCGGGGAGCTCCTCGAGCTCTGCGGCGGAGACCGTCACAGCTGCACCCCGAGGTGCTCGGCCACGAGCCCCTCGAACTCCTCCAGGGAGTGCACCGGGCCGACCTGGACGTACGCGACCGACCCGTCGGCGGCCAGGAAGAGGGTGTACGGGAGGTTGTTGACCCCCATGCCGGCCATCACCTCGCCGTCGGCGTCGAACGCGCTGGGGAAGGTCACTGCGGCGTCGTCGGCGAAGGCGGCCGCCGCGGGCACCCGGTCCACGGAGACCACGCCCAGCACCCGCACCTGGTCACCGGCGGCGTCGGCGAGCTGCTGGACCAGCGGCAGCTCCTCCCGGCAGGGGCCGCACCAGCTGGCCCACAGGTTGAGCACCGTGGGCACGCCGGGAGCGCGGCTGAGGTCGAGGGTGCCGCCGCCGAAGCAGTCGAAGACGGTGGCCGGCAGGTCACTGTCGGCGGCCGGGACGTCGGCCTGCTCCGGGCACGGCTCGAGGTCGGTCTCCACCGTGCCCACGTCGCTGCCGGCCGGGGACGCGACGGTCTCCTCGGGCGCGGCGTCCTCGGACGTGCACCCGGTGAGCACGCCCACCAGCAGGCCGAGTGCGCCGAGGGCGCGCAGTGCCCGGCTCACTCGGTGTCCGAGGCGGCCGGGGTCTTGACCAGCTTGGCCGCAACCTCGGGGTCGAGCGGGCCGACCCCGTAGGACGGGCACCAGGCCGCCAGACCGCAGGCGCCGCAGGCCGGCTTCTTGGCGTGACAGACCCGCCGGCCGTGGAAGATCACCCGGTGGGAGAACATCGTCCACTCCTTCTTCGGGATCACCTCCGCGATCTCGGCCTCGACCTTGACCGGGTCCTCCTCCGCGGTCCAGCCGAACCGGCGGACCAGCCGGCCGAAGTGGGTGTCGACGGTGAGGCCCGGCACGCCGAAGGCGTTGCCGAGGACCACGTTGGCGGTCTTGCGGCCGACCCCGGGCAGGGTCACCAGGTCGGCCAGCCGGCCGGGCACCTCGCCGTCGAAGCGCTCGACCAGCGCCTGACCCAGACCGATCACCGAGTTGGCCTTGGCCCGGAAGAAGCCGGTGGGCTTCAGCACCTCCTCGAGCTCGGCCCGGTCGGCCCCCGCGTAGGCAGCGGCGTCGGGGTACCGGGCGAACAGCACCGGGGTGACCTTGTTGACCGTCTTGTCGGTGGTCTGCGCCGACAGGACGGTGGCGACCAGCAGCTCCAGCGGCGTGGTGAAGTCCAGCTCGCAGTGCGCGTCGGGGTGGATGACCGCCAGCTCGCGGGCCATCCGCCGAGCCCGGCGGGTGCGGGCCAGCGGACTCTCCTCGGGGTCGAACGGGGACACGCCCAGCCGGGCGGCGCGTGCGGGGCGGCGGGCGCGCGCCGGCCGCGTGTAGGCCGGCGGGGCGTCGGGTGAGGTGGCGGGCCGGGACACGCGTGTGAGGGTAGGCGTCTCCGCTGACAGCCACCGCCCGTCATACTCGATGGCGGTGCACACCCGGTCGGTGACCGGGAGCGTGCCCCGACCGCTCGACGACCTGGTCCCCACCCGGCCTCCCCGCCGGGGGTCGTCCTCCCGAGGAGGTGCTCGTGGTCGCCCTCATCGTCATCCTGTTCCCTCCGCTGCTGATCGCGTTCCTGCTGGTCATGGAGCGGGTGGAGGAGCCGTTGCGACGCCCGACCTCGCAGCGGGAGGTCGAGGACTTCCTCGGCTCCGCCACCCCGGGCGAGGTGGGCACGCTGGCCAGCTCGGGCATCCGTCGCGCGATGAGCCGCTGGCGGGCCCGCCGCCGCGGCCGGGCCCGCAGCGCCCCCCGTCCGGTGCTGACCGAGTCGGCCCACGGGCAGGCCGACGACGACATCGACCCGGTCGACGAGGACTGACCTCCAGGTCAGGAAGCCGTCACGACCCCGCAACCACTCAGAGTGGGCAGGTCCCTGACTGAGTGCACTGGTGAGGCGGGCCACAGGCCCTAGACTCTCCGAGTAACGCGGGTCGCCATCGCACCCGTGAGGACGTTGCGAGAGGTGCACGTGGACGAGGTCCTTGCCCAGTCCGGTCTCTTCCAGGGGCTGTCGGAGGATGCTGCCGAGCCGGTGGCCAGCGCACTGGAGACGGTGGTGCTGCCCCGCGGCCGGGTCGTCTTCAACGAGGGCGAGTCGGGCGACAGCCTCTACGTCGTCCTGTCCGGCAAGGTGAAGATCTCCCGCCGCGCGCCTGACGGCCGGGAGAACGTCCTCGCCGTGATGGGGCCCTCCGACCAGTTCGGCGAGCTGTCGGTGTTCGACCCGGGGCCGCGCACCGCGACCGCCACCGCCGTCACCGACGTGCGCCTGGCCAAGATGCCCAACACCATGCTCCGGCCGTGGATCACCGCGCACCCGGAGATCGGTGAGCAGCTGCTGCGGGTGCTGGCCCGGCGGTTGCGGCGCACCAACGACTCGGTCGCCGACCTCATCTTCACCGACGTCCCCGGCCGGGTGGCCAAGGCGCTGCTGCAGATGGCCGACCGCTTCGGCAGCCGGGAGACCGACGGCCTCCGCGTCAAGCACGACCTGACCCAGGAGGAGCTGGCCCAGCTGGTGGGCGCCTCCCGCGAGACGGTGAACAAGGCGCTGGCCGACTTCGTGCACCGCGGCTGGATCCAGCTGCAGGGCAAGTCGGTGGTCGTCCTCGACGAGGAACGCCTCCGCCGCCGCGCCCGCTGATCCCCCAGCACTGACGAGGGCCCCGTCCGGTTCACCGGACGGGGCCCTCGCGCGTCAAGGCCAGGGCGAGCGACCACCGGTACGGACCCGAGCGAAGCGAGGGGTGGCCCGGGGACGGGGCCCGCAGGGTCCCTCACCGGGCCACGGCCAACGGCCCAACGCAGCCGGTGTGGGCACCTGGCCGCGGTACGACACCCGAGCGCAGCTCGGGGTGGACCGGGGACGGGGCCCGCAGGGTCCCTCGCCGGGACACGGCCAACGGCTCAGCGCAGCCGGCCCCACTACCTGGCCGCGCTGCGGCCCGTCAGGGTCGCAATGTGCACAGCGTCACGAAGGCAGCCTCGCGACCATCCGGATCCGGGTGCCGTCGGGCAGCACCGCGTAGTTCCCGTCCGGCCCCTGTTCGAAGGTGGGACTGATCGGCTCCAGCGGCGCCGGTGGCGAGCCGGCCAGGGTCGCCGCGGCGTCGGGGAAGGGAGCCAGCTGGCCGAGCGTATGGATCGTGGGCGGCAGCATCGGCCGGGTGCCCGCGGCGTGTTCGGCGAGTGCGGCGGCCGGCGTCGTCCACACCGCCTCGTCCGCCTCGCCGGAGACGTCCCGCGCCTCCTGCCCGACCGGCAGCAGCGCTGCGAAGAACTTGGTGTCGTACCGCCGTCGTTCCGGTGGCGGGGTGATCCAGTGCGCGAACGGCCGCAACAGGTCGGCCCGCAGCGCCAGCCCGCGACCGGCCAGCAGCTCGGCGAGGGAGAGGTCGTGGGCCATCAGGGCCTGCCGCTGCGCCTCCCAGTCGTCGCCGGAGACGTCGGGCACGACGTCCCCGGAGCCGTCCGCCGGACCGGCCAGCAGGACACCGGCCTCCTCGAACGTCTCCCGGACGGCGGCGCACACCAGCTCGCGGGCCAGTCGTTCGTCGCAGCCGAAGGCGCTCGCCCAGTGGGCCGGGGGCGGCCCCACCCAGGCCAGCTCGGTGTCGCCGTCCCGGTCGTCGACCCCACCGCCGGGGTAGGCGGTCATCCCACCGGCGAACGGCATGCCCCGCGTGCGCCGGAGCAGGTAGACCTCCGGTCCCCCGGCGCCGTCCCGCAACAGCAACACCGTCGCCGCCTGCCGGATCGGCGCCGGCCCGGTCATCTCAGCTCGACGGTGAGCTCGACCTCGACGGGGGCGTTCATCGGGAGCTCGGCGACGCCGACGGCGCTGCGGGCGTGCTGCCCTGCCTCACCGAAGACGCGGCCGAGGAACTCGCTGGCGCCGTTGACGACCCGCGGCTGGCCGGAGAAGCCCTCGGCGCTGGCCACGTAGCCGACGACCCGCACGATCCGGGCCACGGAGTCCAGGCCGACCAGGTCGTCGATCGCGGCCAGCGCGTTGAGCGCACACACCTTCGCGTCGGCTGCGGCGTCCTCGATGTCGACGGCACCGCCGACCTTGCCGGTGCGGCGCAGCCCGCCGTCGACGAACGGCAGCTGGCCGGAGGTGAAGACCAGCTGGCCGGTGCGGATGGCCGGCACGTAGGCGGCGACCGGCGCGGCCACCGGGGGGAGCCGGACACCGAGCTCGGCGAGCCGGGCGTGCCAGGAGACGGGGGTGGTCATCGTGGCCTCAGCTGGTCGGGCGCTTGAGGTAGGCCACCAGCTGGTCGCCGCCGCCCGGGCCGGGGACGACGGTCACCAGCTCCCAGCCGTCGACGCCCCAGGAGTCCAGGATCGCCTTGGTGTTGTGGGTGAGCAGCGGGATGGTCGCGTACTCCCAGGTCCGACGGGCCGAATCACTCATGCCGCGACGCTAGCGCAGCCGGGACGCGCCGGAGTCGGTCACCGCTCGTAGGCTGGTGCGGGTGAGCTCAGAGCCGGTGCACCGGGAACCGTCGCGCGCAGGAACGGTGCCCGTGCGGTGCCATGTCGTCACCGGGAAGGGCGGCACCGGGAAGACGACGGTCGCCGCGGCCCTCGCCCTGTCGCTGGCCGCCGACGGCGGCCACGTGCTGCTGGTGGAGACCGAGGGGCGGCAGGGCATCGCCCAGCTCTTCGACACCCCGCCCCTTCCCTACGAGGAGCGGCGGGTCGCCGTGGCCCGCGGGGGCGGTGAGGTGAAGGCGCTGGCGATCGACGTGGAGGCGGCCTTCCTCGAGTACCTCGACATGTTCTACAACCTGAAGCGGGCCGGCCGGGCGCTGCGCAAGATGGGCGCGATCGACTTCGCCACCGCGATCGCGCCCGGGCTCCGCGACGTGCTGCTCACCGGGAAGATCAAGGAGGCGGTGACCCGGCGGGAGAACGGTCGGCTGGTCTACGACGCCGTCGTCGTCGACGCGCCGCCGACCGGCCGGATCACCCGGTTCCTCAACGTGACCAACGAGGTGGCCGGGCTGGCCCGGTCGGGCCCGATCCGGGCACAGAGCGACGGGGTGATGGCGGTGTTCCGCTCGCCGCAGACGGCGGTGCACGTGGTGACCCTGCTGGAGGACATGCCGGTGCAGGAGACCGCTGACGCGATCAGCGAGCTGACCGCGGCCGGGCTGCCGGTCGGGTCGGTGATCGTCAACATGGCGACCGAACCGCTCCTCCCGGCCGCCAGCCTGGCCCGCACCGCCGAGGGCCGGCTCACCGGCGCCGACCTGGTGCCCGCGCTGACCGCGGCCCAGTTGTCCGGGGTCGACGGGCTGGCGGACGGCCTGGTCGCCGAAGCGGTCGAGCACGCCCGCCGCTGGATCGCCCAGGACGCACTGCGCGGGGACGTCGAGGCGCTGGGCCGCCCACTGGTGGAGCTGCCGCTGTCGTCGTCCCCGATCGACCTGGGTTGCCTGTTCGAGCTGGCCGACCGGCTCGACGGGCACCTGCGCGACGAGGTCGCGGCGTGACCGCCGCCCAGCCGCCGCGGCGGCCCACCCCGGCACCGCCGCTGGACCTGGCCGCGCTGGTCAGCGACCGGAGCACGCGGATCATCGTGTGCTGCGGTTCCGGCGGCGTGGGCAAGACGACCACCTCGGCGGCGCTCGCGCTGGCCGCGGCAGAGGCCGGTCGGGAGGTCGTGGTCCTGACCATCGACCCGGCCCGCCGGCTGGCCCAGTCGCTGGGCCTGGTCGAGCTGGACAACGAGCCGCGGCTGGTCGAGACGCCCGGTGCCCCGGGTGAGCTGCACGCGATGATGCTGGACATGAAGCGGACGTTCGACGACGTCGTCTCTGCGCACTCGACGCCCGAGCGGGCGCAGGTGATCTTCGAGAACCCCTTCTACCAGGCGCTCTCCTCCTCCTTCGCCGGGACGCAGGAGTACATGGCGATGGAGAAGCTCGGGCAGCTGCGGGCCAGCGACCGCTGGGACCTCGTCATCGTCGACACCCCGCCGTCCCGGTCGGCGCTGGACTTCCTGGACGCCCCGAACCGGATGAGCCGCTTCCTCGACGGCACGATGATCCGGCTGCTCACCGCCCCCGCGCGGGCCGGCGGCCGGGCCGGGGTCCGATTCGTGGGAGCCGGCTTCCTGCTGTTCAGCCGGATCATCAGCAAGATCCTGGGCGGCCAGCTGCTCAACGACATCTCGGCGTTCGTCTCCGCGCTGGACACCATGTTCGGCGGCTTCCGGGAGCGGGCCAACGCGACCTACGAGCTGCTCCGCCAGCCGGGGACGTCGTTCGTCGTCGTCGCCGCCCCGGAGCCCGATGCGCTGCGCGAGGCCTCGTACTTCGTCGACCGGCTCTCCACCGAGGGCATGCCGCTGGCCGGGCTGGTGCTCAACCGCACCCACCCGCCGGCCACCACCGCCCTGTCCGCCACCCGCGCCGAGGGTGCCGCCGAGGCCGTGGCCGAGGCAGGAGGCCCGGGCTCGAAGCTGGCCGCGGGGGCGCTGCGGGTGCACGCCGAGCGGATGACCGTCGCGACCCGCGAGCAGCGGCTGGCCGACCGGTTCACCAGCGCCCACCCGGAGGTGCCGGTGCGGACGGTGCCGGCCGCCGCCGGGGACGTGCACGACCTGGACGGGCTGCGGGTGATGGGCGAGGCGTTGCTCGCCGCGGAGGACGACACCGGGACGGGCACGCCGCGCAGCCGGGTGCTGCCGGTGCGCTCCCAGGCCGGCTGACCCCACCCCTCCGTGGGGCTCGAGGGGCAGAAGGGTCAGGCCGGTCACCCGTTCGTGTCCACGTCATCCCGGGGCCTGGTCGTGGTCGTGACGCTCCGTTAGCGTCCGCCCGACCGTTCCGTCGGAGGGATGACACACCAGGCATGAGCACCGCACCCGAGCTCGACCGCACCACCGCGACGACGTCGCCGGAGCCGGCCGGCCTCTTCGGCACCGGCATCGCCGTCCCCGCCGCCGCCGACCTCCCCGTCGAGATCCCGGTCGACACCGTCGGGCTCTCCCCCGACGACAAGGCCCGCACCAAGGTCATCACCAGCGCGATCCGCCGTCGGTCTCAGGAGCTGCGGCGCGACCACCCGGTGCTGCGGCACCAGGACGCCCTCGGGCTGACCGCCTTCTCCGTCGCCGTCCTCGGCTTCGTCGGCAGCGGCGCGCTCTACCTGACCGGCGTGCTGCCCTGGTACGTGACCCTGCTGCTGTCGGCGGCCTTCGCCGCGGTCGGGCACGAGGTGGAGCACGACCTGATCCACGCCCTCTACTTCCGCCGCCGCAAGGCCGTGCGGTACGCGCTGCTGTTCGGCGTCTGGGCGATCCGGCCGTACACGATCAACCCGGTCTACCGGATCCGGCTGCACCTCCGGCACCACGCCTACTCGGGGCTGCCCGACGACATCGAGGAGGTGTCGATCACCAACGGCAAGCCGTGGGGCGCCGTCCGGCTCTACAGCCTGCTCGACCCGTACGTGCCCGCCCTGATCCGGATCGTCACCACCCGGCCGAAGGACGCCGAGGACGCGCTCTGGCGGCGCACCATCCTCAAGGCGAGCATCGGGCTGACGCCGGTGGCGATCACCATCTGGTACGCGTTCCTGGGCCTGCACGTGGCGAGCTGGCTGGGCGCCGCCGTGCCGACGTCCTGGCTGCAGGTGCTCACCGTGCTGACCGTCGTCTGGGTCGGCCCGAACGTGTGGCGGGGCTTCTGCCTGCACTTCATCAGCAGCAACATGCACTACCAGGGGGACGTCGAGCAGGGCAACGTCCTGCAGCAGACCCAGGTGTTCAACCGCTGGTACCTGGCGCCCTTCCAGGTCTTCTGCCTGAACTTCGGCAGCACCCACCCGATCCACCACTTCTACGTGGCCGACCCGTTCTACGTGCGGCAGCTGATGGAGCGGGACATCCACCCGGTGCTGGCCGCCAACGGAGTGCGCTTCAACGACATGGGCACCTTCAAGCGGGCGAACCGCTACCAGATGTCCTGACGGCCGTGCGGAGCGGCTCGCCGACGTCGTCGGGGGCCGCTCCGCGCGTTGCGTCCGAGGCACCCCACGCAGGCCCGATGGGCAGGTACCTTGGCCTGCGATGTCCGACTCTGCGCGTTCTCCGCTCGGTGCCCTGGTCAAGCTGGCCGTCACGATCGTCGTGGCCGGCGCCCTGGTCGCTGCCATGTTGCTGCCCTTGGTCGGGGGGACCGGGCTCGTCGCCCGCAACTCCGCCAGCCTGCTCGACGCCCTCCCGGTCGAGCTCACCGACGAGACGCCGAACGGCAACGCCACCATGGTGGCCGCCGACGGGGCGCCGATCACGCAGTTCTACGACAACAACCGCACGCCGGTGACGCACGACCAGATCTCCGACGTGATGAAGCAGGCGATCGTCGACATCGAGGACTCGCGCTTCTACCAGCACAACGGGCTGGACGTCGAGGGCACGACGCGAGCGCTGGCGAAGAACCTCGCCGCCGGGGAGGTGCTCGAGGGTGGGTCGACGCTGACCCAGCAGCTGGTCAAGCAGACCCTGCTGCAGACCGCGGACAACGCGGAGGAGCGGGCCGCTGCCGAGGAGGAGTCGGTCGGCCGCAAGCTCAAGGAGGCCCGCCTCGCCCTCGCGCTGGAGGAGGAGTACTCCAAGGACGAGATCCTCACCCGCTACCTGAACATCGCCTACTTCGGCCAGGGCGCCTACGGCATCCAGTCGGCAGCGCAGAAGTACTTCAGCGTGAACGCCGTCGACCTGACGCTGCCGCAGGCATCGGTGCTCGCCGGGCTGGTGCAGAGCCCCAAGTTCGACCCGATCGCCTACCCGGCGGAGGCGACGACCCGGCGTGACCAGGTGCTGAACCGGATGCACCAGCTCGAGCACATCTCCGACCAGGAGCTCGCCGAGGTCACCGCCGCGCCGATCCCGCTGGCCCCCGGCGGCAACGCACCCAACGGCTGCATCGACGCCGCGATCGGCGGCTTCTTCTGCGACTACGTCATGAGCTACCTGACCGGCACCCTGGGTCTGAGCCCGGACGACATCAAGAACAACGGCTGGACGATCCAGACCACCCTCCGCCCGGACATGCAGGTCGCCGGCGACCAGGCCGTGCTGAACACCGTGGGCATGGGCGACCCGGTCGTCGGGGTCTACGACGCGATCGAGCCGGGCACCGGGCACGTGCTGGCGATGAGCGTGAACCGGCGGTTCGGCTGCGGTGACCCGGCAGCGGGCTGCGAGTCGGTCAACTTCGCCACCATCCCGACCAAGGGCTCGGGGTCGACGTTCAAGACCTTCGTCGCCGCGGCCGCGCTGGAGCAGGGGCTGCCGGCCAGCCACACGATCACCACCAGCGAGCCCTACACCAGCCGGGTCTACCAGGACTTCGACACCGACACCGGGAAGTACAAGCCCTACTCACTCGGCAACGTGGGCAACAACTACCCGAACACGCTGACCATGACCCAGGCGCTGTACATGTCCTCCAACACCTACTTCCTGGCGCTGGAGGACGCGCTGGGCCGCATCGAGCCGGCCGTCCGGATGGCCGAGCGGCTGGGCATGACCTTCGACTACCCGGTGACCCAGACCCCGGCCGACAAGATCATCGCCGAGAACCGCCCCTCGTTCGCCTTCGGCACCGACGGGGTGAGCCCACTGGACCTGGCCAACGCCTACGCCACGATCGCAGCCGGCGGCGTGAAGTGCGCCCCGCTGCCCGTGCTGGGCATCACCGACCGCAACGGCGAGCCGGTCACCGACGAGGACGGCCAGCCGGTGGTCCCGGGCACCCAGTGCGAGCAGGTCGTCGAGCCCGGTCTCGCGAACACGATGAACCAGATGATGCGCAAGGACGTCGAGCCGGGCAATCGGATGCAGACCGGCGCGAACGCCTACATCCCCGGCCACCAGATCGCCGGCAAGACCGGCACCGTGAACCGGAACGACTCGGTCACCTTCGTCGGGTCCACCCCGGAGTACACCGCCACCGTCATGGTGTTCCGCCCGACCGGCATCGAGAGCGTCGGCGGCTACGGTGGTGGCAAGCCGGCCACGATCTGGCACGACGCGATGCTGCCGATCCTGTCCGGGCAGCCCACCGCGGAGTTCCCGGCGGCCGACCCGAAGTTCGCCGGGCGCGGGGTGGACGCACCACCGACGAGCACCCGGTCGTCTTCCAACGACCGGGACGACCGGGACGACCGGGGAGACCGGCGCCGGAACCAGACGTCGAGCCGCAGCAGCGCCGACACCGTGACCGAGTCGGCGCCGACGACCGAGGCCGCACCGGTGACCGAGCCGGCCGCTCCGGCAGATCCCGCGGCTCCGCAGCCGGAGTCGAACGGCGGCTGATCGACGGCGAAGGGGCCGGGCCTGTGGGCCCGGCCCCTTCGTCGTCCCCGGGCAACGGAGGAGCGCAGCCCCGCTCAGCCGAGCCGGCCCAGCCCTCTCGCTCAGCCGAGCCGGCCCAGCCCCCTCGCTCAGCCGAGCTGTCTACGCACCTCTGCGGCCACCCGGCCGCCGTCGGCCCGACCGGCCACCCGGCCCTGCACGGCGCCCATGACCTTGCCCATGTCCTTCATCCCGGCTGCACCGGTCGTGGTGATCACGTCGGCGACGAGCGCGGTCAGGTCGGCGTCCTCGAGCTGGGCGGGCAGGTAGGTGGCCAGCACGCCTTCCTCGGCCTTCTCCCGCTCGGCCTGGTCGGTGCGGCCGGCACCGGCGAAGGCGTCGGCCGCCTCACGGCGCTTCTTCGCCTCCCGGCGCAGCACCGCCTGCACCTCCTCGTCGCTCAGCTCACGGGCCTCCTTGCCGGAGACCTCCTCGGCGGTCACGGCGGAGAGCACCATGCGCAGCGTCGCGGTGCGCAGCTCGTCGCGGCCCTTCATGGCGGTGGTCAGGTCGGCACGCAGTCGGTCCTTCAGCTCAGGCACGGTGCAGAGCCTGCCACCTCCGCCCGGACCAGGACGACGCAGTTCCCCTCCCCCTAGGCTCAGGGGATGCGCGCGACCACCGCCGTCCCTGCCGCCCTGCTGGCCACCGGCGCCGCCACCGTCGGCTACGCCGGCCTCGTCGAGCGCACCCACTGGACCCTGCGGCGCTTCGACGTCCCGGTGCTGCCACCGGGTTCCCGGCCGCTCACCGTCCTGCAGCTGTCGGACCTGCACATGACCGCCGGCCAGCACAGCAAGCAGGCCTGGGTCGCCGGGCTCGCCGGCCTGCACCCGGACGTCGTCATCACCACCGGGGACAACCTGGCCGGGATGGACGCCGTCCCCGCGACGCTGCGGGCCCTGGAGCCGCTGATGGAGCTCCCCGGCGCCTTCGTGCTGGCGAGCAACGACTACTACGCGCCCCGGCCGAAGAACCCGCTCAAGTACTTCAAGACCGAGCACAAGCGGGTGCACGGTGACGAGCTCCCGTGGCGGGATCTCCGCGACGGCATGACCGGGCGGGGCTGGCTGGACCTCACCAACCACACCGGCACGCTGACCGTGCGCGGCGTCCGGATCGCCCTCGCCGGCGTCGACGACCCACACCTCAAGCTGGACCGGTACGACGACGTCGCCGGCCCGGCCGACCCCACGGCCGACGTGCGGATCGGGCTGGTGCACTCCCCCGAGCCGCGGGTGCTCGACCGGTTCACCGCCGACGGGTACGACCTGCTGCTGTGCGGGCACACGCACGGCGGGCAGCTGCGGGTGCCCTTCTACGGCGCCCTGGTCACCAACTGCGGCATCGACCGCGAGCACGTGCGCTGGCTCCACCAGTGGGCAGAGCCCTCCGACGCCGTCCCGAACGGCACCTGGCTGCACGTCTCGGCCGGGCTGGGCACCAGTCCGTACGCGCCCCTGCGGTTCGCCTGCCCCCCGGAGGCGACGCTGCTGACCCTCACCGCACGGTAGGAGGGCCCTCGCCTACCCCCGCTGTGGAACAGGGCCACAGGGGGTCGCAGCGCCGACGAGTGCGTCGGTTACAGTTGTCGACGCACCACGGGGTGTGGCGCAGCTTGGTAGCGCGCGTCGTTCGGGACGACGAGGCCGCAGGTTCAAATCCTGTCACCCCGACCAGCCACTCAGGGACCGCCGATCCGGCGGTCCCTGAGTGCGTTCGGGCCCCAGTGTCGGCGCCGGCGGGAGACACCCCCACCGACGCCGACCCTCGCGCCGGGCCGGTCAGCGGCGCGGCGGGACCACCATCCGGCGGACGTCGACCAGGGCCAGTGCGGCCAGCCCGACGATCGGCAGCAGGGTGACCTGCACCAGGCCGGCCCCGGACCAGTCGAAGGCGGCGACGAGCCGGGCGAACAGCAGGCCGGAGAACGCCGCCGCCACGTAGTACGTGAACATGAACAGCCCGGCGCCCCGGCCAACGTGCTCCGGGCGCACCGCACGCTGCATGCCCGTCGTGCAGTTGGTGAAGAGCACGCCGCTGGCGAAGGCGCCCATCAGGAACGCCAGCACGTACTGCGCGGACGCACCCTCGGCGAAGCGGTAGACCGCCAGACCGGTGAGCGAGGAGCCCACGAAGCCGATGGCGAGCAGCATCCGCTGGTCGTAGCGGTCGGCCAGCCAGCCGACCGGCAGCGCCATCATGGCGCCGAAGCCGACCAGCGAGGCCGCCCAGGCCGCCTGCGCGGGGGCCAGCCCCAGCTCCTCCCGCAGGAAGGTCGGGTAGAGGCCGAGGAAGCCGTAGAAGACCAGGCCGGAGATCGCCGAGGCGAGCCCCATGCCCAGGGTGCCGCGGTTGTACGGGCTCGCCGGCACGTGCGTGTAGTCGGCGGTGTCAGCAGTCCCGGCCCGTCCGGCCAGCGCCTCGCTCATCGCCTTTGGCACGGTGAACAGCAGGACGACCGCCATGACCAGGCCGGCGACGCCGAAGACGACGAACGGCGCCCGCCAGCTGTCCACGGCGAGGGCGAGCTGCTGGCCGAGGATCGGTCCGAGGAACACGCCCAGGCCGAAGGCGACGCCGATGAACCCGGCGGCGACGGCCCGCCGGTGGAAGAAGTAAGCGCCCACGATGGCGTAGATGGCAGTGGCCTGCACGCCCTCCCCCACGCCGGAGATCAGCCGGTAGACAGCCATGTCGCCGAAGCCGGTGGCCAGCGGGATGGCGAGCGTGCCGAGGGAGTAGACGACCACGCTGACGACGACGATCAGCTTCCGCGACAGCCGATCCAGCAGGTAGCCCGCCGGGACGCCGGTGAGAGCGATGCCCAGCGTGAAGCCCGTGGCCAGGAGGCCGGTCTGGTCGAGGGAGAACCCGTACTCCTCACGGATCTGCGGCAGCAGCGGGTAGAAGACCTGCCGGTCCATCGCGTTGAGCATGTAGGAGAGGCAGAGGGCCGCGAAGCCGACCGCCACCGCCACGGTCGTCGCGGGGCCGCCCGTCCTGGCGGCCGCCGGCGCACCGGCATCGGGCACCGGCGGGAGGGTCGAGTGGGACATGAGCGCTCCTGGGTCGTCGACGATGACGCGTCCGTTGTGCGGACGAGCGTCCGCTGTGCGGTAGCGTGAGGCTCGTCACGCCGTCCGTCAAGCCCGGCGCGGGTGGCCGCCGCGCGGGCCCGGGACGCGCCGGAGAGAGCCGGACACCGACAGGAGGAAGATGACCCGGTGACCGCCGAGCCTCCGCAGAGCCCACCCGCACCCGCCCTCCCCGAGGAGGTCACCGCGCGCTGGCAGGCCCGCTTCCGTGCCCCGCGGGTCAGCCTGCCCGACTGGGCCGAGGACGCGCCGCAGCGCAGCCTGTACGCCTCCGACGTCAGTGGTGTCGTCGAGCAGTACGCCTGGGACCGCGACACGGACACCCACCGACAGATCACCGACCGGGCCAACGGCACCCTGGCCGCGACGCTGACCCCCGACGGCGAGACGATCTGGTGGTTCGCCGACACCGACGGCGACGAGTTCGGCATCTGGATGACCCAGCCCTTCACCGGCGGACCGGACGTCGTCGCCCTGCCGGAGGTGGGCTCGGCCTACCCCGCCGGCCTGGAACTCGGGCACACGGTCACCGCGGTGGGTCGCTCCACCGACGACGGCAGCGAGCTGTGGATCGCCCCCGCCGGCGGCACGCCGTCGGTGTTCTACTCCTCGCCGGACACCGCAGGGGTGGACGCGCTCTCCCGTGACGACTCGCTGCTGGTCTTCTCGCACTCCGAGCACGGCGACCCGCGGTACCCGGCGCTGCGCGTGCTGCGCACCGCCGACCTCTCCCTCGTCGCCGACAAGTGGGACGGCGAGGGCCGCGGCCTGCACGCGCTGAGCTTCTCCCCCTCCTCCGGCGACCAGCGGCTGCTGGTGGGCCACGAGCGCCGTGGCCGCGAGGAGCTGCTGATCTGGGACGTCGCCGCCGGCACCGAGACCGAGCTGGTGCTCGACCTGCCCGGTGACGTCACCGCCGGCTGGTACCCGGACGGCTCCGCCCTGCTGGTCGGGCACGACCACGCCGCACGCAGCGAGCTGTACCGCTATGACCTGGCCTCCGGGTCGCTGGAGCAGCTGGACACCCCCCGTGGCGTGGTCCGGGGCGCGACCGCCCGCCCGGACGGCACCGTGGAGCTGGCCTGGTCGTCGGCCGAGCTGCCGCCGGTCATCCGCCGGGCCGACGGCCCCGTCGTGCTCGCCGCGCCGGGTGAGGCACCGCCGGCCGCCTACCCCGTGAAGGACCGCTGGGTGCCCGGCCCGGGCGGCGACGTGCACGCGCTGCTGGTCCGGCCCGCCGGCGAGGGACCGTTCGCCACCGCCTTCCTGGTGCACGGCGGCCCCGAGTCGCAGGACGACGACTCCTACCGCGCGCGCCGGGCGGCCTACGTCGACGCCGGGTACGCCGTCGTGCACGTCAACTACCGGGGCTCGACCGGCTACGGCAGCGAGTGGCGCGACGCGCTCACCGGGCGACCGGGGCTGACGGAGCTGGAGGACGTCGGCGCCGTCTACGACGCCCTGGTCGCCGAGGGCGTGGTCGACCCGACCAGGACGATCCTCTCGGGCGGCTCGTGGGGCGGCTTCCTCACCCTGCTGGGCCTGGGCACCCAGCCCGAGCGCTGGTCGGCCGGGATCGCCGAGGTGCCGGTCGCTGACTACCTGGCTGCCTACGAGGACGAGATGGAGGGCCTGCGCGCCTACGACCGCGCGCTGTTCGGCGGTTCACCGGAGGAGGTGCGCGACGTGTACGTGCGCTCCTCGCCGATCACCTACGTCGACGCGGTGGCCGCCCCGGTGCTCGTGGTCGCCGGCGCCAACGACCCGCGCTGCCCCATCCGCCAGATCGACAACTACCTGGCTGCACTGACCGAGCGCGGCAAGGACCACGAGGTCTACCGCTTCGACGCCGGCCACGGCTCCCTGGTGATCGAGGAGACCATCCGCCAGGTCGAGG
Source organism: Modestobacter sp. VKM Ac-2978 (assembly GCF_026968025.1). Taxonomy (NCBI): domain Bacteria; kingdom Bacillati; phylum Actinomycetota; class Actinomycetes; order Geodermatophilales; family Geodermatophilaceae; genus Modestobacter; species Modestobacter sp. VKM Ac-2978. The sequence goes on along the minus strand of NZ_JAPVBP010000001.1, from coordinate 370,923 downwards.
TCGCCCTCAGCTTCGCCCTCCGCCACGTGAAGCCGTAGGAGCAGAGCGCTCAGCGCAAGGCCCGGGTCACCAACGCGGGTACGAGTACGGACCGCGGCACCGCAGCGAAGCTGCTGGTGCTCGCCCGGCGCGGGGCCGGAGGCTCCCGCCGGGCGAGCACCGCGTGCCGCAGCCGTCCTCGGTCGCGGCGGCCGGAGGCTGCCCGACGGAGGACGGCGAAACGGCTCAGCGCAGCCCGGGCACGGCTCCTGGCCGCGGTGTGACCCGGAGGGTCACCGTGAAGCAGCAATGAGCTCCGCGATCTGCACGGTGTTGAGCGCCGCGCCCTTGCGCAGGTTGTCGTTGCTGATGAACAGCGCCAGCCCGCGGCCGTCGTCGACGCCGGGGTCCTGCCGGATCCGGCCCACGTAGCTCGGGTCGTTGCCCGCCGCCTGCAGCGGGGTCGGGACGTCGACCAGCTGGACGCCCGGCGCACCCGACAGCAGCTCGGTCGCCCGGGCCACCGACAGCGGCTGGGCGAACTCGACGTTCAGTGACAGCGAGTGCCCGGTGAAGACCGGCACCCGGACGCACGTGCCGGACACCCGCAGGTCGGGGATGCCGAGGATCTTGCGGCTCTCGTTGCGGAGCTTCTGCTCCTCGTCGGTCTCGAAGCTGCCGTCGTCGACGATCGACCCGGCCAGCGGCAGCACGTTGAACGCGATCGGCGCCACGTACTTCACCGGCTCGGGGAAGGTGACCGCGGAGCCGTCGTGAGCGAGGGCGTCGGCCTTGTCCACGACCGCCTTCGCCTGCCCGTGCAGCTCCTCGACGCCGGCGACGCCGCTGCCGGAGACCGCCTGGTAGGTGCTCGCGATCAGCCGGACCAGGCCGGCCTCGTCGTGCAGCGGGCGCAGCACCGGCATCGCGGCCATGGTGGTGCAGTTCGGGTTGGCGATGATCCCCTTGCGGATCTCGTTCAGCGCGTGCGGGTTGACCTCGCTGACGATGAGCGGGACGTCCGGGTCCCGCCGCCAGGCGGAGCTGTTGTCGATCACGGTGACCCCGGCGGCGGCGTACCGCGGCGCCTGCTCCCGCGAGGTGGTGGCGCCGGCGGAGAAGATCGCGATGTCCAGGCCGGTCGGGTCGGCGGTCGCGGCGTCCTCGACGGTGATCTCGCCGTCGCCCCAGGGCAGCGTGCTGCCGGCCGACCGGGCCGAGGCGAAGAACCGCAGTTCGCTGAGCGGGAAGCGGCGTGCGGCCAGGAGCTCGCGCATCACGCCGCCCACCTGGCCGGTGGCGCCGACGATGCCGACCCGCAGGCCGTCGGTGGAGAAGGTGCTCATCGTCCGGTCCCTCCGTAGACCACTGCCTCGGCCGCGTCGGAGCCGAGGTCGAAGGCGTCGTGCACCGCGCGGACGGCGAGGTCGACGTCGGCGTCCCGGCAGACCACCGAGATCCGGATCTCGGAGGTGCTGATCAGCTCGAGGTTCACCCCGGCGTCGGCGAGCGCGCCGAAGAACTTGGCCGAGACGCCCGGGTGCGAGCGCATGCCCGCGCCCACCAGGGACACCTTGCCGATGTGCTGGTCGAAGCTGATGTCGGTGTAGCCGACCGTGTGCTTGACCCGCTCGAGGGCGGCGATGGCGGTGGGGCCGTCGCTGACCGGCAGGGTGAAGGAGATGTCGGTCAGCTTCGCCTCGCTGGAGACGTTCTGCACGATCATGTCGATGTTGACCTCGGCGTCGGCCAGCACGCGGAAGATCTGCGCTGCCTCGCCCGGGCGGTCGGGCACCCCGGAGACGGTGATCTTGCCCTCGCTCCGGTCGTGCGCGACGCCGGTGATGATCGCCTGTTCCACGGTGAGGTCCTCCATCGAGCCGGCCACGATCGTGCCGGGGAGCTGTGAGTAGGAGCTGCGGACGTGCACCGGGATGCCGTACCGGCGGGCGTACTCGACGCAGCGGAGCATGAGCACCTTCGCCCCGGAGGCGGCCAGCTCGAGCATCTCCTCGTAGGTGATGGTCTCCAGCCGCTTGGCGTTCGGCACGATCCGCGGGTCGGCGGTGAAGACGCCGTCGACGTCGGTGTAGATCTCGCAGACGTCGGCGCGCAGCGCGGCGGCGACGGCCACGGCGGTGGTGTCCGAGCCGCCGCGACCGAGGGTGGTGACGTCCTTGGTGTCCTGGCTGACGCCCTGGAAGCCGGCGACGATGACGATCGACCCGTCGTCCAGCGCGTCCCGCAGCCGGCCCGGCGTGACGTCGATGATCCGCGCCTTGCCGTGGCTGGAGGTGGTGATCACCCCGGCCTGCGAGCCGGTGAACGACCGCGCCTCGTACCCGTGGGTCGAGATCGCGATGGCCAGCAGCGCCATGGAGATGCGCTCACCGGCGGTCAGCAGCATGTCCAGCTCGCGACCCGGTGGGTTCGCGGTGATCTGGCTCGCCTGGTCGAGCAGCTCGTCGGTCGTGTCGCCCATGGCGGAGACGACGACGACCACGTCGTCGCCGTTCTTCTTCGCCTCGACGATGCGCTCGGCCACACGCTTGACGCGCTCGGCATTCGCGACGGAGGAACCGCCGTACTTCTGTACCACCAAGGCCACGGGGCCAGGCTACCGGCGCGGCGCGGCCGGCCCGACGTCCGCACGGCGCGCCGCCTCCCTCTCGCCCACCGCGCCCGCAAGCTCTGCGCAGACTGCGGCCGCTCACCGGAAGACGGGGCTCCTCCGCACGGTCGCGCCGCAGGTCCTCCGCGAGCCGCTCCCCCCGTGCGACAGGAGCCCGGGCGAGTTGTGCTCTGGCGCAGCAGTGCAGCCAGAGCACAACTGCCCGCGACGTGCCTCCCCCCGCCCACACGGTGGGCGCCGTCCACAGCTCGCGCCCGGGGTGGCGTCACCGGGCGGTTGAGCCGACACGCTCGGCAGCGTGTCCGCGCCCCAGCCCGGGTCCGAGTCCGAGTCCGAGTCCGAGCCCGAGCCCCAGCCCGTGGCCGAGACCGTGCCGGTGGCTCCGGGGGTCGACGTGGCGGGGACGCTGCGGCGGCTGCGCCGGCTGGCTGACATGTCGCAGCGTGAGCTGGCCGAGGCGAGCGACGTCTCCCGGGGCCGCCTGGGGCGCGCGGAGACCGGACGTGGCGATCTGCGCGTGGGCGAGTTCGCCCGCCTCGTGTCACTGGCCGGGCTGCGCCTGGTCCTGCTGGACGCCCAGGGGCAGGAGGTCGCACCGATGTCCGCTTCCGCCGTCCGGGACCGGGCCGGACGGCGCTTCCCCGCGCACCTGGACACCCGGCACGGGGACGAGGACTGGTGGTCCGGCCCGCACCGGCACACCCGCACCCAGCCGGAGGTCACCTTCGACCGGGACCGCCGCAGCCGGGACTCCTGGCGCCGGCAGCTGGGCACCCCGGACGACCACCACGTGCCCCGCCCCGGCGACTCCCTGGCGGAGCGGGCCGCCGCGCGGGGGTGGGCGGCACTCCTCCGCCAGCGGGAACAGCGGGAGGCCGCCTGGCGAGCGTGGCTCGCGGCCGGCGGTCTCGGCGGCCCCGACTGGGGCACCGGCTGCACCTGCCCGCCCGGCTGCGAGTACGCCGAGGGGTCCAACGCCGACCTCGGGCACGCACCAGCCTGCGCCTGCGGCTGCGACGTCGGCTGACCCGCTGCTACGGTTGCCCCGTGCGCGGCAGCCTCCTTCTTATCAGCCGCGGCGAGGCCCTCTCCTAGGTCGGCTCCCTCGCCGCGGTGATCGCGCGTCCCCGGGCGCCAGCTGACCGCATCCCGGAGCTGTCCGCAGCCCGCCAGAGGAGCCCCCGTGAACGAGAACCACCCGCACGCCCGCAACCCCCAGCGCCCCTCGCCGATGCCGATCGGCAAGTACGCGCCCTTCGCCCCCGTTCCGCTGCCCGACCGCACGTGGCCGGAGACGACCACGACGGCCGCCCCCCGCTGGTGCGCGGTCGACCTGCGGGACGGCAACCAGGCGCTGATCGACCCGATGACCCCCGAGCGCAAGCGGCGGATGTTCGAGCTGCTGGTGCGGATGGGCTACAAGGAGATCGAGGTCGGCTTCCCGGCGGCCAGCCAGACCGACTTCGACTTCATCCGTGAGCTGGTCGAGGAGGACCTGGTCCCCGACGACGTCACCGTCCAGGTGCTCACCCAGGCCCGGGACGAGCTGATCGAGCGGACCTTCGAGTCCCTGCGCGGCGCCAAGCAGGCGATCGTGCACCTCTACAACTCGACCTCCACGCTGCAGCGCCGGGTCGTGTTCGGCCAGGACCGCGCGGGCATCACCGACATCGCCGTCCACGGCGCGCAGCTGGTGCGCAAGCTGGCCGAGCAGGCCGGGGACACCGAGATCCGGTTCCAGTACTCCCCCGAGTCGTTCACCGGCACCGAGCTCGACTTCGCCGTCGAGGTCTGCAACGCCGTCACCGACGTCTGGGAGCCGACCCCCGACCGGCCGACCATCCTGAACCTGCCGGCGACCGTGGAGATGGCCGAGCCCACCGTCTACGCCGACCAGATCGAGTGGATGCACCGCAACCTGGGCCGCCGCGACTCCGTCGTGCTGAGCCTGCACCCGCACAACGACCGGGGCACCGCAGTGGCCGCCGCCGAGCTGGGCCACCGCGCCGGCGCGGACCGGATCGAGGGCTGCCTGTTCGGCAACGGCGAGCGCACCGGGAACGTCGACCTGGTGACCCTGGGCCTGAACCTGTTCAGCCAGGGCATCGACCCGCAGATCGACTTCTCCGACATCGACGAGATCCGGCGCACCGTCGAGTTCTGCAACCAGCTGGGCGTGCACGAGCGGCACCCCTACGGCGGCGACCTGGTCTACACCGCGTTCTCCGGGTCGCACCAGGACGCGATCAACAAGGGGTTCGCCGTCATGAAGGCCGACGCCGAGGCGGCCGGGACGAGCGTCGACGAGATCCCGTGGGCGGTCCCCTACCTGCCGATCGACCCCAAGGACGTCGGCCGCAGCTACGAGGCCGTGATCCGGGTGAACAGCCAGTCCGGCAAGGGCGGCGTCGCCTACATCATGAAGACCGAGAACCAGCTGGACCTGCCGCGCCGGCTGCAGATCGAGTTCAGCGCCGTCGTCCAGCGGCACACCGAGGACGAGGGCGGCGAGGTGACCGCCGAGCAGATGTGGACCGCCTTCTCCAGCGAGTACCTGCCCGACGCCGACGCCCCCTGGGGCCGGTTCGCCCTCAGCGGGCACGAGCACACCGCCTCCGGCGCCGGCCCCGACGAGCTCACCGCCCAGCTCGTCGACTCCGGCGTGCCCACCACGGTCCAGGGCCGCGGCAACGGCCCGATCGCCGCGTTCGTCGACGCGCTGGCCAGCATGGACGTCGACGTCCGGGTGCTCGACTACGCCGAGCACGCGCTCTCCTCCGGCGGCGACGCGCGGGCGGCCGCCTACGTCGAGTGCGCCGTCGGCGAGCGGGTGCTGTGGGGCGTCGGGATCGACGCCAACATCGTCACCGCGTCACTGCGGGCGGTCGTCTCCGCGGTGAACCGGGCCCAGCGGTAGGACCGTCGCCGTCCGGGTGTGGCAGGACGCCGCACCCGGACGGCTCAGCCGCGCGGTCCTCGGGCCGGCTCGTCCGCAGCCTGGTCGCCGGCTCCGTCGTCCTCGTCGACCTGCGGTTCCGTCTCGTCGCCGATCGGTGCGTCCGCCGGCTGGTCGCCGCGTCGGCCCTCCTCGCCCGCGGTCACCTCCGCGCCGCGGGCGGCGACGCCCAGCTCGTCGACGAACAGGCTCTCCCGCCCGACGTGCCCACGCCGGTAGGCGATCCGGCTGACCATGTGCGCGTTGACCGGCGCGGTGATCAGCTGGAACACCGCGACCAGCAGCAGCATCCAGGTGGCCGACCAGCCGGAGAGCCGGATCGCGCCGCCGACCATGATCAGCAGCACCCCCATGACCTGGGGCTTGGTGCCGGCGTGCATCCGGGACAGGACGTCGGGGAAGCGCAACAGCCCGACACCGGCGGTGAGACAGAGGAACGCCCCCGTCAGCAGGCAGGCCAGGGCGATCCAGTCGGCCACCGACTCGATGTCGTTCACGATCTCTCCGTCCCCTCGGGGCCCTGGACTTGCTCGGCCGCCGGTGAGACCCCCAGGTCCTCGACGTCCGCGCCGGTGCGCAGCAGCATGCCGCCGACGTAGCGGGCGACGGAGATGGCACCGACGAAGACCAGCAGGGCGACGACCACCAGCACCGGGACGACGGTGGGGTCCCGGTTCACGGTCGCGTGCACGGCGAGGCCGGCCGTGACGATGACCAGGATGGTGTCCGTGGCCACCACCCGGTCCAGCAGGGAGGGCCCCAGCGCCAGTCGGACCATCGCCAGCACCGCGCCCAGCCCGAGCATCCCGTAGATCAGGACCACCACCGGGGTCATCGGGTGGGCTCCGCGGTGGCAGGGGCAGCGGGGTCCCCGCGGGGTGGTTCCTGGTCCAGCCGGGCGATGTCCTCCGCGGACCCGAAGGCGTGCACCACCCGCCGCTCGGTCGCCAGCACGTCCGCGCGCTGGCGTTCGACGTCGGCCTCGTCGCCGACGTCCAGCACGTGCACTCCCAGGGTCATCCGCCGTCGGTCCAGGTCCATCACCATCGAGCCGGGCACCAGCGTGAGGGTCTGGGCGATGATGCTGAGCAGCAGGTCCGAGTCGGTGCGCAGCTGCACCAGGAGCACGGCGCTCTGCCGGATCCCGCTGGGCCGCAGCGTCTGCCAGGCGACCTGCGCACTGGAGACGATGAGGTTCACCAGGAAGTACCCGAGGAAGTACAGCGCCGCCACCGGGTGGAGCCGGCCGCCACCGGTGACCGCGGGCAGCGGGAGGACCACGGTCACCGTCAGGGCGACCAGCAGCCCGGTGATGAGGTTCGCCCAGGACCAGGTGCCCCACAGCAGGTTCCAGATCAGCACCAGCCAGACGATCAGCGGCAGCCGGAGCCGCAACCGGCGGACGGGCGAGTCGACGACGGTCACCGGCCCACCTCCGCGCCGTAGACGGCCTCGATGTAGGGCGTCCGCTCCCGCAGGTCACCGGCGGACCGTGTGGTCATCCCGTACAACGGCCCGGCGATCACCGTGAGGCCGACGGTCAGCAGCACCATCGTGGTGGTGGCCGCCATCATCACCGCCGGCAACGGACGCGTCGACGGCCGGGAGCCGTCCGCACCGCCACTCGGCTGTCCCTCGCCCCCGGCCGGCGCCGCCGTCGCCACCGCGACGTGCCGCTGCCAGGCTCCCCGGCGTCCGGTCCGGCGGGCCGTGATGGTCGAGGTCGCCCCGCCGGCCAGCCCCTCGGGCAGGGGTTCCTCAGCCGGCTCGTCGCCCCCTGCCGGGTCGTCGTCGCCGTCGTCCGGTCCGGCGTCGTGCGCCGCGGCGGCTGCCGTGTCGGCGGACGCAGCCTGGGTCGGCGGCCGCCAGAACGACCGGGTCCAGACCCGCGACATGGCCAGCAGGGTGAGCAGGCTGGTCACCACCGCGCCGCCCACCAGCACGTACACCTGCCAGCCACCGACGGCGATCCCGGCGTCCAGCAGGCCCACCTTGCCGATGAAGCCGGAGAACGGCGGGATGCCGGCCAGGTTCATCGCCGGCACGAAGAAGAGCACCGCCAGCACGGGCGACGCGGTGGCGAGCCCGCCGAGGCGCGCCGTCGACGTCGAGCCACCCCGCCGCTCGATGAGCCCGGCGACCAGGAAGAGGGTCGTCTGGATGGCGATGTGGTGGACGACGTAGAAGATCGCGCCGGCGAGGCCGGCCGTGGTCGCCAGCGCGATCCCGAAGACCATGTAGCCGATGTGGCTGACCAGGGTGAAGGACAGGATGCGCCGGATGTCGCTCTGGGCGACCGCGCCGAGGATGCCGACCAGCATGGTGGCCAGGGCGGCCCACATGAGCACGTCGTCGAGCGCACCGCCGGGGAACAGCAGCGTCTGGGTGCGGATGATCGCGTAGACGCCGACCTTGGTGAGCAGACCGGCGAACACGGCGGTCACCGGGGCCGGGGCGGTCGGGTAGCTGTCGGGCAACCACGCCGACAGCGGGAACACCGCCGCCTTGATGCCGAAGGCGATCAGCAGCATCGCCTGCAGCATCAGCTGGGTCCCGTCGGGCAGCTCCGGGAGCCGGATGGCCAGCTGGGCCAGGTTGACCGTGCCGGTCGCCGCGTAGACCAGGGCGATCGAGGCGAGGAAGAGCAAGGAGCTGAGCAGGCTCACCACGACGTAGGTGATGCCGGCCCGGATCCGCGGCGCCGAGCCGCCCAGGGTGAGGAGCACGTAGCTGGAGGTCAGCAGGACCTCGAAACCGACGTAGAGGTTGAACAGGTCCCCGGCCAGGAAGGCGTAGCTCACACCGGCCATCAGGACCAGGAACGTCGGGTGGAAGATCGACAGCGGCGTCTCCTCGTCGCCGTCGGCCGTGCCCTGGCCCACGGCGAACACGAGGACGCCCAGCCCCACCGTGCTGGCCACCACCAGCATCAGCGCGGAGAGCCGGTCGACCACGAGCATGATCGCCACCGGGACCGGCCAGTCGCCCACGGCGACCGCAGCCGCCCCCTCGGCGTCGGCGATGAGCAGCAGGGCGACCGACACCCCGACCACCCCGGCCAGCACCGCCATGCTGAGCGTCCGCTGCACCCGCGGGTGGCGACCGACCAGCAGTGCTGCGGCGGCCCCGAGCAACGGCAGCAGCACCGGCAACGGCGCGAGGGCGCCGATCACTGCTCGCCCCGCCGGGTCGGTGGGAGCGTGACGTCGTCGGAGGCGAACTCGCCGTAGCGGTGCGCCAGCTGCTCCTCGACGTCGACGTCGGAGTGCAGGGCGTTGCCCTTCCCGGCCGGACGGTCCTGCGGAGCGAGCCGACCGGGGTCGATGTCGTCGGGGTCCACGTCGTCGGCGTCCGTGCTCTGCCGGGCAGCGACCCGCCGGTCCTCCTCGTCGATCTCGATGACCTCCTGCCGGACCAGCCGCCAGGACCGGTGCACCATCGCCAGCAGGAACGCGGTGACGCCGAAGGTGATCACGATCGCGGTGAGCACCAGGGCCTGCGGCAGCGGATCGCTCATCTCCTCGGCCTCGGCGTAGCCGAAGATCGGCGACAGCCCGGCCGGGCCGCTGGCGGACAGCAACAGCAGGTTCGTCGCGTTGCCGAGCAGGATGAAGCCCAGGATCACCCGGGTGAGGCTGCGGTCCAGCAGCAGGTAGACGCCTGCCGCGTAGAGGCCACCGATCACGATCGGGAGCACGATGGTGGGGGTCATCGGGCGATCACCTCCTCAGGAGCGGTCTCGATCGGGTCCTGCTCGTCCTCCTGCCGGTCCTGCTCGGCGCCCAGGCTGCGCAGCACGTCCAGGACCAGGCCGACGACGATGAGGTAGACGCCGATGTCGAAGAACAGCGCGGTGGGCAGGCTCACGTGGCCGAGCACCGCCACGTCGGTCTCCAGGTAGGCGGACTCCAGCACCGCGTCACCCAGCAGCAGGCCGGCCAGCCCGGTGCCGCCGGCCACCAGCAGACCGCCGCCGAGCAGCAGGCCCGGCGACACCCGGGCCGCCTCGCCGAGCTCGTAGCGCCCACCGGCCAGGTAGCGGAGCACCAGGGCCAGCCCGGCCACCAGCCCTCCGGCGAACCCACCGCCGGGCTGGTTGTGCCCGGAGAACAGCAGGAAGAGCGAGAACACCACGATCGGGTGGAACAGGAAACGGGTGGCCACCTCGAGCACCACCGAACGCCGCTGGGGCGCGAGGGTGGAGGACGCCGCGAGCCACCGGCTCTTCGGCGCCCGCCGGGCCGCGGTCGGGTCGTCGCCGGCCGTGTGCTCGTCCCCCGGCCGGTCGACCGAGCCGGTCCGGCTGCGGAGGAAGACCAGGCTGGCCACGCCGGTGGCCGCCACGACCAGCACCGAGAGCTCGCCGAGGGTGTCCCAGGCGCGGATGTCGACCAGGATGACGTTGACGACGTTCTGCCCGTGTCCCTCCTCCAGCGCGAGCTCCGGGATGTCGGTGGAGGCCGGGGTTGCCGTGCGCGCGCTCAGCGCCGCGGCGCCGACACCGGCCATCAGCACACCGACACAGACCGCCAGCAGGGCCCGGCCGGTGCGCTCGGCGGGGCGGTGTCGCTCGCTGATGTCCTCGGGGAGCCGGCGGAGCACGAGCACGAAGACCACCAGGCTCAGCGTCTCGACCAGGAACTGGGTCAGCGCCAGGTCCGGGGCACCGTGCAGGACGAAGAGCAGGGCCAGGCCGTAGCCGGTCACGCCCACCACCAGCACCGCGGACAGCCGCTGCCGGATCGGCACCGCGACGGCTGCGGCGATCACCACCACCGCACCGACCAGCGCCTGCAGGGGCGTGTCCCAGGCGCGCCACTCCTGCGGCCAGGGCGCCTGGAAGAGCAGGATCGAGCCCGGCAGCGCCAGGACGACGACGAGGATGGTGCCCAGGTAGGCCGGCAGCGACCCGCGCTGCGTCGTGCCGGTCACCAGGACGGCGATCTTGTCCAGGGCCTGCAGGACGTTCCAGTAGCCCTCGTCGGCGGAGGCGCCCACGGCCAACCGGCGCTGCAGCCGGTGGAACGGTGACCGGAGGGCGAACAGCGCGGCGCCACCGAGCAGGGTGACCGCCGACAGTGCGAGGGCCGGCTGCAGGCCGTGCCACAGCGCGAGGTGCTCGGCCTCCGGGGCGATCAACGGCAGCGTCTCGGCGTACACGACCACCAGGTGGTCCAGCAGCGGGCTGGCCGGACCGGCGACGAGGCCGGCGAGCGCGAGCACGGCCGGCGCGGCGAGGAACAGCGGCCCGGGGTGGTGCTCCAGCTCCTCCGGGGCGGAGTCCGGCAGACCCGGCTTCCGGGCAAACGCGCCCCACAGGTACCGGGCGCAGTAGGCGGCGGTGAACACCGACCCCAGCACCAGACCGACCAGGACGACGACGGCGGTGAGCCGGTCGGGCAGTCCGCCGTCCCACAGCGCGGTGAACGCCGCCTCCTTGCCCACGAACCCGAGGAACGGGGGCAGCCCGACCAGGCTGGCGGCGGCCAGCGTGCTGATGACGGCGAGGACGGGCAGGCGCCGGCCGAGGCCGGACAGCAACCGCAGGTCACGCACCCCGGTGGCGTGGTCGATGACCCCGACGGAGAGGAACAGCGTCGACTTGCTGAGCGCGTGCGCGATGGTCATCGCCAGCCCGGCTGCGGCCAGCTCCTGGCTGCCGGCGCCGACCATGGTGATCAGGAAGCCCAGCTGGCTGACCGTGCTGAAGGCCAGCAGGAGCTTGAGGTCGTTCTGACGCAGCGAGCGCCAGCCGCCGATCAGCATGGTGGCCACACCGAGCCCCAGCACCACCGGCCGCCAGCCGGGGACGTCGGCGAAGCCGGGAGCCAGCCGGGCGACCAGGTAGATGCCGGCCTTCACCATCGCCGCGGCGTGCAAGTAGGCGCTGACCGGGGTCGGGGCCTCCATCGCAGCCGGGAGCCAGAAGTGGAAGGGCACCATCGCGGACTTGGTCACCGCACCGGCCAGCACGAGCATCGTGCCGGCCACCAGCACCGGGCCGCTGCCCGGGTCGGCGACGATCTCCGACAGCAGCCGGCTGCCGCTGGCCGCGGAGATCATCAGCAGCCCGACGAGCATCGCCAGGCCGCCCGCGGTGGTGAGCAGCAGCGCCTGGCTGGCCGCCCGCCGTCCGGCCAGCTTGGCCCCCGAGCCGCCGATCAGCAGGAACGAGAAGACGGTGGTGAGCTCCCAGAAGACGTAGAGCACCAGCACGTCGTCGGCCAGCACCAGCCCGAGCATCGACCCGGCGAAGGCGGTCATGACGGCCGCGAACCGACCGACCCCCTCGTCGTTGGGTTCGAAGTAGCGCGCGCAGTACACCAGCACCAGCGCACCGACCCCGGTGACCAGCGCAGCGAAGGTCAGCGCCAGCGCGTCCAGCCGCAGGGCGATCTGCAGGTCCAGCGCCGGGATCCAGGAGAGCGTCTCGCGGACCTCTCCCCCACCGACGACGGTGCCCAGCCGGGTCATCGCCCACCCGAAGGCGGTCGCCGGCACCAGGGCGAGTGCGAGGAAGGCCTGCCTGCCCCACCAGCGGACCAGCAGCGGAGCTGCGATCCCGGCGACGAGGTGGAGCAGGAGCAGCAGGCCCAACGGGTCCCTTCCGGTCGCTTCTCAGGCGGACGTGCGGCGGCGCACCACCGTTCGGTGCGTTCGAGCGTTGTGCCCCATCCTCCTGGGCGCTGCCGGTCCCGGCGACTCGAGGAGCGCGCCGGTCACCGCTCAGGCGTCGGCGATCTCCGTCGCGGCCAGCCAGTCGGTCTCGACCTGCTCCTTCTCCGCCTGCAGCGCCTTCAGCTGGGCGTCGAGCTCGGCCGCGCGGGCGTAGTCGGCCGCCGCCGCGGCCAGCTGCTCGTGCAGCTTCTTCTCGTCGGCGTCCAGCTTGAGCATCCGGCGCTCCAGCTTGGACGCCTCCTTGCGCGCGGCGCGGGAGTCCGCCGCCGACACGACCGGGGACGACGTCGCCCCACCCGTCGTCCCGCCCGGGGACCCGCCGGACGCGGTGGTCAGCGGGGCGCCACCGGCCGCCCGGCGGGCCAGGTACTCCTCCACGCCACCGGGCAGCTCGGCCAGCGAGCCGTCGCCCAGCAGCGCGACCACCTTGTCGCAGACCCGGTCGACGAAGTACCGGTCGTGGCTGACCACCAGCACCGTGCCGGGGAAGCTGTCGAGCAGGTCCTCCAGCGCGGTCAGCGTGTCGATGTCGAGGTCGTTGGTGGGCTCGTCGAGCAGCAGCACGTTCGGCTCGCCCATCAGCAGGCGCAGCAACTGCAGCCGCCGGCGCTCGCCGCCGGAGAGGTCACCGACCGGCGTCCACTGGCGGTTGGCGGCGAAGCCGAACCGCTCGGCCAGCGAGGACGCGGAGATCTCCTGGTTGCCGATCTTGGCGATCCGGGCGACGTCCTGCACCGCCTCGAGCACCCGTTGCCGCGGGTCCAGCTCGGTGACGTGCTGGGACAGGTACGCCGGTGCGACCGTCTGCCCCACCGCGACCGTGCCGGAGTCGGCCTCGTTCTCCCCGACCAGCAGCTTGAGCAGCGAGGTCTTGCCCGCGCCGTTGACCCCGACGATGCCGATCCGGTCGCCCGGCCCGACGTGCCAGGTGAGGTCGCGGAACAGCGTGCGCGGACCGTCGTCGGTCGGCACGGCGTAGTCGACGTCCTCGACGTCGTAGACGCTCTTGCCCAGTCGCCGGGCGGCGAAGCCGGCCAGCGCCATCGTGTCCCGGGCCGGGGGCTCGTCGGCGATCAGCGCCTGCGCGGCCTCGATCCGGAACTTGGGCTTGCTGGTGCGGGCCGGCGGGCCCCGGCGCAGCCAGGCCAGCTCCTTGCGCACCAGGTTGAGCCGGCGGTCCTCGGTCACCGCGGAGATCCGTGCCCGCTCGGCCCGGGCCAGCGTGTAGGCGGAGTAGCCGCCCTCGTAGGCGTGCACGTCGCCGTCGGCGACCTCCCAGGTCGTCGTGCACACCTCGTCCAGGAACCACCGGTCGTGGGTGACGACCAGCAGGCCGCCGGCGCGGGCCTTGACGTACTCGGCCAGCCAGGCGACGCCCTCGACGTCGAGGTGGTTGGTCGGCTCGTCGAGCACCAGCAGGTCCAGCGGCCGGATCAGCTGGGCGGCCAGCGCGACCCGGCGCCGCTCGCCACCGGACATCGGCGCCACCGGGGCGTCCAGGCCCATCCGGTCCAGCTCCAGCCCGGTCAGCACCGACCGGACGGCGGGGTCGCCGGCCCACTCGTGCTCCTCGGCGAACCGGGACGTCGGCAGGACGACGTCGCGCACCGTCGTCCCGGCCGGGAGGGTGCCGGTCTGGTCCAGCACCCCCATGGCCAGGTCGCCGCGGCGGGTGACCCGGCCGGAGTCGGGCTCGTCGGTGCCGGTGAGCACGCTCAGCAGGGTGGACTTGCCGCCCCCGTTGCGGCCGACGATGCCGATCCGCTCACCGGCCGCGACCCCGAGGGAGACGTCGTCGAGGATGACCGTCGTGCCGTGTGCCTTGTGCACCCGTTCGAGGTTGACCAGGTTCAGGGGTGCGCTCATCACCACCCAGCATCCCAGGTCCGCCGGACCGGCTCCCGCCAGCCCGCGGCGGCCGGGGCGTCAGCGCCGCCAGAACAGGTGGTGGGTCACCCCGCTCGGGCTGGGGACGACCTCGTGGTGGAACCGGTCGAGCAGCTCGTCGGGCGACGTCCACAGCCGCGACCCGGCGCCGAGCTCGACCGGCGCCACTGCCACGTGCACGGTGTCGACCAGGTCGGCGTCCAGGAACTGCCGGATGGTGGTGGCTCCCCCGCCCAGCCGGACGTCGCGACCGTCGGCCGCCTCCTTTGCCTGCTCGAGGACCGTGGCCGGCGCACCGCTGACGAAGTGGAACGTCGTGTCCGACAGCGAGAACGAGGGCCGCTCGTGGTGGGTCAGCACGAACACCGGCGTGTGGAACGGGGGCTCGTCCCCCCACCAGCCCCGCCACTCGTGGTCGCGCCACGGTCCGCGCTGGGGCCCGAACTTGTTCCGGCCCATGATCTCGGCGCCGATGTTGCGCCCGAACTCCCGCATGAAGTGGTCGTCCAGGCCCCGGGTGCCGCCGGGCTCGGTGCGGTTGGGCCAGCTCGCGGTGGCGAACGCCCAGGCGCCCAGCACCGCCGGGTCGGCGTGGCCGAACGGCCGCTCCAGGCTCTGGCCCTCCCCCGCACCGAAACCGTCGCTGGACAGCATGACGTTGTGGACCCTGAGCAGTTGCTGCACGGGAACCTCCTCTGACGTGGTCGCTGTCAGGAGGGACCGCCGCCGACCGCAGAAGTCATCGCCGCCCGCTCAGGCGAGGCGGGTGACCTCCACCGTCACGCTCGAGCCCTCGCTCCGCGGGCCGGAGAAGATGCCCTTCAGCGGCGGGACGTCGGAGTAGTCGCGCCCCCGGGCCAGCGTCACGTGCCGGGGTCCGATCTCCACCGAGTTCGTCGGGTCGAAGCCGGACCACCCGCCGTCCCACCACTCCACCCAGGCGTGGCTCTCGCCGGTGACCGTCTGCCCGATCGCCGCCGCGGGCTCGGGGTGCAGGTACCCGGAGACGTACCGGGCGGGCAGGCCCAGGGCGCGGAGCAGACCGACGGAGACGTGCGAGATGTCCTGGCAGACGCCCTTGCGGTGCGTCCACGCCTGCATCGCGTTCGTCTTCACGTTGGTCGAACCGGCCAGGTACGCCATGTGCTCGTACACGAAGCCGCAGACCAGGTGCCCGGCCTGCCGCGGGCCGGCGTCCCCGACGACGGCCCGCACCTCGGCGACCACCGGGTCGTCCATCGCGGTCAGCGGCGTCGGACGCAGCATCTCCCCGAACCTGTCCTGCAGGTCGGGGACGGCCAGGTCGGCCCAGTCGACCGGCTCCGGGACGTGCGGCTCCGGGCCGGCCTCCACCTCCGAGGTGGCCTGCACGACGAGCTCGGTGTGCGGGCCGTGGGTGTCGAAGGCGGTGACCGTCGACCCCCAGTAGTCGCGGTAGGCGTGCACCGTGGCGGTCGGCTCGATCTCCACCCGGGAGCGCAGCGTGGTCTGCCGGCTGCTGTTCTCCGGGGTCATCCGGGCCTCGTTGTAGGAGGAGCGGACCGGCCCGCCGTAGCGGAAGGCGCTGCGGTGCACGACCTGCAGCCGCCAGCGGTCGCTGGGCACCCGCACCGGGCCGGACTGGACCTGCGACTGGCTCTGGCCCCCCTGCGACTGGGACTGCGGCACCGCGCTCACCCCACGCCTTCCGGCACCCAGACCTGGGGTGCCTGCTCGGTGAAGAACCGGTTGGTGACCGCCTCGCTGGCGGCCGAGCAGGTGCGCTGCAGCTCGTCGAGCCGGGCCGGCAGCCGAGCCAGGATCTCGTCGGTCTGCATGAACTCCAGCATCGTCCGGGCCCGGCCCACGATCCGGTGCGCCTCGCCGGCGACGCCGATCCGGTGACCCTCGCGCACGTTGGCCCGCTCCAGCTCGGCCAGGCACCCCTCCGCCCGCTCCAGCGAGGCGAACACCGAGCGCGGGAACAACCGGTCCAGCAGCAGGAACTCCGCGGCCCGGCTGGAGTTGACCGCGCCGCGGTAGGTGCGCAGGTAGGGCTCGTAGGCGCCGGTCGAGCGCAGCACGAGGGTCCAGGACGGCGCGGCGTCACCGGCCAGCACCCGGGTGGACAGCATCCGGGCGGTCATGTCGACCCGCTCCAGCGACCGCCCCAGGATCAGGAACAGCCAGCCCTCGTCGCGGCTCATCGTGGCGTCGGCCAGGCCGAAGACCATCGCCGACCGCTCCCGGACGAACCGGAACAGCGAGTGCGGGCCGTACCGGCGGGCCATCGTGCGCTGCTGCGGCAGCGCGTTGTGGGTGACGTTGAGCGACTCCCAGATCTCCGCCGACAGCACCTCACGCGCGCCGCGGGCGTTCTCCCGGGCGGCCGACAGCGCTCCGGTGATGGAGCTCGGGCTGGCCCGGTCGAAGGCCAGGGTGGCCAGCACCCGCTCGGTGTCGGCCTCCTCGGGCGGGCAGGGCGCACCCATCAGCGCCAGCAGGTTCGCGCAGGCCCGCTGCTCGTCGATCCACGGGTCCTCGACCAGCCGCTGGGTGTGCACGTCGAGGATCCGGGCGGTGTCGTCGGCGCGCTCGACGTAGCGCCCGATCCAGAACAGCGACTCCGCGATCCGACTCAGCACCGCGCACCTCCGCCATCGACGTCCGTCGGCCCCGTCCAGAGGCTCGCCCCGAGCTTGCGAGGGGTGAGGAGGACGGGGTCCTTCAACTGTTGTTGTTGCTGGGACTGGGCGAGGGCGTTGTCGTTGGGTGGGCCCGGGTCCTGGGCCGGCGGCTCGACGGGCAGGTCTTCGGTGGTGAACTCGATCCGGGTCACGTCGTGCTCGGGGGCCGGTTCGACCGCGGGGCGCGGCGGGCTGATCACCCAGGTGTCCTTCGAGCCGCCGCCCTGGCTGGAGTTGACCACCAGCTCCCCCTCGGGCAGCGCCACCCGGGTCAGCCCACCGGGCAGCACCCAGACGTCGGTGCCGTCGTTGACCGCGAACGGCCGCAGGTCGACGTGCCGCGGGGCGATCCGGCCGTTGATCAGCGTCGGGGACGTCGAGAGGCCGATCGGCGCCTGCGCGATCCAGTCCCGCGGGCTGCTGCGCACCTTGACCGCCAGCTCCTCCAGCGTCCGCTCGTCCGCCCGCGGCCCGATCACGATGCCCTTGCCGCCCGAGCCGTCGACCGGCTTGAGCACCAGCTGGTCGAGCGAGGCGAGCACCCACTCGACGGTGTCGGGCTCGTCGAGCCGGTGGGTCTCGGCGTTGGCGAGCACCGGCTCCTCGCCCAGGTAGTACCGGATGAGGTCGGGCACCCAGGTGTAGAGCAGCTTGTCGTCGGCGACGCCGTTGCCCACCGCGTTGGCGATGGTCACCCGGCCGGCGCGGGCGGCGTTGAGCACGCCGGCGCAGCCGATCACCGAGTCGGAGCGGAAGTGGACCGGGTCGAGGAACTCGTCGTCGATCCGGCGGTAGATGACGTCGACCCGCTGCTGGCCGTCCGTCGTCCGCATGCTGACCTGGCCGCCGGAGCACACCAGGTCCCGGCCCTCGACCAGCTCCACGCCCATCTGCCGGGCCAGCAGCGCGTGCTCGAAGTAGGCGGAGTTGTAGACGCCGGGGGTGAGCAGCACGACCGTGGGGTCGCTGACGCCGGCCGGTGCCGAGGCCTTCAACGCGGCGAGCAGCCGGCCCGGGTACTCGGCGACCGGCTGCACCCGGTGGTCACCGAACAGCTCCGGGAGCACGGAGGTCATCGCCGCCCGGTTGGTGATCACGTAGCTGACGCCCGACGGCGAGCGGAGGTTGTCCTCCAGCACCCGGAAGTCGCCGGCCTCGTCGCGCACCAGGTCGATGCCGCTGACGTGCACCCGGACGCCGTTGGGCGGCACCAGCCCGTGCGCGGCCCGGTGGAAGTGCGCGCTGGTGGTGACCACGCTGCGCGGCACGATCCGGTCGGCGAAGACCTCGCCGGCGCCGTAGACGTCGGCCAGGAACGCCTCCAGGGCCCACACCCGCTGGGCCACCCCGCGCTCGATCACCGACCACTCCTGGTGGCCGATCACCCGGGGCACGATGTCCAGCGGGAAGGGCTGCTCCTCGCC
Organism: Modestobacter sp. VKM Ac-2978; assembly: GCF_026968025.1. Lineage (NCBI taxonomy): Bacteria > Bacillati > Actinomycetota > Actinomycetes > Geodermatophilales > Geodermatophilaceae > Modestobacter > Modestobacter sp. VKM Ac-2978. The sequence goes on along the minus strand of NZ_JAPVBP010000001.1, from coordinate 352,701 downwards.
GGCGTGCGCGAAGGTCACCCCGGCGTCGCGGTAGGTCTGCGAGAGGACGTCGGCCCGGGCGGCCAGCTCCTCCCCCGACATCGGCTGCAGCGAGCTGAACAGGCCGGTGTAGGGGGCGCGGGGCCGGCCGGGGGCCGCGAACATCTCGTCCCACTGCTGCCCGAGCGGGTAGCCGTCGAAGAGGTCCGCCATGCGACGAACCTAGACAGGGCCTGTGTCCCGCGCGTTTCGACGGTGACCCGGCCGACACCTCGACCGGTGGGGCGGCGCCCGCTGCTACGCCGAGGCGCGCCGGACGAGCGAGGTGCGGCACACCCGGGACTCCACCGCCTCCCCCACGCCCTCGATCTGGCGCAGCAGCAGTTCGGTGAGCAGCGGGGTCATGTCGGCCAGCGGCTGGGCGATCGTGGTCAGCGGCGGGTCGCACCGGGTGGCGACGGCGGCGTCGTCGAAGCCGACCACGGCGACGTCCTCGGGCACCCGCCGCCCGGCGCGGCGCAGCGCACTCAGCGCCCCCACCGCCATCGGGTCCGAGGCCACGAACACCGCGTCCAGCTCGGGGTCGCGACCCAGCAGCGACTCCATCGCCCGGGCGCCGCCGGCCTCGGTGAAGTCGCCCTCCGCCTCCAGCTGCGGGAACGACTGCAGCCCGGCCGCGGCCAGCGCCGCCCGGTGGCCGGCGAGCCGGTCGACCCCGGCGATCATGTCCAGCGGCCCGGTGATGGTGGCGATCCGGCGGCGTCCGGTGGCGACCAGGTGCGCCGTGGCGACCTCGGCACCGCCGCGGTTGTCGGCGTCGACGTAGGCCACCGCCCGGTCGTCGAAGGGCCGCCCGCACATGACCAGGGGCACCCCGGCCTCGGCGAGGATGTCGGGCAGCGGGTCGTCGCTGTGCACCGACATCAGGATGACGCCGTCGACGTGGCCCTGGCGGGCGTACCGGCCGATCTTCTGCTGCTCGCGTTCGTCCTGTGCGGTCAGCAGCACCAGGTTCAGGTCGGTGTCGGCCAGGGTGGCGGAGACACCACGCACGATGCTGGCGAAGAAGGGGTCGGAGAACACCTGGGTGTTGGGCTCGTTGAGCACCAGCGCGATGGTGTCCGTGCGCCGGGTGACCAGGCTGCGGGCCATCCGGTTGGGCACGTAGCGCAGCTCGGCGATCGCCGACCGCACCGCCTCCCGGGCCTCCGGGCTCACCCGCGGTGAGTCGTTGACGACCCGGGACACCGTGGCGCGGGACACGCCGGCGAGGACGGCGACCTCGTCCAGCGTCGGCACCGCGGCGCGCGGGGTCGTGTCGGTCAATGTGTCTCCAGTGCTCGGGCCAGTGTGCTCATGGTGCACCGTGAGAGCGCTCTCCGACAGTCCTAGGGCGTTACCCAGCTGTTACTTGACAGCCGGATGTGGCCCAGACCACTCTGTGCGCCACGGCCGTGAGAGCGTTCTCACGCCCCCGGTGGACGATGCAGTGGAGCACGCGTCCCGGGACGACCCAGGAGGTCAGATGTTCCATTCCTCGAAGAGCAGGGCGGCGTGGGGTGCGGCACTGGCCGCGGTCCTGCTGACCGCCGGCTGTGGCGGTTCGGACGACGCGAGCGCCGACGCCGCCGACTACGACCCGGACGCCCCGGTCACCTTGACCGTCGGCACGTTCGGCACGATGGACCTGGACAACGCGGGGCTCTACGACGAGTACATGGAGCTCCACCCGAACGTCACGATCAAGCAGAACAACGTCGCCCAGTCCGCCGCGTACTACAAGTCGCTGCAGACCCGGCTGGCCGCCAACTCCGGCCTCGACGACGTCCAGGCCCTGGAGATCGGCTTCATCGCCGACGTGGTGCGCAACCACGCCGACGCCTTCGTCGACTTCGCCGCCGAGGAGAACGCCGACGAGCTGGAGGGCAACTTCTACGACTGGAAGTGGGGCCAGGCCTCCACCTCCGACGGTGAGACGATCGCCCTCGGCACCGACACCGGCCCGCAGGCCATGTGCTACCGCAAGGACCTCTTCGAGCAGGCCGGCCTGCCCACCGACCGGGCCGAGGTCGCCGAGCTCTGGCCGACCTGGGAGGCGTACCTCGAGGTCGCGGAGCAGTACATGGCCTCGCCGACCAAGCCCGCCGACAGCGCTTTCGTCGACAGCCCGGCGAGCATCTTCTCCTCCTCGGTGTACCAGGGCGACCTGGCCTACAACGACGAGGAGGGCAACCCGATCCCGGCCGAGAGCGACGGCGTGCAGCAGGCGTGGGACTACGCCAGCCAGGCCGCCGACGAGGGGCTGACCGCCAACCTCAGCCAGTTCGGTGACGAATGGAACGCCGCCTTCTCCAACGGTGCGTTCGCCACGATCGCCTGCCCGGCGTGGATGCTCGGGTACATCAACTCCCAGATGGGTGAGACCGGGGCCGGCCTCTGGGACATCGCCCCGCTGCCCGGCTCCGACGAGAGCGCCAGCAACTGGGGCGGCTCCTTCCTCGGCGTCCCGGCCGACGGCCCGAACGCCGAGGCGGCCAAGGACCTCGTCGAGTGGCTGACCGCACCGGAGCAGCAGGTGAAGATGTTCACCCGCGCGGCGCACTTCCCCTCCAGCCCGCAGGCAGCGGAGGACCCCGAGGTCGTCGGCGCGACCAACGAGTACTTCGGCAGCGCCCCGACCGGCGAGATCTTCGGTGAGTCGGCGGCGAACATCCAGCGCACCCCGATCGGCCCGTACGACACCCAGATCCAGGAGGCGTTCACCACGGCGCTGACCGACATCGCCTCCGGCGGTGCGGACCCCGCCGAGGGCTGGGACAACGCACTGAAGGCCGCGCAGCAGGCAACCGGCGGCTGAGCCCGGCTCAGCACAGCGCACCGCCGACCGGACGCGGTGCCCGGGAGCGTCACCCGCTCCCGGGCACCTGCACCGGCCCCCGCCGTCCCGGCCCGCTCGCGCCCCCGGGACCCGCCCGGCCCGATCCGCGCCCACCGACACCGTCGAGGACCCTGCATGACCATCGCGAGTGGCACCGTCCGGGAAGCGGCGATCGCCGCACCACCACCGGCCTCCGTCGCCACCTCCCCCGCCCGCCCGCGCAAGCGTCGGCAGCTGACCCGCAACCGCTGGGGCTACGCCTACGTCGCACCGTTCTTCCTGGTGTTCGCGGCGTTCAGCCTCTACCCGTTCATGTACACCGCCTGGGTCTCACTGCACGAGACCAGCCTGTCGAACATCAACGGCGGCACCTGGGTCGGGCTGGACAACTACCGCAGCCTGCTGCAGAGCGAGTTCTTCTGGAACGCCGCCCGCAACACCCTCACCATCGGCATCCTGGCCACGGTGCCCCAGCTCTGCATGGCCCTGGGGCTGGCCCACCTGCTGAACTACAAGCTCCGCGGCCGCACCTTCTTCCGCACCGTGATGCTGATGCCCTACGCGACGTCCATCGCCGCGGCGACGCTGGTCTTCTCCCAGCTCTTCGGCCGCGACTACGGCCTGATCAACACCATGCTGGAAGCCGTCGGCCTGCAGGCGATCGACTGGGAGGCCGGGACGGTCAGCAGCCAGGTCGCCATCGCGGTGATCGTCACCTGGCGCTGGACCGGTTACAACGCACTGATCTACCTGGCCGCGATGCAGTCGATCCCCGGTGAGCTGTACGAGGCCGCCGAGATCGACGGCGCGAGCAAGTGGAAGCAGTTCCTGCACGTGACGATCCCGTCGCTGCGCCCGACGATCCTGTTCACCATCGTCGTGTCGACCATCGGCGCCGTGCAGCTGTTCGGTGAGCCGCTGCTGTTCGCCGGCAACGGCACCACCTCCGGCGGCGCCTCGGGGCAGTACCAGACGCTCGGCCTGCTGATGTACCAGCAGGGCTGGAGCAACTTCCACATCGGTCAGGCAGCCACCACGGCCTGGGCCATGTTCATGATCATCCTGGTGATCGTGGGGGTCAACGCCGTCATCGGCCGCCTCCGCACCCGGGCAGACCGGTAGGAGACCGGCATGGCGACCCTCGCTCCCCCCGTCACCGAGACCGGCCGGCACGCGTCCCCGGCGGCCCCCGCGGCCCGCCGCCGCGGCCACCGCGGCGGCAGCAAGGCCGGCAAGCCCGGCCCGGTCACCTACACGCTGCTGACCCTGGTGGCGCTGGTGTCGATCTTCCCGCTCTACTGGACCCTGGTGGCGGGCTCGCACACCAACGCCGAGATCGCCGCGACCCCGCCGCCGTTCCTGCCCAACGCCAGCCTGTTCGACAACTTCCAGGCAGCCCTCGAGCAGGCACCGATCGGCAAGGCGATCCTCAACTCGGTCCTGGTCGCCGGCAGCATCACCGTCGGCACCGTGCTCTTCTGCACGCTGGCCGGTTTCGCCTTCGCCAAGCTCCAGTTCCGCGGCAAGGGCGTGCTGCTGGGCCTGGTGATCGGCACGATGATGGTGCCGACCCAGCTGGCGGTGATCCCGCTGTTCATGATGATCGCCGAGCTGCAGTGGGTGAACCAGCTGCAGGCGGTCATCCTGCCCACGCTGGTCAGCGCCTTCGGCGTCTTCTTCATGCGGCAGTACCTGATCTCCGCGCTGCCCAACGAGCTGCTGGAGGCCGGCCGGGTCGACGGCGCCTCGACGTTCCGGATCTTCTGGTCGATCGTCGTCCCGGTCGCCCGGCCGGCGATGGCCGTGCTGGCGATGCTCACGTTCCTCACCGCCTGGAACGAGTTCTTCTGGCCGCTCATCGCGCTGACCACCGCCAACCCGACGGTCCAGGTGGCGCTGGCCGGGCTGGGCTCGGGCTACGTGCCCCAGCGCTCGGTGATCATGGCCGGCACGCTGCTCGGCACCCTGCCCGTCCTGATCGTCTTCACGATCCTGGGCAAGCAGATCGTCGGCGGCATCATGCAGGGCGCGGTGAAGGGATGACCCACTGCGCGACCCCGTCCTCCCCCTCCCTCCTCCCGAGAGGTGCCTGACCATGGCCACCGTTTCGTTCCAGCAGGCCAGCCGGATCTACCCCAAGTCCGAGCGGCCTGCGGTCGACTCCCTGGACCTGCAGATCGCCGACGGCGAGTTCCTCGTCCTGGTCGGGCCCTCCGGGTGCGGCAAGTCCACGTCGCTGCGGATGCTCGCCGGGCTGGAGGAGGTCGACACCGGGTCGATCGTGATCGGCGACCGGGACGTCACCGACTCCCCGCCCAAGGAGCGGGACATCGCGATGGTGTTCCAGAACTACGCCCTGTACCCGCACATGACGGTCGAGGAGAACATGGGCTTCGCGCTCAAGCTCGCCGGCATCTCCAAGGACGAGCGCGCCACGCGGGTCCGCGAGGCGGCGAAGATCCTGGACCTGGAGCCGTACCTGTCCCGCCGGCCCAAGGCCCTCTCCGGTGGCCAGCGCCAGCGCGTGGCCATGGGCCGGGCGATCGTGCGCAACCCGCAGGTCTTCCTGATGGACGAGCCGCTGTCCAACCTGGACGCCAAGCTGCGCGTGCAGACCCGCACCCAGATCGCGGCCCTGCAGCGCCGGCTGGGCACCACGACCGTCTACGTCACCCACGACCAGGTCGAGGCGATGACGATGGGCGACCGGGTCGCGGTGCTCAAGGACGGCGTCCTGCAGCAGTGCGACACCCCCGGCGTCCTCTACGACCGGCCGGCCAACGTCTTCGTCGCCGGCTTCATCGGCTCCCCGGCGATGAACCTGGTCACCGGCGACGCGGTGGACGGCGGCGTGCAGGTCGGCAGCGCGGTGCTGCCGGTCCCCCGGGACCAGCTGACCCGGGCCGCGGCCAGCAACGGGAAGGTGACCGTCGGGTTCCGCCCCGAGTCCGTGCGCCTGGCCGGCCCCGGTGAGGGCCTGCCGGTCCGGGTCAACGTGGTGGAGCAGCTGGGCTCGGACGCCTTCCTCTACACCTCGCTCGCCGACGCCCCCGACGACGTCCTGCACTCCGCGGACCTCGTGGTCCGCACCGAGCCCCGCACCCCGGTCACCGCCGGGCAGCAGCTCTGGCTGGGCGCGGACCGAGGTGCCCTGCACGTGTTCGACGCCCACACTCAGCAGCGGGTCGACTGAAGGCCCCTGCCCCCTCGCACGCTCGCGGCGGGCCCCTGCGGGGGCCCGCTCCCCCTCCCCCGCCCGGCCTGACCTCGCCGCGCGGTCCCCCCACGCCCTCGCCCTCGCAAGGAGCACTTCTGTCATGACCTCCACCGACGTGCGCCCGCAGACCGCTGCCGGGTTGACCTTCCCGCCGGGCTTCGTCTTCGGCGCCGCCACCGCGGCCTACCAGATCGAGGGCGCGGTCGACGTCGACGGCCGCGGGCCGTCGATCTGGGACACCTTCAGCCACACCCCCGGCAAGACCTTCCAGGGCGACACCGGCGACGTCGCCGTCGAGCACTACGTCCGCTACCCCCAGGACGTCGCGCTGATGAAGGACCTGGGCCTGGACGCCTACCGGTTCTCCGTCTCCTGGCCCCGGGTGCTCCCGGCCGGCACCGGCGCGGTCGAGCAGCGTGGCCTGGACTTCTACCGCCGGCTGGTCGACGAGCTCCTCGGGGCCGGCATCGCCCCCTGGCTGACGCTGTACCACTGGGACCTGCCGCAGGCGCTGCAGGACAAGGGCGGCTGGACCGACCGGGACACCGCGTACCGGTTCGCCGAGTACGCCGGCGTCGTCTACGACGCCCTCGGCGACCGGGTGCCGCACTGGTCGACGCTGAACGAGCCGATGTGCAGCTCGCTGCTGGGCTACATGGCCGGCCAGCACGCCCCCGGCCACCAGGACCCGGTCGAGGCCTCCCGTGCGGTGCACCACCTGCTGCTCGGGCACGGCCTGGCCACCCAGGTGATGCGGGACAAGGGCGCCGACCACCTCGGCATCACGCTGAACTTCACGCCGATGTCGCCGGCCACCGACTCGCCCGCCGACGTCGACGCCGCCCGCCGGCTCGACGGTCAGCAGAACCGGATGTTCCTGGTGCCGATCGCCACCGGGGAGTACCCGGCCGACGTCGTCGCCGACCTGGCGGACGCCGGTGCCCCGCTGCCGATCGAGGACGGCGACCTGGAGGTCATCTCCACCCCGCTGGACTGGCTGGGCGTGAACTACTACTTCGAGTCGACGGTCCGCGGGCTCAGCGAGCCCAGCGGCAAGCACCCGACCTTCATCGGCGCCGAGCGCGTGGAGGACCTGGAGCCCGAGGGCCCGACCACCACGATGGGCTGGGGCATCTCCCCGGAGGCGTTCACCGCGCTGCTCACCCGGATCTCCGGTATCGCGCCCGGACTGCCGCTGTTCATCACCGAGAACGGCTCGGCCTGGCCGGACGAGGTCGCCGCGGACGGTCAGGTGCACGACCCCGAGCGGGTCGACTACCTGCTGCGCCACCTCGCCGCGATGACCGAGGCGATCGACGCCGGTGCCGACGTCCGCGGCTACTTCGCCTGGTCGCTGCTGGACAACTACGAGTGGGCCCGCGGATACGCGCAGCGCTTCGGGCTGGTGCACGTCGACTACGCCACCCAGGTCCGGACGCCGAAGGACAGCGCCCGCACCTACGCCGACGTGATCCGCCACGCCAAGGACGGCGCGTGACCGACGCCTCCACCGCCGACCTCGCGGGACGCCGGGTGCTGCTCACCGGTGCCTCCCGCGGGGTCGGCGCGGCCGTCGCCCGGCGGCTGGTCGCGGCCGGTGCCGACGTGCTGGGCACCGCCCGGGACGAGCGGCGGCTGGACGAGCTCACCCGGGACCTGGCCGACGGCCCCGGCTCCTTCACCGCCGTGGCCGCCGACCTGACCGACGAGGCCACGCCGCACCGGCTGGCCGAGGCGGTCGGGCAGCGGTGGGGCGCGCTGGACGTGCTGCTGAACAACGCCGGGGTGATGCTCGCCCGCGAGGCCCGCTTCGAGGACGAGCCGGCCGGCACGCTCGAGGAGAGCCTGCTGGTCAACTGCGTGGTCCCACACCGGTTGGTGCTCGCGCTGCTGCCCACCCTGCGCAAGGGCACCGACCCCCGGGTGGTGCACGTCAGCTCCGGGGCGGGCACCACCGAGCTCATCGGTGACGCCGGGATCGGCAGCTACCGGGTGAGCAAGTGGGCGCTGAACGGGCTGGTGCTCATGCAGGCCGCACAACTGGCCGGGGAGGTGGCGGTCAACGCCCTGGACCCCGGCTGGGTGCGCACCGACCTGGGCGGTCAGGAGGCGCCGGGCACTCCGGAGGAGAGCGCGGCGGGCGCCCTGGCGCTGCTGCGCGAGCCACCGGCGGTGACCGGCCGGATCTTCAAGGACGGCGCCGAGATCGCCTTCTGAGTTCGTCGGCTGGAGGAACCGTGCTGGACGACGACGTCCGCCGCCGGGTGCTGGACTGCCTCCTGGTCTCCCAGCGGCACTCCTGGGACCAGGGGCTCACGGCCGCCGTGCTCGAGGACTCGGGTGCGGCGGCCGCGCTGCGTGCGCTGGTCGACGACGCGGTGGCCCGCCAGTTGCCCGACGGCCGGCTGGCCGAGCTGGACCCGGCCTGCGCGGTGAACGGCGCGGCGCTCGGTGAGTTCGTCGACTCCCTGGCGCACCGGCTCGGCGACCCGGCGCTGGCCGCGGCCGCCGCCCGCCAGCACGGCTGGGTGTCCTCCGGTGCGCCGCGGGCTGCGGACGGGACGCTGTTCCACCTGCTGGGCAGCCGCCAGGTGTGGGTCGACACCGTCTACATGGTCGTGCCCTTCCTGGCCTGCCGCGGCGACGGCGCCGGGGCGGTCGCCCAGCTGACCGGTCACCGCAGCCGGTTGCGCGACCCGGCGAGCGGGCTGTGGGCCGCCCGCTGGGACGAGGACGCCGGGGCGCTCGCCGACCCGCGGGCCTGGGGCACCGGCAACGGCTGGGTCGCCGCCGGTGCGGCCCGGGCGGTGTGCTGGCTGCCCGGAGCCGCCGGCACCGCGGTCGCCGCGGAGGTGCGCGCCCTGCTGGACGCCGTCCTGCCCCTGCGCCGTCCCGACGGTCTGTTCGGCGACGTGCTCGACGACCCGGCGACGCCGGCGGACACCAACGTCGCGGCGATGCTCGGCGTCGCGGCGCTGACCGGGGCGGCAGAGGGCTGGCTCCCGCACCGGTACGGGAACGTCGGGGAGTCGCTGCTCGCCGCCGTGGTCGACCGGGTCGACGACCTCGGCCGGGTCACCGGCGCGAGCGCGGCGCCGCACTTCGACCGGCCCGGCCACTCCCCCGAGGCCCAGGCGTTCCTGCTGCTGGCCGATGCGGCTTCCCGGCGCTGGCGCGCCGGACGCTGAACCGGCGCTCCGGCTCCGGGGCGCGTGCGGCAGACCCTTGCCCGGGGACACCCGGGGGGACGACGGTCGCGCCATGGACCGCGAACGGGTGTGGGGTCAGGTCACCGACGAGCGCAGGGCGGTGCTCGACCTGCTGGAGGAGCTGGCCCCGGCCGAGTGGGACGCGCCCACGCTGTGCGCCGGATGGCGGGTCCGGGAGCTGGTCGCCCACCTGACCATGCCCACCCGGACCGGCCCGCTCGCCGCCACGGTCGGGCTGGCGCGGGCCCGGCTCGACGTCGACCGGTACTTCAACCAGTGGGCGACCGAGCACGGCCGGGCTCCGGTCCCCGACCTGGTGCGGCAGTGGCGGGACGTCGTCGAGTCCGGCCGCCGGCCCCGGGACGGCACGCCCGGCGGGGTGCTGGTGGAGACGGTCGCGCACGCACAGGACCTCCGGCGCCCGCTCCGACGCCCGGCCGCCACCCCACCGGACCGGCTGCGCACCGCACTGCAGGCCGCGGTACGGCTCGGGCGGCCGTTCCGCAGCCGGCAGCGGGCCACCGGGCTGCACTGGGTGGCCAGCGACGTCGACTGGTCGTGGGGCACCCCGGGTGACCCGGAGGTGCGCGGCCACGGGGACGACCTCCTGCTGGCGATGCTCGGCCGCCCGGCGGTGCTGCGGGACCTGAGCGGGACGGGCGTCGTCCGGCTGGTCGGCTGAGGAGGAGACAGCCCGGCCGCTGCGGCCTACAGTGGCATCTAGTTGAGCCCTCAACAGAAGTGAGGCCGCCATGCCCGCCGTGACCGTCGAGGACACCACCACGCTCGCCCGGGTCCCACTCCCCGCGCCCCGCACGGTCCGCCGCCGGGTGCGCTCGGTGACGACTGCGCCGTCCGGCTTCGAGGGCGAGGGCTTCCCGGTCCGGCGCGCCTTCGCCGGCGTCGACCTGCGTGCCCTCGACCCGTTCCTGCACATGGACCAGATGGGCGAGGTCGAGTACGCCCCCGGTGAGCCCAAGGGCACCTCGTGGCACCCGCACCGCGGCTTCGAGACCGTCACCTACCTCCTCGACGGCACCTTCGAGCACGCCGACAGCCACGGGGGCGGCGGCACCATCAGCGACGGCGACACCCAGTGGATGACCGCCGGCGGCGGCGTCCTGCACATCGAGCGGCCGCCGGAGTCGCTGGTGCTCAGCGGCGGGCTGTTCCACGGCCTGCAGCTGTGGGTGAACCTGCCCGCGGCGCAGAAGTGGGTGGAGCCGCGCTACCAGGACCTGCGGGCGCGCCAGTCGGTGTTGCTGGCCAGCCCGGACGGCGGGGCGCTGCTGCGGGTGATCGCCGGCGACGTCGGCGGGCACCGCGGCCCGGGCAGCACGTACACCCCGATGGCGATGGTGCACGCGACCGTCTCCCCCGGGGCGTCGCTGGACCTGCCCTGGCGGCCGGACTTCAACGCGCTCGTCTACGTGCTCTCCGGGTCCGGCGCGGTCGGCATCGACGCCGCTCCGGTGCACACCGGGCAGCTCGCCGTCCTCGGCCCCGGCGACACGGTGACCGTGCACGGCACCCGGCCCGGCGACCGGCACGCCGAGGCCCGCACACCGGACCTCGACGTCGTCGTCCTCGGCGGCCTGCCGATCCGGGAGCCGATCGCGATGTACGGGCCGTTCGTCATGAACACCCGGCAGGAGGTGCTGGACGCGATGACCGACGCCTCCGCCGGCCGGCTCGGCACCATCCCGGCTGCCCGGGTCGCGCACGGTGACGTGCACGGTCTGAGCGAGTAGGAAGGCGGCCATGAGCAACCTCGAGCCACGGCCGGCGCCGCACGAGCTGGGCGGGCGCGCCCAGGCGTCGGCCGGACCGGCGCTGGACCTGCTGCCGGGCAAGGAGGTGCTGCTCGGCGCGGCCACGCACGTCCGCCGGCTGCTGCCCACCCTCGGCCGGCGGCTGGTGGGCGCGTGGGCCTTCGTCGACCACTACGGGCCGGACGACGTGTTCGGCTCCGAGGGCATGCAGGTGCTGCCGCACCCGCACACCGGGCTGCAGACGGTCTCCTGGCTGCTGGACGGCGAGGTGCACCACCGCGACTCCCTCGGCAGCGACGTGGTGATCCGGCCGCGCGAGCTGGCGCTGATGACCGCCGGCCACGCGATCGCGCACGCCGAGCAGTCGCCGGCGGTGCACCCGCGGTACCTGCACGGCGCGCAGCTGTGGGTGGCGCTGCCCGACGGCGTCCGGGACGTCGCCCCGGCCTTCGAGCACCACACCGCGCTGCCGGGCTTCGACTCCGACGGGGTGCAGGCGACCGTGCTGATGGGCGCGATGGCCGGCGCCACCTCACCGGGGACGGCGCACACCCCGCTGGTCGGCGTGGACCTGGCGCTCTCCGCCGGCGCCGACGTGGAGCTGCCGCTGGAACCGGACTTCGAGTACGCGGTGCTCACCGCCTCCGGGTCCGCCGACGTCGAGGGCGTGCCGCTCACCCCCGGGGCGATGCTCTACCTGGGCTCGGGCCGGCGGACCGTCCGGCTGCACGCGGACGACGCCGCCCAGCTCCTGCTGCTGGGCGGCGAGCCGTTCGAGGAGCGAATCGTCATGTGGTGGAACTTCGTCGGCCGGACGGGTGAGGAGATCGCCGAGTACGCCGAGCAGTGGGCCGAGGGCGACCGGTTCACCGACGTCCCCGGCTTCGACGGCCACCGGCTCGGCGCCCCCGCCCTGCCCCCGCTCCCCCTCAAGCCCCGCGGCCGCACCCGCTGACGGCCTAGAGGGGCCAAAGTCGCGATCCTGGCCCCTCCAGGTCAGCGCGCGGCGGCGGCCCGGCGCCGCCGCCCGATCTCGCGGGCCGTGAGCACCGCCAGGCCCACGACGGTGAGCGGCAGCAGTCCCCACAGCGCCACCGCGGTGACCGCGGGCGCGGCGCTCGAGCCGATCGCGGTGAGCACCAGCACGGTGACGTAGACCGCGTACCAGGCCAGCAGCAGCCCGCCCTCCCAGCGCGCCAACGTGGCGTGGGTGAGCAGCAGCGGCACGAGCGCCAACGCCACGACGATCATCACCGGCACGTCGAAGCGCAGGGCGGAGGGGTCGACCGGGAGGCCGCCCGGGGCGACGACGGCGGTGAGCCCGAGCACCATCCCGATGTTGAGCACGTTGCTGCCCACGATGTTCCCCAGCGCCATCTCCCGCTGGCCGCGCACGGCGGCCACCACCGAGGTGGCCAGCTCCGGCAGCGAGGTGCCGATGGCGACCACGGTCAGCCCGATGACCAGGTCGGAGAGCCCCAGCGCCGAGGCGATCGTGGTGGCGGCGTCGACCAGCAGCCGGGCGCCGACGACCAGCAGGGCGAGGCCGGCCAGCAGGGAGCCGGCGGGGGGCAGGAACGAGCGCGGCCGGACGGGCGGCCGGGCGGCACCGGTCTCCTCCGGGGCCCCCTCGCGCCGGCCGGCCCGCACCTTCCAGCCGAGGTACCCCGCTGCCAGGGCCACCAGCAGGAACCCCTCCCACAGTGCGACGGTGCCGTCGGCGGCGAGCACGAGCAGCAGGACCGACAGCGCGAGCAGCGCCGGCACGTCGCCGCGCAGCAGCCCCCGGTCGACGGCCAGTGGTGCGGCGAGCGCGGTGAGCCCGCCGACCAGCAGCACGTTGGCGATGTTGCTGCCGACCACGTTGCCGACCGCGAGCCCGGCCACGCCGGTCAGCGCGGCGTCCAGCGAGACGGCCAGCTCGGGCGCGGCCGTGGCGAACGCGACCACGGTGAGCCCGATGACCAGCGGGGAGATGCCGGCCGCGCGACCCAGGGCCGAGCCCCCGCGCACCAGGAACTCCCCACCGACGGTGAGCAGGGCGAGTCCGGCCAGCAGCTCGATCACCGTCACGTCGGAGCCGCTACCCAGCCGACTCCGGGATCAGCCGTCACCCCCGAGACCGACGACCCGAGAGGGGCCAAGGTCGCGATCTTGGCCCCTCCCGGTCAGCTGTCCGCGGCGCGGAGGGTGTTCCAGTGGGTGCGGCGGCGGGCCTGCTCGTCGGGGTCGGGCACTGGCAGGGAGGCGATCAGCCGCTGGGTGTACGGGTGCTTCGGCGCGCCCAGCACCTCGGCCCCCGTGCCCTCCTCCACCAGTTGGCCGCGGTAGAGCACCGCGATCCGGTCGGCGAGCAGGTCGACCACGGCCAGGTCGTGGCTGATGAACAGCGCGGCGAACCCGAGCTCCCGCTGCAGCTCGTCGAAGAGCTCCAGCACCCGGGCCTGCACCGACACGTCCAGCGCAGAGGTCGGCTCGTCGGCGATGAGCAGCTCCGGCTGCAGCGCCAGGCTCCGGGCCAGGCTGGCCCGCTGCCGCTGCCCACCGGAGAGCTCGTGCGGGTACCGGTCGCCGAACGCCTTCGGCAGCTGCACCGCCTCCAGCAGCTCGTCGACCCGCGGGCGGGCCGCACGCGGGTCCTTGGCGCGCTTGTGCACCACGAGCGGCTCGGCCACCGCCTCGGCGATGGTGAGCAGCGGGTTGAAGCTGGACGCCGGGTCCTGGAAGACGAACCCGATCCGCTCGCGCACCGGCCGGAACGCGCGCTCCTTCATCCCGTTCATCTCGGTGCCCAGCACCGTCAGCGAGCCGTGGCTGACCTTGGTCAGGCCGGCGATCGCCCGTCCGATGGTGGTCTTCCCGCTGCCGGACTCCCCGACCAGGCCGAGCACCTCGCCGGGGCGGATGCTGAAGCTGACGCCGTCCACGGCGACGAAGTCCGGTCGGCGCATCCGGCCGGGGTAGACGATCCGCAGGTCCTTCGCCTCGACGACCGGGGCGGCGTCCGCCCAGCCGGCCTCGCGCCGGGCGGCCCGCGCCCGGGTGTGCTCGACGCCCTGCCCGATCCGTGGGACGGCGGCCAGCAGCTGCTGGGTGTACCGGTCCTTCGGTGCACTGAACAGCGTTCGGACGTCGGCCTGCTCGACGATCCGGCCCTGGTACATGACGGCGACCCGGTCGGCCAGGTCGGCGACCACGCCCATGTTGTGCGTGATCAGCACGATGGCGGCACCGAAGTCGTCCCGGCAGCGGCGCAGCAGCTCCAGGATCTCCGCCTGCACCGTGACGTCGAGCGCCGTCGTCGGCTCGTCGGCGATGATCACGCCGGGGTCGAGCACCAGGGCCTGGGCGATGACGATCCGCTGCTTCTGCCCGCCGGAGAACTGGTGCGGGTAGTGGTCGACCCGGTGCTCGGGATCGGGGATGCCGACCAGGCGCAGCACGTCGATCGCCTTGGCCCGGGCCTCCTTCTTGCTGTACTTCCCGTGCGCCCGCAGCCCCTCGGCGATCTGCCAGCCGATCGGGTAGACCGGGTTCAGCGAGGTCGAGGGCTCCTGGAACACCATCGCGGCGTCCTGCCCGCGCACCTCGCGCAGCTGCGCACCGGACAGTGGGACGACGTCCTGCTCGGCGGTGCCGTCCTTGCTGCTCAGCACCACCGCACCGCGCACCCGCGCGGTCTCCGGCAACAGCCCCAGGATGCTGCGCGCGGTGACGGTCTTGCCGCTGCCGCTCTCCCCCACGATGGCCAGCACCTCACCGGCCTGGACGGCGAGGGTGACGTCCTGCACCGCGGTGACGGCACCGGCGTCGGTGGCGAAGGAGATCTGCAGGTCCTTGATGTCGACGACGCTCATGAGCGGGTCCCTCCTCCGTCCCGGCCGGTCACGTCCGGCCCGGCCACCTGCCCGTCAGCGGGCTCGGCACCGGTGGCACCGGCCGGGGCCGGCGTCCCGGGTCGTTCGCCGGCCACCGTGACCCCCAGGCCACCAACGCCCGCCGGTCCGCTGGTCAGCGCACCGCCGGGGACGGCGGCGACCTCGCCCTCCTCCGCCGGCTCCTGGTCGGCCACCCGGCGGCGGGTGCGCAGCCGGGGGTCGGCGAGGTCGTTGAGGCTCTCGCCGACCAGCGTCAGCCCGAGCACCACCAGCACGATCGCCAGGCCGGGGAACAGCGAGGTCCACCAGATCCCGCTGGTCACGTCGGACAGCGACTGCTGCAGGTCGTAGCCCCACTCCGCGGCGGCGGTGGGCTGGATGCCGAAGCCGAGGAAGCCCAGGCCGGCCAGGGTGAGGATCGCCTCTGAGGCGTTCAGCGTGAGGATCAGCGGCAGCGTGCGGGTGGCGTTGCGCAGCACGTGCCGGAGCATGATCCGGCGGTTGCTCGCCCCGATGACCCGGGCGGACTCGACGAAGGCCTCCGCCTTGATCCGCACCGTCTCGGCCCGGACCACCCGGAAGTACTGCGGGATGAACACCACGGTGATGGAGATGGCGGCGGCCATGATGCCGCCCCACAGGCTGGACTGCCCCCCGCTGATGACGATCGCCACGATGATCGCCAGCAGCAGCGCCGGGAAGGCGTAGATCGCGTCGGCGATGACGACGAGCACCCGGTCCAGCCAGCCGCCGAAGTAGCCGGAGACCAGGCCGAGCAGCACGCCGGCGACGATCGACAGCAGGACGGCGACGACGATCACGTAGAGCGCCGTCCGTGAGCCCCAGATCACCCGGGACAGCACGTCGTACCCGCCCACGGTCGTGCCGAGCAGGTGGTCGCCGGACGGTGGCCGCTGGGCGCCGAACAGCCCCTCGGCGTCGCGCAGCTGGCCGTACTCGTAGGGCGCCAGCAGCGGCGCGAACAGCGCGGTGAGCAGGAAGACGCCCATCAGCACCAGCCCGGCCACGAGCATGCCGCGCTGCAGGCCGACGCTCTGCCGCAGCTGGTGGACGATCGGCAGCGAGCGCCAGGACCGGCGCCGGCGGGACGGTGCCGTACCGGGCTCGCCGGCCGGGCCGGCCGCGGTGGGCACGGAGGTCGCCGTGGCCATGTCAGTACCTCACCCGGGGGTCGATGAGCGCGGCGATGATGTCGACGATGAAGTTGGTGACGGCCACGATGACCGCCAGCAGCACGACGATGCCCTGCACGGCCACGAAGTCGCGGGCCTGCAGGTACTGGGCCAGCTGGAAGCCCAGGCCCTTCCACTCGAACGTCGTCTCGGTGAGCACGGCGCCGACGAGCAGGATGGCGATCTGCAGGCCGATGACGGTGATGATCGGGATCAGCGCCGGGCGGTAGGCGTGCTTGCGCAGCAGCCGGGACTCCGCGACGCCCCGCGAGCGGGCGGCCTCCACGTAGCCGGTGCCCAGCGTGCCGATCACGTTGGTCCGGACCAGCCGCAGGAAGATGCCGGCGGTCAGCAGGCCCAGCGCGATGGCGGGCAGGACGGCGTGCGCCAGGACGTCGCTGATGATCTCCCAGTCGCCGGTCTGGAGCGCGTCGATCAGGTAGAAGCCGGTCGGGCTCTCCAGGAACTGCAGCTCGATCTCCGTGCCGGTGGAGGCCCGGCCGGCGACCGGCAGCCAGCCCAGCCCGGAGGCGAAGACGAGCTTGAGCAGCAGGCCGGCGAAGAAGACCGGCGTGGCGTAGCAGAGGATCGCGAAGACCCGCAGGACCGCGTCGGGGAAGCGGTCGCGGAAGTAGGCGGCCAGCATGCCCAGCGGGATGCCGACGATGAACGCCACGATCAGCGCGTAGACGGTCAGCTCGAGCGTGGCGATGCCGAAGGTGGTCAGCACCTCGAGGACCGGACGCCGGTCGCTGAGCGTGGTGCCGAAGTCGCCCTGCACCAGGTTGCCCAGGTACTCGAGGTACTGGGTCATCAGCGGCCGGTCGTACCCGGCCTCCCGGACCCGCTCGGCCAGCTGGTCGGCCGGCAGCCGCCCACCGAGTGCGGCGGTGATCGGGTCACCGGTGGCCCGCATCAGGAAGAAGACGGTCGTGACCAGGATGAAGATGGTCGGGAAGATCAGCAGGAAGCGGACGAGCAGGTAGCTGCCCAGCCCCCCGCTGCCCTTCCGCCGGCGCCGGGGCGCGGGGTCGGGGGCGCCGGCGGGGTCGGCGGTGCTCCCGGTGGGCTCGGTCGTGGTGGTGGTCATCTCTCCCAGCCTGCGGTGGCGGCGGACATGCCGGTGCCCCGGGCGACCCACGGAGGGCGGGTCGCCCGGGGCGGTCTGCTCCGGCTCGATCAGCCCTTGCTGATGGCCCCGAAGCGGAACTTGAAGGACGCGTCGAGGGTGTCCTCGACGCCTTCCACGTCGGTCCCGGTGACGGCGACCTGGGCACCCTGCAGGTAGGGCAGCGTCGACAGGTCGTCGGCGACCTCGCCCTGGATCTGCTCGATCAGCGCCTGCCGCTCGGCCGGGTCGGTGGTGGTGGCCTGCTGCAGGATCAGGTCGTTCACCGCCTGGTCCGAGTAGTGGTTGCCCAGGAAGTTCTCCGTGAGGAAGAACGGCGTCAGGTAGTTGTCGGCGTCGGAGTAGTCCGGGAACCAGCCGAGCTGGTAGGCCGGGTACACGTCGGAGGTGCGGTCCTCGGAGTACTGCACCCACTCGGTGGTCTGCAGGTTCACCGTGAACAGGCCGCTGGACTCCAGCTGGTCCTTGATCAGCGCGTACTCGTCACCCGAGGACGGGCCGTAGTGGTCGTTGGAGTACTGGAGGTTGAGCTCCACCGGCGTCTGCACGCCGGCCGCCTGCAGCACCTGCGCAGCCGCCTCGGCGTCCGGGGCGCCCGAGCCGTCGCCGTACTTCTCCAGCAGCGGCTCGACGGCGCCGGTGAGGCCCTCGGGCACGTAGGAGTACAGCGGGGTGTAGGTGCCCTTGTAGACCTGGTCGGCCAGCTCCTCGCGGTCGATCAGGTGCGCAGCGGCCTGCCGGACGGCGAGGGCCTTGGCCGGGTCGGCCTCGGGGGTGGTCGCGCCGTAGGGCTGGGTGTTGAAGTTGAACGTGATGTAGCGGATCTCCCCGCCCGGGCCGTCGACGACGTTGACGGAGTCGTCGCCGCGCAGGTCCTCCACGTCGGTCGCGGTCAGGCTGCGGAAGGCGACGTCGACGTTGCCCTCCTGGACGTCGAGCTTCAGGTTCGACGCGTCCGCGTAGTACCGGACGTTGACCGTCTCGGTCTCCGGTGCGCCGAGCAGGCCCTGGTAGCCCTCGAACGCCTCGTAGGACACGAGGTTGTTCTGGTCGTAGTTGGTGATCGCGTACGGGCCGGCGAAGGCGTTGCCGTCCACGATCTCCTGGTCGGTGGTCAGCGCGTCAGCGGCGAAGACGTCCTCGTCGACGATCGGGCCGGCCGGGCTGGAGAGGATCTGCGGGAACACCTGGTCGTCGGGCGACTTCAGGTTGAACACCACGGTGGTGTCGTCGACGACCTCGGTGCTGTCGAGGTTGTAGAGCAGCGACGACGGGCCGCTCTCGTCGTTGATCGCGACCATGCGGTCGAAGGAGAACTTCACGTCCGAGGCGGTGAGCTCGTTGCCGTTGGCGAACGTCAGCCCGTCCTTCAGCGTCACCGTGTACTCGGTGGGCGAGGTGAACTCGGCCGACTCGGCGATGTCCGGCTCGACGTCAGGGCTGCCCAGCGGGGTGTTCATCAGGAACGGGTAGACCTGGTTCATCACGGCGAAGGAGCCGTTGTCGTACGAACCGGCCGGGTCGATCGTGGTGATCTTGTCGGTGGTGCCGATGATCAGCGAGTCGCCGCCACCGGAGCCGCCGCCGTCCCCGTCGTCGCCGCCACACGCCGACAGCGCCAGCGCCGTCGCCGTGATGCCCGCTGTGGCGACCAGCGCACGCCGGCCACTCCTGGACACGGAGTTCATCCGCTACCTCGTTCTCATGGGCGGCGGCCCGCAGGCGCGACGAGGCGCCACCGCAGCCGCCGGTGGCTTGTGGAGATGCATGACTAACACACCTTTCCCACGACGTGGGACGCCGGGGGTCGGGGCGTGACCGTGTTGTGACCGGATCCTGACGCCGTGGTGAACAGACAAGTGGCCCGACGGTCAGAAGCTCCCGCCACCGCCGAAGTCGCCGCCGCCGAAGTCCCCGCCGCCGCCGAAGCCCCCGCCACCACCGCCGCCTCCGAAACCGCCGCCGTAGCCGCCACCGAGCCCGCCCAGCAGGATGCTGCCGAGCAGGCCGCCGGCCACACCGCCGGCCACACCACCGGCGATGCCACCCCCGCCGTACCCCCGCCGTGGGCCCACGCCGTAGCCCGGACGTCCGCCGTACCCACCGCCGTAGCCGCCGGCCATGTACTCCTCGACGTCCTGCTGGGCCGCGGTCAGCGCCTGCCGGGCCAGGCCGTCGGCACGCTGGGCCGCCCGCAGGGCGGCGATCGGGTCTGCCGCGGCGGACCGGGACGCCTCGTCCAGGTGCCGCTCGGCCTCGGCCAGCCGGGTGCGCGCGGGGCTGCCGACGGCGCCGCGCCGGGTGGAGATGAAGTCACCAGCGACGGTGACCGACGAGTCGGCGGCGCGGATGGCCTGCTGCAGGTGGGCCGTGGCCCGCTCCTGCTGCTGCCGGACGTCGCGCGCCGGCTCCAGGGCCGCCTCCAGGGCCAGGTCCGCCTCGTCCAGCCGCCGGACCACGGCCAGCGGGTCGGGCAGTTCACCGTCGCGCGGCTGGAGTTCCGCCGCACTGCTGGCCAGCGCGCGCTCGGCCCGGGCGAGCTGCTCCCGCAGCCCCGGGGTGTCGACGCCGCGGGACAGCATCGCCTGGGCCTCGGCGATGTCCCGCTCCGTCTCCGCCCGCACCTCGTCGAACCGCGCGCCGCTGTCCGCCAGCTCCTCGGCCAGCCGGCCCACCGCGTCCAGCAGCGTGCGGCTCTGCGCGAGTGCGTCCTCGGCCGCCCGGATCGCCGGGACCGCCCCGGCGGGCCGACCCTGGTCGAGCTCGGTCTGCCCGGAGGCGACCGCCTGCTCAGCGAAGTCGGTGCGGGTGCGCGCCTCGGTCACGTTGTCGGCGACCGGCGCCCAGGCCGAGCGGGCGTACCGCCGCTGCAGGTCTCCCAGGGTCGCCTCGGTCGCCGGGATCCGCGCCCGGACCCCCTGGATCACCGGGGTCAGCGCGGCCAGTGTCTCGGGTGCGGACTCCTGCAGGTGGCGCAGCTTCGCGTACGCCTCGGCCTGCTCGGCCAGCCGGGCGTCGGCGGCCGCGGTGAGCTGCAACAGCTGGGTGAGCATGCGGCGCTGGGTGGGCTCGTCCTCGGGGAACTCGTCGTCCAGTTCCTGCCGCAGGGCGAACGCCTGGGAGAGCTCGGCCTTGGACCGGTTCAGCGCGTCCTGGAAGCCGGCGACCGACTGCTCGCCGTACTGCGAGCGGGCGTAGGCGAGGTCGAGCTCGGAGGTCTTGACCGCCTCGTCGAGGTCGAGCAGCTCCTGGCTGGCCCGGAAGGTCAGCTGCTCGGTGGAGGTGCCGTGGTGCGGGTCGCGGGCGGCGGCCTCGGCGGCGGCGCGCTCCTCCGCCGCCCGGGCGGCGATGGCCTGCTGCTTCTTGCGCCGCCGGCTCTTCATCAACGCGTACCCGCCACCACCGACGACGGCGATCCCGACGAGCACGGCGAGGGCTCCCCCGCCCCCGTCACCGCCAGAACCGGACGCGCTGCCGGCCGACGCGCCGTCGCCGGACTGGATGCCCTCCGCCAGTGTCACCGCGGCACCGGACCAGTCTCCCTCGACCAAGTACGGCTCGACCTCGGTGCTCACGAAGGAGTCGAGCCCGCTCTGCGTCACAGGGGAGCTCTGCCCGACGTAGTAGCCGACGCGTTCCTGCTCCGTGGCAACGGCGAAGAGCACCTCGTTCGTGCCCAGCCCGGCGACGTCGAAGGCCTCCGTCGCCCACTCCCGGCCGTTCAGCTCACCGAAGTCGTCGACGTAGACGACGTAGAGCTGGGTGCCGTCCTCGGTCTGCAGCTCCTGCAGGGCCGACTCGACCTCCGCCTCCTCACCGCTGTCCAGCACGTCGGCCTGGTCGACGAGCTGCTCGGTCGGTGCGAACGGCTCGACAGCGAGGGCCGGACCGGCGCCCAGGAGAACGGCGGGCACACCGACGGCCAGCGGGACGAGCAGCCGGGAGAGAAGACGCATGGGCCCATCGTCCCCCACCGCCCTGCAAGTGGGCTGCGTGACGGCCGGGCACGGGCCCACCCTGGTCACGCGCCCTGGGCCAGCGGTTCTGCGGGCACCCCGGCGAGCCGGTGCTTGGCGACGGCGATCGGCAGCTGCCCGATCAGCGCAGGCAGCAGCCAGAACCCCGGGTTGCCCGTCTCCGCGATCAGCACGCCGGTGACCAGCGCGATGTAGGAGCCGCCCAGCAGGTGTGGCTGCCAGCTGCGCCACCCGGACCACCGGCGGCGCCGGGCCAGCGCCCCGGTGACCGCCAGCACCTCGGTGCCGACGGCCACCGGCAGCAGCCACACCAGGCTCGGGTCGGTGACCGCCAGCAGGCCGGCCGTCACCGCCACCACGCCGACCGCGACCTGGTAGCCGGCCGCCGGCCCCCGGCCCGGCCTCCCGCGCTGCCGGGCCAGCAGCCAGGCCGGCCCGAGCAGCAGACCGGCGGCGCCCGCCACGACGTGCAGGTACAGGACGACGTCGCGCACGCCGACCACTCCCCTCGGCTGGGTCAGTGAGTCGACCCGGTGCTGCCCCGTCGTCCGCTCGGCGGGGCAGGACCCAGCCTCTGCCCTGCCGGCCGCCGGGCACAGGTGCCAGATGTCAGGTCCTGTCCGGGCTCAGCCGGCCGGCTCCTGCATGACCGAGAACGCTGCTCTCCACGGGTCGGTGACGACGGCGACCCGGCCGTACGGGGTGTCCTCGGCCGGCATCAGCACCTTGCCGCCGCCGGTCTCGACCGCCCGGACCGCCGCGTCGGTGTCGGCGACCGAGAACGCGTTGCTCCAGCCGCGGGGCAGCCCTTCGACCACGCCCCCCAGCCCGCCCAGTGGGCGGTCACCGGTGGCGAAGGTGCTGTAGCCGCCGGCGTCCGGGATCTCCTCCCAGGCGAAGCCGAACACGGCGGTGTAGAACTCCTGCGCCGCCGCCGGGTCGTCGACGGCGGCCTCGTTCCAGGCCAGCGCGCCGGGTTCGTTGAAGACCTGCACGCCGGTGGTGGTGCCGGCCTGCCAGAGCCCGAACGGGCTGCCCTGCGGGTCGGCGACGATCGCCATCCGGCCGGCCGGGCCGACGTCCATCGGCGGGGCCAGGACCGTGCCGCCGGCCTCCGTCACCCGGGCGGCCGTCGCATCGGCGTCGTCGGTGGCGAAGTACGTCGTCCAGCGGGGTGGGTCGGCGGGGTCCTGCTGCGGGCCGAGCCCGGCCGCCTCGTGCCCGTCCTTCAGGCAGAACAGGTACCCGCCGGAGTCGGGACCGGTGTCGCGGTAGGTCCAGTCGAGGACCGCTGCGTAGAAGGACCGGGCGGCGTCCGGGTCGGGGGTGCCGAGGTCGATCCAGCACGGTGTGCCGGCCGGCCAGGGTGTCGTACGAGTGGGCATCGCTCCTCCTCGTGTCGGGAGGCCGACCGTCCCACCGCGCACCGACAGTTCGACCGGCGCGGCGCGCCACGTCTGCCCGCCGCTGCACGGGGTAGGGGGCTGACCACCGCCCGAGACCAGACCGCCCCAGATCAGGAGGCCTCGTGCCCGACCGCGTCCCCGCCGCCGACCTGCCCCCGGGCGCCGTGCGCCCCGCCGGACGGTGGGCGGTGGCCAACACCGGCGACCGGCTGGCCGCGGTCTCCCGCCGGTGCCGGCACCAGCTCGCCGACCTCGCCGACGGCCACGTCGATGCCGAGGGCTGCCTCGTCTGCCCGTGGCACCAGGCCCGCTACGACCTGTCCACCGGCGAGATGGTCTCCGGCCCGCGCGGGTTCCTCGGCTACCACGGGCCCACCCCGGGCTACTCCGGGCTGGTCAAGCGGTTCGGCCAGGTGCTGCGGCTGCGGGTGCGCCGGGCGGTCCGGCGGGGCCCGGACGTCGTCGTCGAGCCCTGACCCCGCCGGTCCTGCTCCGGTCGGTACGGCTCAGAAGGCGGGGATGACCGCGCCCCCGTAGTTCTCCTCGATGAAGGTCCGCACCTCGTCGGAGTGCAGCAGCTCCTCCAGCTGGCCGATCCGCTCGTCGTCCTCGGTGCCGGCCCGCACGACGACCAGGTTGGCGTTGGGGTTGCCCTCGGCCTCCTCCAGCGCGAGGGCGTCCTCGGCCGGCGAGAGGTCGGCGTCGATCGCGTAGTTGCCGTTGATCACCGCGGCGTCGACGTCGACGAGTGACCGGGGCAGCTGGGCCGCCTCGATCTCCTGGATCTGCAGGTTCTTGGGGTTGCCCTCGACGTCGAGCGCGGTGGGCGCCGCGTCACCGGTGTCGGCCAGCGTGATCAGGTCGTTGGCGGCCAGCAGCCGCAGCGCCCGACCGGCGTTGGTCGGGTCGTTGGGGATCGCCACCGTCGCGCCGTCGGGCAGCGCGGCGAGGTCGGTCAGCGAGTCGGAGTAGATGCCCAGCGGCTCGATGTGCACCGGCTCGAGCGCGGTGAAGTCGTAGCCGGCGTTGGCCTCCTGCTCCTCCAGGTAGGGGACCGTCTGGAAGTAGTTGGCGTCGATCGAGCCGTCGTCCAGGGCGACGTTGGGCTGGACGTAGTCGGTGAACTCGACGATCTCCAGGTCCAGTCCGGCCTCGTCGGCGAGCTCGTCGTCGACGAAACGGAGGATCTCCGCGTGCGGGACCGGCGACGCCCCGACCTGCAGGGGCTCGTCCTCGGCCGACAGCTCGGCGGTGCCCCCACCGCAGGCGCTCAGCGCCAGGGCGGTCGCGACGGCGGCCGCAGCGGCCAGGGGGTTCTTCGTGCGCATGATCGGTTCTCTCCTCGGTGGAACGGGACGGACGGTCAGGAGGTGGCGAGCCGGCGGGCCCAGCGGTCGCCGGCCCACTGGAGGAGCTGCACCACCACGAGCAGCAGGACGACGGTCGCCAACGTGATGTCGGTGCGGAACTGCTGGTAGCCGTAGCGGATGGCGAAGTCGCCGAGCCCGCCGCCACCGATCGCGCCGGCCATGGCCGAGTAGCTGATCAGCGCCACGACGGTGACGGTGACCCCGGCGACCAGCGAGGGCAGCGCCTCGGGCAGCAGCACGGTGCGGACGACGTCGCGGCGCCGCGCGCCCATGGCCAGCGTCGCCTCGACCTTGCCGTGCGCCACCTCGCGCAGGCTGGTCTCGACCAACCGGGCCAGGAACGGGACGGCGCCGATGGTCAGCGGCACGATCGTCGCCGTCGAGCCGATGGTCGTGCCGACGATGCCGCGGGTGACCGGGGCGACCAGGACCAGCAGGATGATGAAGGGAAGCGAGCGGCCGAGGTTGACGACCAGGCCGAGCACCCGGTTCAGCAGTGGGTGCGGGGCGAGCGCCCCGGGCGCGGTGATGGTGAGCAGCACGCCCAGCGGCACGCCGAGCAGCACGGTCAGCGCAGTGGCGACGCCGACCATGTAGAGCGTCTCGCCGGTGGCGTCCAGCAGCTGCGGGGCGATCCGGGACCAGTCGTTCATCGCTGCACGTCCGGGGCGTCGGCGAGCCGCTGCACGTCGGGCTCGCGGGGTGGTCGGGGTGCGTCGTCGGCGTCCGGCTGGGGTCGGGGGTCACCGGCGGCGGCCCGCTCCACCAGCGCTCCGCCGGCCCGCAGCCGCGCCAGCGCCGGGTCCAGCCGGCCGTCGTCGCCCTCGACCCGCAGCAGCAGCCGGCCGAAGCGCCGGCCGGCGACGGTCTCCACCGAGCCGCCGACCACCTCGACCGACAGGCCGAGCTCGGCGGTCAGGGTCTGCAGGACGGCGCCGTGCGGGGTCGCGTCGGTGACCGTGACCAGCACCAGCGCACCTGCGGCCTCCCCCGCGGCGGGCGTCGCCGGGGCCGGGACCAGCTGGGCGGCCAGCGCAGAGCCCGGGCGGGCGAGCACCTCGGCCAGCGGACCACCGTCGACCACCCGGCCGTCGCTCATCAGCACCGCGCTGTCGCAGACCGCACGGACGACCGACATCTCGTGGGTGATGAGCAGCACGGTCAGCCCCAGCTCGGCGCGCACCTGGCGCAGCAGCTCCAGCACGCCGGTGGTGCTGGCGGGGTCCAGGGCCGAGGTCGCCTCGTCGCAGAGCAGCACGGAGGGGCGGGCGGCCAGGGCGCGGGCGATCGCGACCCGCTGCTTCTGCCCGCCGGAGAGCTGAGCCGGCCGGGAGGCGTGCCGGTCGGCGAGGCCGACCAAGTCCAGCAGGTCCGCGACCCGGCGGCGGCGTTCGGTGCGGCCGACCCCGGCCAGCTCCAGCGGGTGCTCGACGTTGCCGGCCGCGGTGCGGGAGTCGAGCAGGTTGAAGTGCTGGAAGATCATGCCGATGCTGCGGCGGGCCTCCCGGACCCCGGCGGCGTCGAGGTCGGTGAGCACCCGGCCGTCCACGGTGACCGTCCCCGAGGTCGGCCGCTCGAGCAGGTTCACCAGCCGGGCCAGGGTGCTCTTCCCCGAGCCGCTGGGGCCCACCACACCCGCGAACTCACCGCGGGCGACGGACAGGCTCACGCCGTCGAGGGCGACCACCTCGCCGGCGGTGCGGCGGGCGGGGAAGACCTTGCGGACGTCGGACAGCTCGATCACGGGGGTCCTCGCAGGTGGAGCGGACGGCGGGCACAGCTCTCCACTGCCGGGGTCCAGCTGGCTCGGCGCCGAACGGCGCGGCGCGGACCTCCGGTCAGGGGTGTCGGCTCACCGACAGAGCGTGCCGGCCAGGCGCATGAGGTCGATGGCGCGACGACGCGTCAACGAACCTGGCCCGACCACCCGTCCAGAGTGCCCCGCAGCCGCCGCACCCGCCAGTTCCTGCGGCCGGCTGTGATCGAACGCTCAACCAGTACGGCCCCCTTGCAGGGCCCGCGCCGAGCTCGCGAGGCGTGGGGGGCAAGGGGGTCCTCCTCAGGCGTCGATGCGGCGGCGGCCCTCGAACGCCCGGCCCAGGGTGACCTCGTCGGCGTACTCCAGGTCACCGCCCACCGGCAGCCCACTGGCCAGCCGGGAGACCGCCAGCCCCAGCGGGCCGACCAGCCGGGCCAGGTAGGCGGCGGTCGCCTCGCCCTCCAGGTTCGGGTCGGTGGCGATGATCAGCTCGGTGACCTGGCCGTCCATCAGCCGGGTCATCAGCTCCTTGACCTTCAGGTCGTCGGGGCCGATCCCCTCGATCGGGCTGATCGCCCCGCCGAGCACGTGGTAGCGGCCCTTGAACTCCCGGGTCCGCTCGATCGCCACGACGTCCTTGGGCTCCTCGACGACGCAGATGACGTCGAGCGTGCGCCGCGGGTCACGGCAGATCCGGCACTGCTCGGCCTCGGCGACGTTGTGGCAGGTCACGCAGAAGCGGACCTCGGCCTGCACCCGCTGCAGCGCGGCGACGAGTCGGCCGACGTCGGTCGACTCGGCGGCCAGCAGGTGGAAGGCGATGCGCTGCGCGCTCTTGGGACCGACGCCGGGCAGCCGCCCGAGCTCGTCGATGAGGTCCTGGACAGCGCCCTCGTACACGGTTCTCCTTCGATGCGGGTGGCGGTGTGCGCACCCGGGTGGATCAGAGGCCGGGGAGACCCAGCCCGCCACCGAGACCGCCGGTCAGCGGGCCCATCGTGGAGGCGGTGAGCTCGCCGACGGCGCGCTGGGCGTCACGGACGGCCGCGACCACCAGGTCCTGCAGGCTCTCGACGTCGTCGGGGTCGACGGCGGCCGGGGCGATCGTGACGGCGGTGACCTCACCGCTGCCGGTCATGGTCACGGTGACCAGCTCGCCACCGGCCGAACCGGTCACCTCGGCGCGGGCCAGCTCCTCCTGCGCAGCAGCCAACTGCTGCTGCATCTGCTGTGCCTGCTTCATGATCTGCTGCATGTCGGGCTGGCCACCGGGTCGCATGGTCCGAGCGTAGGTGCTGGCACCGACAGCCCGCCGCACGCGCTCCCGCGCCGGGCCGACGTGAGGTGCGGCCCGGGTCGGTGGCAGGGTCGTCCCGTGGCCAACGACGGCGTACCGGTCCGCAGCCCCGTGGGCGGGGCACGCACCGGGCCGTGGTCGCAGCTGGCGCTCATCGCGCTGACCCAGGTGCTGGCGCTGGCGGTGTGGTTCTCCGCGTCCGCGGTGCTCCCGGTGCTGCGCCGCGACTGGGAGCTGGGCACGGCCGGTGGGGTCGGCCTCACCGTCGCCGTGCAGCTGGGCTTCGTGGTGGGCGCGCTGGCCTCGGCGACGACCGGGCTGGCCGACCGGGTGCGCCCCGAGCGGCTGCTGGCGACCGGGGCCGGCGCCGCCGCCGCGTGCACCCTCGGCGTCGCCGTCCTGGCCGACGGGCCGCTGGTCGGCATCGCGCTGCGCTTCCTCACCGGGACGGGCCTGGCGCTGGTCTACCCGATCGGCATGAAGCTGATGGCCTCCTGGTTCGGCGCCCGCGGCCGGGGGCTGGCGCTCGGCGTGCTGATCGGTGCGCTCACCCTGGGCTCGCTGCTGCCGCAACTGCTGGTCGGCGTCCTCGGCGACTCGTGGCGGACCGTGCTGGTCGCTGCCGCGGCCAGCGGCGCGGTCGCTGCCCTGCTGGCGCTGGGGCTGCTGCGCGCCGGACCGCACCTGGCGGTCGGCGCCCGCCCCCGCGCCGCGCAGGCCTTCGACGGCTTCCGGTCGGCCCGCCCGCGGCTGGTGAACCTCGCCTACCTCGGGCACATGTGGGAGCTCTACGCCCTCTGGACCTGGGCCGCGGTGTGGATGACCGCCTCGCGGGACGTGCACGACCCCGCCCTGCCGGCCGCCCGGATCGCCCTGCTGACCCTGACCGCGTTCGGGATCTGCGGCGCCGCGGGCTGCGTGCTGGCCGGCTGGCTCGCCGGCCGGTGGGGCCGGGCGACGGTCGCCACCGTCGCGGTGGCCACCAGCGGCGTGTGCTGTCTGCTCTCGCCGTGGGCCTGGTCGTGGCCGACGGGGGTGTTCGCCGTCTTCGTCTGCGTCTGGGGAGCCAGCGTCATCGCCGACTCGGCGATGTTCTCCACCCTGCTCAGCGAGGTGTCCGACCGGCGCTGGGTCGGCACCGCCCTGACCGTGCAGACCGCGACGGGCTTCCTGCTCACCACCGTGACGATCAGCGCGCTGCCCTACCTGGCCGACGCGGTCTCCTGGCGGTGGACGCTGGTGCTGCTCGCCGCCGGCCCGGTGCTGTCGGTCGCCGCGCTGACCCGCTTCCGGGCCCTGGACCGGACGCCGGGGGTCGCTGCCCACTGAGAGCACCGCGGCCCGGCACGATGGGCGGGACGGCGCAGGCACGGAGCAGGAGGAGGGGACGCCGGATGGACGTCGAGGAGACGCGGCTGCCGGGCATCGGCCTGCGGCACGACCTGGTGACCGCGCAGGGACGGCGGGTGGGGGTCATCTCCCAGCGCAACGGGGCCCGGCACGTCGTCCTCTACGACGAGCAGGACCCAGACGCCACCGCGGCCACGATCGAGCTGACCGCCGAGGAGAGCGAGGTCGTCGCCGAGCTGCTGGGCGCGCCCCGGATCACCGAGCGGTTGTCCCGGCTGCGCGAGCAGGTGGAGAGCCTGGCCACCGAGGGCGTGCCGATCGAGCCCGGCTCCCCCTACGTCGCCGCCACCCTGGGCGATGCGGCCATCCGGACCCGCACCGGCGCCTCCGTGGTCGCGGTGGTCCGCGGCGAGGAGATGATCGCCTCCCCCACCCCGGACTTCCGGTTCCAGGTCGAGGACCGGCTGGTCGTGGTCGGGACGTCGGACGGTGTCGCAGCGGTCGGTGACCTGCTCAAGCCCCGCTGATGGAGGTCGGGCACACCGCGGTCCTGCTGCTCGAGCTCGGCGCGGTCGTCTTCGGGCTGGGGCTGCTCGGCTCGCTGGCCGGCCGGATCGGCCTGTCCCCCATCCCGCTGTACCTGCTGGCCGGGCTGGCGTTCGGCACCGGCGGACTGCTGCCGCTGGACGCGCCGGAGGGCTTCTTCTCCACCGGCGCCGAGGTCGGCGTCGTGCTGCTGCTGCTCGTCCTCGGGCTGGAGTACACCGCCGGCGACCTGGTCGAGAACCTGCGCCGCCAAGCGCCGGTCGGCGTCGCCGACCTGCTGCTCAACGGCCTGCCCGGCGCCGCGCTGGCGTTGTTCCTGGGCTGGGGCCCGACGGCCGCGCTGGCCCTGTTCGGTGTCACCGCGATCAGCTCCTCGGGGATCATCTCGAAGCTCCTCACCGACCTCGGCCGGCTCGGCAACCGGGAGACCCCGGCCGTGCTCGGCGTGCTGGTCATCGAGGACCTGGCGATGGCCGCCTACCTCCCGATCCTCACCGGCGTCGTGGCGGCCAGCAGCACCGGTGACGCGGTGCTGTCGGTCACGGTCGCGCTGACCACTCTCGCGGTCGTGCTGGCCGTCGCGGTGCGCCACGGCCACTCCGTGACCCGATTCGTGGGGGCGCGGTCCAACGAGATCCTGCTGCTCCGGGTGCTCGGGCTGGCGCTGCTCGTCGCCGGCGCCGCCGAGGCGGTGCACGTGTCGGCCGCGGTCGGCGCGTTCCTGCTCGGCATCGCCCTCTCCGGCGAGGTCGCCGAGCGGATCGGGGACGTGC
Organism: Modestobacter sp. VKM Ac-2978; assembly: GCF_026968025.1. Lineage (NCBI taxonomy): Bacteria > Bacillati > Actinomycetota > Actinomycetes > Geodermatophilales > Geodermatophilaceae > Modestobacter > Modestobacter sp. VKM Ac-2978. Next base: position 322,968 of record NZ_JAPVBP010000001.1, on the reverse strand, counting down.
TCTCGCCGCTGCGGGACCTGTTCGCCGCCGTCTTCTTCGTCTTCTTCGGGCTCTCGACGGACCCGACCCAGCTGCCGGCCGCCCTGCTGCCCGCGGCCGCGCTCGCCGCCGTCGGCATCGTCACCAAGTTCGGCACCGGCTGGATCGCCGGGCGCCGGGCCGGGGTCGGGCCACCCGCACGGGTGCGCGCCGGTGCCGCGCTGGTGGCCCGCGGCGAGTTCTCGATCATCATCGCCGGGCTGGTGCTCGGCAGCGTCCCGGCGGCCTTCGGCTCGACGGTCGCCGCCTACGTGCTGATCCTCGCCGTGCTGGGACCGCTGACCCCACGGCTGGTCGACCCCTGGGTGCGCCGGCTCGCCCAGCGGTCCGCGCCGCCACGGTCCACGCCGTAGGAGCCGGTGCGCCGGTCAGCTGTCGATCGGCCGCGCGCCGAGCTGGGTGCGCAGCAGCTGCAGCGCGGCGGCCTCGGGGTCCAGCGCCGGCGCGTTGTCCGCGGTGCCGCCGGAGTCCGCGTCGGCGGCCCGTTCGGCCATCAGCTCGTCGGCCTCGGCGGACTCCGCGGCCTGCACGGCGGCCCGCGCGGCCTCCGGTGACACCGGCGCCCCACCCGGGCCACGCCCCGCGCCGCCGGGCTGACCCGGGCCACCCTCGACGACGGCCTGCACCTTCCAGCGGACGCCCAGCAGCTCCTCCAGCGACTGCCGGATCACGTCCTTGTTCAGGTCGTCGCCCAGCATCTTGGCCAGCGCCGGCGAGGTGGCCGCCAGGGTGAGCACCCCGTTGGTCAGGTCGTGCACCTGGGCGCTCTTGAGCAGCGCCTCGGTGGTGCGCTTGTGCCCGCGCACCACCTTGAGCAGCTCCGGCCAGATCCGCCGGACGTCGGCCGTGGTCAGCGCGCCGTCGTCACCGGCGGGCTCCTCCGGGGTGGCCGACACCAGCGGAGTCGGCTCGCCGCCGCGTGGCGCAGGTGCCGACTCCGCCGCGGCCCCGGGCGCCGGAGCGGGCGCGAGGGCAGGAGCGGCGTCGGCGGCCGGTGCGGTGGCCCGGCGCGGTTCCGGAGCGGCGGGGCGGGACGGCTGCGGCCAGTCCTCGTCGTCGGTGGGCTCGGGCGGCAGCGGGACCTCGGACGCCGAGGACCCCTCCGGCCGCGGCCGCGGGGGCTCGGCGGCCGGCGGCCGGGAGGACGACGGCGCCGGGGCCGGGGCGCCCGGGCGGGCGGTCACCGGCCAGCCGTCGTCCCCCTCCGGGGCCGGCGGGGACGCCGGGGCGGGCGTCGGGGTGGCCGGCGCGGAGCGGGCCTGCGAGGGACGCACGTAGGCCGGCCGGCTGGGCTGCGCGGCGGCGGGGGGCGCTGCCGGCTCGGCGGCCGGGGGCTGGGCCGGAGCCTGCGTCGGAGCGGCCTGAGCCGGGGCCGGCGGGGCCTGCGCCGGAGCCGGCCGGGCGGGCTCGCGCACCGGCGCCGGCACGGCCGCCGCCTCCGGGCGACCGGCGTGCTCGCCGGCGATCGACATCCGCCGCTCCAGGCGCTCCAGGCGCTGCAGGGTGGCCGTGGCCGAGCCGTCGACCCCGGGCAGCAGCATCCGGGCGCAGACCAGCTCCAGCAGCAGCCGGGGGGCCGTCGTCCCGCGCATCTCGGTGAGGCCCTCGTGCACGGTGTCGGCCAGCCGGGACAACGTGGCGGAACCCAGCGCCTGGGCCTGCCGGCTCATCACGTCGAGCCGGTCGGGCGGGCTGTCGAGCAGGCCGTTGCCGCCGGCCTCGGGCACGGCGTCCAGCACGATGAGGTCGCGCAGCCGGTCCAGCAGGTCGGTGGCGAAGCGGCGGGGGTCGTGCCCGGCCTCGACCACCCGGTCGACGGCCTGGAAGACGCCCGGCGCGTCGGAGGCGGCCAAGGCGTCGACGGCCTCGTCGAGCAGCGCCTCGTCGGTGACACCGAGCAGGCCCACGGCCGACCGGTAGGTGACCCCCTCGGGGCCGGCGCCGGCCAGCAGCTGGTCGAGGATCGACAGCGAGTCGCGCACCGAGCCGCCGCCGGCCCGGACCACCAGCGGGAACACCGTCGGCTCCACGGTGACGCCCTCGGCCTCGCACGTCCTCTCCAGCAGGCCGCGCAGCGTGCTGGGCGGCACCAGCCGGAACGGGTAGTGGTGGGTGCGCGAGCGGATGGTCGGGAGGACCTTCTCCGGCTCGGTGGTGGCGAAGACGAAGACCAGGAACTCCGGCGGCTCCTCGACCACCTTGAGCAGGGCGTTGAAGCCCTGCGAGCTCACCATGTGCGCCTCGTCGACGATGTAGACCTTGTAGCGGCTGTGCACCGGGGCGAAGAACGCCTTCTCGCGCAGGTCGCGGGCGTCGTCGACACCACCGTGGCTGGCCGCGTCGATCTCCATGACGTCGATCGAGCCGGGGCCGTCGGGGGCCAGCGCGATGCACGAGCCGCACACGCCGCAGGGGGTCGAGGTGGGCCCCTGCTCACAGTTGAGCGAGCGCGCCAGGATCCGTGCCGACGAGGTCTTCCCGCAGCCCCGCGGCCCGCTGAACAGGTAGGCGTGGTTGATCCGCCCGCCGTCCACGGCGTTCATCAGGGGTGCGGTGACGTGCTCCTGCCCGACCACCTCGGCGAAGGTCGCCGGACGGTACTTGCGGTAGAGCGCCAGAGCCACGCCGCGAGGCTACGTGGCCGCACCGACACTCCGGTGCAGCGCGGCCCGCTCAGAGGGTGAGGTGCAGCAGGAACTCGACGGAACCGGAGTCCTCGACCCGGACGAAGCCCAGGTTCGGGGGGTCGATCCCGTAGTCGTCGAAGGTCACCGGCACGGAGCCGGAGACGTCGATGCCCCCGGCGGTGCGGACCACGGAGATCTCGGTCTGCACCTGCTGGGTCACGCCGGCCAGGGTCAGCTCGCCGGTGACCGGCACGGTGACCGGGGTGCCGGTGACCTCGGGGAGGTCGGCCACCTCGACGACGGAGAACGTCGCGGTGGGGTTCGCGTCGACGTCCATCACGTTGTCCCGGAAGTAGGAGTCGCGGCGGCCGCTGTCGGTGGTGATCGAGGCGACGTCCACGGTCACGTCGGCGTCGGCGAGGTCCCCGTCGGAGACGACGACGGAGCCGGTGACCTGGTCGGTCACGCCGGCCACGGTGACGTCGGCGCCGTTGAGCACCTCGTCCACGCGGTAGCCCGCGGTGGAGCTCGGGGCGATGGTCCAGGTGCCGTCGGTGTCCGGCGTGAGGGCGACCTCCTCCGGCTGCGCCTGGACGGTTGGCGCCGGGGGTGCGTCCTCCTCGAGGGCGGCGTAGACCAGCGGCCCACCGATCGCGCCTGCGGCGACGACCGCCACGGCCCCGCCGGTGATCCACCAGGTGCGACGACTGGGCACGGCCACTCCCCCGCTCGAAGGTGGGTGCATTGCAGCGCACCAACCTGGGAGGAGGCTGGGAACCGTCGGGAGAAGAGAAAGGACCCCCCGCACACCCGCCAGAGCCCGCTTATCCTTGCTGCCTTCCGGCCCTGGGGAGGTTCACAGGGTGACGCCGCACGAGGGGTCGACGTCCACTGTAGAGGACGCAGCCGCGACGGACGCCGCACCCGCCCGCCGGCACCCCCCGTACGCTCCCGCCGCATGACCGGGCGCACCCCTCAGCCCGGCCCGACCTCCCCGTCCGCCCGGGGCTTCGTGCTCGTCGTCCTCGCCGCACTGTGCTGGGGGACCGCGGGCATCAGCGGTGACCTGGTCGCCGACCGCACCGACCTCGACCCGCTGGACGTCGCGTGGCACCGGATGGCCGTCGGCGCCGTGGCCCTGCTCGCCGTCCACCTGCTCGGACGGCGCCGCGCGGCGCGGTCCGCCGTCCAGCCCGTCGCCTCGTCGCGGTCGCTGCGCTGGCGGCTGGCCGGCGTCGGCGCGGGGCTGGCGGCCTACCAGGCCGCCTACTTCGCCGCCGTGGCCACGGCGGGGGTGAGCATCGCGACGCTGGTCGCGTTGGGCCTGGCGCCGCTGCTGGTCGCCGTGGGCGCCGCCGCGCTCGGGCACGGCCGCCCCGACCGGGCGACGGGGGCCGCCCTGGTCGTCGCGCTGGCCGGGCTCGTGCTGCTCGTGGGGGTCTCCGCGGGCGGCGACGGCGGGGACGCGGTGGTGCTGGGCGCGCTGGCCGCGGTCGGCTGCGCGGTCGCCTACGCCGCCGTCGTGCTGCTGTCGGCCGGGGCCCCGGCCGGGGTGCCGACGACGACGGTGGGCTTCACGGTGGGCGCCGTGCTGCTGACGCCGGTGGCGCTGGCCGCCGGGCTCGACCTCACCACCGACCCGCTGGGGCTGGCGCTGCTGGTCTACCTCGGGCTGGTGCCGACCGCGCTGGCGTACGGGCTGTTCTTCACCGGGGTGCGGGCCGTGCCGGCCGCGGTCGCCTCGATCGTGACGCTGCTGGAGCCGCTGACCGCGACCGCGCTGGCGACCGTGGTGCTCGGGGAGCGGCTCGCCCCGACCGCACTGGTCGGAGGTGTGCTCATGCTCGGCGCCGTGACGGCGCTCTACCTGCGGAGGATGGGAGATTCGAACTCCCGAGGGCTTGCACCCAACCCGCTTTCCAAGCGAGCGCCATAGGCCACTAGGCGAATCCTCCAGTGCGCGGGCCACTGTACCGGTCGGGTCCGCGGCGGTCAGCCGCTCCCCTCCACCCGAGCGGCCAGCGGGGCCGGAGAGTGGTTGAGTGATCTACGGGACGGCGACCGCCGCACGGACCGGACACCGGGAGGACCGACATGAGCAACGCTGAGCAGGTACGCCCCGACGTGGTCGCGGCGATCGTCACCGCACTTGAGGAGACCGACCCCAGCAACCTCCCGCCCGACGCCACCCGCGCCGAGAAGGACGCCGCCAAGGACCAGTACCTCTCCGGCCTGGTCGCCGGACGCGCACAGCGCGAGCGGCAGACCCGGGCGTGGGAGCTGCTGCTGACCCGCAGCCACGACGAGCCGCCGAGCTGGCAGCAGCTGTTCGACGAGCTGCCGCAGAGCTCGGTCGACCAGCTCGCCGACCTCTACGACGCGCTGCCCGAGGGCGCCCAGACCGAGTACGCCCGCCGGTACGGGGCCCCGGTCTCCGCCTGACGCCGGCGGGCCGGGTGCGAGCAGAGCTGAGGTGACGGCGCCGGGCGCCCGGGTGGCCGGGCGCTACCTGCTGCGCTCCCGGCTCGGTGGCGGGGCGATGGGTGCGGTCTGGCTGGCCCGTGACGAGCTGCTGGGCCGCGACGTCGCGGTCAAGCAGGTGCTCATCCCGCTCGGCAGCGACCCGGAGACGACCGCCGGGCACCGCGACGCGGCGATGCGTGAGGGCCGGATCGCCGCCCGGCTGACCCATCCGCACGCCGTCGCGGTCTACGACATGGTCGACGACGGCGGGACGCCGTGGCTGATCATGGAGTACCTGCCCTCCCAGAGCCTGGCGATCGTGCTGGCCCAGCGGGGCACGCTGCCGGTGCAGCAGGTGGCCCAGATCGGCGCCCAGGTCGCCGATGCGCTGGTGGCCACGCATGCCGTCGGCGTGGTCCACCGGGACGTGAAGCCGGGCAACATCCTGATCGGCGAGGGGCCGCGCAGCGCCGGCCTGGTGAAGATCACCGACTTCGGCATCTCCCGGGCCCGTGGCGACGTCTCGCTCACCCAGACCGGCGTGGTCAAGGGGACGCCGGCCTACCTGGCTCCCGAGGTCGCCCGCGGGCAGGAGCCCGGGGAGGCCAGTGACGTCTTCTCCCTGGGTGCGACGCTGCACGCCTGCCTGGAGGGGACCCCGCCGTTCGGGATGACGGAGAACCCGCTGGAGATGCTCCACCGGGTCGCCGGCGGGAACGTGAACCGCCCGCGGAACGCCGGGGCGCTCACCCGGCCGCTCCGGCGGATGTTGGACAACGACCCGGCGAAGCGGCCGACGATGTCGCAGGTCCGCGACCAGCTGGCGAAGCTGGCCGCCGGCCGGGACGGCGACGTCACCGAGGTGCTCACCGCGCGCACGCCGCTGCTGCCGACGCTCGCCGACCTGCGCCCGGTCTCCGACGCGGAGCCGACCGGGGCGACGGACGGGCCGGCCGTCACCGACTCCCCCACCACCGGGTCCCCCGGCCCCGACTCCCCCACCACCGGGTCCGCCGACTCCGACTCCCTCGCCACCGGGCACGCCGACGCCGACTCCGCATCCGCCGCGTCCGCCGCAGGGGCGCCCGCCGCCCGGTCGGCGGTGCCGGCCGACCCGGCGCCGTCCCCGGAGACCGGCGGTCAGCCCGAGGCCACCGCCGGCCCGGGGACCGGCAGTGCCACACCGGTGGCCGGTGCGGTGCCTGCGGCCGGCCGGCCCACCTCGCCCGCCCCCGCGCCGCGCCGCGGTCGCCGCCGGTCCCGCCTGCTCGCCGCCGTCGCGGTGGTGCTCCTCGCCCTGTCCGGCACGCTGGGCGCGGTCTGGCTCAACACCCGGCCGGACGACGGCGGGGCGCCGTCGGCAGCGGCCAGCACCCCACCGCCGGCACCGTCGTCCTCCGAGCCCGCGCCGGCGACCGAGGAGGAGCCGGTGATCCCGTCGGTCCCCCCGGAGACCCCGACCGCCGCAGCGACCCCGGCCCCGACGGCGACCTCGAGCCCCACGCCCACGACATCACCGCCGTCCCCAGCCCCGAGCTCGCCCCCGCCGCCCGCAGGCCCGGCCCCGGGCTCCGCCGCCGAGGTGAGCCAGGCGATCACCAGCTACTACGCACTGCTGCCCGGCGACCCCGAGTCGGCCTGGGAGCGCACCGGGCCCCGGCTGCGCGCGGAGATCGGCAGCAGGTCGGCCTACCTCACCTTCTGGAACCGCTTCCAGAGCGTCACCCGCGGGCCGGTGTCGGCGCAGGACGGGTCGCTCGTCGCCTCGATGCCGGTGACCTTCACCGAGCGCGACGGCACCGTCAGACCCGAGCAGCACCAGATCACCCTGGTCCGCGGCGACGACGGCCAACTGCTCATCGACTACGACGTCCCGGTCTGACGGGCCCCGGGACGCCAGAACGGCGGCGCCCCCAGGAGGGCGCCGCCGTTCTCGACTGGCGGTGGCGGTGGGATTTGAACCCACGGAGGCTTGCACCTCACACGCTTTCGAGGCGTGCTCCTTCGGCCGCTCGGACACGCCACCGCCGGAAAGACTACAGGCCCCGCTTCGCGCGGAAGAACGCACGTAGCAGCGCGCCGGACTCCTCGGCTCGGACACCGCCGGTGACCTCGGGCCGGTGGTTCAGCCGCCGGTCCCGGACGACGTCCCACAGCGAACCGGCCGCCCCGGCCTTCGGGTCGTCGGCGGCGTAGACCACCCGCGCCACCCGGGCCAGCACGCTCGCGCCGGCGCACATCGTGCAGGGCTCGAGCGTGACCACCAGGCTCGCCCCGGTCAGCCGCCAGCCGTCACCGTGCACCGCCGCGGCCGCCCGCAGGGCCAGGACCTCGGCGTGCGCCGTCGGGTCGCCCCGCTTCTCCCGCTCGTTGGCCGCCTCGGCCAGCACCGTCCCGTCGCGCCCGAGGACGACGGCGCCGATCGGCGTGTCACCCCACTCCTGCGCGGCGGCCGCGAGCTCCAGCGCCCGCAGCATCGCCTCGTCGTCGGTCACCACCGGCCCACCCACGGACGGGCAGACAGGTGTGCCTCGCCGTGAGTTGTGCTCTGGCGCACTGGTGCAGCCAGAGCACTACTGCGCCACGAGGTCACGTCAGGTCCAGGCCGGTGAGCGCGGACAGCTCGGCGAGCGCGGTGCCGGGGTCGACGACCTTGATCGTGTGCATGCCCAGTGCGCGGGCCGGCTTGAGGTTGATGCCCAGGTCGTCCAGGTAGGCGCAGTCCGACGGCGCGATCTCCCGCCCGACCGCCTCCCCCAGGCGCTGCAGCGCGAGCGGGTAGATCGCCGGTTCGGGCTTGCGCACGCCCTCGACCGAGGACTCGACGACGACGTCGAACAGCGCCAGCAGCTCGCCCAGCCGGCCGGTGCGCTGCATCGGGGCCACGTTGTTCGACAGCAGCGCCAGCGGCAGCCCCGCCGTCCGCAGCCGCTGCACCGCCGCCACCATCGCCGGGCGCAGCTCCCCCGCCAGCGCTTCGAGCACCCGCGCGGCGTCCAGCGGGTGCCCGGCGGCGGCGGCCTCGGCCTCGAAGGCGCGCCGGAACCCCGGCTCGTCGAGTTCCCGGCGCTCGTAGCGGGCCCAGGCGTTCGTGTCCGGGTCCGTGCTGTTCAGCCCCACGATGAACCCGGCGGGCAGCGCCGCCTCCTCCTCGTAGGCGGCGAAGGCGGTCAGCGGGCTCTCGGTGAGCACGCCGCCCAGGTCGAAGACGACGGCGCTGACGTGGCCGGGGACGCTCACGGGGTCGCCACCGCCGTCAGCTCGTCGGCGAAGCCCAGCCGTTCGGCGATGGCCAGCACCATCTCGTCGGCCCACAGCTCGTCGGAGTCCAGCAGCCGGGCCAGCTCCTCGGCCGGCAGCCCGGCGTCGGCGAAGACGTCGAGGTCACCGCCGGGCCAACCCTGACCGTCCTCGTCGAAGGCGTCGTCGATCGTGGCGCCGGTCTCGACCGGGATGCCGTAGCGCTCCACCGCCTCGGCCGCGAGCAGGTGCTCCTGGAACGTGGCGTCGGACACCAGCGCCCGGACCATGCCGCCCGGTCCGTGTCGCAGCACGACGAAGTAGAGGCGGCTGTCGACGACGACCACGAACGGGCCCGGCCAGCCGGCGGTGCCCGGCTCGCCGAGCGCGCGTTCCAGGGCCGGGAGCTCGTCGTCGGCGCCGGCGGCGAGCAGCTCGCACTGCCAGCGACCGGCGGCCGAGCTGACCCGGACGGCGAAGCTCTGCCGCAGCGTGGTGCCGGAGTCGGAGGAGGGGGCCATAGCCTGTAGATCATGGCCGACGCCCTCCCCGACGACAGCGCGCCGGTCGACGTCCCCGCCGTCGCCCCGGCACTGTTCGCCGCCCTCGCCGCCGATCCGCTCGCCGCTCACCTGGGCATCGAGCTGGAGGAGGTCCGGCCCGGCTACGCCCGCGCGTCGATGACCGTCGGCCCGACCCTGCTCAACGCGGTCGGCACGGCGCACGGCGGCGCCACGATGGCGCTGCTGGACGTGGTGCACGCCGCGGTGAGCAACAGCCACGGCACGGTCGCCGTCGCCCAGGACGTGCACACCGAGTTCCTCTCCGCCGGCCGGCCCGGCGACCACCTGGTCGCGGAGGGCGTCGAGCTGCACCGCACCGGCCGCACCGCCGTCTACCGGATCGAGGCGGCCACCGCGAACGGCCGGCCGGTCGCCACCGCCCTGGCCCGGGTCTTCCGGCTGGACACCCCGTGGGAGACCGGCGAGGCGACGCCGTGACCGGCTCCTTCCCCGTCCCGACGATGCCGGCACCGCCGGTGTCCGTCGTCGGCCTCGGACAGCTGGGCGGGTCGCTGGCGGCCGCGCTGGCCGCGGCTGGGCGCCCGGTCTCCGGCTGGGACGTCGACCCGGCCGCCCGCGACGCAGCGGAGGACGCCGGCGTGGCGATCCGCCGGGAGCTGACCGGGGTGGTCGTGCTCGCCGTCCCGCTCCCCGCGATGGCCACGGCGCTGGACGGGCTGCGGATCGACCCCGGCGCCACGGTCACCGACCTGGGCTCGGTGAAGGCGCCGGTGCTCGCCGAGCTGGGGGCCGCCCACGGGGACCGGTACGTCGGCGGGCACCCGATGTGCGGCACCGAACGCTCCGGGCACGCCGCCGTCGACCCCACCCTGTTCGCCGGTGCCCGCTGGGCGCTGTGCCTGGAGGCCGACACCGACCTGCGGCGCTGGCTGCGGGTCGCCGAGATCGCGCTGGCCGTCGGCGCCGAGGTGGTGCCGGTGACCGCCGCCGAGCACGACGACGCGGTGGCGGCGATCAGCGCCGTCCCGCACCTGCTGGCCGCCGCGGTGGCAGCCGCCGCCGGGCAGGCCGGCCCGCTCGCGCTCTCCCTCGCCGCCGGCAGCTTCCGGGACGCCACCCGGGTGATCGGCAGCGACCCGGCGTTCGTGACCGCGCTGGTCACCGGCAACGCCGGCCCGGCGGCCGCGGCGCTGGACCGGGTCCGCGCCCAGTTGGACCGCCCCTGGCCGGAGCTGGTCGCCGACGGGCACGCGGTGCGGGTGGCCGACGCCGGACGGCGGACGGTCCGAGTCCCGCTGGACCGGGCGGCCCTGCTCTCGCTGGGCCGGGCCGGCGGCGCGGTCACCCGGCGGCTGGCTGCGTTCGTCGAGGGCTGGGTGCCGGATCGGCCGTGACCGGCAGGCGTGGGAGGCGCCCGGACCGGGCAAGGTGACCGCCATGGACGACAAGGAGATCCGCAGCAAGATCGACGCGCTGGTCGAGGAGGAGCACGCGCTCCGCGACTCCAGCGAGCACACCGACGAGCAGCGCGCCCGGCTCCGGCAGATCGAGGAGGAGCGCGACCAGCTGTGGGACCTGATCCGCCAGCGGGACGCCAAGCGGCAGTACGGCGAGGACCCCGACGAGGCCCAGCCGCGCCCGGAGCCGCAGGTCGAGAACTACCTGCAGTGATGGGAGGGCCCCCTTGCCCTCCTGCAAGGGGGCCGAACCGCGCCTCGGAGACCCGGGTCAGCGGTGGTGGTCGGCCCCCAGCAGGGCGAGCTGCCAGAGCAGCCGGGACCGGGGGTCGGCCACCGAGCGGCCGGTGACCTGCTCGATCCGGCGCAACCGGTGCATGACCGTGTTGCGGTGGCAGTAGAGCTGGTCGGCGGCCCGCGTCGGTGACCCGTCCGCGGCCAGCACGGCGGTCAGCGTGTCCAGCAGCACGTCGCGCTCGTCGACGGGCAGGTCGAGCAGCCGGCCCAACGACTGCTCCACGAGCCGGCGGGTGATCTCCGGGGAGCTGCTCAGCAGCGCCTCGGGCAACCGGTCGTCGATCGTGACCACCCGGGGCTGGCCGGGGGGCAGGGTGCGGGCCGCGGTGTCGGCCAGCCGCCAGGCGGAGGCGACCGCCGCGGCGCCGTCCACCACGGCCGAGACGCCCACCGGGCCCCCGGCCAGCTCGGCCAGCCAGCTGAGCACGTCGCCGACCTGGCGGGTGCCCAGCGCCACCACCCCGACCTGGGCACCGGAGCGCCAGCCCCACACCGAGCGCACGCCCCGCTTCAGCAGCCGGGCGCCGGGGTCGTCGAGGTTCGGCCCCCCGGACTCGTCCGGGGGCGCGACGGCACAGACCAACCGCCCGTCCAGCGGCAGCGCCAGCAGCTCCGACGCCGTCCGGACGAACACCGGGTCACCCCCGCGGCCACCCAGCAGCCCGTCCAGCACCTGCTGGCGCGCCTGGTCGTCGATGCCGGCCAGCCGCCGCTCCTCGGTCCGGTACGCCTCGGCCAGGGCCGCGCACTGCACGTCGTTGACGTGCCACACCGAGCCCGCCACCTCGAGCAGGACGTCGCTGTCGCCCGGCGCCTCGGCCGCCCGCGCCGTCGCGCGCAGCGCCTCCCAGGTGACCTGCCCGCCCAGCCGGTAGGCGCGCAGCACCGTCTCCAGCGGCACCCCCTGGATCGCCCGGCGGCTCCCGACCTCCCGGGCCGCGGCGAGCGCCGCGCGGCCACCGTCGTCGGAGTCGCCCATCAGGGTGCGCACCGCCCGCTCGAGGTTGGCCCGGCTGGACTCGAACAACTCGGCCCGGACGACGGGGCCCTGCTCGGTGTAGGCGCCCTCGGTGCGCTCCAGGATGCTGATCATCCGGGAGGTCATCTCGTCGAGCTGGCTCAGCAGCGGCGGAGCGAGCTGGGCCAGGCGCGCGGAGACCTCGGGTCGGAACGGTTGCACCTCGCCCCCCATCTGTGACACACGGCACACTGCACAAGCAATCAGAGCGATCGCTGTGCTCCGCGCCCATTGTGACGGCACTCACCGCACCGCACCCTCGGGGAGTCGGATCATCCGGCACTCGTCCGCCGCGCCATGCCCGGCGGACGGGGTACCCGAGGCAAAGGAGCCGTGGGCCCGTTGGCGCAGCCGACCCCGACTGCAGGCAGCACTGCGGTCCACCGCACAGCTGCCCCGGACACCGACCGCGCCCCGTCTGCCAGCCTGGAGATGACCGGGATCACCGTCGCCTTCGGCGGCGTGATCGCCCTCTCCGAGGTCTCGCTGGTGGTCGAGCCCGGCCAGGTGCACGGGCTGATCGGCCCGAACGGCGCGGGCAAGACGACGCTGTTCAACGTCGCCTGCGGGATCGTGCGCCCCACGGCCGGTGAGATGACCTGGCGTGGCCAGCCGCTCCGCCGGCTGAAGCCGCACCAGCTGGCCGGCCTGGGCATCTCCCGCACCCTGCAGGGCGTGGGCCTCTTCCCCGGCATGACCGTGCTGGAGAACGTCATGATCGGCGCCCACCGGCACGCCCGGGCCGGCTTCGGTTCCGCACTGTTCGCCCTGCCGCGCTCCGACCGCGACGAGCGGGAGCTGCGCGCCCGGGCCCTGGCCGCGCTGAGCGACCTGGGCGCCCAGAAGTACGCCGGCCGTTACCCCGGCGGCCTCCCCTACCCGGTGCAGAAGCGGGTCGCGCTGGCCCGGGCACTGGTCTCCGCCCCCGACCTGCTGCTGCTCGACGAGCCCGCCAGCGGTCTCGCCGAGGACGAGATGCACGAGCTCGGCGAGCTCATCCGCACCCTGTCCGGTCGGATGAGCGTGCTGCTGGTCGAGCACCACATGGACCTGGTCATGCGGGTCTGCGACCGGATCACCGTCCTGGACTCCGGGCGGCAGATCGCCGCCGGCACCCCGGCCGAGGTGCAGGCCGACCCCGCCGTCACCGAGGCCTACCTCGGCGACGAGGTCACCGCCGAGGAGGACGCGGCCGGCACGACCCGCACCGACGGAGGGCGCCACCATGGCTGACACCCGCGCACACGGCAGCACGGCGGTCGCGACCGACGGGGGCACCGCCGCCGGCCCGGCGCTGCTGGAGGTCGAGGACCTCACCTCCTCCTACGGCGCGGTCCGGGCGCTGGACGGGGTCTCGCTGCGCGCGGACACCGGCCGGATCACCGCCGTCCTCGGGGCCAACGGCGCCGGCAAGACCACCCTGCTGCGCACCATCAGCGGGCTGGTCCGGAGCTCCTCGGGCCGGGTCGTCCTGGACGGGGAGGACATCACCTCCGCCTCCGTCGAGTCGATGGTCGGCCGGGGCATGGCCCACGTGCCCGAGGGACGCGGCGTCATCGCCGAGCTCACCGTGCACGAGAACCTGCGGGTCGGGGCGCTGTTCCGGGGCAAGGTCGAGAAGAGCGAGTACGACCGCATCTACGACCTGTTCCCCCGGATCGCCGAGCGCCGCGACCAGCCGGCACACGTCCTCTCCGGCGGCGAGCGGCAGATGCTCGTGATCGGGCGGGCACTGCTGGCCCAGCCGCGGATCCTGCTGCTCGACGAGCCGTCGCTGGGCCTGGCCCCCCGGATCGTGGCGCAGATCTTCGGTCTGCTCCGCCGCCTGGTCGACAGCGAGGGGCTGTCGGTCCTGCTGGTCGAGCAGAACGCGCGGAGCGCCCTGTCGGTGGCCGACGTCGGCGTCGTCCTCAACCTCGGCCGGGTGGTCGTCACCGACTCCGCCCGCACGTTGATGGCCGACGAGGACCTCCGGCACGCCTACCTGGGCTTCTGACCCACTTCCCGAGTCCCCTCCGCACCGCCAGGAAGGCACCTCCTCCGTGCAGTACTTCGTGAACGTCACCCTCACCGGGTTGACCGAGGGCATGGTCTACTCGGCCTTCGCCCTCGCCCTGGTGCTGATCTGGCGGTCCACCCGGATCGTGAACTTCGCCCAGGGCTCGATGGCGGCGGCGACGACCTTCATCGCCCTCGCGCTCATCCAGGCCGGGCAGTCCTACTGGGTGGCCCTGGTGGTCGCCCTGCTCTCCGGGCTGGTGCTGGGCGCCCTCGTGGAACGGGTCGTCATCCGGCCCGTCGAGGGCGGCCCGGAGCTCAACGCGGTCATCGTGACCCTCGGCCTCTTCGTCGCCATCCAGGCCGCGATCGCGATCGTCTTCGGCTCGGCGTTCCAGTCGTTCCCGACGCCGTTCGGGCTGGAGGGCTTCCAGGTCGGCGACAACCGGATCGCGCTCACCCCGAACAGCGTCTGGGTGATCGCCGCGGTGCTGGTCACCATGGCGCTGCTGGTGGTGCTGTTCCGGTTCACCCGGATCGGCCTGGCGATGCGCGCCTCGGCGTTCGGCCAGGAGGTCGCCAGGCTGCTCGGCGTGCGGGTCGGCCGGATGCTCACCCTCGGCTGGGCGCTCGCCGCCGTCGTCGGCTCGCTGGCCGGGCTGCTCATCGCCGGCGGGGAGTTCGTCTACCCCGCCTACATGGACAGCCTGATCGTCTTCGGCTTCGTCGCCGCCGTGCTCGGCGGCCTGGACTCCCCCATCGGCGCCATCGTCGGCGGGCTGATCCTGGGCCTGGCCCTCAGCTACGTCAGCGGCTACGTGGAGCGGGGCAGTGCCCTGGTCAACGTCGCCGCCCTGGTCATCCTGATGGTCGTGCTGCTCGTGCGCCCCGGTGGCCTGTTCGCCAGCAGCACGGCTCGGAGGGCATGACATGAGCGACCTGCAGAGCCCCACCACGGGCAAGAACGGCGCAGGCACGGCCACCGCCGGCAAGGCCTCCGAGGAGGCCCCCACGGAGGCGACCGCCGGCGCCGACGAGCCCACCGCCACCCGGCGCCGCAGCCTGCTCCCCCAGTCGACGCTGCTGCGGCACCTGGTGGTGCTGCTGATCGCGGCCGTCGGAGCCGTGGTGCTGCTGGAGATCACCGACCCGTTCACCAACTCCCAGCTGGCCACGCTGACCTACTACGCCATCGCGGCCGGCGGCCTCACCGTGCTGACCGGGATGAACGGCCAGATCTCGCTGGGCCACGGCGCACTGATGGCGGTGGGCGCCTACACCACCGCGCTGTTCCTCTCCGCCGACGAGCCACTGCCGCTGCCGCTCATCCTGCTGGCCGCGATCGTCACCGCCACCGCCGTCGGCGCCCTGGTCGGGGTGGCCGCCGCCCGGCTGCACGGCCCCTACCTCGCCGGCGCCACGCTGGCCCTCGCCGTCGGCCTGCCGGGCCTGGCGATCTACTTCCACGACGTCCTCGGCGGCGAACAGGGCATGCGGGTGCGGGCCCCCCGGGCCCCGGAGGCCTTCGAGTCCTTCATCAGCGCCGTCTCGGGCAACTCGGCGACCAACACGAAGTGGCTCGCCTACCTCGGCGCCATCTGCCTGCTGATCACCTACTTCCTGCTCGCCAACCTGATCCGCAGCCGGATCGGCCGCACCTGGCGCGCGGTGCGCGACCAGGAGGTCGCCGCCGAGCTGGCCGGGATCAACCTCGGCGCGTGGCGGGTGCTCGCCTTCGTGGTGAGCGCCGCGGCGGCCGGGCTGGCCGGCGGGGTGCTGGCCCTCGTCGTCCGGCTGGCCGCCCCCAGCGGGTTCACGCTGGTGCTCTCGCTGGCCCTGCTCACCGCGATCGTGATCGGCGGGCTGGGCAGCCTGCTCGGCGCCCTGCTCGGCTCGGCGCTGCTGGTCTTCCTGCCGCCGTTCGTCACCGACCTGGGTGCCGGGTGGGGCCTGAACAACACCGAGGCCGCCCAGCTGGCCCCCTTCGTCTACGGCGTGGTCCTCATCCTCGCGATGATCTTCGCCCCCGCCGGCTTCGTCGGCACCCTCCGCATGCGCTGGCTCACCCGCCAGGCGAAGCGGTCGGCCGCCCAGCCGAGCAGGGGGTGAGGGCGACCAGACCGAACCGCCGCTCCCGGCCCCACGACCCCCCACACACCCCCGGGCAACGAAGCCCGGACCGCACCAGAGGAGAACCGTTGTCCAGATCCTCTCGACGTCTCATGACCGCCATCGCCGCAGCCACCGCCGCCTCCACCCTCGCCGCCTGTGGCGGGAGCGATGACGGCGGCGGGGACGGCGGCGGTGGCGGTGGCGACGCCAGCGCCAACGAGGCCTCCGACATCGGCATCACCGAGGACTCGATCAAGCTCGGCGCCCACTTCCCCCTCACCGGCGTGGCCGCCCCCGGCTACAGCGAGATCCCGACCGGCTCGCAGGCGTACTACGAGTGCCTCAACAACGAGGGCGGGGTGAACGGCCGGACGATCGACTACATCTACCGGGACGACGCCTACAACCCGACGAACACCAGCCAGGTGGTCAACCAGCTGGTGCTCGAGGACGAGGTCTTCGCCATCGTCGGCGGCCTCGGCACCCCGACCCACAGCGCCGTCCTGGACTTCCTGAACAGCGAGGGCGTGCCCGACCTGTTCGTCTCGTCCGGCTCGCTGCTGTGGGGCGAGGACCCGGAGACCAACCCGTACACGTTCGGCTGGCAGACCGACTACGAGAGCGAGGGGAAGATCATCGGCCAGTACATCGCCGACAACTTCCCGGACGCGAAGGTCGGGCTCTTCCTCCAGGACGACGACTTCGGCGAGGACGGCGAGGCCGGCATCCGCGAGTACATCGACGACCAGATCGTGGCCGCCGAGCGCTACACGCCGGGCAACACCAACGTCGGGCCGCAGATCGCCGCCCTGCAGGCCGCCGGGGCCGACTTCGTCGTCGGCTTCAACGTGCCCAGCTACACGGCGCTGTCCCAGCTGACCGCGCTGCAGCTGGGCTACGACCCGCAGTGGTTCTACTCCAACGTGGGGTCGGACCCGACGCTGGTCGGCAGCCTGCTGAACAACTTCTCGCAGGGCCAGGTGAGCGACGCCAGCCTGCTCGACGGCGCGCTGACCACCGACTACCTGCCGACGGTCGACGAGCCGGACAACCCGTGGGTGCAGGAGTTCCAGCGCATCTGGGACGAGTGCGGCGGCGAGGGCGAGCTGACCAACTACCGGATCTACGGCATGGCGCAGGCCTACACCACCGTGCAGGCCCTGCAGGCGGCCGGTCAGAACCCGACGCGCGACGGCCTGGTCGAGGCCATCGAGACCGCGGGCGGCGACTGGGAGGGTCCGGTGCTCGCACCGTTCCGCTACTCCGAGGACAGCCACATGGGCACCGCCGGCATGTCGATCAGCCGGGTCACCGGTGACACCACCGAGGAGGTCGAGCCCGTGCAGCTGACCGACATCGGCGGTGCGGAGATCGAGCCCTTCGACGGTGAGATGGCCGAGGTCCCGGAGAACGGCATCCCGAACGAGGAGTCGGTCATCGACTGAGGAAGGACCCCGCTGCCCCCCACGCCTCGCCAGCTCGGCGCGGGCCCCTGCAGCGGGGCCGTACGGGCCGTCGGTCTCCCTCAGGGGAGGCCGGCGGCCCGTCGGTCGTCGTGCGCCTCAGCAGAGTCCAGCGAGGCGCTGACCGGAGCCGGCCGGTGCTCGCCGCCAGGCCGCTGAGCCGCCCACCATGTTCGTCACGGAGGGTGATCGACCGCACGCAGCGGGCATGATCGCCGACCGTCGGTCGCCCAGAACTGGGTAGAGTGCCGAACCGACGCGACAGCACGTGTCGCCCCGCGACGTCCGCTCGACACCTGCACGGACCAGACACGACGGAGAACCCAGATGGGGCGGCACGCCCGTACTCCCGCCCGGCCCGGGACGGCCAGCCGACCGGCGCTGCTCGCCGGGCTCGCCGTCGTGGTCGCCGCGGCGCTCGTCGCCGGCGTCGCCTGGTTCGTCTCCGGCCCGGAGGACGGGACGGCGGAGGCCGCCGGTTGCGAGGAGACCGAGACGGTCCGCGTGACGGTGGCCCCCGAGCTCGGCACGCTGGTGCGGGAGCTGCTGGCCGATCCGCTGCCGCTCGGTGGCGACGCGTGCGCCGTGGCGGACGTCGAGGCGACCGAGCCGCTGCAGACGCTGGCCGCGCTGGGCTCCCTCGGCGCCGACTCGCTGCCCCAGGTCTGGGTGCCCGACTCCTCCCTGTGGGCCGCCCGTGCCGGCAGCGCCGACCTCGAGGCGGCCGGGTCGCTGGCCACCTCGCCGCTGGTGCTCGCCACCAGCCGGACCGCCGCCGACGAGCTGGGCTGGACCACCGACCCGCCCACCTGGGGCGAGGCCCTGACCACCGGCCGGCCGCTGGCCGTGCCCGACCTGGCGGCCAGCGCCGAGGGCCTGTCGGTGCTGGCCGCCGTCCGGCAGTCGCTCGGTGGCGGGGACGACGCGGACAACGCCGTCGTCGAGGCGGTGCTGGCCGCCGGGCGCGGTGACGTCCCCAGCGTCGCCGATGCGCTGGCCACCGGGACCGAGGGCGGAGCCGACGCACCGCTGGTGCCGGTCAGCGAGCAGGAGGTGCTGGCCGCCAACCGCGCCGCCGGCTCCGACTCCCTCGTCGCCATCTACCCGAGCGAGGGCTCACCGTCCCTGGACTACCCGGTGCTGCGGCTGCCCACCGCCGAGGAGGACTCCGCCGCCGTGGACGCGGTGGTCGACGCACTGACCTCGGCCTCGGCCGGTGAGCAGGCCCGGACGGCCGGCTTCCGCGACGCCAGCGGGGCCGCCCCCGAGGGCGCCGGCGCCGGCACCGGCGTGCAGGAGCAGGCACCGGAGGCACTGGAGCTGGACGGCGCCGCGGTGCAGGCCCTGCTCGGCCGGCTGTCGAGTCTCGCCACCCCGTCGCGGTTGCTCACCGTCATCGACGTCTCCACCTCGATGGCCGCCCCGGTCGGCGACGGCACCCGCGCCACTCTCGCCCGGGACGCGACCAAGAGCGCGCTCACGCTGCTGCCGGACTCCTACTCCGGCGGGGTCTGGGCCTTCGCCTACCAGCTCGACGGCGAGCGCGACCACGTCGAGCTGGCCCCGCTGCGCACCTTCGGCACCGACGTCGGCGGCCAGACCCACCGTGAGCTGATCGACCAGCAGTTCGACACCCTGCCGAACCTGCTCGCACCCGGCGGCACGGGGCTGTACGACACGACGCTCGCCGCCGTGCGTGCCGCCCAAGAGGCCTACGACCCGAACTCGGTGAACAGCGTCGTGCTGATCACCGACGGGACCGACGACGACGACGCGGCGGGCATCGACCTGCCCGACCTGCTGGACACCCTCCGCGCCGAGGCCGACCCGGATCGACCGGTCAAGGTCATCGGGATCGCGCTCGGCCCGGATGCCGACCTCGACTCGCTGGAGCAGATCGGCGAGGCGACCGGCGGTGCGGCCTACCAGGCACTGGACCCCGAGGACCTGCAGGGCGTGCTGTTCGACGCCATCCGCCGTCGCGGCTGAGGCAGGACCCCGTCCTCCTCGCCGCTGGACGGGGCCCGCGGGTCAGGTGCGGGCGAGGAGGTCGTCGAGGGCTCCGGTGACCTCGGCGACGGTGACCCGGGCGAGGGCTGGGTCGAGCGTCGTCCCCCAGGGGTCGCCGGCGCCGTCCCCGTGCCAGCAGACGACGTGCTGTGGCCGTGCCGGCGGCCCCCACAGCGCGGGTGACACCGGGCCGAAGAGCACCACGGACGGCCGGCGGTAGGCGCTCGCCAGGTGGGCCACCCCGGTGTCGCCGCAGACCACCACCCGGGCGGCAGCGACCACGGCGGCCAGCTCGAGGGACGTCGTCCGGCCGGCCAGCACCGCCTCCGGGCCCAGCCCGGCCTGCTCGGCGACCGCCAGGGCGAGGTCGCGCTCGGCCGGGCCACCGGTGACCACGACCCGGAGCCCGGCCGCGACGAGGTGCCGGGCTACCGCGGCGAACCGCTCGGCCGGCCAGCGCCGGCCGGGGAACGCGGCGCCGGGGTGCAGGACCGCGACGTCGCGCACCGGCGGCTCGACGTCCGGCACGGCGAGGTCGAGGGCGTCCGGGTCGCAGTCGACGCCCAGCCCCTCGGAGACCAGCCGGCACCAGCGGCGCACCTCGTGCTCGTCCGGGTACCAGGTCGGCCCGGGATAGCCGGGGCTGTCGAAGGTGAGCAGCCGCTGCGGGCCCAGGCCGGCGACGACGACGTGCGAGGCCGGGCCCTTGCCGTGCAGGTCCACGGCGAGCTCCGGCGGTGGTCCGGCCCAGTCCAGCGGCTCCAGCTCGACGGCGGGCAGCACCTCGTCGACGGCGTCGATCAGCGCGGCCAGCGGCTCCAGCGCCCGGGTGGTGGCCAGCACCAGCCGGTGCTCGGGCACGGCGGCCCGGATCCCCCGGATCGCCGGCACCCCGGTGAGCAGGTCCCCCAGCCCCAACGGCCGCAACACCACCGCCACCGGCCGCCCGTCGACAGAAATGGCCATTTCTGTCGTCGTGGGGTCGGTCACCAGACGCGGGAGCGTTCGACCAGGGCGGTGGTCGAGTGGCCGTCCAGGTAGGGCAGGACGACGGCCTGACCGCCCCAGCGCTGCAGCACCGCGGCCTCCGGGAGGTCCGCGCCGGCGTAGTCGCCGCCCTTGGCCCAGACGTCCGGTCGTACCTGCTCGAGCACCTCCGCCGGGGTGTCCTCGTCGAAGACGACGACGGCGTCCACGAACTCCAGGGCCTCCAGCACCCGGGCCCGGTCCGCCGCGGTGACCAGCGGGCGCGTCGGGCCCTTGAGCCGGCGCACCGAGTCGTCGGAGTTGATGCAGACGACCAGGCAGTCCCCCAGCCCGCGAGCGGCCTGCAATGTGGCGACGTGCCCGGCGTGCAGCAGGTCGAAGCAGCCGCCGGTGGCCACGACGGTGCCCCCGGCCGCCCGCACCCGGTCCAGCAGTGCCGCGAGCCGGGGCGCCGGGCCCTGCGCGTCGACGCCGGCTGCGGGGGCCGGCCCCACGGCCGGCTCCGTGTCCCAGGCGGTGGCCCCGCCGCGGGCGACGAACGCCCCGGCCGCGGCAACCGCGGACGTCACCGCCTCGCCGGTGACCGCACCACCGGCGAGCGCCACGGTGACCGCGGCGGCGAAGGAGTCACCGGCACCGCACGGGTCGCCGCCGGTGACCGGGGTGGCGGGCACGACCATCGGTGCGCCCTCGCCGTAGGAGAGCAGGGCACCACGGGCACCGAGGGTGATGGCGACGGCCCCCACCCCCCAGTGCGCGATGAGCGCCTGCGCCCGGGCGCCGACCGCGGCGAGCCCGTCGCCGGTCACGTCCAGCCCGGCGACCCGGGCGGCCTCCGACCCGTTGGGGGTCACCAGCCGGGCCGAGGGCACCGGGTCCGCACCGCGGGGGTGCGGGTCCCAGACCACCGGCCCCGAGGCGGCGGAGAGCGCGGCGCGCACGTCGGGGGCCGACGTCGTCCCGCGGCCGTAGTCGGCGACCAGCACGGCGACCGCGTCCCGGATCGCCTCGGCCGCGGCGGCCGGGAGCGCGCCGAAGGTCGAGACCGCTCCCCCACTGTCCAGCCGGGCCACGGAGTGATCGCCGACCCGGATCCGCTGCTTGACCGGCGTGGCGCTGCTGGCCGGGATCTCGACCAGCCGGACCCGGCCGTCGAGCAGGGCGCGCAGCCGGGCGGCGCCCTCGTCGTCGCTGAGCGGGGTGACCAGCACGACCTCCCGGCCGCCGGCGTTCCGCGCGGCCAGCACGGCGGCCAGCGCGGCCCCGCCCGGACGCTCGCGGGTCTCGACGTCCTCGACCACCGGCACCGGGGCATCGGGGGTCAGCCGGGACGCCGTCCCGACCAGGTCGACGTCCAGCAGCGCGTCACCGACCACGACGATCGGCCGGGACGCCGCGCGGGTCACGGGACCACCTCGACGTGGTTGCTGGTGGAGATCCGGGGCGAGTCGGCGAGCACGGCGGCGTCGAAGGCGGCGCACAGCAGGTGCAGCGCGACGAGGTGGCACTCCTGCACCGTCGCCGTCCACGGCGAGTCGATGGCGACCGTCTCGTCGGCCACGGCGGCCAGCGGGTTGGGCGCCGGCCCGGTCATCGCCAGCACGGTGATGCCGCACTCGCGGGCCCGACGGGCGGCGGCGACCGCGTTGGGGCTGCGGCCGCTGGTGGACAGCAGGACCAGCACGTCGCCGTCCCGGCCGTGCGCCTCGACCTGCCGGGCGAACAGCTCGTCGGCCGGGTAGTCGTTGGCGATGGCCGTGAGCGAGGAGGTCTCGGCGGTCAGGCAGATCGCGGAGAACGGCGGGCGGTCGGCGCGGTAGCGGCCCACCAGCTCGGCGGTGAGGTGCTGCGCCTGGGCCGCGCTGCCACCGTTGCCGGCGGCGAGCAGCCGGCCGCGGGAGGGCCCGGTCAGCACGTCGGCGAGCAGCCGGCCCCAGCGGTCCAGCGTCTCGACCTGCTCGGTCAGCCCGCGGAGCGCGGCGCTCAGCGACGCCACGTGGTCGTGCCCGGTGAGGTGCGTGCAGGTGTCGGGCGAGACGACCTCGAGGTCCGAGGACGGGGCGGTGCTCATGACGGTCCTTCCAGCGAGGGGGTTCATCGGGTGGCCTCCACCGGGCTCCGGGCGGCGAGCACCTGGCGGTAGACGGCGTCGGTGTCGGCGACGACCCGGGACCAGCGGTAGCGGGTCCGGGCGCGGGTGACGCCGGCGGCGCCGTAGGCGGTCCGCCGCTCGTCGTCGGCGAGCAGGGTGGCCAGTGCCTGCCCGAGGGCAGCGGGGTCGCGTGGCGGGACGAGGTCACCGGTCACGCCGTCGGCGACGGTGTCGACCAGCCCGCCGACGGCGGTGGCCACGACCGGGCGGCCGCAGGCCATCGCCTCCAGCGGGGTGATCCCGAACGGCTCGTACCAGGGCACGGCCAGGACGACGTCGGCCGAGCGGATCCAGCCCGGGACGTCGGCCCGGGACACCGCGCCGGTGAAGACCAGCCGGTCGGCGACCCCCAGCTCCGCGGCGACGGCCCGCAGCCGGCAGACCTCCGGGTCGGTGTCCAGCTCGTCGGTCGGCGGGCCGCCGACGACGACCAGCTCGGCGTCGGGGACGGCGGCCAGCGCCCGGACGGCGTCCTCCTGGCCCTTCCGCTCGACCAGCCGGCCCAGCACCAGCAGCCGCGGACGGCCGGAGTGCGGCGCGGCCGGCCCGTCCGGGGTGAACTCGCCGGTGTCCACGCCGCACGGCACGATCGACACCCGGTCGCTGGGGAGCCCGAGCCGACGCAGCTCGAACACCTCGTCGCTGCAGGTGGCGACCACGTGGTCGACGTCGCCGCACAGGTCGCGTTCCAGGTCGATCCGCTGCTCGGGCGAGGTGTCGGCGTCGCCCTGGTGCCGGCGCTTGACCGAGCCGAGGGCGTGGAAGGTCTGCAGCACCGGGATGCCCAGCCGGGAGGCGGCCTGCACCGAGGCCAGGCCGCTCATCCAGAAGTGCGCGTGCACGACGTCCGGCCGGGTCGCCGACCACTCGGCGCGCAGCACGTCGGCGAAGGTGCCCATGTGCTGGAGCAGCTCGTCCTTGGGCACCACCCGGGCCGGCCCGGCGGCGACGTGCGCGACGTCGTAGCCGTCGGCCGTGGTCACCCGGTCCGGCAGCGCGGCGTCGTCCCGGCGGGTGTGCACCGTCACCTGGTGGCCGCGCTGGGCCAGGCCGGCGGCGAGCGCGGCCACGTGCACGTTCTGCCCACCGGCGTCGACACCGCCGATGGCGGCCAGCGGTGAGGCGTGCTCGCTCACCAGGTCGATCCTCATCTCGTCACCTCCGCCAGGAGAGCGTCCCAGTCGGCGAGGAACCGGCCCAGGCCGTACCGCTCCAGCGCCGCGGCGCGGGCCGCCTTGCCGGCCAGCCGGGCGGCGTCCGGCTCGGCGACGAAGTGCCGCACCGCCTGGGCCAGCCGCTCGGGCCGGGTGGAGAGCACCCCCGCCTCGGCCGGCACCGCCTCGACCGCCTCGGTGGTGGCCAGCCCGACGACCGGCATGCCCAGGTGCATCGCCTCCAGCAGCGACAGTCCCAGCGACGTCCAGCGCACCGGGTGCACGTAGACCCGGCGGCGGGCGAGCTCGTCGTGCATCGCGGCCTGCGGCGGGTCGTCGTGCAGGCCCACCCGGTCGGGGTCGAGCCCGTAGCGCTCGTGCAGCCCGGCCAGGCCCATCCCGAACACGTCGAGCGGCGCGGCGGCGGACAGCAGCGGCAGCAGGTCGCCGCCGGTGTACCGGCCCCGGCGCACGGGCTCGTTGACCACCACGCCGGCCCGGGCCAGCTCGCCGGTGTAGCGCTCGCCCGGGTCGACGATGCCGTGCTCGATGACGGTCGTCGGCGCGCTGCCGTTGTCGTAGAAGAGCTGGTTGAAGTACGTGACGTGCGCGATCGGGATCACCGACTGCTCGGCCAGCGGGTGCCGGGTGTTCGGCACCGACCCGTCCGGGGCGTTGTGCTCCAGGAAGACGGCCGGGAGGTCGCGGCCGGGCTCGCGGCCGAGCCACTCGCGCACCAGCTCGAGGTCGCGGGTGCGCTGCAGCACCACGACGTCGACGTCCTCGGTGCGGAGCTGGTCGGGGGTGACCTCGCGGGCCGACGCCGGCCACTCCCAGGTGCGGGCGCGGCCCAGGCCGTCGGGCCCGCGATCGGGGGTCACCGGGAGCAGGTAGTCGTGCGCGCCCTGGACGAAGGACGTCGTCCAGGAGCCGTGCACGTGCCAGAGCAGGACCTTCATGGTGCGACCACCTTGTCGACGGCGGCGAGGACGTCGGCTGGGCTCACCGACGTCAGACAGGGATGACCGGGCACCGGGCACTCGCGGGCCCGGGTGTCGCGGCAGGGGGCGGACTGGTCGCCGAGGAGCACAGTGGGCACGCCGTAGGGCGCCCACCGCACGGCCGGCACGACCGGGGAGAAGAGGGAGACGACGGGGGTCCCGACCGCGGCAGCCAGGTGCGCCGGGCCGGTGTTGCCGACGACGACGGCGGCCGCACCGTCGAGCAGCGCGGCCATCTCGGCCAGCGTGGTGGCCCCACCGAGGTCGGTGCCGCGGCGGCCGGCGACGGCCGCGGTCAGCGCCCGCTCCCCCGGCCCGCCGGTGACCAGCACCCGCCAGCCGGCGTCGGTGAGCGCCTCGACCGCCTCCGCGCAGCGCTCGGCCGGCCAGGCCCGCGCCGGCACGGAGGCACCGGGGTGCAGGACGACGTAGCCCGGTTCGTGCGCGGTGGCCGGGAGCGGACGGCGCACGGCGAGCAGCCCGTCGTCCCCGGCGGGCAGCTCGAAGCCGGCGGCGCGGGCCAGTGAGAGCGCCCGCTCCGGCTCGGGCAGGTCGTCGTCCACCCGGTGCCGGACGTCGAGCAGCGAGCCGGGGTAGTCGACGCTGATCGCCGAGATCCGCGCCACCCCGGCGGTGCGCAGCAGCAGCGCCAGCGGCAGCGGCGACTGGTGGAAGCTCGTGCTGACCACCGCCTCGTCGACGCCCAGCGCCCGCACCCGGTCGACGAGTGCAGCGAGGTCGTCGGCGTCCACCGGCTGCGGCGAGCCGTCGATCCACGGGCAGTGCCAGGTCAGCACCTCGTCGACGCCGGGCAGCAGCTCGGCGGCCGCCGTGCCCTGCGGGCTGGCCAGGAGGACGACCCGGTCGGCGGCGGCAGCCACCGCCCGCACGAGCGGGCCCTGCAGCAGCACGTCGCCGGCGTTGTCCAGCCGGGCGACGAGGACGGTGCGGGTCACCAGGCGCCTGCCAGCACGTCCTCGACCGCGTCGACCAGGGTGGGCGCTCGGTGTGCCGCGGCGGTGACCTCGGCGGGGCGGGTGACCATCGTGGGCACCAGGATCGCTGCGGCGCCGGCCGCGGTGGCGGCCCCGACGTCGGCACCGATGTCACCGATGACGACGACACGGGACGGGTCGACGTCGAGCTCGGCGCAGGCGGCCTTCACCATGCCGGGGGCCGGCTTGCGGCAGTCGCAGCCGTCCTCGGGGGCATGCGGGCAGACCTGCACGGTGTCGAAGGGGCCCAGCAGCTCGGCGACGCGCGCGTTGACCGCGTCGGCCTGCGCCCGGGTGATCAGGCCGCGGCCCACCCCGGACTGGTTGGTCACCAGGCCGATCCGCACCCCGCGCGCGCGGAGGGAGTCCAGCGCCGCGCGGGCGCCGTCGACCGGCCGGACCTGCGCCGGGTCGCCGTTGTAGGGAACGTCGTGCACCAGCGTGCCGTCGCGGTCGAAGAGGACCAGGTCGGGCAGGCCGCGCCACGGCGTCACGGTGCGGTGCTGCACGGCACCGCGCAGGAAGTGCCAGCTGGCCAGCGGCGGGATGAGCGCACTGGTGGCGAGCATGGTGGTCACCTCGGCGCGGTCCCGCGGACCGGGGGCGATCCGCGCCCAGGCGAACTCGGCCGTGCCGGCGGCCCAGCCCAGGGCGGCCAGCGCCGCGGCCCGCGGCCGGCCTGCGGCGGCCAGCCCGAGCGCGGCCAGGGCCGCACACGTGACGGCGAGGTGCCGGGGACGGCGGCCGACGGCGGCGTCGGCACGCTCGCGCCAGGTCGGCCCGTGCAGCCGGCGCATGAGGACGTCGTCGGCGTTGCCGGCCTGCACCCGGGCGGACACCCAGCGGTCGGCCGGCCGGACCGGGTGGGTGATCCACCGCTCGCCGCGGGTCAGCGTCGAGCCGGTGTCCATGACCCGCAGGGCGAGGTCGGAGTCCTCGCGGAAGGCCCGGGGGAAGCGCTCGTCGAAGCCGCCGACCGCGGCCAGCGCGGACCGGCGGTAGGCGAGGTCGGCGGTGATCCAGCTGCTCGTGGCCAGCCCCGCGGTGCCGCGCTCCCAGTCGGTGGGCCGGCGATCGGCCGGCAGCGGCACCCGGACCCGGCCCTGGGTGCCGGCCGCGTCGGCGGGCAGGGCGGCGAGGTCCTCGGCGAGCCGGGCGTACCAGTCAGGGTCGGGGACGACGTCGTCGTCCAGGAAGGCGATCCACTCCGTGCCCGCGGTGCGCCAGCCGAGGTTGCGGGCCACCGCCGGCCCTCCGCCGCCGGTGCGCACCACCCGGACCGGGGGCAGGCCGGGGCGCTCCGGGCGCAGCGGCTCACCGGTGGGCCGGTCGTCGACCAGCACGATCTCCGCCGGCCGCGGACCGGCGGCGTCGGCCAGGGCATCGAGGAGCGCGTCCAGCGACGGCCGTCCGATCGTCGGCACGACGACCGTGCAGTTGCGCAAGACACCCGTCATGCCCCGAATCGTGCCCGGAAGATCGTTCCCGAAACACTACGGGCTTTAAGTTTCCCCGCCGTTGGCCGTCCGTCACCCGATCGGGGGCACGCGCCGGTCCGGCTCAGCCGCCCGGTGGCGGGCCGCCGGGATCAGCGGGGACGGCGGGTGGCGGACGACACCCGAGCGAGCGCGTCGGTGACCACGGCGGCGTCGTCCCCGAGCATCGTGAGCAGGTGCGCCACCAGGTCGTCGTGGGTGGACATCGCCGCGCGGACCCGGTCCCGGCCGGTGTCGGTCAGCCGGGCGTGCAGCAGCCGCCGGTCGCCGTCCAGTCGCTCACGGGTGACCAGTCCGTCGTCCACGAGCCGGTTGACCGTGCTGGTGATCCCCGGCCGGGAGAGGCCGACCGCATCGGCGAGGTCGCCCATGGAGGCGTGCTCCTGCGGGGACTCGGCCACCCGGCGCAGCACCTCGAAGCCGGTGAGCGACACCCCGTGCTGCCGGTGCAGCGCCGAGTCGACCCGCCGGGTGATCCGGTCGTGGACCTGGACGATGCGCAGCCAGGTCTCCGGTGCGCTCGGCCCCGCGGCCGCCAGACCCCGTACGTCACGGGGGACGCCTCGGGGTGGTGCGCCGTCGTGCAGCCGGTCCCTGGGCTGGTCCATCGGTGGGTCCACGTCTCCTTCGCAGTGCTCGTGCCGGTGTCGTCCGCCGTGCTGCTCGCTCAGCGTCGTCCTCCGGGGTGCCCGTTCCGCGACCGGCGCACGCCCACCAGCCCGAGTGAACCGGCTGCGGTGAGCAGGACCAGCCCGGCGGCGAGCACCGCCGGCGAACCGGTCCGCTCGGTCACCGGTGCGGCGCGGGCGGCGACCTGGAGGCCGATCTCGGCGGTCGCCGCGGACTCGCTGCCGACGAGTTCCAACGTGGCCGCCCCCAGCGCCACACCGCGCGGGATCTGGACGACCGCCTCGACGCTGCCGTCGGCCGCCGCGGTGACGGTGCTGAGCAGCTCGGTGCCGCCGGCCATCCGGACGTCGACCGGTTCACCCGGTTCGAAGCCGCTGGCCCGCACGGTCACCACCCCGCCCGGCGACACGGTGACCGCCGGGGTCGAGGCCGTGGCGTCGCTCGGGCTGGACGGGGCGCCGGCTCCGACGTCGGTCTCCGTGGCGGTGGCGGACGGCGCACCGGCCGCTGCGCCGCTGGGGCCGCTGGACCGCGGCCCGGACGTGCTCGACGGCGTGCCGGTGGTCGTCGTGGGGGACGGCGTGACGGGCGGGGGCGTCGCGCTGGACGGCGCAGGTGTCGGCGTCGGGCTCGACGGCACAGGGGTCGACGGGGGTGGTGCGACCGGCGGCGGGACGGCAGGCGGCGTCGTCGGCGTCGGGTCCGGTACGGGGGTCGACGGGTCCGGGGAGCCGGACGGGTCCGGGGGCGGCTCGGGAGTCGGGGTCGGCTCCGGAGTCGGGGTCGGCTCCGGGGTCGGCGTCGGCGTGGCGGGCGGGGTCGGGCTCGGCCGGACCGCCTCGCAGTCCTCCTCGCTCGGCCGGGTGTAGGTCTGGAACTGCAGCGGCTGCTCCGGCGTCCCGTCCGGGTCCGCGACCGTCACCCACACGTCGACGGTGACGCCCCAGTCGACGTCCTCGCTGGTCAGCTCCACCTGCTCGCCGGGGGCGAGGTCGGCGGCGTCCTGCTCCTCGACGCCGTCGAAGACCAGGGCGACGCGGTGCGGCTCGGTGCCGTTGGTGACCTGGACGCGGACGACGCCCGGACCGCAGCTGGGGCCGTGGGTGACCGTCCCGATCGGGCGACGCCGGTCCTCGAGGGCGTCGGCGGGACCGGCCACGGCGACCCCGGTGACCAGGAGCGCACCGAGGGCGAGGCCGACGGTCAGGCGAGCGGGCAGCACCGGGCGGGCGGACGAGCACGTCAGCGGCACTGCGGTCCCCCGTTCTCCAGCGCTCGACGGACGACTGCTGCGCGGCGCACCGTCGTCCTGCCCAGGAACTCCCTCCACCATGCCCGGTGGCCTCGATCAGCGGGGACCGCCACTCCCGTCACGTCCGTCCCACAGGCGTGTCACGACTGGCGTGTCGCCCAGGTCGGTCGACCGGGCGGACGGCCGCGCCCCC
Source organism: Modestobacter sp. VKM Ac-2978 (assembly GCF_026968025.1). NCBI lineage: Bacteria > Bacillati > Actinomycetota > Actinomycetes > Geodermatophilales > Geodermatophilaceae > Modestobacter > Modestobacter sp. VKM Ac-2978. The sequence continues at coordinate 293,860 of NZ_JAPVBP010000001.1, read as the reverse complement.
CGCCGGGGCCGGTCCACGGAGCGGCGCGCGAGACCCAGGTCACTACGGTGACCCGATGACCTCAGCGGCAGGGACCGGGCGGCGGCGGCAGGACGTGGTCTACCGGGCGGGGGTCTACGGCAGGCACCCCCGCGTGCCCACCGTGTACCGGGCGCTGGCCCGGGAGGCCAAGCGCCGGCTGGACGCCCGGGCCTACGGCTACGTCGCCGGCGGCGCCGGTGACGAGGCCACCCAGCGGGCCGACCGGACGGCGTTCGACCGCTGGTCCGTCGTGCCCCGGGTGCTGCGCGACGTCAGCCGCCGTGACACCTCGGTCGAGCTGTTCGGACGCCGGCTCCCGGCACCCGTGCTGCTCGGGCCGGTGGGCGCGCTGGAGCTGGTGCACCCCGAGGGCGACCTCGCCGTCGCCCGCGCCGCGGCGGCGGTCGGGGTGCCGATGGTCTTCTCCAACCAGGCGTCGGTGCCGATGGAGACCACCGCGGCGGCGATGGGCGACAGCCCGCGGTGGATGCAGCTGTACTGGTCGACCTCCGACGAGCTGGTGGAGAGCCTGCTGGGCCGCGCGGAGGCGACCGGTTGCGATGCCGTCGTCGTCACCCTGGACACCACGATGCTCGGCTGGCGCCCCCGGGACCTGGACCTCGGGCACCTGCCGTTCGCGCTGGGCAAGGGCATCGCGCAGTACACCTCCGACCCGGTGTTCCGCCGGCTGGTCGAGGAGCGGGCTGCCGCCGCGGGTGCGCCGCGGGACCCCCAGCCCCGGCCGAACCTCGCCGCGGTGCGGGCCCTGGTGGGGATGGCCCGCGCCTGGCCCGGCCCGCTGGTGGAGAACCTGCGCTCCCCGCTCCCCCGCGCCGCCGTCGAGACCTTCCTGTCCATCTACTCCCGCCCGTCGATCACCTGGGCCGACCTCGCCTGGCTCCGCGAGCGCACCCGGCTGCCAATCGTGCTCAAGGGCGTCCTGCACCCGGACGACGCCCGGCGGGCGGTCGACGAGGGTGTCGACGGGATGGTGGTGAGCACCCACGGCGGGCGGCAGGTCGACCGGTCGATCGCCGCCCTGGACGCGCTGCCCGACGTGGTGGACGCCGTCGCCGACCGGGTGCCGGTGCTGTTCGACAGCGGGGTGCGCAGCGGCGCTGACGTGCTGGTGGCCGTCGCCCTGGGCGCGCGAGCGGTGCTGCTGGGCCGTCCCTACGCCTGGGGCCTGGGGGTGGCCGGCGAGGACGGCGTCCGTCAGGTGGTGGAGGACGTGCTCGGCGAGTTCGACCTCACGCTCGGGCTGACCGGCCACACCGCCGTCGACCAGCTCACCCGCGAGGCCCTCCGCCGCCGCCCCTGATCCACCACCAATATGGCCATTTTGGTGGGTCAGGGCGGGTCAGGTGGGGAGGGTGCCGGCCCGGACCTGGACGTGCCCGCCGCGCAGGTCCGCCCGGTCGACGTCGGTGCACTGCTGCTCGACGGCCTGCCACGGCCGGGCGGCGGGGTCGGCGCCGCCGCTCCACATCGCCACGTCCGCCAGGGCGCGCAGCGGCCGCGGCCCGCGCTGCGCCCGCTGCATGTCGACCACCGCGACCCGGGCACCCGGTCGGGCGAGGGCCACCGCGGCACGCCAGGCGGCCGGCCAGTCGTCCATCAGGGAGAGCGCGTAGGTGAACAGGACGGCGTCGGCACCGTCGTCCCCGAGCGCCTCCGCCAGCCGCTGGGACGGCGGCCGGGTCGCGTCGCCGGCCATGAGTTCCACCCCCGACCAGCCCAGCGAGTCGGCCCGTCGACCCGCCCGGGCGAGCATCGCCCGGCTGGCGTCCAGCCCGACGAAGCGCCCGTCGTCCCCGACCCGGTCGTGGACCGGCCGCAGGTCCAGACCGGTGCCGCAGCCGACGACGAGCACCCGGTCGCCCCTGCTCAGCCGCAGCCCGGACACGCCGGCCAGCCGGCCCGCCCGGTACACCGGCCACTCACCGGAGACGAGGTCGTAGACGGGTGCGATGAGCTCGTACTGCCGGGCACGGCCGACCATCCCTGCTCCCTCCGTCGCTGTGCTCCCGGTTCCCTCCCTGCCGCGGTGCACACCCTCGTCCCGCCGGGCAGACTGGCCCGCACCGCCCTCGACCACCGGAGACGCCCGTCGTGCCCGACCTCGACGTCACCCGCAGGCGGTGGGAGCTGCTGGTCGTGGGCGCCGGCACCGCCGGCCTGCTCGCCGCCCAGACCGCCGCCTCCCTGGGCGCCCGGGTGCTGCTCGTCGACCGCGGCACCTGGGGCGGTGAGTGCCTGTGGACCGGGTGCGTGCCCTCCAAGGCGCTGATCGCGGCCGGCGAGGCCGCGGCGGCCGCACGCGCCGCCGCCGGGTTCGGGGTGCAGGTGGACGGCGTCCGGATAGACGGGGCGGCGGTGCTGGCGTCGGTCCGGGCTGCGGTCCGGGAGATCGAGCCGGTCGACTCGCCCGAGGCGCAGCGGGCCGCGGGCGTCGCCGTGGCCGAGGGGCAACTGGTCTTCACCGGCCCGTCCAGCGCCGTGCTGGACGGCCGCCGGGTCCGGTTCCGCCAGGCAGTCGTGGCCACCGGCTCCGCCCCGGCGCTCCCCGCCGTCCCCGGGCTGGCCGACTCCTCGCCGCTGACCACCGAGACGCTCTGGGACGAACGCGATCTGCCGGAGCGGCTGGTCGTGCTCGGTGGCGGCACCACCGGCTGCGAGCTGGGCCAGGCGATGGTCCGGCTCGGCGTCCGGGTGGACCTCGTGGAGACCGCCGACCGGTTGCTGCCGGCCGAGGACCCGGCTGCGTCGGCGCTGGTCACCGCCGCGCTGCGGGCCGACGGCGTCACCGTCCACCTCTCGACGCAGGTCCAGCGGGTGTCCGGGGCCCCGGGCGACACCCGGGTGACGCTGGCCGACGGCGGCGAGCTCCGCTGCGACCGCCTGCTGGTCACCACCGGGCGACGGGCCGCCGGCGACGGCCTCGGGCTGGACGCGGCCGGCGTGCAGCGGGACGACGACGGCTGGGTCGTCGTCGACGCGCACCTGCGGACCAGCAACCCGCGCATCTGGGCCGCCGGCGACGTCACCGGCCAACCGCAGTACACCCACCTGGCGGGGCTGCACGGCTCGACGGTCGCCACCAACGCCGTGCTGGGGCTGCGCCGCCGGGTCGACCTGACCGCGCTGCCCCGGGTCACCTTCACCCAGCCGGAGGTCGCTGCCGTGGGTGCGCCGACCGGCACGGCCGAGGAGGCCGGCCTGCGGGTGCTGGAACAGGGACACCAGCACAGCGACCGGGCGATCACCGACCGGCGCACGGACGGGGTCACCCGCCTCGCCGTCGACGCCCGGCACCGGGTGCGCGGCGCGACGGTCGTCGGGCCGCGGGCCGGGGAGACCCTCGCCGAGCTGACCCTCGCCGTCACCCAGGGGCTCACCACCAGCGACCTGACCGCCTCGACCCACCCCTACCCGACCCATGCCGACCCGGTGTGGCAGGCGGCCATCAGCGACTACCGGGGCCGGCTGGCCGCGCCGGTTCCCCGGCGGGCGATCGCCGCGCTCCGCCACCTGCACCGCATCCGGACGGCGCTGACCCGATGACCGTCCTGCTGGGCTTGGAGGCCGCGGAGCACAGCGGTGGGGACGACGGCGCCCTCCGGCTGGCCGCTGGGCTGGCCGGTGCGGAGGGCTCCCCGGTCGTCGTGACGACGGTCGTGCCGCTCGACCCGCCGCACGCGACCACCTCCCGGCTCGACCACGAGTACCGGCAGTGGCGGGCCGCGCTGACCGCCACCCGCCACGCGGAGGCGCTCACCGCACTGCGGAGGGCCGGGGTCGAGGACGTCCGCACCGCCGTCGTCCCGGCGTCCTCGGTGCCCGCCGGCCTGGTCGAGTCGGCTCACCGGTACCGGGCGCGGGTGCTCGTGCTCGGCGCCGCGACCGAGGCGCCGGCGGGCCGGTTCGCGGCGGGCTCGGTCGCCGAACCGCTGCTGCACAGCTCGCCGGTGCCGCTGGCGCTGGCCCCGCGGGCGTGGTCGGCGCCGGCGGAGCCCACCCGGCTCACCTGCACCTGGGCGGACGCGGCCCGCTCCGCCGACGCGCTGTCCGCCACCCGCGCGCTCGCCGAGCGCTGGGGTGTGCCGGTCCGGCTGGCGACCTTCGTGCCCGAGCGCGCCGCCCTGCTGCCCTCGGAGACCGGCCTGCCGCTGGAGCACGTGGTCAACGAGGAGTGGGCCGTTCAGGTGCAGGGCTCGCTGGAGCATGCCGTGGCGGACTGGTCCGGCCCGTGGCCCGTCCCGGAGACCGTGCAGGGCCGCGGCGCCGGCTGGGCGGGGGCGGTGGCTGCCGTGCCGTGGATGCCCGGGGACGTGCTGGTGCTCGGGTCGTCACGCCTCGGACCGGAGGGGCGGGTCTTCCTCGGCTCGACGGCGACGAAGATCCTGCGGGCCGCGACCGTCCCGGTGCTGGTCGTCCCGCGCGGCGACGACGCCGCGCCGCGGCTGGCTTGACGACGACTGTGGCCTGAGTCACAGTGAACGCGGGCGGGGGAGCCGGCTAAGAATGGCTCTCCACTGCTGGAGAGACCGACCAACGCGGCCAGACCGTCAGGACCGGCCCCCCGCCCCTCAGGCCCCTCCGCGGCGAGCCGGCTGGCTGCCGTCCGGTTGCCGACTCGGCTTCGGGAGCGGGCTCAGGAAGCCGGAACCGGCTTCGTTGCCGCATCGCGAGCGAGCTCCGGCTCGGGTGCGCAGGAAGCCGGAACCGGCTCCGGTGTCGCGCCGGGACCCAGCTCCGGCTCGGGTGCTGATCCCGGTTCAGGAGCGGGTTCAGGGGGCCTGGATCCGGCTCGGGGGTGGGCTCAGGGGGCCGGTGCGGGCTCAGGGTCCGGCTCGGGAGCCGGAGGGGGAGCCGGCGCAGGCTCCGGTTCAGGAGCGGGAGCAGGCTCGGGTGCCGGCTCCGGCGCGGGCTCCGGGGCAGGCTCCGGCTCCGGGACGGGCTCCGGGACGGGCTCCGGGACGGGCTCCGGGGCAGGCCCCGGCTCCGGCGCGGGCCCAGGTCCCGGCTCGGGTGCCGGCTCCGGTGCAGGAGTCGGGTCCGGTGCGGGAGTCGGGTCTGGTGCGGGAGTCGGCTCCGGTGCGGGAGTCGGCTCCGGCGCGGGAGTCGGCTCCGGCCCGGGAGCCGGGTCCGGCACGGGAGTGGGCGTCGGTTCCGGGGCCGGCTCGGGCGCAGGAGTCGGCTCGGGGGCGGGCTCGGGCGCAGGGGGCGGCACCGGGCTGGGCTCTGGTGCCGGCTCCGGGCTCGGCTCGGGAGCCGGCTCGGGTCGGGGCGCGGGCGTGCGCACCGGCTTCGGGGGCGGCGGGGGCGCGTAGTCGGCCCCGTTGCTGACCAGCATCGTCACCTGGCCACCCGGCGGGACGGAACGACCGCCGGACGGGGCGAGCCCGATCACCCGGCCGGCGGGCCGGGCGCCGTCCACGACCTGCCGGGCGACCTGGAACCCGCGCTCGGCCAGCAGCCCCTGACACCAGTCCGACCAGGCGCCGACGCACCCACCCGGGACGGTGGCGCGCTCACTGCGCAGGTACTTCGGGTCCGGCGGCGCGAAGCCAGCGACGGGTCGGCCGGTGAGCACCGGCGCCATCGCGTCGTGCCAGACGGTGGCCGCCTTGCCACCACCGAAGCCGCCGACGTCCTGGTTGCGGACCGGGTCGTAGACCATGACGCTCGCCGCGAACTGCGGGGTGTAGCCGACGAAGGTGACCGAGTAGTTGCCCTGGGTGGTGCCCGTCTTCCCGGCGATCTGGTGGCCGGGGACGTGCGCCCGGCGACCGGTCTGCCCGGGGGAGCCCGGCTCGACGTCCTTGCGCAGCGCGTGGTTGAGCGTGTCGGCGATGCCCGGCGCGATGACCTCGGGCGTGCACTGCGGGGCGCCGACCAGCGGCTGGCCGTCCGGGCCGGCCAGCGGCTCCCCGGACCGGTCGACGACGGCCTCGACCAGCCGTGGCTCGCAGCGCGTGCCACGGGCGGCGAGGGTGGCGTAGGCGTTGGCCAGGGCCAGCGGGCTGGTCGCCTCGGCCCCGAAGGTGAACGAGCCCCGGTTCTCCGCGACGACCTGGTCGGCGATCGGGTCGAGGCTGGTCAGCCCGAGCCGCTGGGCCACCCGGACCGGCCCCTCGACGCTGCCCAGCGCGTCCTCGAGGGCGAGGAAGTAGGTGTTGGAGGAGCGGTAGAGGGCCTGCTCCATGTCCAGCCGGCGCGGGTAGTTGCCGGCGTTCTCGACGTCGTAGGGGCCGTCCCCGTCGCGGTAGACCTCGGAGACGTAGGGGTCCGGGGTCCGCAGCTCGAAGTCCAGCCCGAAGCCCTGCTCCAGCGCGGCGGCGGCGGTGAAGACCTTGTACGTCGAGCCGGCCCCCTGGCCGGCGGTGGCGGGGAGGTCGACCGTGGTCTGCGCCGGGTCGGCCTCGTCGAGCCCGTACCTCCGGTTGACCGACATGGCCAGCACCCGGCCGGTGCCGGGCTCGACGTTCACGTAGACGGCGGCGCGCGGGTCGTCCATCGCCAGGGTCTGCACCACGGCGGCGTCCCCGGCCAGCTGCACCCCCGGGTCCAGGGTCGTGCGCACGGTCAGCCCACCGGCCTGCAGCTGCTCGTGGGTCACGCCGTACTGCTCGGCGAGCACCTTCAGCAGGTGCCCGCAGAAGAAGGCACCGATGATCGCCTCGGTGCACCCGTTGGGGGCGCTGCCCCCGTCGACGACGCCGAGCGGCTCCGCCCGGGCGGCGTCCGCGGCGGCCTGGTCGAGCAGGCCGACCTCGGCCATGCGGCGCAGGACGAGGTCGCGGCGCTGCTTCGTCGGCTCGGGCGCGGTCACCGGGTCGTAGTAGGCGGGGCTGCGGACCAGCCCGGCCAGCATCGCGGCCTGGGCGGCGGTCAGCTGGTCGGCGGTGGTCCCGAAGTAGCGCTGCGCGGCGGCGGCCACCCCGTAGGCACCGTTCCCGAAGTAGACGGTGTTCAGGTAGCGGGTGAGGATCTCCTCCTTGGTGTACTCCGCCTCCACCGCCAGGGCGATCTGCGCCTCCCGCAGCTTGCGGCCGACGGTGTCGGCCGTCGCCGCAGCCCGCCCGTCGGCGTCCTCGGCCGTCTGCAGCCGCAGCTGCTTGACCAGCTGCTGGGTGATCGTGGAACCGCCCTCGGTGACCTCGCCGGCGGCGATGTTGCGCGCCAGGGCACGCAGCAGCCCGCGGGAGTCCACCCCCGGGTGGTCGCGGAACCGGGCGTCCTCGATCGCGATCAGCGCGTCCTTCATCACCGGGGCGATCTGCTCGCCGGTGAGCGGGTGCCGGTTGCGCGAGTAGATCTCGGTGATCAGTGAGCCGTCCGCGGCGAGGACGCGGGTGTTGCCCGGCAGCCGGGTGTCGACGGCGGCGGTCTCGAGCGGGCGGACGAGGGCGGCACCCTGCTGGGCCAGCGCGCTGGCCCCGCCGAGCCAGGGCGCGACGACCCCGGCGACCAGCCCGCCGGCGACCACGAGGGCGACGACCAGGCGGAGCAGGACGACGCCGCGGCGCCGGGGACGCGGCGCGACCGGTTCTGCAGCCGGCAGCAGCCAGGGTTGTCCGCCCGAGGGCCGACCTCCTCCTCCGGCGATGACCTGCACCTCTTCCGACGCTGGGCAGCCGACGTCCGCCCGCCGGCCACGGTGGGTTGTCCCCCACGGTGCTCCGGGACGCCCGGCCCATGCACGCCGTCGTCACTTCTCAATGTGATCGTCATGTCCACGGTGCCGCCGGATGGGCGCGGCGGCGCGCCCGTCCGGGCCGTACGGTCGCTCGGTGACCGCTGCGCAGGAGCTGCTGACCGAACGGGTCCAGGGCGTGCTCGACGTCCCGTTGCACGCCTGGCTCGGCCTGCGGCTCGCTGATCCGGCCGACCCCGCGGCCGGCCTGGTCCTGCCGGTCGGGCCGCCGACGCTGAACAACGGCGGGGTGCTGCACGGTGGGCTGGTGGCGGCCCTGTTGGACGTCGCCGCCTACGTCCACCTGCTCCCCCACCTGGGTCCGGACGAGAACGCGGTGACGCACGACGCGACCAGCTCACTGCTGCGGGCGGTGCAGCCGGGCGCGGAGCTGCGACTGACCGGCACGCTGCTGCGACTCGGCCGGTCGGTGGCGTTCCTGCGCGCCGAGGCGAGCGCCGACGGGGTGCTGGTCGCCGCCGGCCAGGTGACGAAGACCGTGCTGCGCCCCCGCTGAGCACGGACGCGCACCGCACCCACCCACACTCGAGACGACGAACCGGAGAGCCGCACCGATGACCAGCACCCTCACGCCACCCGGGTTCGCCGCCCGGCTCAAGGAGGCGACCCAGGCCGACCACACCGCGGCGGAGGCCTCGGGGTTCGTCACCGCGCTGCTCGCCGGAGAGCTCCCCCGCACCGCCTACGCCGACCTGCTCACCCAGACGCACGCGGTCTACGCGGTGCTGGAGGAGGCGGCCGTGGCCCAGGCCGACTCCCCCGAGGTGCGCCCCTTCCTGCACCCGGGGCTGGTCCGGCTGCCCGCGCTGGAAGCCGACCTGGCCTTCCTGCTGGGGCCGGGGTGGCGGAGCGAGGGGGTGGTCCTGCCGGCCACGGAGCGGTACGTGGCCCGGCTGCGGGAGGTCGCCTTCGACTGGCCGGCCGGGTTGGTGGCCCACCACTACCTGCGCTACCTCGGCGACCTGTCGGGCGGGCAGATCATCCGCCGGCTGGTTCGCCGCACCTTCGGCCTGGAGCAGGACGGCGTGCGGTTCTACGTGTTCGACCAGATCCCCAAGCCCAAGCCGTTCAAGGACGCGTACCGGGCCGCGCTCGACGCCGCACCGTGGAGTGCGGCGGAGCAGGACCGGGTGATCGCCGAGGTGTCGCTGGCCTTCCGGCTCAACGCCGACGTCTTCGCCGACCTCGGCGCGCGGCACGGGACGGGCGGGCCGGCCCCGGCCTGAACCGCTCCGGAGAACACTGCGGCCCCGCACTCCGAGGAGTGCGGGGCCGTGGTGCTGTCTCAACCAGACGTGCGCCCGAAGGGACTCGAACCCCTAACCTTCTGATCCGTAGTCAGATGCTCTATCCGTTGAGCTACGGGCGCGTGGTGCGTGTTCAGTTGTCGCGCGGAGGCTCCGGGATTTGAACCCGGGATGGGGATTAACCCAAACCGCATTAGCAGTGCGGCGCCATAGACCGGACTAGGCGAAGCCTCCCGGGGACCGGGTTGCCCCGGAACCACCGAGGGGAAAGGTTACCAGCGCGTGCCGGCGGCTCCCAACCGGGGTCGGGAGCCGCCGTCGATCAGGCCGGGACGGCCGCACGCCGGGGCTCGGCGGGCAGGTCGGGACGGCGCCCGGGCAGGAGCGTGACCGCCACCGCCAGCGCGGCGGCGCCGGTGGCCATCACGAGGGAACCGGCCACACCGGCCGAGGTCTCGATCAGCGCGCCACCGACCGCAGCACCGATCGCCGAGGCACCGAAGGTCACGGTCGACAGCCAGGTGAACGCCTCGGTGACCGCCGACGCGGGGGCGATCGAGCCGACGAGCGAGCTCTGCACGGTGAGGGTGGGGGCGATCGCCGTCCCGCCGAGGAAGAGCAGGGCGCCCAGCACCCACGGGTCGGAGATGGCGGCCAGCGGCGCGAGGCCGATCGTCACGCCAAGCAGGCACCAGCGGTACTGGCGGGGCAGCGAGGCGCTGACCACGCGGGCGCCGAACCAGAGGCCACCCCCGGCAGAGCCCAGTGCCCACACGGCCAGCAGCAGGCCGGAGATGCCGGGCGACCCCGCAGCGTCGGCGAACGCCGGCACCGCCACCTCCAGCCCGCCAACGCCGAACATCAGTGCGGTGCCGCTGAGCAGGACGCGCGGCATGCCCGGCGTGGTCACCGTCGACAGCAGCCGCCGCGACTCCGTGACCACCGGCCGCCAGGCACGCATCGGTGCACTCGTGGCGATCCCGAGGGCACCGAGGACGCCCAGCACGCCGGCGAGCCCGAGGGCGATCGCCGGGCCGGCGACGAACGTCAGGGCCGCGACCAGGGTGGGTCCGGCCACGAAGACCAGCTCGGTGGCGGTCGCGTCCAGGGCGTAGGCGGTGGGGCGGACGCGGACGTCGACCCGCGACCAGAGCGCCCGCACCGTGCCGGAGACCAGCGGGGTGCTGGCCCCGACCGCGGCCGCGGCGGCGAACACCCACGGCAGCGGCGCACGGCCCAGGACGGCGGCGGCCACGAGCGCCAGCAGCAGCGGGTAGCCCACGGACTGGGCGAACAGCACCAGCCGAGGGCTGCGCCGGTCGGCCAGCCGGCCCAGCACCGGGGCCATCACCGCGGTGGCGATGCCGTACGTGGCCGAGACACCGCCGGCGATCGCGTACGACCCGGTCTGCTCCTGCACCATGAGCAGCAGCGCGAGCGGCACCATGGAGGACGGCAGTCGCCCGGCGAACCCGGCGAGCAGGAGCACCGGGGCGGACGGCAACCGCCACACGGCGAGGTACGAACGCATGACTGGCTCACTTCGAGACGTGCGAGAAGGGAATCTGTAGGCGGTCAGATGCTGTTCACCGCCTACAGGTTCCGGAGGTTACGGACCAACGAGTAGGGAGTCAAATGGACTACGACACCTACGGGTCGAACGCTGTCGAACTGGCCATCGACCTGGCCAACGCCGACCGCGACGACCCGGACTGGGTGCGGGTGTTCCTCGACGCCCACGACGAGTGGTTCACCGACGGGACGTCACTGGAGCTGCGACCCGCCGAGGCCGGCGCGGTGGCGCAGACGTCGTCCCTGGTGCGTGACGTCGCCGAGGCCGACAGCGAACCGGAGGTGATGGCGCGCCTGAACGCCCTGCTGGCCCTGGCCTCCCCGAAGCCCTATGCCACCGACCACGACGGCGAGCTGCACCTGCACTACGCCCGCCCCGACGCCGGTGTGGTCGAGCAGCTGACGACGACGGTGGCGATGGGCCTGTCCCAGGTCGTGGTGCAGCACGGCTGGCAGCGCCTGGGCGCCTGCTCGGCCGAGGGGTGCGGGCACGTGTACGTCGACACCTCGCGCAACGCCAGCCGGCGGTACTGCTCGAACACCTGCGCGAGCCGCTCCACGGTGGCCGCGTACCGCGCCCGCCAGCGCACCTGAGGACGACGCCGGGTGCTCCATCCCCGTCACTGGGACGCGCTGTTGCTCGAGCGCGTGGGCCGACTGCCCGCGACGCCGGTCGACCGGTGGCTGCGCCGACTGTCGACCACCGCGGACCACGGCAAGCTCTGGGCGTTGATCGGCGTCGTCCTCGCGCTGCAGCCCGGACAGCCGCGCCGCGCCGCCGTGCGCGGGCTGGGTTCGATGGCCGTGTCGAGCGCGCTGGTGAACGCCGTCGTCAAGCGGGTGTTCAGCCGGGTCCGGCCAGACCTGGCGGCCACACAGGGCGAGCGGGCGCTGCGCCGGGCTCCGCGCAGCTCGTCCTTCCCGAGCGGGCACTCGGCGTCCGCGGCGGCCTTCGCGACGGGTGTCGCGCTGGAGAGCCCGGTGACCGGGGCGTTGATCGCGCCGCTGGCGCTCGGCGTGGGCTACTCACGGGTGCACGTGGGCGTGCACTACCCGGGGGACGTGCTCGCCGGGATGGCGTTGGGCTGCGGCGTCGCGCTGGCCAGCCGGCACTGGCGGACGGTGCCGACCCAGCCGATCCCCCGGTGACCGACGCCACGCGTCGCCGGCCCCGCCGTCCACGCGACGTGTCGCCGGCCCGGCCGTCCACGCCGGCAGGACGGGACCGAGCCACGCTGGGCGCGGTCGCCAGCGGCTGACCCGCGGTCACCACCGGCTGACCGTGCACTGCATCCAGCGGTACTTGTGCTCTGGCTGCACTGCTGAACCAGAGCACAAGCATCCACAGTTCGACCTTCTGGGCGACGCGGCGAGCCGCTGACCTGCGTACTCTCCTCACGACTTCAGTCAGGTGGCGCAGGGAGGACGACGCATGCGGCCGGTTCGGGCAGCTGTGGCAGCGGCCGTGGCGATCGCCGTGCTCAGCGGCTGCTCACGCGGGGAGACGGCGAACGAGACCCTGCCCGAGGCCCCGCCGTCAGCGACCGAGACCAGCGAGGCACTCCCACCCCTCGGCCCACCCGACCTCCCCATGCCCCCCGAAGCCCGCGAGCAGACCCCCGCCGGGGCCGAGGCCGCGTTGCGGTACTACCTACAGCTGGTTTCACACCAAGCCGGAGTCAGTGGTCAAACACTCCGAGACTTGAGTCGGGATTGCGAGTTCTGCGACTTCATCGCCGACCGCTACGACGAAGACGCGTCGGCCGGAAACCGCTATACAGGCGGTGAGTTAACCGTCAGGGGGATGAGCCCGCCTGCCCTCGATGGCGATAGCGCCGAGTTCTCTTTCACAGTCGACCAGGCGGAGGTTGGCATAATCGCGCCCGACGGCAGCCCCGTTGCCGGTCGCGGACAAGCCGCCGTGGCGGGCATGAACGCCGGTGCGCGCATGACATGGAGCGACCAAGCCGGTGCATGGTTCCTCAACCAATTGATTATCAATTCTTAACATGACCGTTCGCCGCACGGTCATCTTGATCGCACTCCTCACGCTCACCGTCCTGCACGCGTCCCCCGCCAATGCATGCGAGTCACTCTCGTGCGCCGCCCCAGATCCCGAAGTGGGCATCGGAGGCGGCGCCGTGATGGCCGGGTATATAGACGGATCGCCAGGCGAAGGCCTGAGGCGGGCCAGCTTGAGTGGCCCCCTCTCGGAGTACGAGTATCTGCTAGTTCGCCCCTGCGACTTCACTGACTCCCCACTCGGCGGCTGCCAATCGGGCATAGAGCAATGCCCGGAGATGCCCGAGCGAATTGTCACGGAGTATGTCATCTTGGCGCAGCGACTGGTACAGGAGGATTACCGTCCGCTGCGGGGACTTGCACCGGACCCTTCCATCCCAGTCGGCCAGCCGTACGGAGGGCAAATTAACGAGGGAATTTCCTGTGTCGATGTCACGGACCTGAATCCGCCGCCGTCGCCGGCGGAGGTCTTCCGGTACTTCGAGACGCTGCCGCTCCCCCAGCTGACCACCCGCCAGCAGCCACCGGGCGAGGCGCTGGTCGGCCTGCCGGTCATCTTCTTCACCGACAGCCCGACGACCCAGACCTTCACGGTCGACATCCGCGGGTTCGACGTCCTGATCACCGCGAACGCGGTGAGCTACACCTGGCGCACCGGCGACGGGACGACCCTGACCACCACCGACCCGGGCGCCCCCTACCCCGACCACACGATCAGCCACGAGTACTCCTCGGGCACCTACACGGCCTCCCTCACCACCACCTGGGGCGCGACCTACTCGGTCGACGGCGGGGTGAGCGCCGACGTCCCCGGCACCACGACCACCGACGGTGCGCCGGCCACCTTCACCGTCCGCCAGGCCCGCTCGGTGCTCACCAGTCCCTACGACTGACAGCCTCGGCGGGACGTCGACCACCCGTCAGGTCCGCCGGGGCCGCCAGGCCGACGTCGCGGCCAGCAGCAGCAGGGCGGCCCCCGCCTCCCCGCCCTCCTCCACGTAGGTCGCCACCGCCAGTGCCACCGGCGAGGACGACACCGACCTCACCGCCTCGGTCGCCTGGTCCAGCCCCAGCACCGCGACCGCGCAGCCGGCCAACGCCAGGGTGACCGGAGTCGCGCCGCGCACCGCCCAGCGTCGTCCGGCCCGCCACAGCAGCGGCAGGCCGATCACCGACAGCAGCACGCCCCCGACCAGCGTCGTGTACCTGCCGCCGCCCTGCTCCACCGTCGACGAGGCGCTGACCGCCTTCGCGGTCCCGAGCACGACACCGACACCCACGACCGCCGCCCACCACCACCGCGCCCGCCCCGTCGACCGGACGGCGGCGAGCGCGGCCAGGAACCCGACGGCCAGGAACACCGCGGCCGTGAACAGCCGCGGCAGCGCCCCCGCCCCGTCCAACGCGACGAACCGGGACCACCCGGCGGCCGGGCACCGGCCCACCGCACAGCGCACCTCGACCAACAGGGCGATGGTGAACAGCAGCCCGCCGATCGACGCCGGGGCCAGCACCCACCGGGCCGGACGCGGGCGCTCGGCCGGCGGTGACGGCCGCGCTCCCCACACCTCGCCCGTCACAGGACCATCCTCCCGACCCACCTGTGTCATCCGCACGACCGCCGGGCGTCCTCCGTGCGCGATCCCCCAACGGCGATCACCGAGGTTGGTCAGGTTCTGCCGTGCGGAGAACGGCTGGACCACCGCCGCTGACCAGTACGAAGTACATGTGATCGTCGCTGTCGTCGCCCTGTCGTGGGCCGCCGTGTCCGGAGTCGTCGCACTCGTCATCGGCGGGTGCGTCCGCATGGCCGATGAGCGTGCCCCGTTCACCGACCACCTGGTCGGCCTGCCCGCCGACCTGACGGTCGACGACATCCTGGGCGCACGCAGCCCGCAGCCCAGCCACTGACCCTGGTCCCCCTCGCGCGGACCGAGCTCACGAGCGGCCGCAGCCGCTCGCCCGGCGGTGATCGCCACTTCTCACTACGGTTCCGATGCAGCGGTTGTCCTGGCGCTGACCAGGGCACTGCACCGCTGACGTCACCGATGGGAAGAGGTTCCAGATGTTGGTCCGCCGGATCGCCCGGCCGATGCTCGCCGCCACGTTCATCTACGGAGGGATCAACACCCTCCGGAACCCGCAGTCGCGCGTGCCCGGTGCAGCACCGATCGTCGAACAGATCACCGAGATCGCTGACAAGCAGCTCCCCGTCGAGGTCCCTCGCGACGTCGAGCAGTGGGTCAAGATCAACGCCGGGGTGCACGTGGGCGCCGGCTCGCTGCTGGCCCTCGGCCGGTTCCCCCGCTTCTCCGCCCTCGCGCTGGCCACCTCCCTGGTGCCCACCACGCTGGCCGGCCACCGCTTCTGGGAGCACGAAGACCCCAAGGAGCGCTTCGGGCAGACCAGCAACTTCGTCAAGAACGTCGGCATCATGGGCGGCCTGCTGCTCGCCGCCGTCGACACCGAGGGCAAGCCGTCGGTGGGCTGGCGCGCCAAGCGCACCGCCGGCATGGCAGCCGCTGCAGCCGAGGCCAGCTACACCAAGGCCTCGAAGCGGGCCGCCAAGGCCCAGAAGCGGGCCACCAAGCAGGCGAAGAAGCTCACGCACTGAGCTGACCGCATGAGCACGGCACTCACGCCCGCGGGCGCGCTCCGGAGGATCGCCTTCCTCCTGGAACGCGCCCGCGAGCCGTCCTACCGCGTCCAGGCCTTCCGGACGGCGGCCACCGTCGTCGCCGCCCTGGACGACGCCGAGCTCGACCGCCGGGTCGCGACCCGGACCCTCACCGACCTCAAGGGCATCGGCGACAAGACCGCCACGGTCGTCCTCGAGGCTCACCGGGGCGAGCTGCCGGCCTACCTGGCCAAGCTCGAGGAGGCGCACGCCGAGCTGACCCCGCTGGCCGACGACGCCGCCGCGCTGCGGGCCGCGCTCAAGGGCGACCTGCACGCCCACTCCGACTGGTCCGACGGCGGCAGCCCCATCCGGGAGATGGCCGAGGCCGCGATCGGCATCGGCCACGAGTACCTCGCCCTGACCGACCACTCCCCCCGGCTCACCGTCGCCAACGGCCTCACCCCCGAACGGCTGGAGCAGCAGCTGGACGTGGTCGCCGCACTCAACGAGGAGCTGGCGCCCTTCCGCATCCTCACCGGCATCGAGTGCGACATCCTCGTCGACGGCTCCCTCGACCAGACCGACGAACTGCTGGGCCGGCTGGACGTCGTCGTCGCGAGCGTGCACTCCGAGCTCCGGGCACCCCGCGCCCAGATGACCGAACGGATGCTGGCCGCGGTCGCCAACCCGCACACCGACGTCCTCGGGCACTGCACGGGCCGGCTGGTCATCGGCCGCAAGCAGCGCAACGGCACCCAGCGCCCCCGGCCGGAGAGCGAGTTCGACGCCGACGCCGTCTTCCGGGCCTGCGTCGAGCACGGGACCGCGGTGGAGATCAACTCCCGTCCTGAGCGCCTCGACCCGCCCCGCCGGCTGCTCAGCCAGGCCGTGGAGCTGGGCTGCGACTTCGCCATCGACACCGACGCCCACGCCCCCGGTCAGCTCGACTGGCAGGACGCCGGCTGCGCCCGGGCGGTGGAGTGCGGCGTCCCGGCCGACCGGGTGATCAACACCCGCTCAGCGGGGGAGCTGCTGGCCCGCACGCACGGCTGAGCGCGACGGCAACTGCCACATCGAGCCCAGCAGCACGTCCAGCGCCGGGTCGAAGCGGTCCAGCCCTCCACCGGGGTAGGGCGTGAGCTCACCGAACCAGACCCGGCCGGCGACGTCGTACAGGTCGACCCGGATGAAGTCGAACTGCGCCCCCAGCGCCTCGGCGACCTCGGTCAGCTGCGGCAGCGAGGCGGGCGGCGCGGTCACCGGCCCCGGGGCGACCGCCTCGTCGACGTCGACCGGTGTCCAGTCCGGGGTGTACAGCCGCCGCCGGTGCGCACCGAACCGCCCGGTGTCCACCTGGACCAGCCGCAGCCGGCCGTCGAAGACGAACAGCTTGTGGTCGGCCGGCACCTCGTCGGCCGGGCCGAGGAACTCCTCGACCAGCAGCATCCGCCGCGCCTGGCGGTAGACCCACTCGCCACGGTCCCGGTACAGCGGCTCATCGAGCCACCCCGCGGTGACCCGGCGCAGCTGGTCGACGTCCGGGCGTCCGACGCCGACGTGCACCCGCATTGTCCCGTGGTTGGGCTTGAGCACCCAGCGGTCGGGCAGGTCGACCCGGGCGAGGTCGGCGACGTCCACGCCCGCCCACAGCACCCGGGGCACGTCCAGGGTGGGGAGCACCGCGGCGGCGTAGCGCTTCATCGCGAGCTTGTCGCCCAGCTGCCCGATCAGCGGCCGCCGGTCGTGCACCACCCGCCAGTTGACCTTCTCGGTGAAGGTCCGCGGCGGGCGGGCCGGCGGGCGTCCGTGGGCCTGCCGGTAGAGCACCGCGCGCTTCGCCGGCAGTGGCAGCCGGCGGACGACGGCCGGGGACACCCGCTCTGCTCCCCAGTTGCCTGCCACGACCGGAGAGTCTGGTGCAGCGGCCGCCGAGGGCGACTCCTAGGGTCGAGCAGTGACCACGCCAGGAGACCTGCACTGAGCTCGACGCCCTTCCCCGAGTTGCCCGCCGGCGTCGGTTTCGTCGCCAAGGACCCCTGGCACCCCGCCATCCGGCGCGAGCACATGATCGCCACCGAGCTGGCCCACCGCGGTGTGCCGATCCGGTTCGTCCAGGCACCCGCCGACTGGCGACGGGTGCGCAGCGACCCCGGCAACTGGTGGGCGCACCTGCCGGCCGGCCGGTTCACCGAGGTGGCGCCGGGGATCACCGTCTCCGAGCGCTCGACGTTGCTGCCCGGGCTGCGGGGACCGGTGGCCGAGCGGGTCGACGCCGCCCTGCTCGGTCGCTTCCTGCGCCGCTCCTCCTGGCAGGAGTCGCTGACGGTGTTCATGCTGCCCTGGGAGTGGCGGGCGGCCCGCTCGGTCGGCGGCCGGGCGGTGTTCGACTGCACCGACGACTGGGCCCGGCTGCTCCCGCAGGCCCGGGGGCTCCACGAGCAGCTCCGCCGGATCGCCGACGAGGCGGACGAGGTGATCGTGGTGAACCAGGTCCTCGCCGACCTGTTCCCGGGTCGCACCCCGGTCGTCGTCCCCAACGGCACCGACGCGGCGCTGCTGGACGCGCCCCGGTCGGTGCAGCGGCGGGCGCGGCACGCGGTCTACGTCGGGAGCATCGCCGAGCGGTTCGACGTCGACCTGGTGCGTGCGGTGCTCACCCTGCTGCCGGAGTGGACGCTGACCGTCCACGGGCAGCTGGTCTTCCCGCTGCGGGCGGGCGCCGCGGCCGAGCGCTTCCTGGCGCTGGAGCAGGAGACCGGGGGCCGGTTCCGGTACGCCGGGCCGGTCTCCCGCGCGGAGCTGCCCGCGGTGCTCGACTCCGCGGCCGTGGCCCTGGTGCCGGACGTGGCCAGCCGGGCGCTGGGCCAGTCGTCGATGAAGACCTACGACTACTGCGCGCGGGGCGTCCCGGTGGTGGCCAGCGCCGGCCACCTGGAGCACTCCAGCGACGCACCGCCGCACAGCTACGTCGCCGACGGCGCGGCGGAGATGGCCGCGGCGATGGAGGCCGCTGCCGACGAGCCGGTGGGCTGGGCCCTCGACCGGGTCCGCTGGGCCGCCGAACGCACCTGGGACCGGCGGACCGACGCCTGGCTGGACGCCGCGCTGGGTGATCGTCTGCCCGATGTGACGGGTGTGCACCCGTCATGAACTCGCAACGAACGCCGACCGTGTGTCGCTGTTCACTGCGCCACAGCCGGGCCCTAGCTTCTCCGCCATGACGCGTACTGCACACGCTCCGGTCGCTGGCCCCGCCCACTCCGCCCGCTCGCTCGCCGACGCCCTGCAGTCCGGTTTCGCCGCCCAGCGGGCCGCGGCCGAGCGCGCCCTGCGCGACCCGGTCGGCGCTGCGACCCGCTGACCCCACCTCGCCGCGTCCGGCCGACCGGGCGTCGCGGAGGTGCTGGTCGGCCGCACCACGGTCGGTGACCACGCGGCCGACCGGCACCCGTCCGGGGCGCCCCGGGCGAGTGACGGAGTTCATCGACTGTTGACGCTCCGTGCCCTTCCGCCGCGGGCCGGTGGGCTCCACACTCTGCGCGTGCGCTTCCTCGCATCGCCACCCCCCGGCTCGGCCGTCGGCCTGCGGCCGGTCAGCAGCCGACCCTCGCCGGTGCACCTGCACCGGTACCGGCGCACCGGTGACGACCCGTTCAGCGGTGCGTCGCTCTACGCCTGCCGCTGCGGGGTCGTCCGCCCCGGCATGTGACGGCGCACCCGGCCGGGTGACGTCCCGACCGGTTCGGTCCGGCCGCACGGCGCTTGCCAGACTCCCTGCATGGCACAGACGCGGGCCCGACTCACCGACACCGAGCTCGCCGCGCTCGCGCGGTACGGCTTCGACCTCGTGGCCGGCGCGCCCGCCGTCTCCCCGGCCGCCGAGCTGGAGGACGCCGAGGGCGTGCTGGTCGCCACCCGGGACGACGGCGGGTTGACCGTCCGGGAGATACCCCGCTGGCGCGCGCCGTCCACCGTCCGTGCCGAGCTGGCGCAGCGGGGCTGGTCGGCGCCCCGGGCCTGGGTGGGCAGCCCCCCGGCCGAGGGGACCGACCTGCCCGGGCAGCTGCTCGTGCTGCTCCCCGCAGCCGGCACCTCCCCCGACTCCGCGGCACTGTCGCTGGGGGCGGCGGCCTGGGCGCCGTGGGCCGGGGGCCGTGACCTGGTCGTCGTCCCCGTGCCGGTGACCGCGAGCGCACCGGAGGCCGGCTGGGCCGAGGTCGCCGCCGCCTACGGCGCCGAGCTGCTGGGCAGCCGGACGGACGAGGCGCCGCTGCGCACCGGCGGCCGGGTGGTGATGTTCACCGGGCTCTCCGGCGCCGGGAAGTCGACGATCGCCGGGCGCCTGGTGGAGCTGCTGCTGGAGGCCGGCCGGACGGTCACGCTGCTGGACGGCGACGAGGTGCGCACCCACCTGTCGGCCGGGCTCGGCTTCTCCCAGGCCGACCGGGACACCAACGTGCGCCGGATCGGGTGGGTGGCCGCGCAGATCGCCAAGCACGGCGGGCTGGCCGTGTGCGCCCCGATCGCCCCCTACGCCGCGACCCGCGCCGATGCCCGCCGGCTGGTGGAGGAGCAGGCCGGGCCGGGGTCGTTCCTGCTGGTGCACGTGGCCACCCCGCTCGCCGAGTGCGAGGCCCGGGACCGCAAGGGGCTGTACGCCAAGGCAAGGCGCGGGGAGATCCCCGCCTTCACCGGGATCAGCGACCCCTACGAGGAGCCCACGGACGCCGAGCTCACCATCGACACCCGGGAGTCCAGCCCGGAGGAGAGCGCCCGGCAGGTGCTGGCGCACCTCATCGGGAGCTGACGGTCAGGAGCCGGGCCAGCCCGGCAGCCGGTCGGGCCCGGTGCGCCAGGCCGGCAGCACGCCGGGGGCGTCCACGGTCTCGGCGTCGGCGCGGCGGCGGAGCGCCCAGTCGGCCGGGAGCACCAGCCGGGGGGCGACCCCCACGAGGACGGCGGTGAGCACGGCCACCGCACCGACGACCTCACCGCTCTCCTCGACGAACGTGGCGACGGCGGCCCACGGGAACGCGCCGGACGCCGACCCGACGAGGGAGGAGATGCCGGAGAGGACGACGGCGGCTGCCGCGTAGAGCGCGAAGGCGGCCATCACCCGCCGGCGGTCACGCCGCTCGGTGCGGCTGAGCCACCAGAGCACGGCGAGGGTCAGTGCGGCCAGGACGGTGCTGAGGACGGCGGCCAGCACCGGCCGGCCGGCCAGACCGGTGGTCTCCAGCGCCTGGACGTGCACGGTCCCGCCGCCCTTCACCTGCGCGACCAGCGCGGCGACCACGCCGACACCCAGCCACCACGGCCGGCGCTCGGTGGCGCGGGCGGCGCCGACGAAGGCGGCCACGGCCGCTGCGGCGAGCAGGGCGGTGACCCACATCCGGGGCACCGACAGCGGGGCGTCCATGGACAGGTAGCGGGCGAGGCCCCGGTCGTTGCCGACGATCCGCAGGCCGAGGCCGACGGACTCCAGGGTGACGCCGATGCCGATCAGCGCGGCGGCCAGCGGCGGCACGGGGAGCCGGCGTCGGCGGGGGCGGGCCCGGACGGGGCGGGGCGCGGTCGGCAGCAGGCCGTCCTGCGCTCGCGAGCGCTCGTCGGCGATCCGCAGCGCCATGCCCAGCGGCACGGCGACGACGACCGCGAGCGTCGTCCACCCGACGAGCACCCATCCCCACCACGGCATGTCCTCGTGATCGGCAGGTCCGCACCGGTACTTGACCGGGTCGGGACTGCCGATTCCGGAGGGATCAGCTCCGGTCGCCTCCCGCCGCGTCGGCCAGGGCCGCGAGCAGCTGGTCGGCGAACTCGGGGCGGCAGATGAGCAGGTCGGGCAGGTAGGGGTCGGGCCGGTTGTAGCGGAGCGGGGAGCCGTCGAGCCGACTGGTGTGCAGCCCGGCGGCCCGGGCCACCGCGACGGGCGCGGCGGAGTCCCACTCGTACTGGCCGCCGCCGTGCACGTAGGCGTCGGTCGCCCCGCGGACGACGGACATCGCCTTGACCCCGGCCGAGCCCATGGCCACCGGCTCGGCCGCGAGCTGCGCGACGAGGTCGGCGACCAGGGCCGGCGGCCGGCTGCGGCTCACCGCCAGGCGCAGCGGACCGTCCGGGCGGGCCGGCGGCGGCTCGACGGCGGAGGTGCCCAGGGTCGTGCCCTCGGCCGGCAGCGCGACGGCACCGGCGACGAGCTCGCCCTGCTCCCAGAGCGCGACGTGCACCGCCCAGTCGGTGCGCTCCAGCTCGGAGAACTCCCGGGTGCCGTCGAGCGGGTCGATGATCCAGACCCGGTCGGCGGTGAGCCGGGCGGGGTCGTCGGCGGCCTCCTCGGAGAGCACGGCGTCCCCCGGTCGCAGCGCGCCCAGCTGCTCGGCCAGCCAGCGGTGGGACTCACCGTCGCCGGCGGCCTTGCGCGCCGCGGCGTCGGCGAAGTCCCGGCTGCGCACGGTGAGCAGCAGCTCGCCGGCCCGGGTGGCCAGCGTGCGGGCGAGGTCGTGATCGGTGCCGGTCAACGTCGGTCTCCGTCCGGAGGAGGGTGGGGGCCATCCTCCGGCCCCGCACTCCGGCGTCGCCGTGAGGGTCGGCGTCAGTAGGCCCCGGAGCCGCGGAACACCGCACCCAGGGTCTTGCCCAGGATCATCAGGTCCAGGGCGAGCGACCAGTTCTCCACGTAGCGGACGTCGATCCGCACCGAGTCGTCCCAGGACAGGTCGGACCGGCCGCTGACCTGCCACAGCCCGGTGATCCCGGGCTTGACGAGCAGCCGGCGCCGCATGTCGAAGCCGTACTGCTCGACCTCGCGGGTCACGTGCGGCCGCGGGCCGACCAGCGACATGGTGCCGCCGACGACGTTGAGCAGCTGCGGGAGCTCGTCGAGCGACCAGCGCCGCATGACGGCGCCCACCCGGGTGACCCGCGGGTCGCGCTTCATCTTGAACTGGACGACGTTGCCCTCGTTCTGCGCCATCAGCGCCTCGATGTGCCGGTCGGCGTCGTCCACCATGCTGCGGAACTTCAGGACGCGGAACGGCTCGCCGGCGCGGCCGATCCGCTCGTGCCGGAAGAACACCGGGCCCCGGCTCGTGGTCTTGACCGCCAGGCCCAGCAGCAGCAGCACCGGGAGCAGCACCACGACGGCGGCCAGCGCGACCGACCGGTCGAAGACGTCCTTGGTGACCCGCCGCAGCCCGCGGAACTCCGGCCGCTCCAGGTGCAGCAGCGGCAGGCCGTTGACCGGCCGGATGCCCACCCGCGGGCCGGCGAACTCGGTCACCGCCGGGGCGAGCAGCAGCTCGGCCTCCGTCGTCTCCAGGTCCCACCCGAGGCGGCGCAGCGCGGCGCCGTCCAGCTCGGGCGAGGGCAGCACGGCGACGGTGTCGACCTCGTACTTGCGGACGACGTCGGCGATGTCGGCGAAGCCGCCCAGCACCGGCAGCCCGTCGAAGACGGTCCCGGCGGGCGGGGCCGTCGGCAGGCAGACGCCGATCACCCGGAGGCCGTGCTGGGCCTGGCGGACCAGCTGGGCGTGCAGCTCCGCGGCGCCGTTGCGGTGGCCGACCAGGATCGCGGTCTGCTGGTACCGGCCGTGCGCGCGCTGCCGGTGCAGCCAGGCGCGCTGGGCGTAGCGCTGCAGCAGGGTCAGCACGGTGGCCAGCGGCAGCGCGACCACGACGAAGCTGCGGGCGACCTCGAGCTTGAACGCCCAGGAGACGGTGCCGACGGAGGCCAGCAGCAGGGCCGCGGCGAAGAAGACCCGGCGGAACTCCTCGGGGCCGACCCAGAGGAAGCGCTCCTCGTAGCTGCGGCCGACCACCATCGCGGCCACCCAGACCAGCGGCAGGACGATGACCGGCCAGGGGGCGTGGTGCGCGGCGAGCGGGCCCTGCTCGGGCAGCAGCCGGCCGACCAGGGCGGCGAGCACGGCGACGAGGGCGTCGCCCAGCAGGATCCGGCGCACGTAGGTCTTCCGCCAGGCCCGGCGAGCCGCGGTGCCCTCGCCGCGGAGGCGCGCCGCTGACCAGAAGCGCCGGCGGGCGACGACGTCCGTCCGCGGCAGGACCTTCTCTTCGGGGGCTTCCAGCAGCGACAAGGTCCGGCTCCCGTACGTCGGTCGATGGTGGTCACGTGCGACGCCTGGTCGCCGCCGGCCCGCCGGGGAACAGCTCCCCCCGACCGACCCGGGCGAACCTATGGTCGGCCCGCTCCGGTCGCCTAGCCCCGCTCCGGGACCGCGAGCGGACCACGATCGGCCGCCGTGGAGTCGGCCACACCGATGAGGACCGGACGTCGCTCCCCCGGTGCGGAGGGTGACGGCGCGCAGGAGGGTCCATACAGCCGTCAGCTGCCGTCCACCTGGTGTCATCCTCGTGAGATCGGTCACCATCTGGACGCTCGTGGTGTCCCTCGTCGAGGCCGCTGCCGGTGCCGCATGCTCGACCCGTGGGCGGACCCGAGAACCCGACGCTGCGCGTCCTGCACGTCAGCCAGCCGGTCGAGGCGGGAGTGGCCCGGGTCGTGGCCGGGCTGGTCGCCGACCAGCACCGCCGCGGTTGGGAGGTCCTGGTGGCCTGCCCGGGCGAGGGCTGGCTGGCCGACACGGTCCGCGCGGTCGGGGCCCGGCTGCTGCCGTGGCGGGCGAGCCGCTCGCCCGGCCCGTCGGTGCCCGGCGAGGCGGCGGCGCTGCGCCGGGTCGTGGCGGCCACGGACCCCCAGGTGGTGCACCTGCACAGCGCGAAGGCAGGACTGGCCGGGCGGCTGGCGGTCCGGGGCCGGCGACCGACGGTCTTCCAGCCACACGCCTGGTCGTTCGAGGCGGTCACCGGGCCGGTGCAGACGGCCTCCCGCGGGTGGGAGCGGTTCGCCCAGCGCTGGACCGACCTGACCCTCTGCGTCAGCGAGGCCGAGCTGGCGACCGGGCGGGCCGCGGGGCTGACCGGGCCGGCGGTGGTGGCGCCCAACGGCGTCGAGCCCGAGGTGTGGGCGCCGCAGGACCGGGCGACCGCCCGCGACGCCCTCGGGCTCACGTCGGCGCCCACCGTGGTCTGCGTCGGGCGGCTGGCCCGGCAGAAGGGCCAGGACATGCTGCTCACCGCCTGGCCCGGCGTGCGACGGGCCGTGCCGGACGCCCGGCTGGTGCTCGTCGGCACCGGCCCGGACGAGGCCGCGCTGCGCGGCCGGGCCGACGACTCGGTCCGCTTCGCCCCCGGGGAGCGGCTGGCCGAGTGGTACGCCGCCGCCGACGTCGTCGCCGTCCCCTCCCGCTGGGAGGCCGGGCTGCCGTTGGTGGCGATGGAGGCGATGGCCGGTCAGCGCAGCGTGGTCGCCTTCGACGTCGCCGGCATCGGCGAGTACCTCGGCGACGCGGGTACGGCGGTCCCGGCGTTCGACGTCGAGGCGTTCGCCGCCGCGCTCACCGCCCGGCTGCTCGACCCGGCCGCGGCCGCCCGGGAGGCCGAGGTGGGCCGGGCGGTCGCGACCACCCGGTTCGCGGCGGCCACCTCGCAGGCCGCCGTCGCCGAGCACCTGCTCCGCCTGGCCGTGGCCCGATGAGCACGCGCGTGGGCGCGGCCCCCAGCGGGCGCGCACGGCGCCTGGTGTCCCGGGCGGTGCTGGCGAGCGCGCTGCTGGCGCTGTGCGCCGTCGGGCCCACGGGGTCGACGGTGCCGCCCGGCGCCACGCCGACGGCAGCCGCCACCGGTCCCGGCGCCGCGGGGGCCGTCGTGCCGGCCGGCGCGGCGCGCCAGGTGGTCCCGGTCGAGCGGTTCGGCGCCGTGGGCGACGGCGTCCGCGACGACACCGCCGCGCTGCAGAGGGCGCTGGACAGCGTGCCCACCGGGAGCACCCTGCGGCTCCGCGCGGGCGCGACCTACCTGCACTCCGACGTCCTCCGGGTGCGCACCCCCGGCCTCACGGTCACCGGCAAGGGCGCGACCGTCACCGCCACCCAGGAGACCCGGTCGGCCTTCCACGTCGACGCCGACCGGGTGGTGGTCGAGGGGGTCACGTTCGCCCTCCGCACCTCCACCCAGCGCTTCCACGCCTACGAGCAGATGAAGGTCCGGGTCTCCGCCGACGGGGTGGTGCTGCGCGACGTGCACGTCCGGGGCGCGGCGGCCGCCGGCTTCTACGTCGGCAACGGCTCCGGCGGGTTCCTGCTGGACCGGGTGACGGTCGTCGGCAGCCGCGCCGACGGCGTGCACGTCACCGGCGGCGCGCACGACGGCCGGGTCGTCTCCCCCGTCACCACCGGCACCGGGGACGACGGGGTCGCCGTCGTCTCCTACCGGGCCGACGGGGTGCCGTGCGCGCGGGTGCAGATCACCTCGCCGACGGTGAACGGGACGACGTGGGGCCGGGGCATCTCCGTCGTCGGCGGGGACGACATCACGTACACCGACGTGGCGATCCGGGACACCGACGCCGCCGCGGTCTACGTCGGCAGCGAGGGCGACCCGTACTACACGTTCCCCTCCCGCCGGGTGCGGGTCACTCGCGGCACGGTGACCGGCGCCAACACCAACCCGGCCAAGGACCACGGCGCGGTGCTGGTCTACGCCGGCAACAGCGGCACCACGACCGCCGACGTCACGATCCGCGACCTGGCGGTCAGCGGCACCCGGGCCGGCGCCAGCTGGGACCTCGGGGTGCTGGCCGACCCGGGTGCGGGCGTCCAGCGGGTCACCCTCTCCGGGATCTCGCTCACCGGTGGCCCGCCGCGGCCGTTCTACACGAACGTGCCCTCGGCGGTGCGGCTGATCGGCGTCCGGGACGACGGCTCCCCCGTCCCCGAGAAGCGCGGCTGGTGAGCGACCGGCTCAGCCGGCCGGCCGCGCGCCGAACGCGTGGGCCCGCGCCGTCCAGGCCGACAGCACGGTGACGGCGTCCGGCTCCGGCAGCCCCTCGGGGCGGTGTGCCAGCGGCACCGGCGGACCCCACCGGGTGTAGCGCTCGGCCAGGCCGCCGGGCACCAGCAGCAGGTTGGTGCGCGGCGTCCGGCGCAGCTCCCGGGCCCAGCGCAGCGGTGAGCTCAGCACGGCGCGCACGTCCCGGGCCCCGAGGACGACGACGGTCGCCCGGCGGCCGGCGACGACGTCCCGACCGGCGGCGGCGCGCCGGCCCCAGAGCACCACCACGTCGACGTCGTCCAGCGCCGCCTCGGGCAGCGCGGCGGGCTCGAGCACGCCGGTGCGCCAGCCGGCGGCGGTCTGCGCGGCGGCGGTCGCCCGGGCCGTGGCCAGCTCGGCGGGGTCGGCGACGTGCAGCACGCCCAGCACCTCGCCGAACACCGGGGTGGAGAGGACGGCGCGGACGTCAGCGGGCACGGCGGACCGCCTCCAGGGTCTCCTCGACGACGTCGTCCCACCCGCGGCGGGCCGGCCGGAGCAGCACCGGCGGCCGGATCCGGCCCAGGTGCTCCACCATCGCCGCGGCCCACACCTCGGGACGGCGGCCGGGCAGCCGCTGCGCCCCGACCGGGGAGGCCTCGGCCAGCGCCGGGTCCTCCGAGGTCAGCACCGGTGCGCCCAGCGCCAGCCCCTCCGCGGCAGGGAGGCCGAAGCCCTCGGCCAGGCTGGGGCACAGCACCACGCGGGCGTGCTCGTAGAGCCAGCGCAGCCGGCCGTCGGGGACGTGGCCCATCGCGACGACCGCGCCGTCGGCGGCCAGCTCGGCGAACGCCCGGCCGCGGTCGCTGGGCCCCCAGCTGTCCGGGCCGACCACCACGAGCACCGCGTCGGGGACGGCGGCGCGCACCTCCGCCCAGGCGTCGACGACCAGGCCGACGTTCTTCCGCGGTGAGGGGTCGCCCACGACCAGCGCGAACGGCCGGCCGACCAGCTCGGGCACGAGCTCCGGGACGACGTCGGTGAGCGAGGAACCGTCGGGGTGGTGCACCACGGTCGTCCGCGGGGCGGTGGAGGGCAGGTAGCTGACCAGCCGCTCCCGGGTGGCGGCGCTGACGCACACCAGCGCGTCGGCGGCCCGCAGGGAGGCGAGGTACGGCGGGCGCACCAGCCAGCGCTTGGCCAGGCCGAAGTCGTGCGGCCGGTCCAGCGCGAGCATGTCGTGCACGGTCAGCACGCCGACGCCGGCCACCCCGCGGGGCAGCAGGTGCTTGGTGCCGTGCACGACGTCCATCGGGCCGCCGACCCGCGCGCCGGCCAGCCGCTCGACGGCGGAGACCAGCGGGCCACGGCCGAGCAGGGTGTGCACCCGGTCGGCGTCCACCAGGTGGGTGAAGGCACCCTGCGCACCGGCGCCGGCCAGCACGTGCAGCTCGACGTCGTCGCGGGCGGCCAGCCCCCGGGCCAGCTGCACCACGTAGCGGACCATGCCGCCGCCCTGCCCCGAGGGCGGGACGTGCGTGCCGATGAGCAGGTATCGCAGCGGTCGGGGCGTCACAGCACGGCTCCGGTACGGCGTCGTCGGGCGCGGTTGACCAGCAGCGCCACCACGACCAGGGCGACCAGCCCGGGGGTGGCCCGGCCCTGGCCGAGGTAGAAGTACCGCGGCAGCTCGAGCATGGTCAGCACGAACAGCGGATAGAGCAGCAGGCCCCAGATCCGGCCCTCGCGCAGGGCGCGGTGCAGGGCGCCGGCCAGCAGCCCGGCGCCGAGGAAGAACAGCAGCCCGCCGGCGATCCCGAGGTCGACGAAGGGGCTGGCCACGCCGCCGTAGTTGTTGAACTCGGGGTTGCCGAACTGGGCGAGCGCCAGCGTGTAGGCCGGCTCGGGGTCGACGCCGGTGAGCGACCGGAACAGGTTGAGGCTGCCGACGCCCGGCGCCGTCCAGAACGCCGACCACAGGTCGTAGGGCAGCCCGGCCGGCTCCTGGTGCAGCAGCCGGATGGCGCCGTTGTTGTAGGCGGTGACGTAGTAGCCGGCGAAGCGCTCCACCACGAAGACGGGGAAGGACTGGCCGCCCTGCGCCGCGTAGAACACCCAGCTGCGCGAGTACTCGAAGGCGGCGAAGACGACCACCACCACCGGCAGCAGCACCGCGGGCAGGAACGCCGCGCGGCGGGTGCCCCGGGAGGTCCGGGACATCCCGGCGACCACCAGCACCAGCAGCGGCACGAGCAGCTCGAGCAGGGCGAGGCGCTCGGTGACGAAGAAGGCCCGCAGCAGGGCGAGGAAGGCGACCACGGCCAGCCGGCGCAGGTACCGCGGCCGGCGCCCCTGCGCCAGCAGCAGCACACCGGTCAGGACGACGAAGGCGACGCCGAACTGGGTCATCGTGGTCAGCCCGGGCACGGTGCCCAGTTGCTCGCGGATGCCCAGGCCGTAGAGCTCCTGGTCGATCAGCGCGGTCACCAGCACCACCGGGTCCAGGCCCACCCGGACGGCGTTGATGCCGTAGGCGAGGTAGCCGACCATGGTCAGCCAGAACAGCACCGTCGCAGCGCGCTCCAGGAGGCGCAGGTCGCCGGCCGACAGCCCCGGCCAGCCCGGCACCCGGCGGACGCCGCGCAGCCCCGGCAGCAGCGCACCTCCCAGGAACAGCAGCAGGCCGGCGGTGAACCACAGCGTCCACTCCAGGTCGATCGCCTTCGGGGTGCCCCACAGCGCCCGGTAGCGCTCGTCGGCGATGGCCAGGCTCAGCCACGTCGTGGGCAGTGCGACCAGCCCGATCAGGGCGAGCGGCGAGAGCCACCACACGCCCCCCGGCCGGCCGCCGAGGTCCGCCGTCCGCGGCCGGACGGCGGTGATCCGGGTGCTCATCGGGCTCCTCCGCCGTCCGGTTCGCGGCCGGCCAGCACCCGTAGGCTGCGGCGCAGCTGCAGCCCGGGCAGCGGCGCCGTCCCGAAGGCCCGGCGGCAGGCGACCGCGTAGGAGCCGAAGAGCACCACGGTCGCCGTGGCGCTGGTGAGGGCCAGCGCGAGCGGGCCGCCCAGCTGGGCGGCGAGGACGGCGGCGGGCACGACCACCAGGAGCGCCAGCCCGACGGCGCGGGCGGCGGCGCGGCCGTGGCCGGTGACGACGAGCAGCACCGCGCAGGAGCCGCAGACCGCCATGCCCAGGCCGCCGGTGGCCAGCACGGCGAGGTAGGGGGCGGCGTCGTCCAGGCCCTCTCCGTAGATGCGCAGCACCTGCGGTGCGAGCAGCCAGGTGGCGGCGACCAGCAGCACGGTGACCGCGGTCGAGACGGTGGCCGCGGCCGACAGCAGGCCCAGCACCCGGTCGCGGCGCCCCTCTGCCTCCAGCCGCGCGGCCACCGGGGTGATCGCGATGTTGGCCAGCCCCTCGAGCACCGTCACCTGCATGGCCAGCACGCTGGCGGTCGAGTAGAGCAGCGCCTGGTCGCCGGGGAAGGCCCAGCCGGCCAGCCAGACGTCGCCGCGGCCGACCAGGAAGGCGCCGAGCTCGACGGTGAACAGCCAGGCCCCGCCCGCGACGGCGGCGGCCATCGGCGACCACCAGCGCGCGCCCCGCACCCGGGCCCGCAGCGGCAGGCGGAGCAGCACGGCCACCAGCAGCGCGAGGGAGGTCGCGGCGTAGACGGTCAGCAGCGTGACCAGCGTCGTCCGGCCGCCCTGAACCCAGACGACGACGCCCATGGTGAGCAGGGCGAGCACCGACCGGCTGTGGTGGGTGGCCGCGACCGACCAGCGGATCCGGCCGACCGCGGCGTAGACGTCGCTGATGGTGAGCCGGACGGTCTCCAGCACGATCAGCCCGGCGACCAGCGCGACCACCAGCGCGCGGTCGTCGCGGACGACGGCAGTGGCGACCCAGGCGACCGCCGGTGCGGTGACCACGCTGAGCAGCGCGACCGCCCGCAGGTGGGCGAGCACCTGAGCAGCCACCTCGGCCGGGGAGGAGGCCGCGGCGATCGCCCGGATGGCGTGCTGGCCCAGGCCCAGCCGGCCGACCATCGGCCCGAGCATCAGCGCGCCGAGCACGGCCAGGAAGCCGGTGGCCGCGCGGTCGTCGAGGGTGCGGACCGCCAGCACCGACGTCAGGAACGTGGCGACCAGCCCGAGCACGGCCACGACCATGCGCAGGCCGAAGCTCCGGCGGACCTCCTGGGTCTGCTCCCCCGCCTGGACCGCCACGGTCAGGCCTCGCTGGCGACGGGCTCCTGCCGAGGGGACGTCGTCTCCTCCGCAGCCCGCGGGGGCGACGGCTGGGGCCGGTCGCGCCCCAGGTGCCGCCCGGTGGTGGTGACGACGACGCCCCGCAGCGCCGGGCCGGACGACGTCACGTCGCGGACGGCGGCCAGCGCGTCCTCCAGCGAGGTGACCCCCTCCCCCACGACGACGACCGCCTGCTCGGCGTGCCGGGCGGTCTCGTCGAACCGGGCGCCGGAGGTGAGCGCCGGGGCGTGCAGCAGCACGTGCCGGCCGGCGGCGGTGTGCCGGGCGACGGTCGCGGCGAGTGCCGCGTCGCCGTCGTGCGGCGAGACGGCGAGGACGGTCAGCAGCGGCGTGTGCGCCTGCTCGCCGGGGAACTCCGCCGACGCGGGCGGGTGGGCGCTGTGCGCGTGCGCCACGGTGGTCACCAGGAGCACGGGGGCGCCGGTGGAGGAGATCGCCCAGGCCAGCTCCCAGGCGACCTCCGCGGCGCCGGCGCGCTCGTCGGCACCGACCACCACGAGGCGGCGGGCACCGGCGCTGACGTCGAGCACCTGCGGCACGAGCAGCCGGGCCGCCGAGAGGGCATCGCCCCGGGGCAGCTGGGCGGGCACCTGTGGGCTGCGGCCGCGCACCCGCCCGGCCGGCAGCCGCGGCAGCAGCACGGGCACGCCGGCCGCCACGAGCAGCCGGGCGTCGAACAGCCGGTTCGACGTCGCCCGCCACACCGCACCGGCGGCCAGCAGCAGCACGGCACCGAGCACGGCGCCCAGCACGGTGGACAGCAGCGCGGCGGGTGCGCCGGTCTGCTCGTCGACGGTCGGGGCGCGGAGCACCGGCACCAGGTCGGGCACCCGGGTGGCGGCGCCGGTCAGCTGGCTCTGCTCGGCGAGCAGCCGCTCGACCTCCTGGGCCACCGGGCTGTTCACCGCGCCCGGCTCGCCGAGGGCGTCCAGCCGCTGCTGCACCGCGTCCAGCGCAGCGGTCACCGCCGTTGCGGCGGCCTCCTGGCGGGCGGTGACGTAGCCGTCGAGCAGCGTCGTCACGGCCTGGACGGCCTGCTCGGCGGTGGGGGCGGTGACGCTGATCCGCAGGACGTCGGAGGTGCCGACCTGCGCGACGGAGACGGTGACCGCGTCGTCCGTCTGCTCCTCCTGGCCCAGCCGGAGCGCGTCCAGCGCCTCGAGCTGGCCGGCGACCAGGGAGTCGTCGGTGCCGGTCTGGGTGGTGGTCGGCAGCGGGCCGCTGAGCACCTGGGCGTCGGGGACGACCTCGAAGGTGGTCGAGGCGGTGACCTCCTCCTCGGCGGCGAGCCCGACCAGCAGGCCGAGCAGCCCGCCGAGCAGGGCGCCGACGAGCGCCAGCCGCGCCAGCCAGGCCAGCGGTGCGGCCGGCCCCGGCCAGGTGTCGGCCCGGGTGGCGTCCTCAAGCGCCCCGCCTCCCGGGTTGGTGCCGGCCGGCCGGCCTGTCGAGCTGCTCATGCGCGTGCGTCCTCCCTCGTGCCATCGGCGGAGTCCGCCCGCAACAGCGTCCAGATGATAGGGCGCTGCCAACTGCGCTGGTGCCACTCATCCCTCCGGGTGAACGCCGGGTGGACAGCAGGGAACGGGCCGCTGACCTGCGCAGACGCCTTCACACCCCAGGTGGACACGGGAAGATCGACACCTAGGCTCTGCCGCGTGACCGAGGTCCCCACGCGCCCGCAGCGGGTGGCGGCGATCGACGTCGCGCGGGCCGTGGCGATCATCGGCGTCGCGGCCAACCACTCCATCGACGGCATGCTGAACGCGGGCCTGATCCCGGCCGACCACCCCCTCGGGGCGGTCAACTCGGCGCTGTACCTGTTCCGGATGCCGGCGCTGGCGTTCCTGCTCGGGCTGTTCGTCCCCCGCGCGGTGACCAGGCGCGGGGCGGCCGGCTACGTCCGTGAGCGGGCCACGCTGATGCTCTACCTGTACCTGCTCTGGTTCCTGGTGCAGAGCCTCGCCGAGCTGGCGACCAACGAGGTCAAGAACGTGCCGCGGGACGCCGGGGCGATCTGGCGGGTGTGGGAGCCGTTCGCCCACCTGTGGTTCCTGCCGTTCCTGATCGTGACGGCGGTGGTGCTGGCGGTGCTGCGACCGTGGCAGGGCCCGGCCCGCCGACTGCTGGGCGGCGGCGGGCTGGTGCTGGCGAGCCTGCTCACCTGGGGCTGGAACCCGACCCTGTTCGGGCTCACCGGGCTCTCGCTGCTGGCGTTCGCCGCGGCCGGGTCCATGGTCGGGCTGGCCCGGCTGGGCACGTGGATGCAGGGCCCCGTCTGGGTCTGGACGGCGGTCGGGCTGCTCGGCGCCGCCTCGCTGGGGCTGCTGCTGCAGGCCGACGTCGTGCCGTCGACGCTGCCGGCCGAGGTCGGACTGGTCGAGCGGGCACTGAGCCTCGGCGCCGCGGTCGCCGGCACGGTCGCGCTGCTCGCCGTCTCGGTGCTGCTGGCCCGGGTGCCGCCACTGCGCGACCTGTTGGCCGCGATCGGCCGCCGCACCCTGCCGATCTACCTGGCGCACGTGCTGGTGGTGGCCGGGGTCCGGATCGTGCTCGTGCAGCTCGGGGTGGACCAGCCGTACGTCATCGCCCTGGTGGCCGTCGCGGCCGGCGTCGGCATCCCGTTCGCCGTCGCGACGTTCACGGCCGACCGGCCGTGGGCGAACTGGGTCTTCGACCTGCCACGGCCGCTGAGCACCTGGTCACGGGGTACACCGCGGCCTGTCACTGGGGCGATGCTCAACCAATTCACGCCATTACCGGTTCACGACCGGGCACACGCTCGCCCGCTCCCCCCGACGGACACCCTCCGGCACTAGGACCTCCCCCGAGGATTAGAGGCGGCCTACCGACCACAGCGCGACATCGGCGAGGCGCGCGTGGCGAAGCTGGACACGGGTGCGGGCAACGACTGCCTAACCCTGCCGGGTGACTTCACAAGTAGCGCGGTTGACGAGCAGGTCCGGCTCGCGATCAGTGAACTCGCCACCGCCCGACCTCGGCCCAAGGTCGACTACCGGCCGCGGAACGACGCCGCGCAGGCGTACGCCGGGGACCACTCCGCCCGCCTACGTCGACGCCGTCGAGGACTCCGCCGGCCAGGTGCGCGCCCTACACCACAACGCGGGATCGTAGGGTCCTCGCAGAAATTGTTGAAGCCCCCGGCTGCTAGCCGGACTACACACGCCAACCGGCTCGTCGCCCTCCGCTCGGCCGCCCGATCGAGCCATGGGGCTACGTCCCCGCGTTCTAACGGTTCGCGGCCCGCGACGACCGCGGGATCAGCCCAGCCCCGGCCGATGCCCCCCCCTTCCGTCCGCTCTGGCCCCGTATCGGATGGTCCGATGCGACGTCTGCCTGGCTCGACGCGCTTAGCTTGACCGCGCAAGCGCCCGACTCAATCGAGGGACTCCTATGCTCTCTGCGTGCCCGGAGCGTCAGGAACAGGCGAAATACTCGGCGCTGCCAGAACACTTTGGTACGCAGGCGTTCTGACGACACCCCTCGTCGCCATCCGGATCGCTGGATTTACGGTCGCCGACCTCCTATTCGTCGCCTGCGCAGGTCTAGTTCTCCTGTCTCCGGCGAGGCCCCGCCATCTTGTCCATCTCGCCTGGCCGACAGCTGCGTACCTAGCACTCATCGCCGCAGGTTGGGCTGCGGGGAACAGCGAGGACCCGGCTGGCAACTGGCTGACGGCGGCGCGGCTGGTCTATCTGTGGCTCATATGGAGGTGGCAAGCACGCGCGCTCCTCGACACCCCCGCCACTGCTCGACGGACCATGCTGGCCTTCCTCACTGGATCGGCCCTCAGTAGCCTCGCCGCCGTTGGGCAGGTCGCACTCGGGATCTTTCCCGCCGGCGGTGAGCTCGTCGGCGGTGACGGGCAACGCGCACCTGGACTCGCCGATCACGTCAACGATCAGGGTGCGCAACTCGCCATCGCCATCGCCATCGGCATCGCTCTCCTGCTCAACCGAGGCTCCGCGCGTCAACCCATCGTCGCCGCGCTAGCCGCGCTATGTGGAATCGGCCTGGTCCTCTCAGGGAGCGTGACGGGCATGGCCAGCGCGGTCGTTGCGGCACTCGTTGTGCTCTTCCGCGCCCGTATCCGCCTCAGGACCATCCTCGTCGGTGCAGCCGGAGCTGGTCTCGCCCTGTACATCGCTGTGCGAATCCAGGGCGCCCTGACTGGCGGCGATCCGCTCGCCCGGCTCGCGAGCGCGACCGGCCGCAATGGCGATATCTCCACCCTTGAGATCCGTCTCCGCACCTGGCAATCAGCATGGCAACGCATCCTTGAATCGCCGTTCGTGGGCAGCGGCCTCGACATTATTTCTGGCGGGACCTACGACGGCGTCACGCAGGCGCATAACATCTTTCTGCTGTACTGGTATCAGGGCGGTCTGCTGCTACTCGTCGCGCTACTTGTCGCACTGACTCCCGCAGTACGGACGATGCTGTACCGCCGCCTCCCGGAAGCTCCCATGCATGAGGCCGCAGTCGGCGGCGCCGTCGCCGCGCTGGCCTACGCACAGACCGCGCCCATCATGTTCCAGCGCTACTTCTGGTTGCCCCTCGTATTGCTGCTGGTCCTCGCCGACCAGCGACGACAGCTGGCGAGGGACCTTGAGCACCGTAGGGAGCCAGGATCCGCTCAGCTGCGGAAGCTCACGGCGGAGAATCAGCACCTCCAGCGCGCCGCATTGCTGGCTGCCGATGCACGCAGCCGGCAGGGAAGGCTGACCGAAACGGGGCTACATGCCCGCCAATCAACCCGACCATCCCCACGCGCCTATAGGTACCAAGCGAACGATCCGACTCCCTAGCGTTCGCAGCGTGGCTTGAGTCGCCTGGCGTACCGGACAACCTCGCAATGCCGGGGCGCCGCCAATTCGCGATTCGTCCGAATCAGGTCAGCCGGCGCGGCGGCCCAGGGCGCGGTAGGTCCAGCCGGCGGCCACCCAGCGGTCGCGGTCCAGGGCGTTGCGCCCGTCGAGCATCCGCTTCTGCCCGACGACCTTGCCGAAGGCCACGGGGTCCAGGTCCCGGTACTGCTGCCACTCGGTGAGCACGAGCACGGCGTCGGCCCGATCCGCGGCCTCCTCCGGCGTGTCCACGGCATCGAGCTGCGGCCAGCTGCGGCGGATGTTGTCCCCGGCCGCGGGGTCGGTGACCCGCACCGCGGCGCCCTGCAGCTGCAGCTGGGCGGCGACGTTGAGCGCCGGGGAGTCCCGGATGTCGTCGCTGTTGGGCTTGAACGCCGCTCCCAGCACCGCCACCCGCTTACCGACCAATGAGCCGTCGCAGACCTCGCGGGCCAGCTCGACCATGCGGATCCGGCGGCGCATGTTGATGTTGTCGACCTCACGCAGGAACGTCAGTGCCTGATCGGCACCCAGCTCCCCGGCGCGGGCCATGAACGCCCGGATGTCCTTGGGCAGGCAGCCGCCGCCGAAACCGAGGCCGGCGTTGAGGAACTTGCGACCGATCCGGTCGTCGTGGCCGATGGCGTCCGCCAGCTGCTTGACGTCGGCACCGGTGGCCTCACACAGCTCGGCCATCGCGTTGATGAAGGAGATCTTCGTGGCCAGGAAGGAGTTGGCCGCGGTCTTCACCATCTCCGCGGTCGCGTAGTCGGTGACCACCTGTGGGGTGCCCACCGCGACGATCGAGGCGTAGACCTCGTCCAGCATCGCCCGCGCCGTCTCGCCGTCGGGGCCGCCGGGGAGGCCGTAGACCAGCCGGTCGGGGTGCAGCGTGTCCTGGACCGCGAAGCCCTCGCGGAGGAACTCCGGGTTCCAGGCCAGCATCGCCCCGGGCACCTTGTCGGCCACCAGCTCAGCCAGCCGGGCCGCCGTGCCCACCGGGACCGTCGACTTGCCGGCGACCAGGTCACCGGGCTTGAGCGCCGCCAGCAGGCTCTCAACGGCCGACTCGACGAACCGCAGGTCCGCGGCGTACTCCCCGCGCTTCTGCGGGGTGCCCACGCAAACGAAGTGGACGACGGCGTCGCTAGCGTCGGCCATGTCAGTGCTGAACCGGAGGCGTCCCGAGGCCAGCGAGGTGCCCAGCAGCTCCTCGAAGCCGGGCTCGTAGAACGGGGCCTTGGCCCGCTGCAGCGCGTCGATCTTCGGCTGGTCGACGTCGATGCCGACGACGTCGTGCCCGAGCTCGGCCATCGACGCGGCGTGTACCGCACCCAGATAGCCGCAACCGATGACCGAGATCTTCATGCGCGTGCCACTCCCCTACCTGCGGACACCCGACGCGCCCAACTCCCCGCGACGGTAGACAACGGACCCGAACGGGCGCCAGCCGCCGTCACTCAGGAGTGTCCGACTGTTCACCGGTGGGACCGACATCACCGTCACCACCCACTGGGAGGACGTCCCTCCCTCGGATGACCTGGCCGTCCACGACCACTGCTCGGCGGTTCGCTGCGATTAGGGTCCGATGAAGTGGCAGAGAGGCGGTGGGCATGAGCGTCCAGGCACGTGGCGACGGACCCGCCGCGGAACCGGGGGGTACCGATGCCGAGGTGGTCGAGACCACCCCCCGACGGCGATGGATGCGGCGCACGCTGATCAGCCTGGGCGCGCTAGCACTGGTGCTCGCCCTTGCCATCGGTACCGGACTGTGGTTCGTCAGCAACCGGTACGGCGGCAACATCGAGCGGGTCGGCGACGTCTTCGCCGAGCTCGAGGAGGGCGCCCGCCCGGCCCCCGCGTCGCCGGTCGACCAGCCTGAGGCGACCGCCGACCCGGTCACCTTCTTGCTGGTGGGCTCGGACACCCGCGCCGAACTCGAGCCGGGCGAGCTGCCCGACGCCCGCGCCGACGCGATCATGCTGGCCCGCTTCGCCGGCGACCGGGAGCACGCTCAGGTCATCTCCATCCCCCGCGACTCCTGGGTCGACATCCCCGGCTACGGCAAGAACAAGATCAACGCTGCTTACGCCCTGGGCGGCCCGACGCTGCTCATCCAGACGATCGAGCAGCTGACCGGTGTGCGTGTCGACCACTACGCGGCGATCGACTTCGACGGGCTGATACAGGTGACCGACGACCTCGGCGGCGTCGACGTCGTGGTCTCGGAGACGACGAGCAACGGGCCGTACACCTTCACCGCCGGGCTCAACCACCTCGACGGCGATCAGGCCCGCTGGTACGTGGGCCAGCGCTACGACCTGCCCGGTGGCGACTTCGACCGGGTGAAGCGGCAACAGAACTACCTGCGGGCGATGTTCACCAAGCTGTTCAGCCAGGAGGTCTTCACCTCACCGGGCAAGCTGGACTCGACGCTGCTCGCGGTCACGAACGCGGTCGCCGTCGACGACGCCCTCGACAACGGCGATCTGCTGTCGCTGGCCTACTCGCTGCGCGGCCTCACCCCGGCCGACGTCGAGTTCTTCACCGCCCCGGTGCTCGGCACCGGCACCGAGGGCGCGGCCAGCGTCGTCTACCTGGACCAGACAGCCGGCGAGCGCATGTGGGGCTATCTGCAGACCGACTCGCTGGGCCAGAACGCCGACGAGT
This sequence comes from Modestobacter sp. VKM Ac-2978, assembly GCF_026968025.1. Taxonomy (NCBI): domain Bacteria; kingdom Bacillati; phylum Actinomycetota; class Actinomycetes; order Geodermatophilales; family Geodermatophilaceae; genus Modestobacter; species Modestobacter sp. VKM Ac-2978. The sequence continues at coordinate 256,020 of NZ_JAPVBP010000001.1, read as the reverse complement.
TCAGCAACGAGGCCCTCCCCGAGGTCCCTCGCTAGGAGCGGTGACGGCTGGGGTCGCCGCACCCCGTCTGGGTGAGGCCGTCGAGCGACGAGGGCGTGAGGTCGCTGCGCCGACCTAGCGTCCGGTGGGTGCGCATCGTCTTCGTCTGTACCGGGAACGTCTGCCGCTCACCGCTGGCCGAGCGGCTGGCCGCGACCTGGGCCGGTGAGTTCCTCAGCGAGAGCCCAGAGCTCGGTGCAGTGCACCTGGTCAGCGCTGGAGTCGAAGCCAGGGCCGGAGAGCCGATGGACCCGCACAGCGCGGAGGCGCTGCTGCAGCTCGGCGGCGACCCGGCCGGCTTCAGGTCGCAGATCCTGGACCGGGAGCTGCTCGCCGACGCCGACCTGGTGCTCACCATGACCCGCAAGCAGCGCGATGAGGCACTGCGTCTGGCGCCCCGCGGCCTGCGCCGTACCTTCACCCTCACCGAGGCGGCGGACCTCCTGCAGCAGGTCGACGTCACGGGCCTTCGGCTCCTTCCGCTGACCCAGCGAGCGCGGGAGCTCGGACGCCGGCTGGACGCCGCCCGGGCACGTCGGTTCACGACCGATGCCGATGACGTCGCCGATCCGATCAGCCAGCGGAAGGCCGAGCACGACGCCGTCGCCTCGACCATCGCCACCGCGCTTCGCCCGCTGGCCGAGGTGCTCTTCCTCAGCGTCCGATCCCATCCCGCCGTGCGGGTGGAGGACGACCGCATCGCCAGCTGACCAGTCGGCGGCTCAGCGAACCGGCGAGCCGGACGTCGCCCCGCCGGACTCCTCGGCGCCCTGTTGCGCCGGGGTCCGGAGTCGCAGGATCCGGTCCAGCAGGGGCACCAGGGCAGCGGCGATCTCCTCGCCCACTTGCTGGTGCACCTCGACCGGTTCACCGATCGGGTCCGCAACATCCTCGGCAGCAGTGCTGGACCGCCTGGAGCGCGCGGCAGCCAGTGCCCCGACGAGCGCACGGCAGCGAGCGGTGAAGGTCTCGCCCGGCAGCTCCTCGTCCTCCTCCAGCAGGCCGGCGAGGTCGGCGGCCTCGCGGAGGGTGAACGTGCGGGACAGCGCCCGGGGTGCGGCCTTGAGCACGGCCCGTCGGTGGTTCCGGGTCAGGGCCAGCGTGAAGTCGGCGTCGATGGCCATGCCGTCGAGCAGCTGGCGGGCGGTGAACTCGGCGGCGTCGCCACCGAAGCCCGCAAGGACGAGCGAGCTGTCGGGGTGCATCGCCGAGCCCACGACCGCCTGGGTGCCGGCACTGCGCAGCACGATCGCCGAGGCATCGTCACCGAGGGCTTCGTCGAGATAGGCGCGGGCCAGCCGCTCTGCCATGGCGGAGCGGCAGATGTTCCCCGTGCAGACGAACAGCACCGTGAACGGCGCGTCCGAAGGCCGGTGGCGAGACACCCGCCCAGTCTCCCCCGTCGAGATCAGGGCCCCCTGGGAGGGCGGCTCAGGAGGCACTAGAGCCGCGGCACTGCCCGCGCATGATCCACAGGATCACGTCAGCGGGCGGCGTGTGCGCCACCTCGATCGGCGTCGTAGCCGTAGTTGTAGCCGTACCCGTACGCCGAGCTGACCTCAGCCTTCGGCGGAACGATGTTGAGGATGATCCCGAGCGTGCGGGCACCCACCCGGTCCAGCGTGGCGCGCGCCTGCTGCAGCTGCTCCTTGCGGGTGCTGCCGTATCGGGTGGAGAGGACCACCCCGTCGACGATGACCGCCAAGCCGCTCGCGTCGGCCACCGGGAGGAGCGGAGGTGCATCGATGAGCACGAAGTCGTTCTTCGCGCGCAGGTCGTCGATGAGCGTGAACATGTGGCTGGAAGCCAGCAGCTCGCTGGGGTTGGGCGGGGTGGGCCCGGCTGCGATCACCTTCAGGTCGCCGTCGCCGTAGGGCTGGAGCACGTCCTCGAGCTCGGCGCTCCCGGACAGGATGTTGGTGAGCCCGGCTCCTCCGACCATGCCCAGGTAGCGGGTCACCCGTGGCCGACGCAGGTCACCTTCCACCAAGGTCACCGAGCGGCCGGCCTCCGCGAGGGCGAGCGCCAGGTTCACCGCGACGGTGGTCTTGCCCTCCGACGGCACGGCGCTGGAGATCATGATGGCCTTGGGTGGCTCGTCGACGTTGAGGAACTGCAGGTTGGTGCGCAGCTGCCGGTAGGCCTCGGCCGTCCGACTGGAGCTGCCCTGGTCGATGGTGTGCTCCTTGACCAGGGCCTCGTCACGCAGGATCACCCCGATGACCGGGGCGCCGGCGAGCTCCGCAGCCTCCTCGGCGTCTCGGACAGAACGGTCAAGCCGCACTCGGGCGATGGCCAGCGCGGCGCCGATGAGCAGCCCGACGAGTAGCCCCAGCGCCACGTTGCGTGCCGTCTGCGGGGAGCTCGGGACGGTGGGGACCTCAGGGCTGTCTGTGACCGCCACCCGGACGGGCGAAGGCCCGGCCTCCGGAGTCTCGAGCTCCCCGACAAAGGCAATGAACTCAGCCCCCAAGGTGGCTGCGATCTGTTGCGTCCGCTCAGGCGACGGATGGGTCACCGAGACATTGATCAGGACCGTGTCGGTCACAGCCGTCGCGGTGATCCCCGCGGTCAGCTCTGCTGCGGTGACGTCCAGGTCGAGCCGGTCGATGACCCGTGCGGCCAACTCTTCACCGGTGAGCAGTTGCGCATACGACGTGACCCGCTGTTGGGAGAACTGGCTGCCGGTGAAGACGTCGGAAGTGGACGTCGAATCCGTGGTGGAGACGAACAGCTGGGTGTCCGACGTGTACAGCGGGGTCTGCAGGAGGCTGATGGCCAACGCCACCACCCCGCCGGTCACCAGACCGACCGTTGGCAACCACCACCCGACGCGCAGCGCGGACAGCACCTCTCGCATTTCCACTTACGTCCCCGTTCGTCGGGGGCACTGCGTGGCTGTCGCCCATCGCACCGCCCGGCACCGGGACGATAGGTCACTGATCACCGAATGGACGAGCCCTTGCCTTGTGGGCGTCATCCCCCTGGGCGGGACGACGTGAGTTCACTTCATCCCTCGACAGCGCCGACGGCTGGAAAACGGGGTCGGAGCACCGCCCCACCGGGTTGACCGAACACCATGCCGTCCGGCACGTCTCCGGCGACCACCGTGCCGGGTGTCACCACGGCGGAGACGCCGATCCGACTGCCGCCGAGGACGATGCAGCGGGCAGTGACCCAGGCGCCGTCCTCCACGATGACGGGCTTGGTGATCAGGGCCATGTCGCGGCGCAGCGCATGGGACCCCGTGGTGATGAAAGAGCCCTGAGAGATCACCACGTCGGAGCCGATGGTCATCTGGTCCTGGTTGTGCAGCCAGACATCCTCACCGATCCAACTGCGGCTACCGATCACGAGCTTCCAGGGGAACCGGACCCGCAGCCGCGGGCGCAGGATGACGCCCGTGCCGATGCGTGCACCGAAGGCCACGAGCGCCGCCTTGCGCGCCCGGGAACTGATCTGCCATGGATTGGTCACAATCAGTAGTTCGGTGACGGCCCAGGCGTAGACCTTCCAGGCGGGCACATTCCAGCTTTCTCCGGCACCCGGAGCGACTGAGAGATCGATCACACGCATTCTCGACACCGAGCGAGGATACGGTTCACCGCACGGGGGCGCCGATTCGGCGCGCAATACAGCACCAGGAGAGTCGCATGGCACTAGTGGACCGTTCAAACGACCAGCGACTCAAGGTGGTGGTGGTCGGTCTGAACTACGCGCCGGAGACCACGGGCATTGCTCCCTACACGACCGGCCTCGCTCGCCACCTGTCTCGTGCGGAGCACGACGTGACCGTCGTGGCGGGCCACCCGCACTACCCGGAGTGGCAACTACATCCCGGTTACGAGGTCCCGCGCTCTCCGGAGGACGACCGTGGGGTCCACCTCATCCGAGTGGCTCATCCCGTGCCGGCCAACCCCCACGGCCTGGCGCGGGTGTGGATGGAGGTGGTCTTCGCCCTTCGGGCCGGCCTTCATCTGATCCGGGCGCGGCCGGCTGTCGTGGTCGTGGTGAGCCCGGCCATGCTGGCGTTGCTGCCTGCGGTCCTGCTCGGGCGCGTGCTCGGCTTTCGGGTGGGCGTGATCGTCCAGGACCTCTATGGAGCCGCCGTGTCGGAAGCTGGACTCGGCGGAGGCGCCCTCGCCCGGGCGACGGCATGGCTGGAGTTGTTCCTCTTCCGGCGCGTGCAGGGCATCGCCGTCATCCACGACGTCTTCCGGCGGAAGTTGATCAAAGCCGGCATACCCCGGGAGCGGATTGAGGTCATCCCGAACTGGGCCCACGTCACCATGCCAGTCGACGATGATCGCGCCGCCACGCGCCTCGCTCTCGGTTGGGGCGACGACGACTTCATCGCGCTCCATGCAGGGAACATGGGCGCGAAGCAGGGGCTGGAGGGGCTGATCGACGTAGCCCGGCTCGCCGAGCACCGCAGGAGCCGGGTGCGAGTCGTCCTGCTGGGCAACGGCGCGCGCAAGGAAGCACTACACGCCTACGCCGGGGGCCTGTCTCACGCCTCCTTCCTGGAGTCCTTGCCGGAAGGCCGGTTCGAGGCGGCCTTGGCGGCGGCGGACTGTCTGGTGCTGCACGAGAAGCCCGGCGTTGTCGAGATGTCGGTTCCCAGCAAGCTGACCACCTATTTCACCGCCGGTCGGCCGGTCGTCGCGGCCACTGACCCAAAGAGCGGTGCAGCCGCTCTGATGGCGCTCTCCGACGGAGGCCTCACCGTGCGCGCCGGAGATTCCGAAGCCATCCTCGCCGCGATCGAGACCCTGGCCGACGATCCAGACACGGCCAAGACGCTCGGGCAGAGCGGTCGCTACTACGCCGCCGAGCACCTAACTGGTGCCCGTTCACTTGCCATGTACGAGGCCTGGACCACAAGCCTCGCCACCCAACCGGTCAGCCCCGTTCCAGCGGGCCAGCAGCCAGCTGCTGCCGGTACCAGCGATACGTCTCACTGAGGCCGTCGCGAAGGCTGATCTGCGCCTTCCAACCGAGGCTGTGGATCTTGCCCACGTCCAGTAGCTTCCGCGGCGTCCCGTCCGGCTTCGAGGTGTCGAATGCGAGCTCACCGCGGTAGCCGACGATCTCCGCTACCAGCTGGGCGAGCTCCCGGATCGGCAGATCCTCCCCCACACCGACGTTGATCGGCTCCGGCTCGTCGTAGTTCTCCAGCAGGTGCACACAGGCCCGGGCCAGATCATCGACGTGCAGGAACTCGCGCCGCGGGGTGCCCGTGCCCCAGACCGTCACCGACTCAGCACCCACCCGCGCCGCCTCGTCGAACCGGCGAATGAGGCCTGGGAGCACGTGAGACCCGACCGGGTCGAAATTGTCACCGGGGCCGTACAGGTTGGTCGGCATCGCCGAGATGTAGTGAAACCCGTACTGCCGGCGGAGCGCCTGCACGTGGAGCACCCCGGCGATCTTGGCGATCGCGTAGGCGTCGTTTGTGGGCTCGAGCAGGCCGGTGAGGAGCGAATCCTCCCGAATCGGCTGCTCGGCGTACTTGGGGTAGATGCAACTCGACCCGAGGAAGAGCAGCTTGGTGACTCCGTGTCGCGCGGCCGCATCCAGCACGTTCAATTGGATGCGCAGGTTGTCCGACAAGAAGTCCGCCGGGTAGGTGCTGTTGGCCATGATGCCTCCAACCTTGGCGGCCGCGAGCACCACCGTGGCCGGCTGCTGCTCGGCGAAGAAGGTCTCAACCGCCACCGGATCGCGGAGGTCCAACTCCGCCGACGTGCGGGTCACCAGGTCATCGAAACCGATGCGCGCGAAGTGCCGTAGCACCGCGCCCCCAACCAGGCCGCGGTGGCCCGCGATGTAGGTGCGGGCACTTCGATCGAGTGTGCTCAGCGCCACAGTGGCTACTCCCATCCTTGAGTCACCCCCTACGCTACTGCCCGACGGATTCGGGACGGCCCGAATCATGCAGCAGCGGGGGCTGACAGATGGCGAAGACAGCGTTGATCACGGGCATCACCGGCCAGGATGGTTCCTACCTCGCGGAACTCCTGCTGAGCAAGGGCTACGAGGTGCACGGGCTGATCCGTCGATCGTCATCGTTCAACACCGAACGGCTCGACGACGTCTATCAGGACCCGCACACCGCCAACCAGCGACTATTCCTACACTTCGGCGACCTCAATGACGGTGTCACGCTAATCAACGTGCTGCGTGAGGTCAATCCAGACGAGGTCTACAACTTGGGCGCCCAATCGCACGTCCGCGTGTCCTTCGACCAACCGGTATTCACCGGGGACGTCACCGGAGTTGCCGCGATGCGGTTGCTGGAGGCGGTTCGTGCTGCCCGTGTCCGCACGAAGATCTATCAGGCATCATCGTCGGAGATGTTCGGCGCAACCCCCCCGCCACAGGACGAGCGAACTCCCTTCTATCCTCGAAGCCCTTACGGCGTAGCCAAGCTCTACGCATACTGGGCGACTCGCAACTATCGGGAGGCGTATGACCTGTTCGCAGTCAACGGCATTCTGTTCAATCACGAGTCCCCTCGCCGCGGCGCCACCTTCGTCACCCGAAAGGTCACCCGCGCGGTCGCACGGATCCAGGCTGGCCTGCAGGACAAACTCTTTATGGGGAATCTCGACGCGGTCCGCGACTGGGGTTACGCCCCCGAGTATGTGGAGGGCATGTGGCGAATGCTTCAGCACCCGGTACCCCAGGACTACGTACTGGCCACCAACACCGCCTACTCGGTTCGGGATTTTGTCCGGATGGCTTTCGAGCACGCTGGACTGGAATGGGAAAAGTATGTCGACTACGATCCGCGCTATGAGCGCCCAACGGAGGTTGACGCTCTCATCGGGGACTACAGTAAGGCCAAGACCGAGCTTGGCTGGGAGCCCAAGGTCTTAACACCCGACCTGGTGCGCATCATGGTAGACGCGGATGTCCAACTCCTCGACGACGAACGGTCTGGCAGGCGCGTTCGGCTGGACAGCTGACGTTGCCGAGAGCAATGAGGCCAACACCGTTCCCGTGGCGGTGAAGAATCATGCGCGTCGCCGGTTCAGCAGGCTGAAGACGCCCGCCACACCAGGTGATGGCGACAGTAACGCGTGCCGGATATCGCGCCGGCTAAGTATGCTCGTGTCGGCTCAGGCCGTCCCCTTAAGCCAGGTCGCCTACAGCTCAGCCTCTGCCGCACTTCCATTCTGCGTTTTCCTGTCCGACCTAGACCACCCATTGGCTACTCAGCTTCTGGCACTTCAGTTGGCTGCCACGCTTGGAGTAGCACTGGTTCGCGCCTTTATGTTGGAACCTGCCCTCAGCATTGGCCGAACGACTACCAGGCCAATCTCCAAAGCAGGCGCGGTAACACTTCCAGCGATTATATCCATTGGCATAGCCACCGTGTGCGCGGCGTCAGGAGAGTACGAACTCCTACCCTTTACCATCTTGGTGTTCGGTGCGATGGTCGGCGACTCGCTTCGTTACGTAAGCTGGTCGAATCGGAGATACGTGAACGTTCTCACGGGCGACCTAACCCTGGCACTGGGATCTCTCGTGAGCATTCTACTTTTTTCGTTCGATCAGGCATCCGATATATTGGCGACTTGCGTACTGGGGACCACATACGCCGCCTGGATCGCCATCCTCGTAGGGACAGGCACAGGCCGCTCGGACCGACAAAAGCCAGTTCCCCTCCGGGAAGCCGCTTCCCTGGGAAAATTCCAGGTGCTTGAACAGGGCCTCGGGCTAGCGGCGCTTCAGTTGCCAGCTATCCTTTTCGCAGCCGACCCTCTCCGTTTCGGCTTTGTACGCCTAAGCCAGTCCCTCTTGGGCCCGCTCAATACACTGCAACAAGCTTTGGGCACAAAGATTCTGACGTCTACACGGAGAGCAGAATCAAGAGTGGCCTTCTTGGCGCTCTTGCTGGGAGCAGTGTCGCTGCTGTTTGCGCTCGGATTGGGTGGCGGCATCCTGACACTTGGCTCACGAACCATGGCAGGGATATTCGCTCCCATAGCCATAGTCATGGTCTTTACAGCCTTTTCCGGCCCGTTTATATACGAGCTACGGGCCAACTCGCATCAACGGCGCGGGCTCATGGTCCGACTTGTGGTGACGACAGCAGCTGCGGCTTCCACCCTATTAGCATGGGTGATTTCGGAATCCGCCCTAATCGCACTGTGGTATTGGGCCGTGACCATGGCTCTACTATCCGTCACCCTTTGGCCGTTCGCCGCCACGCGTAGACGGAGGGCGATTGACGCATGACCGCCTTTTTTCCAATTGCGAGCTCCATATTTGCGCTAGCAGCATTTCGCGGACCGACACGGGGTTGGGTGCGCTTCGTTCTCCCGCACTCTCAGATGGTCATCGCATTGATTCTGCTGATGACCGTTCGCCCTATTGCGATGGCTACGGCCGTACGTACCTAGTATTGGGCATGTTTGGCTCATTAAGGCGACCCAGCAAGGGAGATCGGGATGTCCAAAGAATCGACAGGTGAAGCTTCGATGGTGGTGCTTCAACCAGCTATGGGCTCATACAGACAGTCCCTTTTGGATGCACTTGAGGGATCCGCGAGTCTTCGCTTTCTTGTCGGTGATCGACACTTTGTGCAGTCCGTCGCGACGGACGTTCAGTCACCCTTGGTGCAAAGCACAGGAGCAAACCGATACATCCTTGGCAGAAGGCTTGGCTGGCAGCGCGGCGTATGGGGAGCTGGGATCCGATGCTCCAGCTTGATGGTTGAGCTGAATCCGAGGAATCTGAACACCATAGTCCTGCTGTTAACGAGGCGGGTGCTTAAGCGACGAACCACAGTCTGGGGACATGTGTGGCCACGTTCCGGCAAAGACTCCGCCACGGCCAGACTTCGACTGCTGCTGTGTCAAATTGCAGACGGCGCATTGCTTTACACGGATCGGGAGGCAGGCGAGCTGAGATCTGCGCTTCCGAATGTAAAGACCTACGTGGCGCACAATTCACTGTACCCGCGCTGGCGTATGGGAGCGTCCGAAACGGCACCGGAGCCCGAGCGATTCGTATGGATTGGGCGACTGTCCGCCGATAAGAATCCCCTGCTCGCCATTAATGCGTTTGGCCACTACCGAGCGAATGGCCACGCTGCGGCGAAACTCGTCGTCTTTGGCTCAGGCAACCAAGAAGGGGCCCTTCGTGAGCAAGTTGGGCGCCTGAAACTGGATGATCATGTTGACTTTCGTGGCTGGGTTAACGACCCCGTAGTTCTGCAGAGCGAGTTCCAGCGCGCCGTCGCTTGCATCTCGTCTGGATATGTCGGGCTCAATGTCACTCAGGCGTTGGGCTTTGGCTGCCCGGTGATTTGGCCGTTTGGCGTAAACCATGCCCCCGAGTTTGTTCTTCTAAATGAGAGGAACAGTGTTTCTTTCGCTGCAGGCGACCACGAGAGCCTTTCGGGCGCGATGTCGCAAATAGCGAGTATGGAGGTCGATCGCCACGAGATCGCAAAGGTCGTTGCTGATACGTACTCGACAGAGAAGATGGCTGAGGGGCTACTGGCATGTCTGATCAACTAGGTCCAGAACGACGAATTCCCGGGATTCTGTCTGTGCTTAGAGCTCCGCTAACCGCGACCAGACTGCTGCGCATCAGGTTGAAGTACCGAGGCGTCCTCAAGCATGGCTCGCGGTTTCGCATCGGCGGCGGGGCGGTCTTCGCCAGTGAGGGTCCAATAGTCTTCGGCGACCGAGTCAGCATCGCTCGCGGCCTGCACGTCGAGACCACGTTATCCGTTGGCGACGACGTACTAATATCAAGCAATGTCGCGTTCATTGGCAATGATCACCCGTTCGACGATTCCGACCAAGTTATCACCAGCTTCGCCAGAGCGGGCCAGAGCAGCACAACGGTCGGGTCTGACTGTTTGATCGGGTACGGGGCGACCGTGCTGGGGAACATTAGAATAGGCCGAGGGTCAGTCGTCGGAGCAAGGGCTGTCGTCACGCGCGATATTCCGGAGAACTCTGTGGTCGTGGGATCGCCTGCGAGGATTATACGCAAGCGGCGCTAGGCTCTTCATCTAGCTTCGAGTCGGTGAAGAGGAAATACTGATTGCAAGCGGTAGCCGGGCAAGGTGTGGTCTTGGCCGACCGAGCCTGCCGAAACGAAGTCGCCGGGCGGCCCTCGTTGGCACCACCGGTTATCGAGCTGGCCATCGGCCAGGTCGCGACGCCGCGGGCGACTTGGCCGGGCGCTCCTTGTGAGTCACGGACGACCAGACGCTCTCGGCGGAGGGCTGGCCGGGGCCAGGTGGCGACGCGAAGGCCATCCAGCAGCTTTGTCACCCGGTCCGGAGTGCCGACCCACCGCGGAGTCCGGCACCTCATCTGCCAGCACGGTCGCTGTAGCCGCCGCATCGCCAGGTGTGCATCCCTGTTGGCGACCGGATCAGCTCGTTCAAGGTAGGAGCAGGTCCGCGACCAGTTGGTGCAGACCAACGACCTGCTCGCTTCTACGAGGGACCTGCGCCGGGTAGCCCGGCCTACGGGTCGATCGACTCCGGCGCTGACGAGGTGGCTGGAAGGTCCGACTCGAGCGAGCCTTACGCCGACGAGTTCAGCAACCAGGGTCGGTCTGGGGTCTGCGGGTGAAACGCAGTTGCGCCGGAGCCGGGTGAACCACCCGACTCCGGCGCGACTGCTGGCGCCTGTTGCTACTTCGACTCAGCGGTAGCCGGGCGAGGTGTAGCGCTGGCCGACCGAGCCGGCCGGGACGAAGTCGCCCGACGACGGGCGCCCCTGCCGCACGCTGCCGGAGATCGAGCTGTCCCTCGGCCAGGTCGCAACCCCGTTGGCGACCTTTGCCGCGCACTGCTTGTGGGTGACCGAGGGCCACACGCTCTGGCCGAAGGGCCGGCCCGGCCGGGGGTTGACGTAGACGCCGTCCAGGGCCAGCGGGTAGTCGTCGTTGCAGTCGGTCCAGATGTAGTAGCCACCCTTGTCCACCGTGCCGTCGTTGGTCCCGACGATGTTGGTGTTCCGGATCGTGCCGCGGCCGATCGGGCCGGTGTTCTCGAACACGTGCAGACCCTGGAAGTTCGACGAGCCGGTCAGCCGGTCGATGCGGTACTCCCGCAGCCCGCCCCAGGGCTGGAAGACGTCGGAGTGGTTTCCCCTGCTGCCGCCCCGCAGGCCGTCGACCCGCACGTTCTGGATCTGCAGCACGGCCTTCGGGGCGTTGGCGGCGATGCCGTCGGTCTGGGCACCGGTCACAGCCCCGTTGATGTGCACGCCCTCGATGTGCACCGTGCCGGTGCAGTTGCGCACGTAGATGGCGCGCTGGTCATGGCCGCCGACCTTGGCCGAGGGCAGTGCCTTGATGCTGCCGCCGATGATGACGGCGTTGCGGCAGTCCGCGATCGTGATCGGGCCGACCGCACGATCCGTGGGCAGCTTGATCAGCACGTCACCGCCGCGACCGCTCACCGTCGTCAGCGACGTCGTCGCCGTCACCTTGGTGACGGGGTAGTTGGCGTAGCCGGCGGGCGGCCTCCAGCTGAGCGCGGGGCGGCTGGCCGCCGCGGCGACCACCTCGATCTGTGTGGACGCGAGCGCCAGACCAGGCGCGGGCGCCTCCGGTTCGGCGGCATCGGTGACGGTGGTCGTCACCGGCACGAGGCAGCCGAAGGCGAGCGCGAGCGCGAGCCAACGGCTGCGGCCGCCCGCGATCGCGCGGCGCGTGGCCGAGGCGGACTTTCGTGAGGAGACGAAACGGGAGCGAGGCACGCGGGGGAAGGTAGCAGTGGGGTTACGTCACACCGCACATCTTGTGGAACTGCTCGGTCCGGTGATAAGGGAGCCACCACCAGTGACCCTGCGCCTACCGAGCGAACCGGCCCACCGCACGCCGTGGGTCAACGGTCTCGACAAAGTCACCGACAGTTCACCCCGCGAACGAGACCCCCGGCCGCAGATGCACCAGCTCGCAGCGGTTCCACGCTGAGGGGCGCCCCAGACAAGGCTGACGCGCTGACGATCGACCTATTGCGCGCCCGAATGTCCAACATTGCAATCGGTGCCACTTCCAGCGCTCAGCGTGATGACCCAACCACAGGTAGAACATCACTTGCTCAACGGCGCGTGACGGTCTTATTGCCCACAGTTCGAATGGTCAACTACCGGACACGTTGAGCCCCCGGAGTGCCAATAGCTCAGCTACGGTCCCCCGAACTACCGACCACGGGGGTCGAGAACAGTGACACGTTTGCTGAGAGCAGTTCGGGCGAACCGAAACTGGCTCACCTGGGCGACTTTCTGGTGCGCCTCTGCAGTGGTCATGGCCTTCGCACTGGCAACAGGTGACCTGTCCTACCGCGACGAACGGGGCTACGTCACCATTGCCGATTCGGTGCTGCGCGGTGATGGCTACCAACTGGACGGGGAGACCACCGCCTACCGGCCGCCGGCCTGGCCCCTGCTGCTCGCCGTGTTCCGGCTCCTCGGCACACCGATCGAGCTGCTCGTAGCCGTGTCGGCGGCACTTCTCGTCGTGTCTGCGCTGTTGGCCCGCCGGATAGCAACACATGTCGCAGGGCCGTCGGCGGGTTGGATCGCGGCCTTCCTGCTCCTGCTCTACCCGCTGAACGTCTACACCGCGGCCACCCTGTACCCGCAGACGCTGGCGATGGCCGCATTGCTCGGCGCGGTCGCAGTGAGCCTCAACGACCCCCGGGCGGCGCGGCCGTGGCGCGGAGCCGCCGTCGGACTGCTGTCCGTCGTCGTCCTGTACTCAGCGCCGACCCTGGCCTTTGCAGCCCTCATCGTCGTCCTCTGGGCGTTGTGGCGGTTCCGTCACCAGACCCTTCGCTTCGTGGTCCCGGCGGTGCTGGCCGGATTGCTTCCCGTGGCGCTCTGGACGGCACGCAACGCTGTCGCCTTCGATGCGTTCGTCCCGGTCAGCACCGCCACCGGCGTGAACCTGCTGCTGGGGAACTCAGCGGAGGCGACGCCGACCTCTGGGGTCACGGCCGACATGGACAGCTACCGAGAAGCCGCCGAGCGCGAGGCCATGACGGAGAGCGAGAAGAGCGCCTTCTACACCGACGCCGCATTCACGTGGGTGAGCGAGCACCCTGGTGAGGCAGCGCAGCTGTACCTGGGCAAGGTGGTGAACTACTTCGCGCCGTACAACGAGCCCGCATCCGCGACCGGCGGCGGCACACTGGAGCGGCTGGTGTCGTACCTGACGTTCGTGCCGCTGGTCGCATTGGTGCTCGTACGGCTGGCACTGTGGCGCAAGTTCCCGCCGAAGCCGCCGGAGCTGCTGCTGCTCACCGTCTTCATGACCAGCGCCGCCTTCATGGCGCTGACCTTCACCAGGACGCGATTCCGGCAGCCACTGGATTCCATGCTCATCATCGAGGCCGCGGTGTGCTCCGCTCTTCTCGCCGGGATGGTGCTGCGTGAAAGGCGTGCGGACCACCAAAGCCGAGTGCCTCGCCCCCGGAAGTCCGGGGACGAGGCACTCAGCGCCGCCTCTCGGCGGCATCAGATCGGTCGCTGAGCGCGACTGGGGAGTCTGACCAGGGGTCAGCGGTAGCCGGGCGAGGTGTAGCTCCGGCCGACCGAGCCGGCAGGGACGAAGTCACCCGACGACGGGCGACCCTCCCGCACGCTGCCGGTGATCATGCTGTCCTTCGGCCAGGTAGCCACGCCGTTGGCGACGTTCGCCGCACAGGTCTTGTGGGTCACCGAGGGCCAGACGCTCTGCCCGAAGGGGCGCCCGGGCCGCGGGGCCACGTAGACGCCGTCCAGCATGATCGGGTAGTCGTCGTTGCAGTCGGTCCAGATGTAGTAGCCACCCTTGTCCACCGGGGCGTCGTTGTGCCCGGAGATGTTGGTGTTCCGGATGACGCCGCTACCGATCGGCCCGGTGTTCTCGAAGATGTGCAGACCCTGGAAGTTCGACGACCCGGTCAGCCGGTCGATGCGGTACTCCCGCAGCCCACCCCAGGGCTGGAAGACGTCGGCGTGGTTCCCGGTGCTCATGCCGCGCAGGCCGTCGACCCGCACGTTCTGGATCTGCAGGATCGCCTTCGGCGCGTTGGCGGCGATGCCGTCGGTCTGCGCGCCGCTCACGGCGCCGTCGATGTGCACGCCCTCGATGTGCACGGTGCCGGTGCAGTTGCGCACGTAGATCGCCCGCTGGTCGTGGCCGGCGACCTTGGCGGAGGGCAGCGCCCGGATGCTGCCGCCGATGATGACGGCGTTGCGGCAGTCCGCGATCGTGATCGGGCCGACCGCGCGATCCGTGGGCAGCTTGATCAGCACGTCACCGCCGCGGCCGCTCACCGTCGTCAGCGTGTCGGTGGCCGTCACGTTGGTGACGGGGTAGTTGGCGTAACCGGCGGGCGGTGCCCAGCTGAGCGCTGCACCGGACGTGGTGGTCGCCGGCGCGGGGGCCGGTGCGGCGACCTGCTCGACCTTCACCGGCGCGGGGGCCGCAGGAGCAGGTGCCGCCACCTGCTCGGTACGGGGCGCCACGGGAGCAGGGGCAGGGGCGGGTGCCGGGGCTGACGAGGAGGCCGCGAGGCTGTCGGCCCGCGCATCCGCCGACGCACTGGCCCGGGCGCCACCGGTCGCCTCCTTGACCGCGTCCTCGGTCGGCGCCTGCGTCTCGGCCGCGATCGGCGCAGGGGCGGCCTGACCCGGCGCGGGGGCAGCGACGTCGGCGGCGGGCACCGGCTCGGCCGCACCGGTGGCGGCTTCGGTCACGGGCACGAGGCACCCGAAGGCGATCGCGAGGGCGAGCCAGCGGCTGCGCCCACCGCCCATGATCGCGCGGCACGTGGCCGAGGCGGACTTTCGCGGGGAGACGAAACGAGAGCGAGGCACGCAGCGGAACGTAGCAGTTTGATTACGTCACGCCACTGCCTTGTGAGACTGCTGGGTCCGGTGATACGGGAATCACATTGTGTGACGGCACGTCCGTGGAAGGGCCGGCCTGCCGACGCGGCGGTGCGACGGCCTCGACAGGTTCATCGGCAGTTCATGCGACGACCGGTACCGGCTGACAGCACATCCTCGATCCTGTCCGCGGTCACTGCGCGGCGTGCACCCCAGCAGCACTCCGAGGACCAGGCGCGCGACGACGCGGGCACCCACCGCAGCACCCGATCCAGTGAATGAGCTACCCCTCCACGCGCGCACGCGGATTAAACTGGCCGCTCGCCACGCTGTGGGAACTCGACGAGTAAGGACGCGCGGCAGTCACTGTGAGCGATCACTTCCCGTCGTATGTGAGTCACGTCACTCATGCTCCGCCAGCAGCCCGGCGAGCTCGGCCTCCCCGCTCCCGCCGTGACAGCGCTCACGGCCAGCACGGAGCCCTCGACGCTAGGTTCGTCACGTTGCGACCCACCCCCTACCCCGCGACGGCAAGATGATGCAGCGCAGCCGCGCAGCACTGATGAGCCGACGGCCTCGACGAGACCCGGCCCCGCTGTCCTCGAACACCAGGGCCCTCGTCCGTCGCCGCCCGACGGATTCGAGAACCCCGATGCACGTGAAGAGCCCCGCCATGTCGCGACCCGGCCTCCCCGCTGCGGCCCTGGGCGTGACCGCCCTGGTCCTGACGCTGAGCGCCTGCTCCTCGTCGTCCGAGCCGACGGCTCGGCTCGACCCCGGTCCGGACAACGTGCGGGTGGAGGAAGGCCTCACCTACTGGTCCGACGACCAGAGCGAGCTGAAGCTCGACGCCTGCCTCCCCACCGACGCCGACGAGCCGGTCGCCGCCGTGCTGCTCGTGCACGGCGGTGGCTTCACCGAAGGCACCCGCGACAGCAGCGGACTGCGCACGCTGTGCGAATTGACAGCCGAACAGGGCGCGGCCGCCTTCTCGGTCGACTACCGGCTCGCACCGGAGTTCACCTACCCCGCCCAGGTCGACGACCTCGCCAACGCGGTGCAGTGGCTACGCGAGCCCGCCCAGGTGGAGGCGTTCGGCATCGACCCGGCCCGGATCGGCGCCATCGGCAGCTCGGCCGGGGCGATCATCGCGCAGAGCCTGGCCACCCGCGGCGAGGGCCCGCTCGACACCGGTGCCCGGCTGGGCGCGGTGGCGTCCCTGAGCGGCGTCTCGGTGCTGTCCCCCGAGGGCCTGGAGCTCGGCCGGCCCAGTGAGCAGGCCGCCGACCTGGTGCTGAACTACCTCGGCTGCACCTCGGTGACCGACTGCCCGCAGTCGGTACCGGCCTCCCCCATCACCGGGGTCGACCCCTCCGACCCACCGATGCTGCTGGTCAACGGCACCGACGAACTCGTACCCGAAGAACAGCCCGAGGCGCTGGCGACAGCGCTGGAGGACGCCGGCGTCCCAGCAGAGCTGCTGATCGTCGATGCACCCAGCCACGGGATCACGCTGCTCGACAGCGACGTGCGACGTGCGGTCCTCGGCTTCCTGGAGGAGCAGCTGTGACCAGCACGCCGGACTCCCGCACCCCAGCACCCGAGAGGACCCCCTACATGACCATCGACACCGCTGCGCCCCCGCTCCCCCGGTACCGCCACGAGGACCCGGGCTCCATGCAGCTGCGTGACGTGCTGCGCGTGATCCGCCGCAGCTGGCTGATCATCGTGGCCGCCGTCGTCGCCGGGCTCCTCGCCGGATGGCTCGTCACCGTCTTCATGCCGGAGCGCTACGAGACCGAGACCAAGGTGCTCGTCGACCCGGTCATCTCCGTCGCCGTCGACGGCACCACCCCCGCCAACAGCGTGTCCCAGGCATCGGCGCTCGTCGCCGACCGCGTGGAGACCTACGCGGCGCTGGCCCAGACCCCCGCGGTGCTCGACCCCGCCATCGACGCCATCGGGGCGGACGTCGCCTCCACCGATCTCGTGGACAACGTCACCGCGGAGGTGCTCCCCCGCACCTCCATCATCAACATCACGGTCGAGGCCAGCACCCCGACGAACGCCGCGGAGCTCGCCAACGCGATCGCCGCCAGCCTCATCACCCAGATCGAGGGCGAGGACGCCGCCGCCAGCCCGGTCAACGTGACCGGCACCGTGGTGGAGGCGCCGGAGATCCCCGACGAGCTCGCCTCGCCGCTGCTCCTGCTCAACCTGCTGGTGGGGCTCGCGGTCGGCCTGCTCGTGGCCTTCCTGGTGATCGTGTTCCGCCAGGCGCTCTCCGCGGGCACCCGGGGACGCTGATGTCGGCACCGCCGACGACCGCAGCGGCCCCCGCGCGGTCCGGCCCGGGAACGCCTCCCGGGCCCGCCTGGGTGGCTGCTGCCGCCGTCCTGGCTTTCGTCCTGGCCGCCCTGGCCTGGTTCGAGCCGGTCGTGCCGCTCGCCCTGCTCCTCGCCCTCACCGGGGTGCTGATCGCCGCGTTCCAGCCGAAGCTCTTCGCGCTGCTGGCCCTGATCGTGGTCATCCTCTCGGCACCCATCCAGAACCTGGCCGGGCAGCTGGGCACCTACGCGGACGAAGGGGTGATCGCCCTCGCCGTCGTCGCCCTCAGCACCCGCCGCCTGGTCACCGAGGGACGACTGGTCTGGCTGCCGGGGACCGGCTGGTTCGTGGGCTTCCTCGTCGCCGGGCTGCTCAGCTCCCTGCTGGCGGAGGTCCCCGCCGGGCTCGCTGTCCCCGCTGCCTTCATCGCCGTCAAGGGCGTGGTGTTCGCCTTCGCGCTCGCCCAGCTGCACTGGACCCGCGACGACCTGGCCCTGCTGGTCCGCCTCGGCATCACGGCGATCGTGGTGATGGCCTTCACCGCACTGCTGAACCTCGCGCTCCCGGCGGCGTGGGCGAACTTCACCACCGGGCGTCCGCCGATCAGCTACATCGGCCCGTTCCCGGCGATCAACGGTGCGTTCCAGCACCCGGCCGCCTTCAGCCGGTTCAGCGGGGTGCTCGCCGTCGGCGCGCTCGTCTACGGCCTGGTGGTCCGCCGTTCCCTCGCCAACACGATCCTCGTGCTGCTCTCCGGTGGCCTGGCCTTCCTGACCTTCCAGGTCAAGTCCATCGTCGGGCTGCTGGCCACGCTGGCGGCGGTCGGCACCCGCTTCCTCAGGCCGGTCGGGGTCGCGGCGCTCCTCGCCGTCGGTCCGCTCGTGGCGCTCCTCACCGTGCCGCCGCTCGCGGCGCTCATCGGTGGCGACATCGACATCTACCTCAACCAGGACTCCGCCCGCTCCATGCTCACCGCAGGTGGGGTCACCGTCGCGGCACAGTTCTTCCCGTTCGGCGCGGGGTTCGGCCGGTACGCCAGCTCGACGGCCGCCGACGACTACAGCCCGCTGTACTACGCACTGGGCTTCCCCGGCCGCTACGGCCTGGGCCCGGGGCCGGACTCCGGTCAGTTCCTCAACGACTCCCAGTGGCCGGCGATCTACGGCGAGACCGGCTGGTTCGGCGCGTTCTGCTTCGCGGCCGGGCTCGCCTGCATGCTCGTCGCCCTGCTCCGGCGCGTCTCCGCCCGCGAGGACGTCCTGGTCCGCTGGATCCGGATCACCGGGGTCGGGTGGCTGGTCCTGCTGCTCGTGGAGTCCGCGGTGGCCCCGGTGTTCGTCTCGTCGCCGTCCTTCCCGTTCGTGTTCGCGGCCGCCGGCGTCATCGCCTCCCTCCGCGTCGACGCCCGGCAGGCCGCCGCCCTGGGCCGCCCTCCGGTCACGGGGCACCGGGAACCGACCGTTTCTTGATCGTCTTCGGGCACAATGCCGTGGCCGGCCGCCACCCCGGCGACCTCGAGAGCCCAGCGGTAGGAGGAGGAACGTGGCCCTGAGCAGGCTGCAGCGCACCAAGTTGGTCTGGCTGTGGGGTTATCGGCCCGCGGACATCGCCGCCTACGGCTTCGCCGACGGGCGCCCGGCCACCGACGCCGGCCGGTACCTGGGCAGCGACTGGAACCGCAGGTTCGTCCAGGACGTCGTCAACGACCCGCGCAACCACGTCCTCACCGAGCACAAGTGGGTCTTCTACCGCTTCGCCGACGGGTTCGGGTTGCCCGTGCCCCCGACCATCGGCTTCTTCGACAGCGTCCAGGGCACCACCTGGGACGGCGAACGCCCGCTGCGGACCGTGCCCGAGGTCCTCGCCGAGCTGGACCGCCAGCGTCCGTCCGGGCTGGTGGTGAAGCCGGCCGGCGGCGGGCAGGGCGCGCAGATCGTCATCCTCGACCGGATCGACCACGCGACCGGCACGGCCACCACCCGCACCGGCGAGGAGACCACCCTCGAGCGTGTCTTCGCCGCACTCGACCCGGGCGGTGAGCGCGGGGTCAGCGGCTACGTCCTGCAGCACGCCGTCCGCAACCACCCGGAGCTGGCACCGCTGGCCCCCACGACGACCAACACCTGCCGCGTCCTGACCACCGTCGCCGCCGACGGGACGGCGCACGTGCACGCCGCGAGCATCCGGCTCGGCCGACGCGGCGGCATGATCGACAACTGGGGGTCCGGCGGGGTCAGCATCCCGATCGACGTGGCCACCGGCGTGATGGGCCCCGGCATCCTCAAGGGGGTGCCGGGTGACCTGACCGAGCACCCCGACACCGGTGAGCGGTTCGCCGGCCGGGAGCTGCCCCTGTGGCAGGAGACCGTCGAGCTGTGCCGCCGCGCCGCCGTCCTCTTCCCCGGGCTGCGCTTCCTCGGCTGGGACGTGGTGATCGGCCCGGACGGGCCGGTGCTGCTGGAGGGCAACGTGCACTGGAGCCTGCGCGGCTCCCAGATGCTGGCCGCCGACGGCTGGCTCGCCGACCCGGACACCCGGGAGCGGGTCGAGTGCCTCGGGGTGCCGCTGCCCACCGGCCGGGTGTCCCGGCAGGTCGCCGCCGGCATGCTCCTCCGCGGTCGGGACCGCGCCCGTCGGGTGGTCCGGCGGGCCGGGCGCACCCTCACCTCCCGATGAACCCCGGTACCGGACGGGGCCACCCGTCCGGTACCGCACCCGGCCCGTGACCCCTGGAACGAACGAGAGGACGGCGATGAGTGCCGCCGAGGACCACGCCCCCATCCGACTGCTGTGGACCGGAGGCTGGGACTCCTCCTTCCGGCTGATGCAGGCGCTGCTCGTCGAGCACCGGCCGGTGCAGCCGATCTACGTGGTCAACCCCGAGCGGCGCAGCACCCTGCTGGAGCTCAGCACGATGGCCCGGATGCGCGAGCAGCTGCTCCAGCGGCTCGACGACCCGGCGATGCTGGCCCCGGTCGAGATGCACCTGCGCTGGGACTTCCCGCCGTCGGAGGAGCTCCAGGCCCTCAACGCGTCGATCCTGCGCAACGGCACCTGGATCGGCAGCCAGTACGTCTACCTGGCCGGGGTCGCCGAGCGACTCGGCTGGTCGGGCGTGGAGGTCTGCATGCAGGCCCACGACGACGGCCCCACCGCGCTGCACCGCCTCGTCTTCACCGACGACCGCGGGACGCTCAGCTCCGCGCCCGAGGCGCAGATGTTCCGGTTCTGGTCCTTCCCCGTCCTCCGGACGACGAAGGGCGAGATGGCCCAGATCGCCCGGGAGCACGGCTTCCTGGACCTGCTGTCCCAGCGCTGGTTCTGCCACGACCCGCTGGGCGACCTGCCCTGCGGTCAGTGCCGGCCCTGCCAGCTGACCAACCGGGACGGCGTGACCTTCGCTCCCCCGGCGCTCGTCCTCGGCCGCAAGCTCGTGCGGACCCAGCGCCGGGTGACCCGGGCTGCCAGGCGCCGGGTGCGGCGCACCGCATGACCAGCCGCGCCACGCTGCTGCGCACCATGGCGCGGTTGGAGCGGCGCCAGTACGCCGGCCGCCTGCACCCGTCGATGTGGCGGCGCGGCTTCCTCTCCAACCGCTGGTACGCCTACCCCGGCATCCACGACCCCGCCGTCCCGTTCATCAGCGACGCCGCGGTCGAGGCCCGGCTGCGCCGGCTGAACCACCCGGCCGGCGCACGGCTGCTGGAGGACAAGAACGTCTTCGCCGACGTCGTGGTCGCCCGCGGCCTCGCGGCGGCCGCCCCCGAGGTCTACGGCGTCGGGCTCCGCGGCACGCTGCACGGCCGGTCGGCCGCGGCGCTGGACCGGATGCGGGCCGCGCCGGACGTCGTCCTCAAGCCCCTCGACGGCGCCGGCGGACGCGGGGTCCGCATCGTGGCGGGCGAGCAGGTCGAGGGCCTGGTCACCGGCGAGCCGGGAGCCGCCGTGCTCGTGCAGGAGCGACTGGAGCAGCACCCGCAGCTCCGGGCCGTCCACCCGGGCTCCCTCAACACGCTCCGCGCGCTGGCCATCCGGCTGCCGGACGGCGACCCGGTGGTCGCCGCCGCGGTGCACCGGTGGGGCACCGCGGCCAGCGGCGCCGTCGACAACGTCAGCTCGGGGGGGCTGTGCAGCGCCGTCGACCTCGCGACCGGGCGCCTCGGCCCGGCGGTGGGACGGCCGCGGGAGCGGGGGCGGCCGACGTTCGACCGGCACCCCGACACCGGGGTGCCGATCGCCGGGGAGACCGTGCCGCACTGGGGCGAGGTGCTCGACCTGGTCGGGCGGCTGATGGCGGCCTTCCCGGAGGTGACGCACGTCGGCTGGGACGTCTGCGTCACCGACCGCGGCCCACTGGTCCTCGAGGGGAACGCCGGCGTCCCGAACCTCAACGTGTTCCAGTTCCACGGGTCCTTCCTGGCCGACCCGCGCGTGCGGCGCTTCTACATCGACCACGGCCTGCTCGACCGCCGGCACGCCTGAGGCCGCGCACGGGGGTGGCGGCCTCGCCGTCCCCTCGCGTACAGGCCGGCCCCGCTCCTTGCCCGGCCCCCCTGCGCCGAGGAGCGCTCGCGCGGCCGCCGTGCGGAGCTCAGCGGAGGCGGAGCAGCCGCCTCGTCCCGGAGACGGGGAGCTGCCACCAGCTGCCCAGCAGCCGGTCCAGCTCCGGCTCGTACCGGGCCAGGCCCGCCGCGGGGTAGGGGGTCAGCTCGCCGAACCACAGCACCCCGTCGTGCTCGTAGAAGTCCACGCGCATCATGTCGAAGTCCGCCGCCAGCTGGGACGCCGCCTTCAGCATGTCCTCCAGCCGCTCCGGCCGGGCGGTGTCCGGCCCGGGGGCGTACCCGCCGTTCCAGGGCAGCGGCTCCCAGTCGGGGGTGTAGTACCGCGCCCGGTGCACGTTCCCGTCCCGGCTGTGGACGGCGATCGCACGGGGCCGGCCGTCGAAGACGAACAGCTTGAGATCGGCGGGCACCTCACCCGGCGTGCCGATGAACTCCTCGACCAACAGACCGGGGCGCGCCGTGCGGTAGGCCCACTCGCCACTGCGCCGCCAGTACGGCTCGCTCACCCACCCCTCGACCTCCGCGGCGAGCGCCTCCACGTCGGCCGGGCCCCCGCTGATGACGACGCGCTGGCTCGCGTGGTTCGGCTTCAGCACCCAGTTCGCGGGGAGGTCGACGTCCCGCAGCTCGGCGACGTCCGTGCCGAACCAGTAGGTCTCCGGCGTACGGGTCAGGCCCGGCGCGAGCCGGGCGGCGTGCTCCTTCATCGCCAGCTTGTCGCAGGTGAGCCGGAGCAGCTCGCGGCGGTCACGGGTCACCCGCCACTGGACCTTGTCGTTGAAGGTCTCGAAGTCCACCAGCGGAGGTAGCCGACCGTGCCGGAGGTAGAACTTCCTCGCCCGGCGCAGCTGGACAGGGACCAGCCGCTGCGGGTCGAGACGGGGGAACGGCGCACGGGCCACGGCGCACACTCCAACAGACGAGCGCCGACGCCGCAACGTCGACCCCCCTCGCCGCCGTTCCCCAGTGTGGGCGACAACGCTCCTGACGGCCAGCGGGCGACGGTAGGGTCCTCCGTGACCTGACCCCGGCCGGGGTCGTGCACTCGAGTCCGGGAGAGCAGTTGTCACTGCCGAAGCAGTGGCCGACACCCACCAGGGTCGTCCGGCGCTACAGGACCGCGTGGCAACAGTTCGGCCCCTTCCTCGGCTCGTCGAAGTCGCGCATCGCACTGATGGCCGGCGGCTCCGTGATCGCCGGCCTCGTCGAGGCCGCACTGCTGGCCCTGGTCGCCTCCCTCGCCACGGCGCTGTCCCAGGGGCAGACGCAGGTGGACGCCATCCCGGGCCCGATCGACGTCACCGCCCCGCTGGTCGTCCTCTGCGCGGTCGGGATGGGGCTGGCCGTCTTCCGCGGCGCACTCCAGGTGTGGCTCGCCTACGTTCCCGCCTCGATGAGCGCGTCGGTGATGGCCGCCCTCCGGCGTGACCTGTTCGAGCGGTTCACCTCGGCGTCCTGGAAGATCCAGTCGGCGGAGCGCGACGGGCACTTCCAGTCCCTGATGACCACCCAGGCGATCCAGGCCTCGGCGGCGGTCACCACCCTCTCCGAGGGCATCAGCGCGGTCCTCATGTTCTTCACGCTGCTCGCCTCCGCCTTCCTGCTCAGCGCCCCGACGGCGCTCATCCTCATCGGGGCCTCGGCGGTCCTCTTCCTGATGCTCGCCCCGCTGGCCCGCCGCCAGCGCGGCCACGCCCGGGCGTTGAGCGCGGAGAACGTCGAGTACGCCAAGGGCGTGCAGGAGATGGTCCAGCTGGCCGAGGAGACCCAGGTCTTCGGGGCCAACCGGGCCTACCGCCAGGCGGTCGAGGAGATGATCCAGGAGGTGCGTCGTCCGCTCCTGCAGACCCGCTTCCTCAACCGCGCGGTGCCGGCGCTCTACCAGAGCGTCGCCTTCTTCCTGCTGCTCCTCGCCCTCACGATCGTCCACCTGTCCGGGGCGACGGCGATCGGCGAGCTCGGCGCGGTCGTCCTCATCCTCATCCGGTCGCTCACCTTCGGGCAGCGGATCCAGGCCTCCTCCACCCGGATGAACGAGCTGATCCCCTACATGGGCCGGCTGCGCCGCGCGCTCGACCACTACGCCGACCACACCCGGCAGGACGGCGAGCACCCGCTGGACCGCATCGAGCGGCTCGGCATGTCCCACGTGGACTTCGCCTACGACTCCGGGGCGCCCGTCCTCCACGACCTCTCCTTCGAGGCCCGCCGCGGCGAGGTCATCGGCATCGTCGGCCCGTCCGGGGCCGGGAAGTCCTCCATCGTGCAGCTGCTGCTGCGCCTCCGGCTGCCCACCACCGGCACCGTCACGGTCAACGGACGGGACGGCCGCGACTTCCGACTCGGCGACTGGCGGCAGCGCGTCTCCTACGTGCCGCAGAGCCCCCAGTTGCTCTGGGGCACCGTCGCCGACAACATCCGCTTCTACCGCGACGACATCTCCGACGCGGAGGTCGAGGAGGCCGCCCGCAAGGCCTCGCTGCACGAGGAGATCCTCAGCTGGCCGAAGGGCTACCAGACGGTCATCGGGCAGCGGGCCGCGGCGATCTCAGGGGGCCAGCGGCAGCGACTGTGCCTGGCGCGCGCCCTGGCCGGGCGCCCCGACGTGCTGATCCTCGACGAGCCCACCAGTGCGCTGGACGTCAAGAGCGAGCAGGCGGTCCAGGAGTCCCTGGCGCGGATGAAGGGCGAGGTCCTGCTCTTCCTCGTCGCGCACCGGGTGTCCACGCTGTCGATCTGCGACCGGGTCATGGTGATGGGCGCCGGCCGGCTCCAGGGCATCGACGAGCCCGAGGTCCTGCTGCGCGACAACGACTTCTTCCGGGAGATCACGGCCATCTCGCAGGCCGGGCACAGCGTCACCTGACCCCGCCCGCGACCGGCGCCGTCGACGGTCGCACCGGCTGGGTCAGCAGGCCGGACGAGCGCCCCGTGCGCCGTCCGGCCCCCTGACCGCCGCGCGCAGCGCGGCAGCGGTCAGGGTCGGGAGAGCGACGTGCCGGACTCGCCGGTCGTGCCGGCGTCGGTCTCGACCCGGACGCGCGCCGCAGCCGCGACGACCTCCGGGCAGAGCTCGTCGACCTCGACGGCGAAGCCGATCCCGCTGCTCTTCATCAGGTCCGCCAGCTGCTGCTGGTGGTTGTCGACGTGCTCGCCACGGGAGCGGCGGCGGACGACGGCGATCGGCGCGATGCCCATCTCCAGCAGCCCGAGGACGCTGCCCACGCCGGCGTGGGTGATCACCACGTCCGCCTCGCGCGCGTGCCGCTCGAAGTCCCGGGCGGGCAGCTCGTGGTGGACCTGACCCGGCAGCTCGACGGCCGGCTCGGTCTCCCCCAGCTGCCAGACCGTGTGCTCGTCGGCCAGGCCCAGCTCCAGGACGCGGTCGACGATCGAGTGGAACGGGTAGCCGCGGAGCGTGCCGAGCGTGATGAACAGCCGGGCCTGCCCCTGGCGCTGCACCGGCCGAGGCGCCATCCGGAACGCCGAGAACACGCTCGGGTGGGTGCCCCAGCGACCCCCCGCCCAGCCCGGGTGCTGTGTCCGCAGCTGGGCGAAGCGCATCGCGGCCAGGACCCGGCCGCTGACGGAGGGGCCGTTCACCCGCGAGACGCTCTCGATGTAGAGCGTCGGGATCCCGGCCAGGTGCGCGGCGGGCAGCGCGGCCAGCGCCAGCGCCGACCCCGTGCTCACCGCGGCGTCGAACTCCTCGGCCCGCAGCCGGGGCAGGATCGACCGGAACGCACGCGCGATCTTCACCCCCTCCCGCGGACGGATGTAGGGCACGTGCAGGACGTTCCGGCCCGCCAGCAGCGACTCGCTCTGCGCGGTGGGGAAGGTGATCCAGAGCGAGTCGGCGGAGGCCCCGAGCCCCGGCGCCAGCCGGACCAGTTGGGCGAGGTGACCACCGGTGGACGCGGCCAGCACGAGCCGCCGCTCGGCGCCCGGCCGGAGCTCGGGCAGTTCCCGGGGCATCGTCATTCCCTCTTCTCGGTGGGCCGGGGCGTCAGGTCGCGCTGTGGGCTGACCGCCGCCTCCGGGTCGTTGGGGGTGGGGTCCTGCCGCACCCCGCGGGGACGGGGACCGCGGAGGAAGGCCGGTGGCGCGTACAGCCAGCGGACCCGGCTGGTGAGCCGGGCGAGACCGAACGACGCCAGGACGGTGAGGACCACCAGCGCGATCTGCACGCCGACGTCGACCCACCGAGGCCATGCGGGGTCCAGCAGCCCGATCAGCGCGGTCGCCACCACGATGACGTAGAGGTGCAGCAGGTACAGCTTCAGGCTGGCGGTGCCCATCGAGGTGAAGATGCCGAAGCCCGGCAGCCGGACCAGGTACCGGGTGATCAGGATGCCGACGGCCACGGCGGCGAGCTGCCCGACGAGCACCACGAGCGGCACCCAGCGGAAGCCCAGGACGATCAGCGCGGTGGACACGACCAGCGCGGCGAAGGCGATCCCGAGGTGCACCGGCCGCGCCCGCTCGACGAGGTCTCGGATCTCCCGGGAGAACACCGCGCCCAGCACGAAGAAGAAGAACAGTGCGCCGACCCGGTTCCAGCCGATGTTGTGCGCGTCGACCAGGCCGCTGGTGAAGAGGGTGGACACCAGGCCGGAACCGGCCAGCTGCACCCAGATCGGCGCCCGGGCGATCAGCCAGCGGCCGAGCGTGAACAGGAAGAGGGCGTAGAGGAACCAGTAGCTGCTGCTCGGCCAGAACAGGATGAGCGGCAGGGCCAGCGGGTCGGTCGCCGGGATCTCACCGAGCTCGCCGTTGAGCCCGGGGACGACGAAGTAGAAGACGGTCCGGATGACCGACCACAGCACGTAGAGGTACAGCAGCGGCAGCAGCCGCCGCTTCCACAGCGCGCGGAACTTGGTGGCCCCGTGCCGGCCGGCGAAGATCCCGGCGATCAGGAAGAACGCCGGCATCGGGAAGAGCTCGAAGACGGCCTTGGCCCGGCCGAGCACCGCGTCGACGTCGGCGGTCTTCAGGTACAGGGTCACGTGGTAGGCGATGACCATGAAGATGGCCAGGCCCTTGACGGGCTCGAGCCACGCGAACCGCCCCGTCGTCGGGGCAGTGCTCTGGGCGCTCATCGAGGATCCGTTCTTCCTACGGCCTGGTCCGTCGCCCGACCGTGTCCGGTCACCTGGACCCGCGGGAACCCGAGAGTCCGCGCGGACCCTAACAGCCGGTACACCGACGGTACGGGGATCGGGACGACCGGACGGCTCATCGGGGGCAGGTTCACTCCACCGTGGAGGTGGTCGGCTCCGCCGGGGCGGGGGCGGGCCCGGGTCCCGAAGGGTCCAGCCGGCGGATCAGCCGCGCCGGCACGCCGCCGTAGACGCCGTCCGGCTGGGTGTCACCGCTGACCAGGGCGCCGGCGGCGATGACCGAGCCCGCACCGATGGTCACCCCGCCCAGGACGGTGACCCCGGCGCCGAGCCAGGCACCGGCCCCGATCGTGATGGGTGCGCTGACCGGCGCCCCGGCGCGCTGCTCACGCGGCCCCACCTCGTGGGAGGTGGGCAGCAGGCTGACCCCGGGGCCGAGGTGGACCCGGTCGCCGATGACGATGCGGGCGTTGGCACCGATCGTCGCGTTGACGTTGACGAACGCACCCCGACCGATCTCCAGGTGGTCGACGCCGCCCACGAAGCGGATCCACGGGTAGACCCGGGCACTGCCGTGCACCCGGACACCCAGCGCCCGGAGCAGCCGCGCCCGGGTGCGGGGAGCCCAGACCGGGCTGCCGGCCACCGCGCTGGCCAGCGCGCCACGCATCCTGCCGGCCATCTAGGCCTGCCCGGTGTGGACGGAGGCCAGCAGGTCGGCCGTGTTCCGCTGCGCCATCGCCACGACGCCCGGGAGCGCCTGCCGGATGGCCTGGCGGGCTGCCGAGTCCGCGGCGAGGACCTGGTCGACCACGTCGACCACGACCGCCGAGAAGCCGGGGACCGCGTCGATGCGCAGCTCCGGCGTCCCGAACAGCTGCATGAGGCCCTCGACCTTGCCCTGGGACGCCAGGGTGAGCGCCGGGACGCCGTGCAGCAGCGACATCACCGCCAGGTGCATGCGACCGGTCACCGTGATGCTGGCCCGGGCTGTCAGCCCGCGGACCTGCGCCGGGGACAGGATCGAGGGCACGCTGCTCACGTCGGGGAGCTCGCCCACCCGCGCCAGCAGCGCGGCACAGGCCTCCATGTCACCGCTCTGCTCCCGGTCGACGTGCGGGATGACCAACACGTGCAGGCCACGGCTCCGCAGGCCCTCCACGATCCGGACGTACTCCTCGGTCTGGTCCAGCCGGCCGGCGAGCAGCCCGCTGACGTTGACCAGCGCGACCGGCCGGGTGACGTGCTGCAGCAGCTCGTCGGCCGCCGACGCGTCCACGCTCCGGGCGGCGAAGACGACGTCCGCGACCTCTTCGACCGGTGCGATCCCGTCCTTGCGGGCGCGCTCGGCGGAGATGGGGTCGCGCAGCAGGAGGCGCACCCCGTCCCGGGCCGCGGCAGCCAGCGACCGCCGGGCCGCGACCCGGGCACGGTCGCTCCAGCTGAACCCGATGACCCGGGTCTCGACCCCGGCGAGCGCGGCCGCCCGGGCGAGGTTCGACCGGCGCACCGACGCCGGCAACGAGTACCGGCCGTCCATCACGTCCGCGCCCAGGACGGACAGCTGGGCCGCACCCGCGAGAGCCCGGCCGAACGACGCCACCGATGCCCGGTGCTCGGCGCCGGTCCCGTAGACCAGGTGCGGGATCTCCAGCACCTCCACGCGCTGCCGGAACTCCTCGGGCAGCTCCACCGACGCGCGGTCGGGCACGACCAGGGTCACCCGGCCGGCGGTGTTCTCCAGCACCGCCTCGAGCATCGCCTGGTCCCCGACGTTGCCGCCGCCGGGCGCGGCGAGGAGCAGGTGCCTGCTCCGGTCGCGCGGCTCGGCGCGCGCGCGGGACCGGACGATCCGGCGGTCGACGCGGCTGGGCAGCCCCGATGCCACCACCGCCCGTCGCCGGATCCGGTGCGCGCGCTCGATGGCCTTGGTCATGCGTCCATACCCGCCTTCGGGGTCGTGATCGGGTCAGTGGCAGCCGCACCGGTGAGGCTGAGGGTGGTCGGGTCGGCGTCCCGGTCGGTGGGTGCGCCGTCGTCGTCCGCCGGCCGGGTGGCCGGACGACCGGAGCCGCGCCGGAGGGACCTGCGCATCCCCGCGATGCCGCGCAGGTCGCGCCGGAACGTCGGCCAGACGAGTGCGGTGAGGCCGGTCGCGCCGAGGACGGCGACGACCCCGACGACCAGGCGCAGCGCATGCGCGTCGTCCGGGAGCGCCACCGTGGCCAGGTAGGAGAGCGCCGACGCCGTGCCGAAGACCAGCCCGGTGCGGAGCCCGTTGCCGAACATTCGCCCGGCGGGGGCGTCGGAGACGCGCGCGATCCACAGCAGCGCCACCGGCCAGGACAGGGCCACCCCGATCGCGTAGCCCACCGCCACGCCCTGCAGCCCCCAGGCGGAGCCGACCACGATGACGACGGCCATCACGGGCCTGGTCACCAACGCGTAGACGAACTGAGAGCGCGTCAGCCCCTTGGCCAGGAAGACCCACGAGATGGCGTAGGTGGCGGCCTGGAAGAACCCGGCGACGAGCAGCACCCGGAAGATCGGCACCGCCTCCGTCCACTGGGACCCGAGCATCACGAACACCACGGACTCGGCCTGCGCGAACAGCACGGCGAACAGACCGCCGATCAGGGTGAGCAGCGCGACCTGACCGAAGCTGATGAACTCGGCGAACCGCTTCCGGTCGTCCTGCAGCCGGGAGAGGACCGGCAGGGCCACCCGGGTCGCCGGTGCCTGGACCTGCAGCAGCGGCATCATGACCAGCTGGAAGGCGCGGTTGTAGAGCCCGACGGGCGCCGCACCGAAGCGCGCACCCAGCACGAGGGTGTCCATGTTCCGGCCCAGGTAGTTGAGCAGGTGCGAGCCGAGCAGCGGCATGCCGTACCCGATGAAGGGCCGGACGGACGCGCTCCGGTCCACCCAGCCCGGCAGCCACCGGTTGGTGGCGACCAGGAACACCTGCGCGACCAGCCCCTGGGTGAGCTGCTGGGCGACCAGCGCCCAGTAGCCGGCCCCGAGGACGGCGAGCACGATGCCGACGACCACCCCGGCGACCTGCCCGCCGATCTCGGAGAGAGCCAGCTTGCCGAACCGCAGGTGCCGGGTGTGCATCGCCCGGTACTGGGTGGAGACCCCGTTCAGCAGGAAGGTGGCCGACATGACGACGGCGACGAGCGTGAGCCGGTCGTCGTCGAAGGCCAGCGCGATCAGCGGCGATGCGGCGCAGACGAGCACGGCCAGGACCGCGCCCATGCCGGTGTTGAGCCAGAACAGGTTGTCCCGCTGCCCGTCGGAGAGCGTCTTGGCCTGGACGGCGGCCGAGGAGAGCCCGAAGTCCCGGAACAGCTCACCGAAACCGACGATGAGGGCCACGATCGCGATGAGCCCGTAGTCCTCGGGGTCGAGCAGCCGTGCGAGGACGGCGATGCCCACGAGCTGGACGAGCACCCGGATCCCCTGGCCGCCCAGCGTGACGGCAGCACCCCGGGTGGCTCGTGTGCCGAGCCCCGGGCCCTCCCCCGCTCGTGACTCGGCGTTCACCCTCGCCCGCTGAGCACTCGGGCCCGGCGGTAGGCGTCGCGGTGGTGGAGCCCGATCCGCTCCCAGTCGCGGTCGTCGAGCCGCGGTTCGCCGTCCAGGCCGGTGGCCGTGGAGGTGATCGCCGCCTCGAGGACCTGCGGGGTCAGCTCACCGGCGTACTGCAGGATCCAGTCGGGACCCACCTCCTCGGACAACGCCGCGTTGGTCGGCGACTCCGGCACGAGGACCGGCCGACCGAGGGACAGCGCCGCGAAGAGGGACCCGGAGTTGTGCATGCTCCCGCGGTAGGGCAGGACCACCAGCTGCGATCGGCGGATCTCGTCGACCAGCTCCTGGTCGCTCACGAGCCGGAGCAGGGTGTCGATGCGCGGGTCGCCCGCGCACGCCTCCTGCACCAACTCGGCCTGGCCGGGGTGCGGGTTCCCCACGATCCGCAACCGGAGGTCGGCCCGGTCGATGCCCCGGAAGGCGTCGATGAGGACGTCGACGCCCTTGTAGGGCCGGATGATGCCGAAGTAGAGGACCCGGCCGGGCTCCGCCTCGGGCTGCGGGTACTGGGCGAAGGGCTGCCGGTAGTGGCCGTGCGGGATCGTCACCGTCTCGCGGCCGGCGGTGACCGGACTGGCCGGGTTGAGCCGGATCACCAGGTCGACGTGCCGGTAGAACCGGTCCAGCGACCGGTGGTCGGCTCGACTGCCCTGCTCGTGCGGGCTGAGGTTGTGCGCCGTCCACACCAGCGGGACCCGCCGCAGCCGCAGCCGCAGGAGCAACAGGTCCAGCAGCCGGCGCTTGACGAACCGCAGCCACGGCCGCCGGCTGTCGCGGATGAGCAGCTCGGGCCAGTGCACGTGCAGCACGTCGTACCGGCCGAACAGCCCCGTCTGCCAGTCGAAGAAGCGGATGTCGACGTCCGGGGCGGCGCCCTGGACCATCTGGTCGGCGTACTGCGTGGTGCCGTCCGGCTCGCGCAGGGAGTGCAGCACCACCAGGCGCCGTTCGGGGTTGGTCCCAGCGGCCGCCGGACGCAGGGGCCGGCGGCCGGTCACGGCCGGCAGAGCCCGTCGCCAGACACTCCAGCGTGCGGCCCGACGCACATCGCTCCTCGCGCGGTCATGGGTGTCGCCGCCCATCGGACAGCGGACGGGGGTTCGGTGGAACGGACATGGGGCAGTGGGCTCCCGCTCACAGCCAGGAGGAGAAGGTGGCGGCCATGTCGGAGTTCGTCCACCCCGGCACGGTGTGCCCCTGGTCGTGGTACTGGACCCGCACGTCGGCCGCGACCGGCTTCGCGAGACCTGCCAGCGCGAGGCCGTGCCGCTCCGGCGGCACGACCGGGTCCACGAGGGAGACCACGGTCTTCACCCGCTTGCCCGCCCACGCGCTCTGCGGCAGCCGGGCGGGGTTCGTCGCCGCGACGAGCGCCGGGTCGTTCCCGTAGACCGGACCGATCCGCCCAGGGTCCCGGGCGTAGAGGTCCTCCATGTCGTAGGTCGCATTGGCCAGGTAGATCCCGCGCATCCCGCGGACCATGTTCTTCGCGTAGGCGTAGGTCATCAGCGAGCCACCGCCGGAGTTCGCGCGGGCGAAGGCGACGCCGATGTTGAACACGCCGCTCATGTACTTGTCCCAGTTCACCTGGTGGGTGAGCGCTGCCTGCGTGGTCCAGGTGCTCCCGCCGAAGTTGGGGCAGACGCAGACCGCGCCACGGTCGACCAGCAGCTGGGAGCCGTACGCGTACGCGCCGTCGAGCGCGGTGTGGGTGCTGCCGTTCGAGTGGTACATCCAGGCCACCGAGCCGGGCTTCGGCGCCTTCGGCGGGGTCGCCCACGGCACGTAGAGCCGGGCCCGGTCCTTGCCCCAGACGACGTCGATGACCTCGAACTTCTTCTTCCCGACCCGGGTGGTCCGGGTGTCGGCGCGGGAGACCTCGCCCGGCAGCTTCGGGATGGGGGTGTAGACCGGGGCCGCCTGCGCGGGCCGAGCCGCGACGGCCACGCCGGCGAGCCCGGCCGCGGCACCCAGCAGGACGGTGCGTCGGCTGGCCAGGGGCGCGCGGACGGCGGACAGGTCGGACGCGGGGACGTCCGGGCGGACTCGGGACACGGGCTACGCCCTCCATGAGAACCGGGACGGGTGGTCGGCACCGAGCCGCAGGACCGCAACAGGTGTACCGGAAAACTAGCCTCCACCGAACGCAGAAGCCAGGGAAGACCTGTGGCCGATCCCGTCCGGGCGTCACCCGATCGGGGGTCGAACGCCGCGGCACCGCACGCTCCGTCGACCGTGTCCCCGCCCACCCGTGGCCGACAGAGGCAGGCGTGGCCGGGTCGGCACGTACCCTGGACAAGAGGCGACTTCCCTGGCCCAGGGCCCGCCGTGATGCCGTCGCACGCACCGTCTGGAGGAGGAGCATGGCCTCGATCGCCGTCCTGGCCCCTGCTCCGGGGGCCCGGGTGCGGGGCACGGTCGAGGTGCGGGTCGAGGTGCGCGGCGGCAGCAGGGTGGCCAGTGTCACGGTCGCCATCGGCGATCCGGAGTTCGGGACCCGGCCGGCCGAACGGGTCGGCGACCGGACGTACGCCGTCCGCTGGGACACCACGCGCAAACTGGTCGACCGCAAGGTCCCTGCACCGGCCGATGCACTGTTCTGGATCACCGCCTCGGCGGTCGTCGACGGCATCCGCGTCGAGGCGCCGCACATCGCCGTCGTCACCGCCAACGACCGGGACGCCGTGCGTGCGGAGTCCGCCGGCGGATGGCGGGAGGAGCTCGCCTGGGCCGCGGACTACAGCGGGTCGACCGAGCAGTGGCTGGCCAGCAACACCGCGGTCGTCGGGGCCGAGTACGCCTCCGTCGAACCCGACCCGGTGCTCGGGCCGGCGCGGCGGGCCGTCCGGGTCTCCGTGCCCGACAGCGCGCGGGGCGACCGCGACCAGCCGACGTCGTCCACCGTGCGGTTCCAGTCCTCGAGCAGGTCCAACATCCGCGAGGGGGACGAGTTCTGCGTCGGCTTCGCGTTCCTGCCCCCCGACGACTTCCCCTCCGTCCACCCCCGGGACGGCGTCCTCCGCCCCGGCGGCGAGGCGTCCGGGTACATCGCGGTCTTCCAGTTCTACGGGCCGCCGTACGAGCAGGGCTCCCCGTTCGTGCTGCACACCGAGCGCCGCACGCCCGACGACCCGATCGACGAGTTCAGCGTGCGGGGCAACGAGCTGAACCCCGGCGACCCGGTCCCCTTCCTCTCGTTGCCCTACCGCCGCGGGCAGTGGACCGACGTGGTGTTCCGGATCCGGGCGTCGTCGTCCATCGCGTCCGGCTGGGTGGAGTGCCACGTCAACCAGGGTGAGTCGACGGCGGTCCGTCCGATGCAGCTCGCCGACGGCCGGCTCCAGGTCCCCCGGGTGCTCCTCCGGCCGGACTCCGAGGCCCACCGGACCGACATGCAGCTCTACCGGGTGGCCGGCCGCTTCGACCGGGTGACCCTCTGGCACACCGGCCACAGGATCGCCCGCACGGTCGAGGAAGCAGACCCGGGCTCCTACCGGAACGGGGCGTTGGCGTGATCGACCCGCACGGCCCGTCCCTGCGCGGCGACCAGCCGACCGACCCCGACGGCCCGGACGCCCCGGCCCCCGGTCGGCGGCCGGTCAGCCGTCGCTCGTTCCTGCTCGCAGGCGGCGCCGTCCTCGCCGGTGGTGCGGCCGTCGTGGCGGGGCTGTCCCGGTCGGGGCAGCCCGAGGTCCCGCCGGTCGCGACGCCGCCCCCGGAGACGCCGGCGCCGTCCGAGCTGGTGCCCGGCTCCCTGGACGCGGTGCTGGCCGAGGCCGGACGGACCGCCGGGCGCCGGCTGCTCGGCAGTCCGTGGCGGGCCTGGTTCGGTGAGACGTCGGAGCCGTGGAGCGCCATCTACGTCACCTGGTTGCTGCGCGAGAACGGGGTGCAGCGGACGGCCGACCCGGTGACCCTCTACGCGGGGCTGCAGCGCGACGGCCGGGTGGGCTCGGACCCGGAGCCCGGGGCGCTGGTCTTCTACTCCCGGGGCGAGGTCAACCGGCCGCACCACGTGGGGCTGGTGACCTCGGTGACCCGCGGTGTGCCGCAGACGGTCGAGGGCGACCACCCCTTCTCGCTGCCCTACCCCGAGCGCTTCGTGCGCCGGTACGCCCGCCCCTGGGAGGAGCAGGCGCTGCTCAGCTACGGCTACCCTGCCTACGCCTGACCGCCGCCTGGAGGAAACGTGCTGATCAGCGTCGTGCTGCCCGTCTACAACGACGCCGCCCACCTCGCCGACGCGATCGACCGGGTGCTGGGCCAGGAGGGGGTCGACGTCGAGCTGGTGCTCGTCGACGACGGCTCCACCGACGGCTCGCGGGCGATCGCCCAGGCCGCGGCCGACCGGGACGACCGGATCCGGTTCGTCCCCCTGCCGGAGAACGGCGGGGTCGCGCGGGCCCGGGAGCGCGGGGTGCAGGAGGCGACCGCGGACTGGATCTGGTTCGTGGACTCCGACGACGGCTGGCTGCCCGACGCCGCCGCCCAGCTCCTGGCTGCCGCCGCGGCGTTCCCGGGCACGGACGTGGTCGTGGCCGGCGCCACCGCCACCTTCGAGTCCGGCAAGGCGCCCACCAGCAACGAGCCGCCGGCCGGCCCGCCCGTCCCGGGCCACGAGGCGTTCAGCCTCTTCCTGACCGGCCGGATCACCGGGCACCTGTGGAACAAGCTGTTCCGCCGGGAGCTGCTGGGCAGCATCGACTTCACCCCCGCCCGGGTGCAGTCCGACCTCGCCATGGTCGCCCAGGCGGTCGCCGGCGCCCGCTGGGTGGGCTTCCTGCCGGTGTCCGTCTACGAGTACCGCGTGCGCAGCGCCTCGATCATCACCACCCGGTCCCGGCGCGCGGAGTCCCTCGAGCTCATCGCCGCCGCGGTCGAGGGCGCCGCCCGGCGGGTGGACCCGACGGCCATCGGGACGGCCGAGTACCGCTACTTCGTGACCCGCTACCTCACCCTCTCCGGGCTCAAGGACGCCGTCCTCGGTTCCTACAGCCCCGCGGAGAGCGCCCAGCACGTGCGCCGGCTGCGCCGTCGGCTGGGGGTGCGGGAACTGGTGCTCCTGGCCCGGCGCCGGGACGCCAAGCGGCTGGCGCTGGCGCTCTCGGCGAAGGTGTCCCTCCCCGCCTACCGCCGGCTGCTGGCCGTCGCCGACCGGTGAGCAGCCCAGCCGGCGCGCACGGTGCGTTACCGTTCGACGGCTCCGTGGGCCACCGGACCTGCGCCCCCCAGGGTGCCGTCCAGGCCACCGCGGACCTGCGTGTCCTGAGGTGCCGACGACGCCACCGCCGCCACCGTCACCGAAAGGCACCCGCATGACGAAGGTCTTCGCGATCGGCCGCGGCCAGTACGAGAACGTGGGAGACATCATCCTGCGCCGGCAGCTCCTCGACTGGGTACGTCCGGTCGGCGAGCTGCACGTCTACGTGGGCGCCTCCCCTGCCGGCTACGACGAGGGCCTCGGGCTCCGGCCAGGCGACCGCGTCTACCGGTCGCTGCGGGCCTGGTACCGGGTCGCCCTGACCTCGGCGGTGCGGGGCCGGGCCGCCTACGTCTTCAAGCCCGGGGAGATCCAGCTGACCCTCGTGGGCATGAAGGAGCACCTCTCCCTGCTGCCTCTCCTGCTGGCGCTGAAGCTGCGGGGCGGCGCCGCCGTCCGGGCCGGGGTGGGCACGCGCAACTACGCAGCCGTGCCCCGGGCCCTGATGCGCCCGTCGATCGCCCTGTCGGACCGGACCCTGTGGCGCGACGACGCGACCGGCCGCTACATGGGCACCGGCGCGGTCATGCCGGACCTCGCCTTCGGCGAGGGGGCCGACGACGCCGCGGTCGCGCGGTTCGCCTCCCCCGCCCCCGAGCGGAACGCGCTCGTGGTGTCGATGCGCGGCGAGGACCCGGCCCGCCCCTACCCGAGTCAGGCCTGGCTGGACGGCGTCCGGGCGTACGCCGCGGCGCACGACCTGGAGATCTGGGCGGTCACCCAGGTGTGGACCGACGAGGAGCGCACCCGGCGACTGGCGGCGGACCTGGGCGGCCAGACGCTCGGCTGGGACGGCCCCACCGGCCACGACGAGCAGGAGCGCCGGCTGCGGGAGCTGTACGCCCGCACCGCGATCGTGCTGTCGGACCGGCTGCACGTGGTCATCGCCGCGTTCACCGAGGGCGCGGTGCCGGTTGGCTCACCGGTCGGGGACTCCGACAAGGTGGACCGGCACTTCACCACCATCGGCGTCCCGGGGGTGACCGTCTCGGCCGCCACCGACTCCGCCGACGAGCTGGTGGCCCGGCTGGAGGCCCTGGCCGGACGGCGGGCCGAGCTGTTCGGCGCCCTCCTGGAGGCGCGCCGGCGGCTGCGCGGGCACCGCGAGGACATCCAGCAGGTGCTGTCCGGGCGATCCCCGGCGGCTCCGGCCACCACCGAGCCGGTCGCGGGCTGACCGCGGTGACGACCCGGCCGACCGTGCACCACCTGGGCCGCGTGGGGGACATCCCCGGCGGGATGACGCAGGTCATGAACGGCTACCTGGCGTGGCCCTTCCCGCGGGTGGACGTCGCGGTGATCACCTCCCGGGGAGACCCGCACGACCTGCGGGCCGCCCTGGTGAAGGGCACCGGTGCGCTGGCCCGGGTGCTGCGGCTGCCCCGGCGGTCCTCGGTCGTGGTGGCGCACCTGTCCGAGCGCGGGTCCTTCGTCCGCGAGGGCGCGCTGATGCGGGTGGCGCACCGCCGCGGGATCGCCACGGTGGCGCACCTGCACGGCAGCTCGTTCGCCGCCTTCGCCGCCGCGCACCCGCGGCTGACCGGATGGGCCCTGCGCGGCGCCGACCGGGTGATCAGCCTGTCGGCCGAGTCCTCGGAGGTGGCGGCCCGCTTCGTGCCGGCCGAGCGGGTGGTGCTGATCCCGAACGCGATCCCCTCCAGCACGCCCGTGGCGAAGGAGGACCTGGTGGTCTTCGGCGGCGTCGTGTCGCACCGCAAGGGGATCGACGTGCTGCAGGAGGCGTGGGCCCGGATCGACGCCCCGGGCTGGGAGCTCGTCGTGGCCGGCCCCGTCCAGGACGCCGCGCTCGTGCGTGCGGACGTCGAGGGGCTCACGATGGCCGGTTCGCTGGCGCACGAGGAGCTCATGGCGCTGCTGGACCGGTCCCGGATCGCGGTGCTCCCGTCCCGGGACGAGGCGATGCCGATGTTCATCCTCGAGGCGATGGCCCGCGGCAACTGCGTGGTCTCCACCGACGTGGGGGGCATCGCCGCGGTCCTGGGGGACGAGCACGGCATCGTCGTCCCGCCCGGGGACGTGGAGGCCTTCCGGGCCGCCCTGCAGTCGGTCCTCAGCGACCCGGAGCGCCGGTCCCGGCTGGCCGAGTCGGCCCTGCAGGCCTTCGAGGAGCGCTTCAGCGCCGACGCGGTGTTCCCCCGGGTCGAGGACCTGTGGCTCGCCGCGCTCGCCGACCGCCGCCGCCCCACCTCCGGCGCCCCGCGGGCCGACTGAGCCTGCCGGTCACCAGACGGTCACCGTACGGATCGGGCTCGCTCCGAATTGCACGGAATGAGTCATCGAACGCACGCGGTGAGTCACATTGGGGAATGCTGTCGGTGACCCCGTGATCACGGGAAGAAGTGGCGAATCGCTCAGTCCATATCCGCGAGAGATGTGGCTATGGTGTCGACGAGATTACGAGTGATCGACCTTCGAGTTCGCGCCTCCCAGCTGCGGATTCCCGTCGGTTCGATTGCCTCTGTCGAACGTCACCAACTGTTCTCGAAGGGTCGGACATGCTGGAACGAGGCCCTGCGGCACCGGTCGCCTCCCCGTCGCGCCGGGAAGGGGTGAGCTCCCGATGACCGGGACGAGACGGAACATCCTGAGCCTGTCCCCGACCGAGGTGCAGCGGCTGACCTCGGCCTTCAACGTGCTCAAGGCGAACGGCACCTACGACCAGTTCATCCGGAACCACGTCGCCGCGATGAACGTCGCGACCCCCCCGGGCTCCACGCGCAACGCCGCCCATCGCGCGCCGGCCTTCCTCCCCTGGCACCGGGCGACCCTGCTCGACATCGAGAACGCCCTGCAGGCCGTCGACCCGTCGATCGAGGGCATGCCCTACTGGCGGTGGCAGAACGACACGGCCCTCAACGGTGGCGACCCGCGACGCTCGCCGCTGTGGAGCCCGGGGGGCATCGGCGGCGACGGCGACCCGGCCCGGGGCAACCGGGTGCTCAACGGGCCGTTCGCGCACTGGGTGGCGCTCATCGTCAACAACAGCACCGGAGCGCTGGTCCCGCGCTCGCAGCCCGGCCTGATCCGACTCCTGGGCCGCGACCCCCGCGGGTCGAGCAGCCTGCCAACCCCGGCACAGGTCACCGACGCCATCGACCGCTACACCACCTACGACAGGTCCCCCTGGGACGCCAGCGTGGCGACCTTCCGCAACCGGATGGAGGGCTGGTCCGGAGGCCCCCGTATGCACAACCTGGTGCACCGGTGGGTGGGCGGCGACATGCTCGCCGGCACCTCGCCGAACGATCCGGTCTTCTGGCTGACCCACGCCAACGTGGACCGGCTCTGGTGGGTCTGGCAGGGCATGCGGGGCGTGAACAACTACCAGCCCACCTCCGGCGGTCCCACCGGGCACAACCTCAACGACTCGATGCAGGGCCTGGTCGTCCCGCGGACCCCGGCTGACGTCCTCGACATCAACCGGCTCGACTACATCTACGTCTAGGAGGACCGACGCACATGGATCGCAGACGTTTCGTGATGGGGGCCTCCGTGGCCGTCGTCGGCACCGCGGTGGCCGTGACCGGCACCCCTCCGTTCGACGACGTGCCGAGTGCGGCCGCAGCCGGGGAGGAGCGCTTCACGGCCCGGGGGCGTGCGGTGGCCATCCAGCGGATCGGCAACAGCGCGCACGCCGTGATCAACGGCCGGCACGGGGTGCACCTCGAGCGGATGCTCGACGGGTACGCGACCCACCTGCTCCCGTTCGGCACGTACAAGTCGCCGCGGAAGCTCATCGAGGCCGTCATCCAGGCCGAGGACGCCGGGCTGCTGATCATCTGACGCGTCCGACACGGACGGCAGGACGGAGGCGGGGCGCTGGCAGACCAGCGCCCCGCCTCCGCCGTGTCGGGCTGTCACCGGGCGTCAGCGGTGCACGGCCCACCGAGACCGGCGCCGGAACGACGTCGGGGTGGGCCCGGGGCTGCATGCGCAGCCCAGGCCCACCCCGGTCGGCGGCGGTCGGTCAGTAGGCGCCGGAGCCGCGGAAGACCGCACCCACGGTCTTCCACAGGATCATGAAGTCGAAGGCCAGCGACCAGTTCTCCACGTACCGGACGTCGATGCGCACCGAGTCGTCCCAGGAGAGGTCGGAGCGGCCGCTGACCTGCCACAGCCCGGTGATCCCGGGCTTGACCAGGAAGCGCCGGTGCATGTCGAAGCCGTAGCGCTCGACCTCGGTGGGCAGCGGCGGGCGCGGCCCGACCAGCGACATCTCACCGCGCAGCACGTTGAGCAGCTGCGGCAGCTCGTCGAGGGAGTAGCGGCGCAGCACCCGGCCGACCGGGGTGACCCGCGGGTCGCCCTTCATCTTGAACAGGACGCCGTTGCCGTCGCTCTGCTCGGCCAGGTCGGGCACCATCCGGTCGGCGCCGGCGACCATGGTGCGGAACTTCAGCATCCCGAAGGTCTGCCCGTCCCGGCCGACGCGCTCCTGCCGGTAGAACACCCCGCCGCGGCTGGTGAGCCCGACCGCCAGGGCCAGGGCGGCGAGCACCGGCAGGATGACCAGGATCCCCACCGTCGCGGCCGTGCGGTCGAAGGACTCCTTCGTGAGCCGGCGGACGCCGCGCAGCTCGGGCCGCTCCATGTGCAGCAGCGGCAGCCCGCACACCGGGCGGATGCGCACGCGGGGGCCGGCGATCTCGGTGACCGCGGGAGCCAGCAGCAGCTCGGCGCGGGTCTTCTCCAGGTCCCAGCCCAGCCGGCGCAGCGCCGGACCGTCCAGCTCCGGGGAGGGCAGCACCGCGACGGTGTCGACCTCGTAGGCGTGGACGACGTCGACCACCTCGTCGAGGGTGCCCAGCACCGGCAGCCCGTCGAAGGCCTCCGGGGACTCCCCCTTCGGGCCGGCCGGGAGGCAGCAGCCGATCACCCGGTAGCCGTGGTAGGCCTCGCGGTCGATCTGCGCGTGCAGTGCGGTGACCCCGCCGCGGTGACCGACGAGGATCGCCGTCTGCAGGAAGCGCCCCTCGGCGCGACGGCGGTGCACCCACTGCCGCTGCAGGTAACGCTGCAGCAGTGAGAGCCCGGTGGCCAGCGGCAGGGCGACCACGATGAAGCCACGGGCGAGTTCGAGCTTGAAGGCCCAGGAGACGGTGCCGACCGTGGCGAGCAGCAGGACGGCGGCGGAGAAGACCCGACGGAACTCCTCCGGGCCCACCCACAGGAAGCGCTCCTCGTAGCTGCGACTGACGAGCATGATGGTCACCCACGCCACGGGGAGGACCGTCGCCATCCAGACCGACGCCTGCTGTCCTGCGGACATCCCCTCGGGGCCGAACCGGGTCAGGTAGCCGACGGTGGCGGCGACCCCGGCCGCTGCCGCGTCCCCGATCGCGATGTGGCGGACGTACTGGGCGCGCCAGGCCCGGCGGGCCACGGTGCCCTCACCGCGCAGCCAGGAGCGTGCGAACGTGCGGCGCCGCGGCTCCTGCGCCCGGTGCTTGGACGCCGTGCTCCGTCGAGGACGGACGGCGCTGTTCCGCTCGTCGATCATGCTCATGCAGTGAACCCCCGGGAGGCTGGCGCCACGGGAAACGCAACCTCGTAGCCATGTCTTGGACGGACCGACGACTGCTCTGTCCGACCGGCCAGGGTGAAGGTAACGAAGTCGTAGCAATAGCGGCACCCCGAGAGAATGGAACTTCGACCGCTCTCGGTGCACGGCTCATTACTCGGGCACTTACTGTCAGTCGACCATTACTCACTGCAAGGACACACGCGGCATGTGTGAATACCTGGCGTATCGACCAGCGGTGAATTGAGTCACTGCGGGCGGACCGTCGCGCACGTCGGGCGCGGGCTCCCCGAGCCGCCGGCGTCGACTCGGCCCCGCCCAGCGTGTCGATACGGACACGCCGTAGTCGTCTAGGCACAGCGTGCCACGACAACTACCTTGCTGCCGTCGGCTCGTGCCGACGCGCGAGGGGGGAACGCAGGACGTGCAGACCGATCGACCAGACCCGGAGACCTCCGGCCGGCACCGCCAGGTGCAGGTGCCACCAGTGCCCCCCGAGACCGGCCGGCACCGGGTCGTCACCGACCCGCCGCTCCGGGCGGCCGAACCCGCGCTGCCGACCCCGGCGCCGCCGACCCCGGTGCGCCGCCGGCACGCGGCGGATGAGGCGCCGAGCTCCCACCCCGACGCCCGCCGCCGACGCAGCCGGACACCCCAGCGGGTCATCGCCGGCGCCACCCTGTTGCTGATCACCGCGACACCGGTGCTCGCCCGGTCCACCACCGCCCTCGGCATGCACGACGCGGTCGCCGCTGAGATCGCCGCCCACCCCGACCAGGCCGACGACACACTGGCAGCGATCACCGCCGGCGGCGTCCTGGCCGGCGCGGCCTCGCCCAGCCCGGCTGTGGTGCCCCCCGCTCCCGACGACTCCGGCGCACGCTCAGTGGAGCCCGACGGCACGGCTCCCGCCCCGGCGGACGCCGCGGCCACCCGGTCCGACGCTGCCGCGCCCGGCACCGACAGCGCCGATCGACCGGCCCCTGGTCCGCCCACCGCCAGCAGTGCGTCCGCCGGCTCGCCCACCGGGACCGGGCAGCCGACGCCGCCTGGCACCCGCCC
Source organism: Modestobacter sp. VKM Ac-2978 (assembly GCF_026968025.1). NCBI lineage: Bacteria > Bacillati > Actinomycetota > Actinomycetes > Geodermatophilales > Geodermatophilaceae > Modestobacter > Modestobacter sp. VKM Ac-2978. The sequence continues at coordinate 213,649 of NZ_JAPVBP010000001.1, read as the reverse complement.
GGTGACACCCGTGCCGACCGACGCGGCGCCGACCGGTGTGACGCCGACCGGCACGGAGCGGACCGGCGCAGAGCGGACCGGCGCAGAGCAGACCGGCGCAGAGCAGACCGGGGCGAGGCAGACCAGCGCAGAGCAGACCGGGGCGAGGCAGACCAGCGCAGAGCAGACCGGGGCGAGGCAGACCGACGACAGCACGCCCGGGACGAGCGGCCTGCCGGCTCCGGAGACCACGGACGCCCCGTCGACCGACGAGCCGCTCGTCCAGTCCTTCCTGACCCAGGACCCACCGCCACCGAGCCCGACCCCGCCGTCCACCGGCGCGCCGGGGGCGACGGTCGCGCCGGAGCCCTCGGAGCCGGCACCGACCACGGCGGCCCCGTCGCCTTCGGCAACAGCAGAGGCGTCCGCCGGCACCGTCGCTGCGCTCATCGAGCGGGTGGGCACCCTCGTCGGTCCCTGAGCCGGGGCCGCGGCGGACCACCCGCCCCGGCCACGGGCGGCGGCCGCTCCCTCCGACGGGGCACCCCGGTGGTCGCGGGCCTCAACCGGGCCGTCCGGGACGCCGACACCTCGGTCATGCCGATCGCCGCCACACCGGTCGCCGACGAGGTCCGGTCACTGCCGGGCCTCCACGCCGCCGCCGTCTCCCTGCTGCCCACCCGGGCCACGTTGCTCGACCGGATCGCCGAGGAGACGGCCGCCGCGGACGTCTCCCCCGCTGCGCTGGTGCTCGTCGGACTGCTCCGCCGGGACACCGGCTGGCCCCTGCCGGGCGACCACCTCGACCAGGTCGCTGCGGCGCTGTCGGCCAACGTCCGTGGCGACGACTGGCTGGCCCGCTCCGGGCCCACCGAGTTCGCCGTGCTGCTGGGCGCGGCGGCACACCACGCCGAGACCGCGGCCGACCGGCTCCTCGAGGTCGTCGCCGGCACCGGCGTCCCCGGCCTCACCGCCTGCGCCGGCATCGCCGGGCTCTCCCCGGACACCTCACCCAGCGAGGTGCACCGCCGGGCCACCCTGTGCCTCACCGCGGCGCGCAGCATCGGCGGCGGCCGGGTCATCCGCTACCGCGGCACCCGCCGCTGACGACACGTGTCCACCGCAGCGGCGCGGTGGACAGGTGGCCGATCGGCGACCACCCCAGACCTGCCCCGTGCCGCCGAGTCCCGGCGGCACGGGGCAGCTCCACGTGTCGGTCGACCGGGCCCGGACGGTGCTGGCGCCCACCCGTCGCCGGGGCCCTCCGTCACGCCCCCTAGGCTTCCGCTGCGCTCGTCTCCCGGACCTCGGTGGCGCCCCTTCGGATCGGAGGGGTCACCGTCCCGCTGGGGCACCGCCGAGGACCCTGTCGGCAGGTCGCTCCAACGGACCGATGGCCTGGTGAGACCCGCGATTGACGGGAACGTCCGACCGGGCGAACCTTGGCGTGGGGACGCTGCCAGCGTGGGCAGAGCGGCCGAGACGAGGGAACTCCGTGGCGTGGTGGTGGCTGCTGGTCGCATGGCCCGTGGTGGGTCTGCTGGCTGCTGCCGTCTTCCACGTCGTCGTCACCCACGTGCCACCGGACCGCTGCCATGAGCTGACCCCCGTACAGCGCGCCCACCTCCCCGGTGTGCACCCCCTGAGGCTGCGCCGCCGACCCGCCTCCCGCCCCACGGCCGGCCGCCCCGGTGGCCCATCCCTCACCCGGTACCGCCCCACGAGCGCGACCGGCGCGCCGATGCCCCTCGGCCAGACCCGCGGGCCGGTCCACCGCCTCTCCCCGCAGACGCAGCTCGTCCCGGGGCGCCGGCGGCGCGCATCGGGCCGAGCTCCTCTCCCCCAGGTGCCGGGTGCCGTGGCGCAGGCGGGCTGCGCGCCCCGGCGGACCGCCGGCCACGGGCCCCTCGCCGCAACTGCCCGGGGCGCCGTCACCGTCTTCGTCTCGGTGCCGTCCCACCAGCCGTCCCGATCGGTCAGGCCACTCCGGGCCGGCGTCGTGCCCAGTGCCACCGCACACCGCAGGCGGCCGTCGTGGACGCGCGGGGGGGCAGATCGGCCAGGGCGGCGGGGCCCGGGTGCGCAGCGCCTCCTCGCGCTCACGGCGCTCGCGGCCGTCGCACTCGCGCCGGTCCTGGCCCGCTCCAGCACCAGCCTGGGCTTCACCGACCCCCTCGTAGCCGACCTCGTCGCACATCCCGACCAGGTGCCGGCCACCTTCGAGGCCCTGAACCGTGGCGCTGCGATGTCCGGGCTGGCCCCCATCTCGGTTCCCGAGTGGGAGACGGTGCTGTCCGGGGCGGTGCCGACCGACACCGGCGACCGGTCCACCAGGCGGGCACCCGACCCCACCACGGCCGCCACCGAGTCGAGCCGGACCAACGCCCCGCCTGCGACCTCGACCGACGATGCTCCCGGCGACGGGCCGACGGTGCCGCCAGGGGCCGTCCCCGACGACCCACCGCCGGCGAGCGACGCCCCGACCGGCGGGGTCACCCGCACCACCGTGCCGACGCCGACACCGACGCCGTCGGACCCGGCCGACCCCACCGCGCCGCGGCCCACCCCGACCCCCAGCCCGACGGATCCCGAGCCGACGCCGACGCCGACTCCTACTCCGACCCCGACTCCGACTCCGACTCCGACCGACCCGGTGCCCACGCCGATCCCGACCGACCCGGAGCCGACCCCCACGCCCAGCCCGACCGACCCGGCCGAGCCGACGGAGCCGGCGCCCACGGAGCCGGCGCCGACCGAGCCAGCGCCCACAGAGCCGGTGCCGACGGAGCCGGGCGAGCCGGACGACGCGGCGGCCGCGGCCGGCGACGTCGCATCCCCCCGGCCCCCAGCGGCTCCCACCGCGCCCTAGGAGCCCGGCCCGGTCCGGCACGGGACTGGCGCGACAGCCCACCGGCTACGACGGCCACCTGGGGGTGCACAGTTCCCCGGACGCCGAACTGCCCCGCACCACCAGCGGTGGGACGGGGCAGTTCGGTCGGAGCTGGTCGCTCAGCGGGTGACGGAGCGGGCCTCGTCCTCGCGCTTCTTCTCCTCGCGGGCAGCCATCCGGGCCCGCTGCGGGACCACCGTGTACTTCGGGTCCCGGGCGCTGGCCATGCCGGCCTCGAAGACGCCGAAGCGGGTGAGCAGCGAGCCGGCCGCCAGGAGCGCACCGGAGACCGCGGCACCGACCCGGGTGCGGCCGGCCACCACGGTGAGCCCCGCACCGCTGGCGGTGCAGGCCTTCGCGGCCTTCATCATCGTGCCGGCCTTGCCCAGCTGGTACGGCTCGCCGACGATGCCGTGGTCGTGCTCGACCTTGTGCATCGCGGCCAGCTCGACCGCCGCTCCGGCGACAGCCATCTTCCGGGCCGGCCCCGCCTCGGCGACCGGGGTGAACGCCATGCAGATCCCGCCGCCGGCGGCCATCCCGGAGCCGGCGAAGACGAAGGGCAGCTCCTTGTACGGCTCGTGCCACGACGGCACGGCGGTGTTGGCCAGCAGCACCGCCGTGTAGGTGGTCATCGGGCCACCGAAGACGGCGGACGTGGTGCCCACGACCTTCCGGAGCCCGGGGAACCAGCCGGCGATCCGCCGCAGCCCGAACTTCTGCAGACCGGGGAAGGCCTCCAGCAGCTGGAGGCCGGCGGTGGCCGCGGTCAGGGCGCTGAACGGCGCCAGGATGTAGGAGCCCACCGACAGCGGCGAGGTCGGCTTGATCACCCGGAGCATGTGCAGGAACCGAGCCGGCCGGCCCAGGTCGTGGATCAGCCAGACGACCGAGGCCAGCGCCCCGCCGCCGGCCGTGTAGTGCGCCGCCCGGGTCAGCGCCGGGCGACCGGTCACGTCGGCGATCGCACCGAGCACCGCCGACGAGCCCGCGGCGCCACCCAGGAACAGGTAGAGCGGCACGTCCGGGGTCTTCCACACCGGCGGCTTGATGATCGGCCGGCCGTAGTACGAGGTGAACTCGGCCTCGTCGACGGTCGGGTCGCCGTCCCGGCCACCGCCGCGGCGGCCGCCCTTGCGCCGCTTCTTCTCCCGCGCCTGCGCCGGGGGGCCGTCAGCCCGCCGCCAGCCGGCGCCCGGCGTCACCAGTCCCTCGGTCATCGGCGCAGCCCCTTACGTGAGCCCAGGACGGCGGAGAGCGCGAACCCGACCACCATGGCCGCGCCGCCGACGGCGTGCTTCCACATCGACGGCAGGTCCCGGGTGGTGACGATCGGGTCCGGCGGGAGCCCGTAGACCTCCGGCTCGTCGAGCAGCAGGAAGAACGCGCCCGCACCGCCGACGCCGTCCTCCTCGTCCCGCCCGTAGAGCCGCGCGGTCTCCACGCCCTGCTCCTTGAGCGTCGCCAGCCGGGCATCGGCCCGGGCCTGGAGCTCGTCCAGGTCGCCGAACTGGATCGACTGGGTGGGGCAGGCCGTGGCGCAGGCCGGCTGCAGCCCGTCGGTGAGCCGGTCGTAGCACATCGTGCACTTGAAGACCCGGCCGTCGTCCTTGCGCTGGTCGATCACGCCGTAGGGGCAGGCCGGCACGCAGTAGCCGCAGCCGTTGCAGATGTCGCCCTGCACGACCACGGTGCCGAACTCGGTGCGGAACAGCGCCCCGGTCGGGCAGACGTCCAGGCACCCGGCGTGCGTGCAGTGCTTGCAGACGTCGGAGGACATCAGCCAGCGGATCTCCCGGTCGCCGGACTGACCGGTCTGCGGGTCGAACTCGCTGAGCGCCTCGGCGTTGAGCACGCTGGACTGGGCCATGCCCACCCCGTCGGCGTTGCCGCGGGCCGAGACGGCGTGCGGGTCACCCGAGCCACTCCCACAGCCCCCGCCGCTGCTGCCGCAGCCGGCCGCGGGTGCGCCGGCACCCGCGCCACCGGCGCCCGGCAGCCCGACCCCCGGCATGGGGAGGTCGACGGCGCGGCTCTGCTCGACGAACGCCACGTGCCGCCAGGAGTTGGCCCCGAGCATGCCGGTGTTGTCGTAGGACTGAGCCGTCAGGCCCATGACGTCGCGGTTGCCGTCCGCGTCGTCCATCGGGAGCGTGTTCCACTCCTTGCAGGCGACCTCGCAGGCCTTGCAGCCGATGCAGACCGAGGTGTCGGTGAAGAAGCCCACCCGCGCGGGGTGGTCCTCCTCGTAACCGGCCTCCCCGCTCACATCGGGCAGCGGGCCGTAGAGCCGGTTGGCCGGGTCGTTGCCGGTGAGCGCCGGGCTCGCCGAGCTGACGGTCGTCACGAGCGCTCCTCTTCCATCGGGTCGAGCCGCATCAGCTCGTCCCCTCCTCGATCGGTGCCCGGCCGCCGCTGGGGACCAGGCCCGACTGCACGCCCGCCCGGATCCGGTGGTCCTCCACGAACTGCACCAGCTCCTTGCCGCGCGGACGCCGCCCGGGCTGGATGTCGCAGGTGGCGACCTTGGTCTCCTGGATGTGCACGTTGGGGTCCATCACCACGCCGAACAGGTCGTTGGCGGAGTCGCCGGTGGACAACCCCTGCTCGCCCCAGTGGTACGGGATCCCGATCTGCTCGACGACCTGGCCGCCCTTGAGCCGCATCGGCCGCATCCGCTCGGTGACCAGCACCTTGGCCTCGATCGCCGTCCGGGCGCTGATCAGCGTGGCCCACCCGCCGCTCTCGAGCCCGCGCAGCTCGGCCAGCTGCGGGCTGACCTCGACGAAGAACTCCGGCTGCAGCTCCGACAGGTAGGGCAGCGTGCGGCTCATCGCCCCGGCGGTGTGGTGCTCGGTCAGCCGGTAGGTGATCATCGCGAAGGGGTAGACCTCGCTGCGCGGCGGGTTGCCCCGGTTCCACGCCCCCTGGATCTCCTCCCGGCCCGGGTTGGCCTGCTGGCCGTACAGCGCGTTCTCCACCGGCGACTCGGCCGGCTCGTAGTGCGCCGGCATCGGGCCGTCGGCCAGCCCGGCCGGCACGTAGAGCCACGCCTTGCCGTCGGCCTGCATGACGAACGGGTCGGCACCGCCGATCCCGGCCTGCGCCACCGCACCCTCCGGCGGGACGTAGTCCGGTCGCTTGGTCGCCTCGAAGTCGGGGACGTCATGACCGACCCAGCGGCCGGCTCCGTCCTCCCCTGCCTCCTCGTCCCACCAGACGAAGGCCTTCCGCTCGCTCCACGGCTTGCCGCTCGGGTCGGCCGAGGCGCGGTTGTAGAGCACCCGGCGGTTCGACGGCCAGGCCCAGCCCCACTCGGCGGCGACCCAGTCCTGCTCGCGGCCGGGCTTGCGCCGGGCGGCCTGGTTGACCCCGTCGGCGTAGACACCGGTGTAGATCCAGCAACCGCCGGTGGTCGAGCCGTCGTCCTTCATGTCCAGGTACGTCGAGAGCATCTCGCCGTCCGGACCCGAGCCGTTGATCTCCCGCAGGACGGCGTCGGCGCTGGGCTCGTCGTGCTCACCGTGCGTCGGGTAGTCCCAGGTGAGGTCCAGCAGCGGACGGTCCCGCGGGTCGGTCGACCCGGCCAGCTTCTCCCGCAGCCTGCGGCCCAGGTGGAAGTAGAACCACAGGTCGCTGCGGCAGTCGACCGGCGGCTCGACCGCCTTGTGCCGCCACTGCAGCAGCCGCTGCGTCTGGGTGAAGGTGCCCTCCTTCTCCACGTGCGTGGCCGCGGGCATGAAGAAGACCTCGGTGGCGATGTCCTCGGTGACCAGCTCCCCGGTCTCGATCTCCGGGGCGGTCTTCCAGAACGTCGCCGACTCGATCATCTGCAGGTCGCGGACGACCAGCCACTCCAGGTTGGCCAGCCCGAAGCGCTGCATGCGCCCGTTGGCGCTGCCCACCGCGGGGTTCTCGCCCACCAGGAAGTAGCCGGGCACGTTGCCCTGGATCATGTCGGCGACAGTGGTGTACGTGCCGTGGTCGCCGGTGATCTTGGGCAGGTAGTTGAACGCGAAGTCGTTCTCCGCCGTCGCCGCGTCGCCCCACCAGGACTTCAGCATGCTCGTGGTGTACGCGCGCATGTTCCCCCAGAAGCCCACCCGGTCGTCGCTGGAGGCACAGAAGCTGTCCAGGTCGGTGTGCTGCTGGGCGTGGGGCATCGGGATGTAGCCGGGCAGGATGTTGAACAGCGTCGGGATGTCGGTGGAGCCCTGGATGCTGGCGTGCCCGCGCAGCGCCAGGATCCCGCCTCCCGGACGGCCCATGTTGCCCAGCAGCGCCTGCAGGATGCCCGCGGTCCGGATGTACTGCACGCCCACCGTGTGGTGCGTCCAGCCCACCGAGTAGACCCACGCCGTCGTCCGCTCGCGGTTGCTGTTCGCGGTGACCCACTCGGCGACCTTGAGGAAGACCTCGGGCTCGATGCCGCAGATGTCGGCGACCATCTCCGGGGTGTAGCGGGCGTAGTGCCGCTTGAGCACCTGGAAGACGCAGCGGGGGTGCTGCAGCGTCTCGTCCCGCATCGGCTTGCCGTGGATGTCGGCCGAGCCCTGTGCACCCTGCTGCTGGTCGGCCTCCTTGACGCCCTCGGTCTCGTCGTCGGTGCCGTCGTCCGCTGCGTCGTCGGGCCGGTCGCCCTCGTCGGAACGGAAGGCCGACCCGCCGGGCTGGCTCGGCGAGCGCTGGCCGGCCGAGGCCGGCACGTTGACGCCCTCGTACTGCCAGGTGGTCTCGTCGTACTGCCCGGTCTCGGGGTCGAAGCCGGAGAACAGGCCGTCGAGGTCCTCGGTGTCCTGGAAGTCCTCACGCAGGATCGCCGCCGCGTTCGTGTAGGCGACGACGTACTCGCGGAAGTCCAGGTCGTTGTCCAGGACGTACTTGACCAGCCCACCGAGGAACGCGATGTCGGTGCCCGCGCGCAGCGGCACGTGCAGGTCGGCCAGCGCGCTGGTGCGGGTGAACCGCGGGTCGATGTGGATGACCTTCGCGCCCCGCGCCTTGGCCTCCATGACCCACTGGAAGCCGACCGGGTGGCACTCGGCCATGTTCGAACCCTCGATCACGATGCAATCGGAGTTCACCAGGTCCTGCTGGAAGTTCGTGGCGCCGCCACGACCGAACGAGGTCCCCAGACCGGGGACCGTCGCGGAGTGCTATATGCGGGCCTGGTTCTCGATCTGTACAGCGCCCATGGCGCTGTACAGCTTCTTCATCAGGTAGTTCTCCTCGTTGTCGAGGGTCGCCCCGCCGAGGCTCGCGATGCCCAGCGTGCGGTTCACCGGGTGCCCGTCGACCTCGTCCTGCCAGCCCTTGCGGCGGGCGTCCAGCACCCGGTCGGCGATCATGTCCATCGCCGTGTCCAGGTCGAGGTCCTCCCACTCCGTCCCGTGCGGACGGCGGTACTTGACCGTGGTGACCCGGCTCGGGCTCGTGACCAGCTGCTTGCTGGCGCTGCCCTTGGGGCAGAGCCGGCCGCGGCTGATCGGCGAGTCCGGGTCGCCCTCGATCTGCACGACCTGCTCGTCCTTGACGAACACCCGCTGGCCGCAGCCCACCGCGCAGTACGGACAGACCGACTGCACCACCCTGTCGGCGGTGGCCGTGCGGCTGACCACCTGCTCTGTCGCCTTGCTGCGCGCGGCCTTGCCACGCCCCAGCGGGTCAGGACCCGTCAGCTGCCGGAACACCGGCCATGCATCCAGCCACGTCTTCACCCCGACGAGCTTGCCACCCGGAGGCGCCGTTCGCGCGCCCAGCCCTCCGGCGGGTCTCACCCGTTCGTACCCGCCGGGCCCGCCTCCGGGAGGACGACGCAGCACGAGGGGCTGGTGCAGCTGAGTAGCGTCGTCGGGGACACGAGGAGGCGCCCCATCGCAACCGACCACGCACGCCGCTCCGAAACCCACCTCGACTGCCCGTGTGCCGGCGACACCGCCGTCCACGCCCGGCACGCCGGCGAGGCCCCGTCCGTCGGCGAGGCCCAGCCCGGCACCGAGGGCATGGTGGAGTGCCCCGAGTGCGGTGAGCCCAGCAGCCACGTGCGGATCGCCACCTGGGGTCACTGCCGGGTCTGCCGCACCGCCGACTCCCGGGCGACCCAGCCCCTGCGCTGGTGAACCGGCCCGACTGAGCGGGCGTCCTCCCCCTCACCCCTCCGCCCCCGCCCCTTCGGGTGAGTGGCGTCGGCCACTGGTGCAGTCCGGCCGCGCGCGGTCCGACAACTGATCCGTGACCTCCGGAGCCCTCGCCGCACCCATGCGGGCCATGGCCGCTCCGACGCGGAGCGGCCCGGCCGCCGTCCGCACGCTCAGCCGGCCACTCCTGCTCGCCGTCCTGGCGGCCTGCGCCACCCTGTCCGCCGGGCTGCTGCCCGGACGGACCGCCGTCACCGTCGCGGTGACGGTCAACTTCCTCGCCGTCCTCGGTGCGCTCGTCCTCCTCACCCGCACCGGGCGCCGGAGCGCCCACCCGGCCGGCTGGCGCTGGTACACGGCCTCGGTCGCCGTGGGCGCCGGCGGTGCCATGGCCGCCGCGTCGGTGCTGCCGTGGGGGCAGACCGCCCTGGGCAGCGTCCCCGGTCAGCTGCTGGTGGTCGTGGCGATCCTGCGGATGCTCGACCGCGCGTCGCTCCGGGCCGCCCGGGCGCAGGTCGCCACGATGTTCGCGCTCTTCGTGATCGCCGACCTGCTGACCGTGCACACGCTCTACCACCTGACCATCGCCCGGGACGGCGTGCTGCCCCTGTCGGAGACGGTCGCGCTCTTCGCCCTGCTGGCCAGCATCGCCCTCGGCACCGGCTTCTCGCTGGTCCTCATCGCGGTCTGCCCCGCCGCCCAGCGTCCGGTCGGCTGGCTGCTGTTCGCCTCCCAGGTCGCCACCGCACTGGCCGGCGCCTGCTCCTCCCTCGCATCGGGGCCGGGCCTCGTCCAGTACCTGGCCTGCGGGCTGAGCGTCCTCGGGTTGGGCCTGCTCGTGGTCGCCTGCCACGCCGACCGACCGCAGCCCACCGCCGACCGCAGGGGTGCAGACGGTTCCACCCTCGGCGCCATGCTGCCGCACGCCACCGCACTGGCCGGCGGCTCGCTGCTGCTGCTCAGCGTCCCGGTCACCGGGACCCTCACCATCTTCGGGACGACGCTCGGCGTGCTCGGGCTGGGCGCCCTGCTGGCCCACCAGGTGGTGTCCTGGCGCACCCAGCAGCGGCTGACCACCGAACTGCAGCGCAGCGAGGCCTACTTCCGCACGCTGGTGCGCGGCAGCGCCGACCCGGTGCTGATCCTCGACGACCAGCTGCAGGTGCAGTGGGTCTCCCCCGCCATCACCGCGCTGCTCGGCCTGGACCCCCAGCGCATCGTCGGTTCCTCGATCGCCGCCGCCGTCCACCCCGACGACGCCCCGGGCCTGGTCGCCGCCCTGAACTCCACCTCCGGGGACGCCTCGGAGACCAAGACCCGGACGGCGCGGGTGCGGCACCTCGACGGCCGGTGGCGACTGATCCAGTCCCAGGTCCGCGACCTCCGCGGCGACCCCGACGTGGGAGCCCTGGTGCTCTACTGCCGGGACGTCAGCGCCAGTGCACCGCAGCCGGCCGAGCCCGTGGTCACCTTCAGCACGAGCGACCCGGCGACCGGCCTGCCCAACCGCTCGGCCCTGACCCAGCGGCTCGCCGCCACCCTCCGCGCCCCGTCGGCCGGCAGCGCCTCGCTCATCGTGCTGGGCGTCGACGGGCTGCCCGCCGGCGACGACGTCGCGGTGCTGCGCGAGCTGACCACCCGGTTCGCCCGTGCCCTGCGCGGCGACGACTGGCTGGCCCGCTCCGGGGTGAGCGAGTTCGCCGTCCTCGTCTCCGGCACGGTGGCCGACGCCGAGGTGATCGCCGGCCGGCTGGTCGCCGCCGTCGAGCCGGTCGCCACCGGCAACGGCACCCTGCGGCTGACCGCCGCGGCCGGCGTCACGCCCGTGGACGCCGACGCGGACGCCGGGGAGGCGCTGCGCGGGGGCGACCTGGCGCTGCGCAGCGCCCGCGCCGCCGGTCCCGGCCGGGTCCGCCGGCACTCCGACGCCCTCCGGATCACCCAGCAGCGTGAGGAGACGCTGCGCACCGACCTGGACCGGGCCCTCGCCGAGGGTCAGCTGCGGCTGGTCTACCAGCCGGTCGTCGACCTGGCGCTGCACCGCACCGTCTCGGTCGAGGCGCTGCTGCGCTGGCGGCACCCCGTGTACGGGGAGGTGTCGCCGGCGGAGTTCGTGCCGCTGGCCGAGGAGTCGGCGCTGATCACCGAACTGGGTCGGTGGGTGCTCGCCGAGGCCACCGCCACGGTCGCCGCACTCCCGCACCAGGACCTGGCGGTGGCGGTCAACGTCTCGGCGCGGCACGTCCGCAGCGGCGAGCTGGTCTCCGACGTGCTCCAGGCCCTGGGGTCCAGTGGGCTGTCCGCCTCCCGGCTGGTCCTGGAGATCACCGAGTCGGTGCTGCTGGACGACGAGCACGTGACCGACGACCTGGCCGCCCTGCGGCGGCTGGGCGTCCGGATCGCCGTCGACGACTTCGGCACCGGCTGGTCCTCGCTGGCCTACCTCGTCGGCCTGCCGATCGACGTGCTGAAGATGGACCGGCAGTTCCTCGCCGACGTCGAGACCGACCCGCAGCGCCGAGCACTGTGCAGCTCCGTCCTGCACCTGGGCACCAGCCTGGGCCTGGTCGTGGTCGTGGAGGGCGTCGAGACGGCGACCGAGCTGCAGCTGCTGCGCGACATGGGCCACCGGTTCATCCAGGGCTACCTGCTGGCCCGGCCGCTGGACCGGGCCGCGCTGACCGCCCAGCTCCCGGGGCTGGGCGGGGCGCCGGTGCCCACCTCGGCCTCGGGGCTGCCCCGGGCCGCGGACGACGGACTGCCGAGGTGAACCAGGTCCGGCGGGCACCGCTGACCCTGGTGCTGCTCGGCGCGCTCGTCGCCCTGGGGATCACCGTGCCGGCCAGTCCGCACGGGGCCGTGCCGCAGTGGGACAACCTGGTGCTGGCCGTGCTCGGCGGGTGGGCGGCCTGGCGCTGCGCCCGGCTCACTCGTGGGATGGACGTCCGCGACCGGCTGCCCTGGCAGGTCCTGGGTGCCAGCTCCCTGCTCTTCGCCTGCGCCAGCCTGGTCACCGGGCTGGGCGTCGGTGCGCTCGGCCGGCTGGGCTTCGGTGACCTGCTCGTGCTCACCGCGGCCCTCGGGCCGACGGTCAGCGCCGCGCTGATCGGCGGCCGGGTCCGCCGCACCCGCTGGCCGATCCTGGTGATCGACGGGGTGCTGGTCACCGTCGCCCTGGTCATCGTCGCCGATGTGCTGGTGCTCGCCCCGGCACTGACCCCGGGCGCGATCGAACCCGACCTGCTGCCCCTGGTGCTCGCCTACGGCATCTACCCCGCGGTGGCCGTGGGCGTCGTCGGGGCCCTGTGCACGGTGTCGACCGCGGCCGTCCGGCGTCCGGCGACCGCGATGATCCTCATGACCGGGCTGCTGGGGCTGGCCTCGGCGCTGCTGGCCGTGCACATCGTGCAGCCGAGCACGCCCTGGGCCGCCGCGGCCGACGCGGCGATCGCCGGCGCACTGGTCGTCGGTGTCCACGCCGTCCAGCTGGCCAGCGCCGTCCCGGGCCGGTCCTCCGCCGCCGACTCCACCCCGACCGTGAACTCCGCCGGCCTGGTCATCGACGTCCTGGCCCTGATCGGGGTGCCGGTCACCCTGGTGACCGCCCTCCTGCTGGACCTCCGGGTCCCCGACGGCGCGCTCGCCTGCACCGCCGTCGTCGTCCTGCTGCTCCTGCTCCGGCTGTTCATGCGCATCCGGGACAGCGACCGCATCGAGGAGGACCTGCTCCGCAGCGAGGACGACTTCCGCGGCCTGGTCGAGGCCAGCTCGGACGGCGTGGCCATCGTGGACGCCGAGCTCCGGCTGGAGTTCACCTCCCCCGCGGCCCGGACCCTGCTCGGGATCGTCCAGGCCGACCTGCACCCGCTGCTGCTGGACCTGCTGCACGAGGAGGACCGCGCCCGCGTCCGCCGCGAGCTGACCGCCGCGGCCGGCGGGGGGACCCCCTCGGTGCACCTGCGGCTGCGCGACGCCGAGGGCGAGCCGCGCGAGCTGGAGGTCACCCACCACGAGCGGCCCGGCAGCGGACGCCGGGTGCTCCACCTGCGGGACGTGACCACCCGGCGACGCCGCGAGCGGGAGCTGGAGCGGATGGCGTTCACCGACCACCTCACCCGGCTGCCCAACCGCGCACTGCTGTTCCAGGAGATGGCCGCCGGGTCGGCGACCGCCGACCAGCGGTGCCTGCTGGTGCTGGACCTCGACGGCTTCAAGGCGGTCAACGACTCCGCCGGCCACGAGGCCGGCGACCTGCTGCTGGTCGAGGTCGCCCGCCGGCTGCAGGGCCTGCTGCGCGCCGACGACCTGGTCGCCCGCCTCGGCGGCGACGAGTTCGCCGTGCTGCTGACCGGGTCCGAGGACGCCGCCGTCGAGGCCGCCCAGCGGGTGCTCGACGCGCTCGCCCGGCCCTGCCGGATCGGCAACCGCACCTTCACCGTCGGCGCCAGTGTGGGCCTCTGCCGGGTGCACCCCGGGGGCGGCCAGCTCGCCTTCCGCCAGGCCGACGCCGCCCTCGGCGCCGCCAAGCGGGCCGGCAAGGGCTGCTGGCGGATGCACACCGACGACCGGGTGGCGCAGGCCGCGGCCAGCAGCTCCGTCGCCACCGCCCTGGCCGACGGGGAGGTCCAGCTCCGCTTCGACACCATCGCCAACGGCGACACCGGCATCCTCGCTGCGCTGCACGCCCAGCCCGTGTGGGTGCACCCCGAGCTCGGCGCGCTGCCCGCCGCGGAGCTGTGGGCCGCCGCCGAACGGCAGGGCTGCACCGCGCCCCTGCAGCAGTGGCTGATCACCCGCGCCTGCGCCGACGTGGCCGCCCTCGACGACCAGCTGCTGGTCGCCGTCGACCTGCCCGCGGGGCTGGTGCACGCCGACGAGCTGCCCGGCGAGGTGGCCATCGCGCTGACCGGGGCCGGCCTGGCGCCTCCCCGGCTCACCCTCTTCGTCACCGAGGAGGTGCTGCAGACCTCCTCCGCGGCACTCACCCCCGCGCTGCACGCCGTGCACCGGACCGGCGTCCGGCTCGGCCTGGACGACTACGGCATGGGCTCCACCCTGTGGTCGCAGCTCGCCCGGCTGCCCCTGGAGGTGGTGATGGTCGACGTCCGCAACCTGTCGTCCGGCGACAACCACGACCGGACCCTGGAGCTGCTGGGCGCGATCGGCCGCAGCGCCCGCGACTTCGAGGTGTCCACCGTCGCCAAGGAGATCACCTCCCCGGAGCTGCTCCACGAGCTGCGCGTGCAGGGCGTGGTCGCCGTCTCCGGCCCGGTGCTGCCGACCGGCCTGACCGCCGCCGAGGTGGCCGCCCTGCTGCGCCGCCCCGAGGGTGCGGTGGTCGCGCCCCTGTCCACCCCCGCGCCGCCGCCGCGAGCGCGCGCCGGGGTGTGATGACCGGGCGGGTGGTGGGCGCGACACTGGCCCGGTGACCGCGCCGTCCCTGCGCTTCCTCGGCCACTCGACCGTCCGGGTGGAGCTGGCCGGCCGGACGGTGCTCACCGACCCGCTGCTCACCCACCGGCTGGGCCCGCTGCGGCGGGTGGTCCCCCGCCTGGCCCCCGAGGCCTGGGCCGGCGTCGACCTGGTGGTCGTCTCGCACCTGCACAACGACCACCTGCACCTGCCCTCGCTGCGTCGACTGGGCCGCAGCACGCCGATCGTGGTGCCCCGCGGCGCCGGCCGGTGGCTCACCCGGCACGGTTTCACCGCCGTCGAGGAGCTCGGTCCGGGCGCGAGCCTCACCGACGGCGGCCTCACCGTCACCGCCACCCCCGCCGACCACGCCGCCCACCGCTGGGGGCCGCTGCTCACGCACGGCCCGCACGCCCCGGCGGTCGGGCACCTGCTCGCCGGGGACGGCGTCACCGTCTACGCCGCCGGCGACACCGACCTCTTCCCCGGGATGGCCGACCTCGGTGACGACGGCGTGGACGTCGCCCTGCTGCCGGTGTGGGGGTGGGGCCCCACGCTCGGGCCCGGGCACCTGGACCCGACCGGTGCCGCCCGGGCCGTGGCGCTGCTCCGCCCCCAGGTCGCCGTCCCGGTGCACTGGGGCACCTTCGCCGTCGCCGGGCTGACCTCGGTGCCCAGCCCCTGGCGGGCCCGGATGCGGGCGCTGCTCGTCGAGCCACCCCGCCGGTTCGCGGCCGCGGTCGCCGCCGCGGGCTCGGCCACCGCCGTGGCGCTGACCGCCCCCGGCGCCCGCGTGGCACTGAACGCCGTGGAGCCCGGCCGGGAGAGCACCTGACCGACCTCCGGTGCCCCGACGCGGCCGTCTCACGGGATTTGCCGGGTGGCCACACAGCAGTCACCCTGGTTCGCAGGGGGAACGTGAAGTTCATGTGAACGCCGCCCCGCCGACGTGCCGGAGGTGGCTGGATTGCTCGACAGTGGGCTGATGCGACCTGACGCCCGGGCCTGGTTCGAGCACCGCACCACGTCGGCCACCTCCCTGGCCGAGATCGACGCCGATGCGCTGCTGCTGGCCAAACGCCGTGGCGGCCACCGGGTCAGCGTCGTCCTGCCCGCGCGGAACGAGGAGACCACCGTCGGGGTCCTGGTCCGCGACCTGGTCGAGCGCTGGGTCGAGGGTGTGCCGCTGATCGACGAGCTCGTCGTCATCGACTCCCACTCCACCGACGCGACCGCCGAGGTGGCCCGGGCAGCCGGCGCCGAGGTCGTCGCGGTCGGCGACGTGCTGCCGAGGCAGGGCGACCGCCCGGGCAAGGGCGAGGCGCTGTGGAAGTCCCTGGCGGCCACGACCGGCGACCTCGTCGTCTTCATCGACTCCGACCTGCTGGGTGACGTCAGCCACTACGTGCCGGGCCTGCTCACCCCGCTGCTCACCGACCCTCGCGTCGAGTACGTGAAGGGCTGCTACACCCGCCCGCTCACCGTCGACGGCGAGCACCGCCCGGCCGGCGGGGGCCGGGTCACCGAGCTCACCGCCCGTCCGCTGCTGAACGCGCTGTGGCCGGAGCTGGCCGGGTTCGTGCAGCCGCTGGGCGGGGAGTACGCCGGCCGCCGCTCGGCCCTGGAGCAGGTGCCGTTCGTCTCCGGCTACGGCGTGGAGGTGGGCCTGCTGGTCGACCTGCTGCAGGTCTGCGGCCTCAACGGGCTGGCCCAGGTCGACCTCGGCACCCGCACGCACTCCCACCAGACCGACGAGGCGCTGGGCACGATGGCCGGCCAGATCGTCTCGACCGTGCTGTCCCGCGCCGAGCGCGGCCGGTCGGACCGGCGCCGCCTGGAGCCCGGCGGGCTGCTCACCCAGTTCGCCCACGACGGGCGCGGCTTCGTACCGACCAGCCACACCGTCGCGGTCGACGAGCGGCCGCCGATGTGCGCGGTCGACGAGTACACCTCGCTCCGCGCCGGCGTCGTCAGCTGACGCAGGGCCCCGCTGCCCCCCACCGCTCGCACGCTCGCGGCGGGCCCCTGCAGCGGGGCCGGAAGAGCTAGGCGAGCGGGGTGTCGTCCAGTGCGGCCGCGAGGTCGCCGGGGGTGTCGTAGATCCCGACGGCACCGGCATCCTGCAACTCGTCGTCCCCGAAGCCACCGGAGCGGACGACGATCGCCGGCATCCCGGCGTTCTTCGCGGCCTCCACGTCCCACACCGAGTCACCGACCAGCACGGCGGCGGAGTCCGCCGACACCCCGAGCTTCTCCAGCGCGACCCCGAGCAGGTCCGGTGCGGGCTTGGACGCCTCGACGTCCTCGCTGGAGGTGACGGCGTCGGCGAGGTCCCGCACGTCGAGCAGGTCGATGAACGCGTCCACGTGCTTGGGCTTGCCCGAGCTGGCCAGCACCAGCCGGTGCCCGCGCTCCTTGACCGCCAGCAACAGGTCGCGGGCACCGGGCAGCGGCACGATCTCCGGAAGCATCAGGTCGAACTCCTCGACCCAGCGGTCCCGCGCCCGGTCCCCGATCCGGGCCTCGACGTCGTCGCCGCCGAGCGCCCCCACCAGCTGGTCACCGCCCATGCCGATGAGCCGGTGGATGCGCCAGATCGGGAAGGTCTCCCCGCAGGAGCGCAGCGCCCGGTACCAGGCCAGGGCGTGCTGGTAGTTGGTGTCGACCAGGGTGCCGTCGACGTCCAGGACGGCGATCGTGGGTTCAGCCATGCCCGATGCCCTGCCCAGTCACCCGGACGATCACCCCCTGAGCCACCAAAATGGCCATTTTGGTGGCTCAAGGGTGGGTCAGTGCTGGTGCTGGAGGACGCCGCGGATGACGGTTCCGTCGCGCTGGTCCTGGTAGCCCTGGTTGACCTCGTCGAGCGAGTAGCGCTTGGTGATCAGCGAGTCGACCTCCAGCGCGCCGTCCTCGTAGAGCCGCAGCAGCCGCGGGATGTCCCGGTAGGCGTTGCACATCCCGTACAGCGCCCCCTGCACCCGCTGCTCGTAGACGGTGGTGATGTTGCCGGGCAGCGCGACGGTCGTCGCCATCGTGTGGTCGGCCAGGCCGGTGAGCACCAGCGTGCCGCCCTTGCCCAGGCAGCGGTAGGCACCGCCGGTGATCTCCGGGCTGGTGGTGCCGGTGGCCAGGATGACGACGTCGGCCCCGGTGCCGCGGGACAGCTGCTTCGCCAGGCCCGCCGCCTCCTCCGTGCTGGCGACCGCGTGGGTGGCGCCCAGGGTCTGGGCGAACTCGCGACGGAAGGCCACCGGGTCGACGGCGACGACGGCACCTGCACCGGCCATCGCCGCGCCCTGCACGGCGTTGCAGCCGACCCCGCCGGTGCCGACGACGACCACGACGTCGCCCTGGCGCACCGGCCCGGCGTTCACCGCGGACCCCCAGCCGGTCGGGACGCTGCACGCCATCAGTGCAGCGACGTCCAGGGGCAGGTGCGGCTCGATCTTGACGCAGGAGAACTGGGACAGCACCGAGTGCTGGGCGAAGGCACCGACCATGCAGAAGCCGCCGAGCTCCTCGCCGTCCAGCCGGAACGGCCAGGTCCCGTCCGGCAGCTGCCCGGTGCCGATCGTCGCGCCGAGGTCGCAGAGGTTGGACCGGCCGGTGGCGCACCAGCGGCAGTGGCCGCACGCCGGCAGGAAGGAGGTGACCACGTGGTCGCCGGGCTGCACGCCGGTGACGCCGGCCCCGACGGCCTGGACCACGCCGGCGCCCTCGTGCCCGCCGACGATGGGGTAGCGCTGGCTCTCGAACCGCAGGTGCTCGTCGGAGTGGCACAGCCCCGCGTAGGCCATCTCCACCAGCACCTGCCCCGGGCCGGGGTCGACCAGCTCGAGCTCCGCGACCTCCCAGTCGCCGGGACCCCGCAGCACCGCACCGTGCGTCTTCATCCACCGTCTCCTGTCTCGAGCGTGACCTGACCCACGCTAGGGGGTCCGGCGTCACCCCCCGCCGTCGGGTGGCACTCAGTGCCACCCCGCCCGGGCGGCGGTGCCCGCCCCCGTGCGGCACGATCGACCGCCATGACCGGCGCCGACATCCCGAGCCCGCCGCAGGCACCGGAGACCTCGGTCTGTCCCGGCTGCGGTGCGGTGCTCGCCGTCGTCCCCGGCCTGGTCGGCACGCACGTCGGCGCCTCGGCCAGCTGCGCCGGGCTGTTCGCCGTGACGGTGCGCGGCCTGCGCGAGGAGGCCGGGCAGGACGTGCGGGCCGCATCGCTGCTCCGGGTGTCCACCGACGCCTACGACGCCCAGCACCTGGTGCCCGGCGCACCGGCCGCCGCACCGGTCCGGCTCTGCCTGGAGCTGGAGCGGAGCGTCGACTCCGCGCGCTCGGCCGCACTCGGCAGCCGGGTGGACGACGCCGCTCCCCGCGACCTGACCGCACCGGAGCGCTGGACGACGACCGTCGCGGACCTGGCCGCCGACCTGGACGTCGTGGACCTGCCGGCCCTGGTGCGCGCCTGGGCGGACGCGGTCTGGACGGACTGGACACCGGCGCACGACCGGCTGCGCGCCGCCGCGGACGCGGCCCTGACCGGCTGACACGGCATCGCGAGCGGTCGGTTGCGCTCTACATTGTCGACCGTGGACGCGGCGACGGGGGGACGCCGGGAACGCCGCAAGGCGCAGACCCGGGCGGAGATACGCGCGGCGGCGCAGCGCCTGTTCGCCGAGCGCAGCTTCGACGCGGTGACCATCGCCGACATCGCCGCGACCGCCGACGTCGCAGTGCAGACCGTCTTCAACCACTTCGACAGCAAGGAAGCGCTGTTCTTCGACGGCCGGACGCCCTGGGTCGAGGGGGTCGCCGCCGCCGTCACGGCTCGGCCGCACGGCACCGGACCGCTGGCCGCCCTGCGCAGCTACCTGGAGAGCGACCTCCACCAGTTGTTGGAGCAGGAGTCGCAGCCGGAGCACCGCAGCTACCTGGAGGCCCTGGCGCATTCGACCAGCCTGCAGGAACGGGAACGGACGCTGGTCGAGGAGGCCGGCGTGCGGGTGGCCGCTGCGCTGGCGACGGCGCTCGCGGCGGCGGAGCAGCCGGACGGCGCCTCGGTCGACCTGCTCAGCCGGCTGGCGGCCGACCTGTTCCTGGTGGCCGGGCGCGTGCTGGTGCTCGCGAACCGCCGGCAGGTGCTCGGCACGGGACGCGGCGCCGCAGCGCG
Source organism: Modestobacter sp. VKM Ac-2978 (assembly GCF_026968025.1). Lineage (NCBI taxonomy): Bacteria > Bacillati > Actinomycetota > Actinomycetes > Geodermatophilales > Geodermatophilaceae > Modestobacter > Modestobacter sp. VKM Ac-2978. Next base: position 194,058 of record NZ_JAPVBP010000001.1, on the reverse strand, counting down.
CGGCCCCGGGCACGCGACCACCGCCGCCACCCTCGCCATGCTCGAGGACGGGGTGCGCCGGCTCGCCCGCCAGCTGGACGTGCGGATCGACTGAAGGAGGACGCCGCTGCCCCCGGCCAGAGGAGGACGGGGTCCTCCCTCAGCCGGGCGGCAGCTGCGCCGGCTCGACGATCGGCAGCAGCACGTCGGTGACCAGCTGCTCGACCTGTGCGGTGCTCATCGACGCCGGGGCGAAGGCCGTGTAGCGCTGCCACCACAGCGCCTGCACCGCCGACCCCAGCAGCGCGACCCGCTGGTGCGGCAGTTCACGCCCGCGGGCGGCCTCCCGCGCCGCGAGCTCGCGCACGGCACCGGCCAGCGGGCGCACCAGCGCCTCCTCGAGGCCGGCGCGCAGCTCGTCGTCGTGCCGGGCTGCCCCGACCAGGCTCGCGGCGGCTCGCTCGGCCCGGTCCAGCGGCCGGGTCCAGCGGGCCAGCAGCTCACAGAGGTCGCTGCGCAGCGACCCGGAGTCGGCGGGCAGCTCGACCAGCGGCGCGGTGTTCAGCGCGTGCCGCGCCAGTGCGGCCATCGTGGGCCAGCGCCGGTAGATGCCGGCCTTGCCGGCCCGGGCCCGCGCGGCCACCCGGTCGCTGTTGAGCCTCCCCCAGCCCTCATCAGCGAGGATCTCCACCGCCACGGCCACCAGTTGCTCGGACAGCTCCGAGGACAGTGGGCGCCCCGGAGGACGGGCACCGGCAGGTCGCGGAGGCAGATCGGTCGCGGTCACCGTGCAATCGTGCCCAAGAGAGTGGAGTGACCACAACAACCGAGCGATTCCACTTCGAGATCACATCCCGCCGGGCACGCCGGGAGCGCCCTCAGGCCGACGCGGCCGGCTCCACGTGCACCTGCAGGCTGGCTCCGTCGTCCGCCGTCCAGCCCTTCTGGACGGCCTGCTCCACCATCCCGTCGAACCGCTGCGCCCAGTCGTCGGCGGTCGCCTGCGGTTCGGCGGCGGCGCGCAGGGCCGCCACGTCCAGCAGGCCGGTGTCCCCCTCGGTCAGCCGGCCCAGGCCCGCCTGGCGCAACGCCCGGTCGACGTCCTCGTCGGTCAGCGCCCCCACGGCCAGGTGCAGCCGGGCCAGGTCGTCGACGTCGGCCACCCGCACCTCGGGCACCTCGTCGGCACCCCCGATCACCTCGACGATCATCCGTGTCCTCCTCCTTCAGGCGTGCCATGGGAAGCGGGAGAAGTCGGCCGGGCGCTTCTCCAGGAACGAGTCCCGGCCCTCCACCGCCTCCTCGGCCATGTAGGCCAGCCGGGTGGTCTCCCCGGCGAACAGCTGCTGACCGACCAGCCCGTCGTCGATCAGGTTGAACGAGTACTTGAGCATCCGCTGAGCGGTCGGGCTCTTGGCCACGATCCGGCGCCCCCAGTCCAGCGCGGTGGCCTCCAGCTCGGCGTGCGGCACGACCCGGTTGACCATGCCCATCCGGTGCGCCTCCTCGGCGGAGTACTCCTCCCCGAGGAAGAAGACCTCCCGGGCGAACTTCTGCCCGACCTGGCGGGCCAGGTACGCCGAGCCGAACCCGCCGTCGAAGCTGCCGACGTCGGCGTCGGTCTGCTTGAACCGGGCGTGCTCGGCGCTGGCCAGGGTCAGGTCGGCGACCACGTGCAGGCTGTGCCCGCCACCGGCCGCCCAGCCCGGGACGACGCAGACGACGACCTTCGGCATGAACCGGATCAGCCGCTGCACCTCCAGGATGTGCAGCCGGCCGTTCGCCCCGTCGCCGGCCTCGTAGCCGTACTTGCCGCGCACCCGCTGGTCGCCGCCGGAGCAGAACGCCCAGCCGCCGTCCTTGGCGCTGGGGCCGTTGCCGGTGAGCAGCACGCAGCCGACGTCGGTGGCCAGCCGGGCGTGCTCGAAGACGGCGAGCAACTGGTCGACCGTCTGCGGGCGGAAGGCGTTGCGGACCTCGGGCCGGTCGAGGGCGATCCGGACGACCCCGGCGTCGACGGCGCGGTGGTAGGTGACGTCGGTCAGCTGCTCGAAGCCCTCGACCGGCCGCCAGGCGGTGGGGTCGAAGATCTCGGAGACGTCGGCGCGGGCACTCACGGTGCCGAACCTAGCCGCAGCAGGATGCCCCCGCTCCGCCGAGCAGGTGCCTCCTCGGCGCCTCGTGCCTCTTCACCACCGGTGAGCAGAGCACGAGTGGCCCCGGACTGGTCTGATGGAGGTGTGGAACTCCGGATCGGGACGTTGAACCTCGCCTCCGGCCGGGACGGTGGCGGTCGCTCGCTCGACGCCGCGACCCTGCGGGCCGCGCTGGCGGAGGTGGACGTCGACGTCCTCGCCGTCCAGGAGGTGGACGTGGGCCAGCCCCGGTCGCACGGTGTCGACCAGGCGGTCGAGGTGGCCGCCGCGCTCGGTGCGCCCGAGTGGCGGTTCGCCGCAGCCGTCGCCGGCACCCCCGACCCGTTCCGCAGCTGGACGCCGGTCGACCCGCCGGTGCTCCGCGGGTCCTGGGAGACGCCGACCGGCCCGCACTACGGGATCGCGCTGTTCAGTCGGCTGCCGGTCCACCGCTGGTCGGTGCTCCCGCTGGGCGCCGGGCGGGCCCGGCTGCCGCTGCGGGCGCCCGACCCGCGCACCGGGCAGACCCGCCGGTGGTGGTTCCCGGACGAGCCGCGGCTGGCGATCGCCGCCGAGCTGGAGCACTGCACCGTGGTCTGCACCCACCTCTCCTTCGCGCCGCACACCGCGGTCCGCCAGCTGACCCGGCTGCGCCGGTGGTGCGCCGAGTTGCCCGGCCCGGTGGTGCTGGCCGGCGACCTCAACCTGGTGGGACCGGTGCCCGCGCGGGTGTTCGGCGCCACGCGGTTGGTCAGCGCGCCGAGCTATCCGGCCCCGGCGCCGCGGGTGCAGTTCGACCACCTGCTCGGCCCGGCCGGGCTGGACCCGCAGCGCCCCGAGGTGCGACAGCTCTCGCTCGGCGACCACCGGCTGGTCACCGTGTCGGTGTCCCCGGGCTGAGCCTCGCGCGCCCCCGGGTGGTCCCCCGGGGCCGCCCTCCGCCCACGGTCAGCTCTCCGCGGCGGCCTCCTCGCGCTCGCGTCGGCGGCCGTCGGTCGCCGGCAGCCACCGGTCGGCCGCCCAGTAGACCAGCAGGAACGCCAAGGCCAGGAGCACGACGAAGGCGGTGTTCCGCAGCGCGATCGCGAGGCCGAGGTCGCGGGCGTCGAGGAAGAAGTAGGGATACCAGCGGCTCTGCGCGCCGTGCCACATCGTCCAGCCGATCCAGGCCACCGGGAAGAGCATCGCCCAGGCGACCGTGCCGCCGGTGATCCGCGGCCGCGGCCCGAAGACCAGCCAGCCGACCACCATCGCCAGCGGTGACAGGTAGTGCAGCACGAGGTTGGTCCACACGGTCACGCCCGTGGGGTCGACGGTCGGCGACAGCAGGACCGAGAAGACCAGCCCGGTGACCGTGATGGCCAGCAGCGCGTCGAGCATCAGCACCCGCCAGAGGCGGCCGGAGCGCACCGGGTCGAGCGCCAGGGTCGTCGCAGCGGCCAGCACCAGCACGTTGCTCCCGACCGTGAACAGGCTGAGCCACCGGACCACCTCCGTCACCGTGGTGGTCCGGCCGCCCGCCGCCTCGAGCACGGTGCGCGTCAAGGACGTCGCCAGGCACGCCGCGACGACGAGTGCCAGCACCGCCCAGTAGCCGCGCGCGATCTGCCGTCCGCTCATGTGGCGTCGGAGCCGGTCACCGCGCGCGCGAGCACCGGCAGGGTCGCGGCGAGCCCGGGGTGGAGCACGGGCAGCGCGTCGAGGGCGAACCAGCCGACGCCGGCGCTCTCCTCGTTCAGCGCCAGGTCGTCGGGCTCGAGCGCACCGGCGGGCGTGGCCAGCACGGTGGTGTAGCTCCAGCCGCCGTGGTCGTCGACCCACTCCGCGCCCAGGACGACGTCCGCGGGGAGCAGCCCGAGCTCCTCCCCCGCCTCGCGCAGCGCGCCGTCGGCTGCGGACTCCTGCGGGTGCAGCGCGCCGCCCGGGGTGCCCCAGGTGCCGCCGTGGTGCGACCACTCCACCCGCAGCTGGAGCAACACCTCGACACCGTCGGCACCGGGCCGGTGCAGCAGCAGACCGGCCGCGCCGGCCAGGCCCCAGTGTCGGTGGCCCAGGGCGCAGGTCGTCCAGCCATCGGTCGGAGAGCGCACGCCGACAGTCTGCCGTGGGTTGACCGGCCGCCGCGCGGGGCACCGGTCGGGCACGACCGATCGAGGACGAGGGAGTGCTGACGTGGCGAGTGGCGTGGCGAGTGTGTGGGTGCCGGTGACGGACATGGCCCGGGCCCGGGCGTTCTACCGGGACACCCTGGGGCTGTCCGAGGGGAAGACCACCGAGGAGTGGAGCGAGTTCGACGCCAACGGCCTGATGATCGGGCTCAACGCGCGGGAGAGCGCCCAGCCCACCACCGGCGGCGCGGTGATCACCTTCCAGCCCGACGGCGACCTGGACGCCGAGGTGGCCGCACTGCAGGACAAGGGCGTGGAGTTCGGCGGGATCGCCGACCACCCGTGGGGCCGGCTCGCACCGTTCAAGGACTCCGAGGGCAACGACCTGCAGTTCTACGCGCCACCGTCCTGAGCTGCCGTCCCGACGGGCAGGATGACGGCATGGAGACCGTGCAGCTGCGCCGATACGTGCTCGAACCGGGCCGGATGGCCGACTTCCTGGCCTGGTTCCCCACCTTGCTGCCGGTGCGCGAGCAGTACGGGTTCCGGGTGCTGTTCGCCCTGGCCGACGAGGAGCACCAGACGTTCACCTGGGCCGTCGCGCACGACGGTGACCAGGACGAGTTCCGCCGGGTGGAGGAGACATACCACGACTCCCCCGAGCGGGCCCGGGTGTTCGAGACCTTCCCGGCGTGCGTCGCCGACAAGGAGATCGGCTTCGCCGTCTCCGCCGTCTGAACGTCCGCGGGGGCAGGGACGGACCGTCCCTGCCCCCGCGGGTCGCTCAGTGCCCGCCGCCCTCGCAGCACTGGTGCGGGTCCTCGATCTCGAACGGCTGGAGCACGCCCCCGGCGGCCCGCTCGACCAGCAGCGTGAGCCGCCCGCCGGCGAACCGCGGCCGCAGGAACCCGTTCGGCCCGGTGTCCACGACGTCGGTGCCGGCCGGCTCCACGCCGATCCCGACGACCTGGTCGATCGCCGTGGTGGCGATCAGGTCGGCCACGGACACCCGCCCGGTGACCGACGCCGAGCCGGGGAAGCGGACCGCCCGGCCGGCGTCCCCGGCACCGGCCTCGACCAGCGCCGTCCGGGCCGGGCCGGCGACGTCCGCGTCGTGGGTGCCGCCGGCCACCACCGGGCCGGCCAGCGCCCGGGCCAGGGCCGACCGGGTCGCCGCCGGGTCGGCGGGTTCCGCGGTCAGCCGGATCGAGACGCCGACCCGGGGCGCCGGGGCGGAGCCGTCCACGTGGGTGCAGACCAGCTCCGCCTCGGCTCCCGAGCCGGACAGCGCCTCGTCGACCGCCGCCAGCAGGTGGGCGTCGGCGATCTGGTCGTCCACCGGCGCCCCGCCCACCCAGACCGCCGTCAGCGAGGCGGTCATCAGATGGCGTCGACGAAGACCGGGTTGGCGTAGAACCAGAGGTCCTCCCACGGGTTCGCGTCCCCGACGACGTCCATCGGCGGGTTGCCGTTGGCGTCCAGCTGGTTGCCGTCGCTGCCACGCAGGCGGACGTAGAACGAGCGCTCCACGTTGGTGAACGTGTGCTCGAACCGCCACTGGGCCCGGCCGCGGCCCACCTCGAAGGTCTTCACGACGCTGGTCTCCGGCGCGGTGAACCGGTCCCGGTCGCCGGCCTCGCCGGTGACCGGCCCACTGATCACGTCGACCTTGGCCAGCTTCGGCACGTCCCCGTTGGCGTTGGCGCCGCCGGCCACCTTGACCGTGATGGTCACCGTGACGTCACCACCGCGGCGCACCCAGGTGCGGCCACCGAGCGAGGCGCCCTGCGGGTCGCCGTCGTTCGCCGAGCGGACCCGCACGTCCAGGGCCTCGATGATCCGGCCGTGCACGGCGACGACCTTGCCGGCCTGCAGGCCCTGCATGATCCCGACGTAGGAACGGCTGTCGGACCCCACCAGGGTGCTGCTGTACTGGCCGGGCCAGAAGTCGCCGTACTGGGTGATCGGCCGGCCGGTGTCGACCGCGTCGCCCTTGGTCCCGTTGGCGTTGAAGTCCAGCGGGCCCTGGATGCGGGTGTCCCGGAAGACCCGGTGCGAGTCCGAGGTGGCGGTGACCCACCAGGGCTTGCCCTCGGCCAGCAGCGAGTCCCAGAGCCCGCCGACGGTGGAGGTCATCCAGTCGAAGCCGCCGAAGGTGCGGTAGGACTCCGGCGGGTACGCCAGGAAGCGGGTGGGGTTGGTGCCGGCGTTGTCGTAGTAGCCGCGGCCGCTGCCGGGGCCACCCTGCGAGGTCGGGATGCCGGCGGCCTGGTGACCGGGCGCGCCCTCCATGCCCACGGCGACCTGCGGGGCCGCGTCGCGCCAGTTGCGGATCTCGTGCGGGCTGTCGATGCCCTGCCGGCTGGGGTGGTTGGCGAACATCAGCGCGATCTCGGTGCGCCGGTTGCGCACCTGGTTGTCCAGGTACTTCAGCGCCTCGATGGCGTAGGGCTCGACGTTGCCGGTGATGCCGTTGGCCGCCAGCGCGCTGCCGTCGTAGCCGGCCTCGAACGCCTTGAGGATGTCCACGGTCGCGTTGCCCGGGGGCAGCATGACGGTGGCGTGCTCGGCGCCGGGGATGTTCCACTCCAGGCCCTGGTAGACCATCGTGCCCGCGTACTGCCGGCGGACCTTCTCGATCTCCGGGGTGATCTTGTCGATCGAGAGCTTCTGGTGGGCGACGCCACCGTGGTCGGTGATGACCATCCAGTCCAGGCCGTACTGACGGCCCTTGATGACCTGGGTCGACACGTCGTACTGCGCGTCCGGCGAGTACTTGGTGTGGATGTGGTGGTCGCCCGCGTAGTACCGGGTGCGGCCGGTCCACGCGTTGGTGGTCGTCCCTGCGCCGGCGGCGGCAGCGACTCCCTGGCCGACGCCGGAGACGGCGCCGCCCAGCCCGGCGGCGGCACCGACGGCGGCGGCGGTGGCCAGGAAGGCCCGCCGCGAGACCGACAACGGGTCGTCGGCCTGCGGGTCGGCCCAGGTGCCCTCCACGCCGGAGACCTCACCGTGGGAGTGGCCATGATCGTGGTGGTGGGGGTGGGGGTGGTCGTGGTCGTGGCTCATCGAGGCGCTCCCGCATCGTCCGCAGTGCATCTGTCGGCGGGAACTCTGCGTTGCCGGCACGGACCAACGGGTGACACCGAGGAGATCATCGGGCGAACAGCCGACGTCCGGGAGCGCGCCATACCTCACGCCTGGTCGGGGCCTCCGGAGAGGGTCCGGCTGATCGCCCGGGCGGCGGCCCGCACACCGGGCGCCATCGGCCGGACGGCGGCGGCCGAGCTGCCCCGCACCACGATCGACAACGCCGCGACCACCTCGCCGCGGGCGGAGATCGGGGCGGCCACCGAGACCGCGTCGTCGGTGACCTGCCGGTCGCTGACCGCCACCCCGGCACGGCGGACCTCGGCCAGCACCCGGCGCAGCTGCACCGGGTCGGTGATCGTCTGCGCGGTGTACCGGCGCAGCGGCGCGGCCAGCACCTGCTCCTGCACCGCGGTCGGTGCGTGCGCGAGCAGCACCAGCCCGACCCCGGTGGGCGGCAGCGCGAACCGGCCGCCGACCTCGGTGTAGACCGCCACCGCGTCCCGGGAGGCGAAGCGCTCGACGAACACCACCTCGACGCCGTCCCGCACCGCCAGCTGGACGTTCTCGTGGGTCACCTCGTAGAGGTCCTCCATGAACGGCAGCGCCGCCTCCCGCAGGCCCAGGCCGCGCGGGGCCAGCGCGCCCAGCTCCCACAGCCGCAGCCCGACCCGGTACCGGCCGTCGGGGTCCCGCTCGAGCCCGCCCCAGCTGCACAGCTCGGCGATCAGCCGGTGCGCGGTGGACAGCGGGACGTCGGTGACCCGGGCGATCTCGGAGAGGGTCAGCGCGCGCCGGTCCCGGGTGAACGCGTCGAGCACGGCCAGCAGCTTGCTGCCCGCCGTCCGCCGCGCCGCCGACCCCGCAGGGCCGGGCGGGCTCAGAGCTCCAGGACGAGCTTCGGACACGCGGCTCGGGAGACGCAGATGAACATCGTGTCGTTCGCCGCCTGCTCCTCCGGGGTCAGCAGCGAGTCGCGGTGGTCGACGGTCCCCTCCAGCACTCCGGTCTCGCACGTGCCGCACGTCCCCTCCTGGCACGAGGACAGGACCGGGATGCCCGCCTCCTCGACCACCTGCAGGATCGACTTGTCCGGCGGGACGGTCAGCGTCGCACCCGACAGCGTCAGCTCGACGTCGAAGTCCCCACTGAGCACCCGCTCGCCCTGCTCCTTGGGAGCGAATCGTTCCACGTGCAGCGCCCCGGGCGGCCAGTCGGCGCAGCGCTGTTCCACTGCGGCCAGCAGCGGCTCGGGCCCGCAGCAGTACACCCTCGTGTCCGGCTGCGGGGTGCCCAGGATGCGGTCGAGGTCGATCAGCCCCACCTCGTCCTGCGGGTGCAGCGTGATCCGCAGGCCGTGCCCGGTCTTCTCCTCCAGGGCATCCAGCGCCTCGAGGAAGGCCATCGACGTGCGGGTGCGCCCGCCGTAGTGGAACTCCCAGGTGGCGCCGGCCTCCTCGGCGGCGGCCGCCATCGGCAGGATCGGGGTGATGCCGATGCCGCCGGCGATGAAGACGTACCGCGCGGCGGGCACCAGCTCGAAGTGGTTCCGCGGCCCACGGACGTCGATCTCCGCGCCCTCCTGCACCTGGTCGTGCACGAGGGCCGACCCACCACGGCCCTCCGGCTCGCGGAGCACGCCGATCTGCCAGACCGCCCGGTCGTGCGGGTCGCCGCAGAGCGAGTACTGCCGGGTCAACCCGCCGGGCAGCAGCAGGTCGATGTGCGCGCCGGGCGACCAGGCCGGCAGGTCGGCCCCGGTCGGGTCGCGCAGCTCGAGGACGACGACGCCCTCGGCGCCCGTCGTCCTCCGGGCCACCTGCAGCCGCAGGTCGACCTCGTCATGCGTGCTGTGCACTGCTCTCCTCGTCATCGGTCCTGCCGCAGCAGCCCGCGCCGTCCCCCGGCCCCGCTGCAGGGGCCCGCCGCGAGCTCGCGAGGGGTGGGGGGCAGCGGGGTCCTTCTTCAGGCGGGAACGGGGACCCGGCGGATGATCACCAGGGGGTCGGTCACCAGGTGGGCGGGTGGGGTGGGCAGCGGGCCCGACGCCGGGGGCTCGACCGGTCCACCGGCCGGGTGGTCGGGGTGGGCCAGCAGCCACTCCCACATCTCCACCGGATCCGACGCCTCGGCCTCGGCGCCGCAGTGGCACAGGCCGCGCAGCCGGTCGGAGCCGGGCAGCCAGTTGACCCGCAGCACCCGCTCGCCCTCGAGCACCTGGCGCGGCGCGGGCAGCGTCAGCCCGGGCTCGGGGTGCGCGCCGTCCCGCGGCGCGGGGACGCCGGTCACCGGGTGGCCGCCGCCGGGCTGCGCACGGCCTGGGGCGCGCGGACGGCGGGCTGCTCCTCGCCGGCGCCCTCGGCCGCCAGCCGGGCGATGATCCGCCGGGCGGCCAGGCCACCGGTGTCGATGTTGATGGAGAGCTCCTGGTAGCCGTCCGACTCGCCGGTCAGCACCTTCTCCAGCACGTCGAGGGCGACGACGTCCTGCAGGACGACGGTGCGGTTGCTCTCCCGCAGGAAGTCCGAGACCCCCTCGTCGTCGAGGGCGAAGTCGCGGGCGACGGCCCAGAAGTCGTGCGTGGTCGACTCCGTCTCCGGGGTGATCGCGTAGACGACCTCGACGTGGAAGGCGTCCGGGTCGGTGCCGTCGTCGTTCGGCAGCACCCCGACCGGGGCGATCCGGCTGTGCAGCTTGTACAGGCAGGGCGGGGTGAACTCGATGTCCTGCCAGCGGGTGATCCGGCCGGTGATGCCGGTGCTCTTCGCGTAGAACGGCGGGCACTCCGCGTCGGCCATGTGCCGGCTGACGTAGACGACCCCGGCGGCGTCGTCGACCTCGGTGGTGATCGGGGTGTTCGCCACCTCCGGCGTCCCGATGTACCCGCCGTGCAGGTAGGTCTCGTGCGAGAGGTCCATCAGGTTGTCCACGAGCAGGCTGGCCCGCGCGGCGAGCGGCTCCATGCCGCTGACCGTCGTCCAGCCCTCCTGGGCCAGCCACGGCGCCCGCGGGATCGTGGTGCTCTCGGCCTTCTCCGCGTCGCCGATGAACACCCAGACGAAGCTGTCCTGCTCCACCACCGGGTAGCTCTTCAGCCGGGCGGTGCGCGGCACCCGGGTCTGGCCGGGCACCGCCACGCAGCCGCCGTCGACGCCGTAGGTGAAGCCGTGGTAGCCGCAGACGACGGTGTCGCCGACCAGGTGGCTGGGCTCCTGGGAGAGCGGGAACCGGCGGTGCACGCAGCGGTCGCTCATCGCGGTGACCTCGCCGGCCTCGGTCCGCCAGAAGAGGACCGACTCCCCGCAGATCGTGCGGCTGAACAGCTCGCGGCCGACCTCGCGGCCGTAGGCGGCCACGTACCACTGGTTGCGGACGATCGACGTCATGGGTGTTCCTCCCGCTGGTGTCCTCTTCGACGTCTCCACGGTGACGCCCATCACGCCGTCCCGACCATGGGGCTTCCGCGTGGCGGAAGCCCCGTTCGGCAGCTCCGAGCGGCCTCAGTCCTCGGGGAGGAGCCCGTCCAGGTCCGCCGGCTCCTCGATCAGCCCGTCCTCCTCCATCAGCCGGCCCAGCTCCTCGAGCTGCGCGCGGCGCAGGTCGGTGCCGAACTCCTCCAACCGCACGCTCTGCGCCACCTCCGCCGGCAACTGCGGCAACACCTGGGGGATCTGGGCCTTGACCGCGTCGGGGTTCTCCTCGGCGTAGGCGAGGGTCTCCTCCAGCGCCGCGGTCATGTCCGCGACCAGCTCCGGATCGGACTCGGCGAGCTGCCCGGAGGTGAAGAACAGCTGGGTGGGGTGTCCCGTGACCGACTCCAGGCTCGGGTGGGTGACCACGGTGTTCCCCTCGGCCTGCAGGCTGCCCAGGAAGGGCTCGGGCACCCACACCGCGTCGACGTTGCCGGCCGCCAGTGCGGCGGGCATGTCCGGGAAGCCGAGCTCGAGGAAGGACACGGCGTCCGGGTCGCCCCCGTCCTGACGGACGGCCTCGCGGATGGTCAGTCCGCCCATGCCGTTGAGCGTGTTCACGGCCACCTGCTTGCCCTCCAGGTCCGCGGCCGAGTCGATCCCGGAGTCCGGCGCGGCGACGACGGCGTTGACGTCGGCCTCCCCGGACGACAGCGCGGAGGTCCAGTGGGCGACCACCTGCACGTCCAGCCCGCGCGCCCGGGCCTGCAGCAGGGAGACCGGGTTGCTGGTGGCGAACTCCAGGTCACCGGAGAGGACGGCCGGCAGCAACGCCGCCCCACCCTGACCGGTCTCCACGGCCACCTGCAGACCGTGGTCTTCGAAGAACCCCTGCTCGATGCCGGCGTACAGGGCAGCGGTCGGCATGATCGGCAGCATCCCGACGGAGACCTCCCGCAGCTCCCCGGACGAGCCCGCCGCGGCATCCGGCGTCTGTTCGGACTCCCCTCCGCAGGCGGAGAGCGCCAGCAGGACCGAGACCAGGACAGGGACCGACTTCCGGACCATCGCGCTCTCCCCAATGAGATACATGACGACGTCAACGATTGACGTTGGTCATGATGCACGTCACACCCGTCGACGGCCAGCCCCTCCGTCGCGACCGCGGTCAGCCGCGGCCGGCCGCCGGTCCGCCGCCGAACACCAAGCGGGTCAGCAGCTCCTGCAGCAGTTGGCGCTCCCCGGCGGAGAAGTCGGTGAGCTCGCCCGCCAGGGCGAGCTCGACGTCCCGGGCCGCCGCCGTCCGGACGGCCTGCCCGGCTGCGGTGCCGAGGACCAGCTTGTTCCGGCGGTCGGCCGGAGACGGCCGCCGCTCCACCAGCCCGGCCGCGGTCAGCTCGTCGACGAGCAGGACGATCTGGCTGGGGTCGAGCCCGAGCACGTCGGCCAGCTCCCGCTGGGAGATCCCCTCGGCCGCGTCGCACGCCAGCACCAGCACCGACCAGGGGCGGACCCGCAGCCCGTGCCCGGCGAGCACGGCGTTGCTCGCCCGCACCAGCCGGCCACTGGCCCGGGAGAGCAGGAAACCGACGTCGTCGGTCAGTCCGGGTCGATCCAGCTCGATGTCCATGAGACCTCCATTCGTTGACATCATCCAACATCGCGCCCTAGCGTCCGCGCTGGCCCGTCCCGATCGAAGGAGCTCTCGTGGACCTGACCGGCAAGGTCGCCGTCGTCACCGGATCCGGACGGGGCCTCGGCCTCGCCTACGCCACCGAACTCGCCCGCTGCGGGGCCGCCGTCGTCGTCAACGACGTCGACCCCGACGTCGCCGAGGCCGCCGTGCAGTCGATCACCGACGCCGGGGGCACCGCCGTCGCCGAGGTCGCCGCGGTCGGCAGCAGCGAGGCCGCCCAGGCGCTGGTCGACCGGGCGGTGGGCGAGTTCGGCCGGCTCGACGTCCTGGTCAACAACGCCGGCATCCTGCGCGACACCACGTTGTGGAAGATGACCGACGAGCAGTTCGACGCCGTGCTCACCACCCACCTGCGCGGCACCTTCACCTGCACCCGCGCCGCCGCGGTCCGGATGCGCGAGCAGGGCGAGGGCGGCCGGGTCATCTGCATCGGCTCCCCCACCGGCCAGGTCGGCAACTTCGGCCAGACCAACTACGCCGCCGCCAAGGCCGGGATCGTCGGGATGGTGCGCACCTGGGCGATGGAGCTGGCCCGGGCCGAGATCACCGTCAACGCCGTCGTCCCGGTCGCCGCCACCGCCATGACCGAGACGGTGCCCTTCCTCAAGCCCTACGTCGACGCGCTCGCCGCCGGAGAGCCGCTACCGGCCTTCGCCCGGCAGGAGCTGGGCTTCGGCTCACCGGCGGACGCCGCCGGACTGGTCGCCTTCCTCGCCTCCGACGCCGCCGCCGGGATCACCGGGCAGGCCGTGGGCATCGGTGGCGACCGGCTGGCGCTGTGGAGCCACCCGACCGAGGTGGTCGTGGAGTTCGCCGACGGCACCGGCTGGTCACCCGACGCCATCGCCGAGGCGTGGCCGGAGAAGTTCGCGTCGTCCCAGCAGACGGTGGGCCAGCAGCTGCCGGAGCCACCGAAGTGACCGGGCTCGACCTCGACTCCCTGGTCGCGATCGACGTGCACGTCCACGTGCACGCCGACCAGCACGGGCACCTCGCGCTGGACGACGAGCTCAACGCCGCCGCCAGCCAGTACTTCAAGGGCGACCCGTACGACCCGACCGTCCCCGACATCGCCGCCGACTACCGGGACAAGAAGATGGCCGCGGTCGTCTTCACCGTCGACGCCGAGGCGGCCACCGGGCAGATGACGCTGTCCAACGAGGAGATCGCCGACCTCGCCGCGCAGCACCCCGACGTGCTCATCCCGTTCGGGTCGATCGACCCGGCACGCGGGGTGGCCGGCATCCGGGCCGCCCGCCGGCTGGTGCAGGAGCACGGGGTGCGGGGGTTCAAGTTCCACCCCAGCCTGCAGGACTTCCTGCCCAACGACCGCGCGGTGTACCCGCTGTACGAGGAGCTGCAGAGCCTCGGCGTCCCGGCGCTGTTCCACACCGGGCAGACCGGGATCGGCGCCGGGCTGCCCGGCGGGCGCGGGATCAAGCTGCGCTACTCCGACCCGATGCTGCTCGACGACGTCGCCGCCGACTTCCCGGGCCTGACGATCATCATGGCCCACCCGTCGGTGCCCTGGCAGGACGCCGCGATCTCGGTGGCCACCCACAAGGCCAACGTCTACATCGACCTGTCCGGCTGGTCGCCGAAGTACTTCCCGCCGCAGCTGGTGCGGGCGGCCAACTCGATGCTCAAGCGCAAGGTGCTCTTCGGGTCGGACTACCCGCTGCTGCGGCCCGAGCGCTGGATCCGCGACTTCGCGGCCCTGGAGATCAAGGACGAGGTCCGGCCGCTGATCATGAAGGAGAACGCGATCGTGGCCCTGGGGCTGCGGTGAGGAACGCCGGACTGGGCTCCTGGCCCGAGCGCCGGCTGCGGAGCTCCCCGCACCGGCCGGCGCTCTGGTTCGAGGGGACGACGACGACGCACGGCGAGTTCGCGCTGCGGGTGCGGCGGGCCGCCACCGCGCTGGCCGGGCTCGGGGTGCAGCGCGGTGACCGGGTCGCGTGGTTCGGCGCGAACCACCCCGCCGGGCTGGAGGCGCTCTACGCGTGCGGCCAGCTCGGCGCGATCTGGGTGCCGGTCAACGCCCGGCTCACCCCGCCCGAGGCGCAGTACGTGCTCGAGCACTCCGGCGCCTCGCTGGTCGTGCACGGCCGGGAGCAGGGGGCGACGGCGGACACCCTGCGGGAGGCGCTGCCCGCCGTCCGGCACTGGGTGGCCGCCGAGCCGCCGCCGGCCGGCGGCGCCGACTCGCTGGACTGGGCGGTGCTGCTGGCCGAGGCCGAGCCGGTGCAGCGCGACGAGCCGGTCACCCTCGACGACGTCTGCCTGATCATGTACACCTCCGGCACCACCGGCCGGCCCAAGGGCGCGGTGCTGACCCACGGGAACATGACCTGGTCGTGCATGAGCCAGGTGCTCGGGTTCGACTTCACCCCCGACGAGCGGACCCTCGCCCTCGCCCCGCTGTTCCACATCGGCGGGCTGAACGGGACGCTCAACCCGACCCTGCTGCGCGGCGGCTGCGTGGTGCTGGTGCGCGGGTTCGACCCACCGGCGACGCTCGCGGTCATCGCCGAGCAGCGGGTGACGTCGTTCTTCGCCGTCCCCACCATGCTCGACGCGCTCAGCCGCCAGCCGGGCTTCGGCACCCTCGACCTGTCGGCGCTGCGCACCATCGGCGCCGCCGGGGCACCGCTCCCCCTGCCGCTGCTGCGTACCTGGCTGGAGCGCGGGGTGACCGTGCAGCAGGCCTACGGCATGACCGAGACGGCCCCGGCCGGGACGGCGCTGGACAGCGCGGACGCGGTGACCAAGGTCGGGTCGGCCGGGAAGTCGCAGTTCTTCACCGACGTCCGGGTCGTCCGGCCGGACGGGACCGAGTGCCCGCCGGGCGAGGTCGGCGAGATCGTGCTGTCCGGGCCGAACGTCATGGCCGGCTACTGGAACGCCCCCGAGGCCACCGCCGCCGCGATCGTCGACGGCTGGTACCACTCCGGGGACGCCGGCTCCACCGACGAGGACGGCTACCTCTACATCCGCGACCGGTACAAGGACATGATCATCTCCGGCGGCGAGAACGTGTACCCGGCCGAGGTCGAGTCGGTGATGCTGGAGCTGCCCGAGGTGCAGGAGGTCGCGGTCATCGGCAAGCCCGACGCGCACTGGGGCGAGGTCGGCCTGGCCGTCGTCGTCCCCGCCCCCGGGGCCCCCCGCGACGCCGACGCGCTGTGCGCCGCGCTGCGAGAACGGCTCGCCGGGTTCAAGGTGCCCAAGGAGGTCCGCTACGTGGACGAGCTGCCCAAGACCGCGACGGGCAAGATCCGCAAGCCGGACCTGCGACGGACGTACGTGCCAACCGAGGAGGACGCATGACCCGCACCACCACCACCATCGCCGAGCTGCCCTCGCTGAAGGGCCAGGAGCTCGGCACCAGCGACTGGTACGAGGTGACCCAGGAGGCGGTGAACCTCTTTGCCGACGCCACCAACGACCACCAGTGGATCCACGTCGACGTCGAGCGGGCGAAGGCGGAGAGCCCCTTCGGCGGCCCGATCGCCCACGGCTACCTGACGTTGTCGCTGCTCGTGCCGCTGGTCTCGCAGACCTACACGGTCACCGACGCCAAGATGGGCGTGAACTACGGCCTGAACAAGGTCCGCTTCCCCGCGCCCGTGCCGGTCGGGTCGAAGGTCCGGGCCCGGGTGACGCTCAAGGACGTCGAGGAGATCGCCGGCGGGCTGCAGAACACCGTCACCGTCACCATCGAGCGCGAGGGCGGCGACAAGCCGGTCTGCATCGCCGAGTGGGTCACCCGCACCTACGCCTGAGGAAGGCCCCTCCTGCCTCCCGCCCCTCGCGAGCTCGCGGTGGGCCCCTGCAGGAGGGCCGGGACGGCGATGCGCATACCGTCCGAGCGTGCGCATCGCCGTCTTCACCGGGTCCCACGTCGGGCCGCCGTCCCACCAGCTGGCCGCCGCCACCTTCGCCACCGAGCTGGCCCGGGCCGGCGTCGGCATCGTGTACGGCGGGGGGAACGTGGGGCTGATGGGCGTCGTCGCCGACGCGGCGCTGGCCGCCGGCGGCGAGGTGGTCGGGGTGATCCCGCAGCACCTGGTGGACGACGAGGTCGCGCACCCCGGCCTGCCCCGGCTGGAGGTCGTGCAGACGATGCACGAGCGCAAGGCGGTGATGGCCGACCTGTCCGACGCGTTCGTCGCGCTGCCCGGTGCCGCCGGCACCCTCGAGGAGCTGTTCGAGGCCTGGACCTGGGGCATGCTCGGGCTGCACGCCAAGCCCACCGCGTTGCTCGACGTCGACGGGTTCTGGCAGCCGCTGCTGGACCAGTTGCGCCGGATGGTCGACGACGGCTACCTGGCCGCCAACCGGCTCGACGCCCTCGGCGTGGTGCACGACGCCGCGGAGCTGCTGGCCTTCGTCGCGGGCTACGAGCACCCGGCGCGCAAGTGGACCCCGCCACCGGCCGCCTAGCCTGCTGCCCATGGAGCACGCGGACGTCGTCGTCGTCGGGGGCGGGCCGGCCGGCGCGGCGTGCGCGGCCGCCGTCCGCCGGGCCCGGCCGGACGCCGACGTGCTGGTGCTCGACCGCGCCGACTTCCCCCGGGACAAGGTCTGCGGGGACGGGATCGCCCCCGAGGCGCTGGACGTGCTCGCCGGGCTGGGGATCGACGTCCCGGCGCTGACCGCGGGGTTCCCCGCCGTCCCGCGGCTCCGCCTGCAGAGCCCGAGCGGGACGACGGTGGAGCGGGCGCTGCACCGGCCCTCGCTCGTCGTGCCCCGTGCGGTGCTCGACGAGCGACTGCTCGCCCAGGTGCTGGCCACCGGCGTCCGGTTCCGGCGGCACACCGTCCGCCAGGTCACCGCGCACCCCACCCACGTCGAGGTCGACGGCGTCGTCCGCGCCGGGGTGCTGGTGGGCGCCGACGGCGCCGAGTCGGTGGTGCGCCGCGCGCTCGGGCTGTCCCCCAACCCACCGGACCGGCTGGCCATCGCGATCCGCGGCTACGCGCCGGTGCTCCCCGGCCTGGACGGCGTGCAGGTGGTGACCACCACCGACCAGCGCTGGCCGGCCTACGCCTGGTCCTTCCCGATCGGCGACGGGCGGGCCAACGTCGGCTACGGCGAGCTCGTCTCCGGGGGCGTGACCCGCACCGAGCTGATCGCCGGGCTGCACCGGATGCTGCCGGGCGTGCAGCCCGAGGGGCTGCGCGCGCACCGGCTGCCGCTGTCGACCGGCCGGCCCCGGCTGCCCGGGGGCCGGGTGCTGCTGGCCGGGGACGCGCAGTCGCTGATCAACCCGCTGACCGGGGAGGGGATCTTCTACGCCGTCCTCTCCGGCGCCCTGGCGGGCGCGGCGGCCGGCCACGGTCCGCGCGCCGGCGAGGTGCACCGGCGGCTGCTGCGCCGCCGGCTCGGCGGGCACCTCCGCGCCTCCGCGATGACCTCCCAGCTGAGCCGGTGGCCGGTGCTGATGGACGCCGCCGTGCGGGCGGCGCAGGCCGACCAGCGGGTCTTCGACGACGTCGTCGCCCTCGGGCTGGCCGACGGGCGACTCACCGCCCGGACCCTGGCGGCCACCGCACGCCGGCTGCGCTGACCCGCCCCGTCACAGACTGCCGACCGACGTGGCCACGGTCGCCAGCCCCGTGACCATGACCAGACCGAGCGTCAGCAGCCGGAACGGGGCCAGTGGCAGCCGGGAGCCGTAGGCCACGCCCAGGAGGTTGCCCAGCACCGCGCCCGGGAGCCAGCACGCCAGCAGCAGCCCCACCCGGTCCACCGACAGCCCACCGGTCAGCCCGATCAGGGTCAGCGCCATCCCGTTGCAGGCGAGCAGGTACACCGCCATGTCGGCGATGAACGCCCGGGGCGCCACGTTCCGGTGGGAGAGCAGGAGCACCGGCGGGGGGCCGTTCATCGAGGTCGTGATGCCGAGGAACCCACCCAGCACCCCGGCGACCCCCGGTGCGAGGCGGGACGGCGCCCCCGGGACAGCGGCTGCGACAGCCGGCCGCCGGAGCAGGAGGAACCCCGCGGCGACGACCGCCACGACCCCGGCCGTCACCTTGAGCGCGTCGGCGTCCACCCGGTCGAGGGCCAGGTGGCCGAGCAGCAGTCCGGGGACGCAGCCCGCCACCAGGTACGTGGACCGTTGCCGGTCGACCGAGTGCCGGAGCCGGAGGACGGCTCCGAACCGGGTCACCACACCGACCGTGAGGTTGATGACGACGACGTCGGCCAGCGGGATGCCGGCCAGCAGCAGGAGCGGCGCGCACACCAGGGAGTAGCCGAAGCCCGTCCCGCCGGCCAGGACGCTGGCGAGGAAGACGACGACGCCGCCGGCCACCAGGAGCGTCCCGTCCACCGTCCCCCCTCCCCCGCACCGACCGCACTACCGGCAGATCATGCACGTGAGGCGGAGTCGGAAATCCAGATCCAGGACGGGCGACCCAGGGCGTTCTGCAGAGCACCTGCCGGACCCGAACGAGATCAGCCGGTCGTGCTGATGTCGCCCTTCAGCTGACGGCCGCCACCTCGACCCGGCCGCGGCCGGCGCGCTTGGCCGCGTACAGCGCCGCGTCGGCGGCCGCGTAGAGCTCCTCCAGCCCGGTGGCGTGCGTCGGGGCGTGGGCCACGCCCAGGCTCACCGAGATCGCCAGCAGGCTCCCGTCGGGCAGCGTCAGGGGCGCGGCCCGGACCGCGTCGAGCACCTCGGTGGCCCGGGCTGCGGCCACGTCCGCCGGGCAGTCCGGCAGCAGGACGGCGAGCTCATCACCGCCCATCCGGCTGAGCACGGCGTCCCCGGCGCGGACCGCCGAGCGCAGCACCGCAGCGATGTGCACCAGGGCGTCGTCGCCGACCGGGTGGCCGTGCTCGTCGTTGATCGTCTTGAACGAGTCGACGTCCACGAGGACCAGGGAGGTGCCCCGCGGCGCGACCGGGGCGGCCAGCGCGGTGCCCAGCGCCGCGTCGAACACCCGCCGGTTGACCAGCCCGGTGAGCGAGTCGGTGGCGGCCAGCTGCTGCAGCTGGGCCACCAGCCGGGCCTGGGTGTCCCCGGCGCGCACCAGCATCGCCGCCATGACCACGAGCACGGTGCCGAAGAAGCTCAGGTCGCTGACCGCGTGGCCGGCCGGCTGCAGCTGGAACAGCACCACGGCGTTCCCGGCGAGCGCGACGGCGGTCACCAGGACCACCGCGGTGCGTCGGAGGTGCACGCCGGCCCAGAGCACCGGGAAGGCGAGGAAGGCCTGGCCACCGGCGGAGGAGTCGCGGGTGATCCAGTTCATCCCGCAGCACAGCACGACGCCGACGAGCGCGGTCAGCACGTACCCGCCGCGGGCGTCGACCCGGGCGGAGTCGGCGAGCCGGTAGGCCACGGCCAGGACCGCGAGCAGGGCGGCACACACCCAGGAGGCGACGACGCCCCCCGTCGTCACCGCGTTGGGCCCGAACAGCGAGAAGACCAACAACGTCACCGCACAGACCAGCAGCACCGGGACCGCGGTCCGCGCTGCCGTCCGAGGGTCTCGCGCCCTCAGCCGCTCGTTGATCTGCACCCTCCGGTGATCGGCAGCCAGGGGGGTCGACTACCTCCCGCCGCCCCCCGGCCGCCCCATACGGGTGAGTCCCGCCCGCCGCAGGCCACCGACGGCGACGGGCCCCCCACCGGAGTGGGGGGCCCGTCGTCGTCCCGTCGTGCTGGTCAGTGCCTCGGCTCGGGCCGGTCGTGCGCCCGAGCCGAGGCACCGGGGGTCACCGCAGCCAGGTGCCCAACAGCTGCCGCAGCCACGAGGCCAGCTCCTGCGCCCGGGTGCCGCGGTCGACCGGCCGCGCCCGGTCGGTCACCTGCACCTCGACCGTCGCGGTCGAGCCGGAGGTGACGCCGGTGGCCGTGACCTCGACCGTGCCGGTGTCCACGGAGCCCGGCACCCGTACCCGGACCGTCGCGGCGCCCTCGGCGTCGGTCGTGACCCGGCCCAGCCGCCGGCCGTCCACCGTGACCTCGACCCGCTCGGCGGGGCCGAAGCCGCTCACCGAGAAGGTCACCAGGTCGCCGGGGGCGAAGGTCGACGGCGAGACCGCCACCTCGGCCGCCGGCTGCTGCGGCTCCTGCGGCTGCTCGGAGGCGTCCCCGACGGTGACCCGCCCGGTGAACTCCTCCGGGCTGAGCGGCGAGTTCTCCTCCAGGTAGGCCTGGAAGGAGTCGAAGTCGATCAGACCGGTCTGCTCCGTGGTGCCCTCGGCGAAGGTGGTGAAGTTGTCGCCGCCGGAGGCCAGGAAGCTGTTGGTCGCCACCCGATAGGTGCCGTCGGTGTCGATCGGCTCCCCCGAGATCCGGATGCTGTCGACGATGATCCGCTCACCGGGGGCCGCCTCCGGGTCGTAGGACCAGGTGAGCTCCTCCGAGGTGCCCAGGGCCAGGAACGGCCGCGAGCTGCCCTCGGGCTGCCACTGCTGCTCCAGCACCTGCACCAACTGGGCCCCGGTCAGCGAGACGACGACCAGGTCGTTGGCGAACGGGGTGACCTCGTTGGCCTCGGCCAGCGTGATCTCACCGTCCTCCCCGTAGAGCAGGTCGGCCCGCAGGCCACCAGGGTTGACCAGGCCGAGGTCGGCCGGCTCGATGGCGCTGTCCGCGGCGCCGTACACGTAGCTGTCCGCCACCAGGCCGCCGAGGGCCGAGTACGAACCGCGGTCCTCGGCCTGCTCGCCGTCCGGGCCGGTGGTGAAGGCCCGGGTGATGTCGGCGGTGACCGACCCGACGACCACGCTGCCGAGCTCGTCGGCAGCCGCCTGGGCGACCGCGACGGTCTCGGCGACCTCGGCGACGCGCGGGTAGGCGACGACCAGCTCCTCCTCGGGCACCTCGGTCAGCGCCAGGTTCTCCGCCGTCGCGGCGGTGACCTCGTCGGCCGACTCGTCGTAGCTGAGCACGATCCGGCCGAGGTCCGCGGCGTAGGAACCCGTCTGGATCACCGGCCGGGTCTCGTCGGTGCCCGGGACCGGCGCCTGCCAGGCGTAGGTCTGGTGCGTGTGCCCGGTGAAGATCGCGTCCACGTCGGCGTCCACGCCGTTGACGATCGCGGCGAACGCGGTGTCGGCGGCGAGCTGCTCCTCCAGCGTGCTGGTGGCCTCGCCCTCCGGCGCACCCTCGTGGGCGACCAGGACGATGACCTCCGCCTCGTCACCGACGCCGTCGGTGAGCTCGTCGGTCACCCGGTTCGCGGCCTCCACCGGGTCGCCGAACCTGATGCCCTCGATGCCGGACGGGGAGACCAGCGAGCTCGTCTCCTGGGTGACGACGCCGATGACCCCGACTTTGACGCCGGCGGCCTCCAGCAGCGCGTACTCCGGCAGCACCGGGTCACCGTCGGTGCCGTAGACGTTGGCGCCCAGGTAGTCGAAGTCGGCCAGGCCGCTCTCGCCGTCGACCCCGACCCGGCCGGTCAGGTCGGCGAAGCCGCGGTCGAACTCGTGGTTGCCCACGGCCGAGGCGTCCAGCCCCATCTCGTTCAGCACCTCGATCGTCGGTGCGTCCTGCTGGCTGGAGGAGACGAACGGCGAGGCGCCGATGTTGTCGCCGGCCGACAGCAGCACGGTCGCGTCGACGTCGTCCCGGGCCCGCTGCTCCTCGATCGTGCCCGCCAGGGCGACCGCGTCGTCCAGCCGGCCGTGGAAGTCGTTGATCCCGAGCAGCTGCAGCTCGGTGGTGCCGTCGTCGCTGACGGGCGACTCCACCGCCAGGGCAGGGGACGCGCCGAGCAGGGCACCCCCCACGGTGACGGCGGTGACGACAGCGACCCTGCGGGCCGTCATCGAGTGGGCAAAGGGCACGTGTGGCCTCCGGTTGCGACGGATCGGTACGACGCCGAGGACTGTCACTCACTCGGGTGAACGTGAGATGTCGACATGAAAGCAGTCAGTCGTCGATACGAACAGGTCCCGTTCACCTCCGCCGGGCCCGGGCCGCACGGACCCGGCCGTCCGGCCTGGCTCAGTCGCCGCGGAGCAGGTCGGCGACCGCCCGGGTGACCACCCGGGCGGCGCCGTGGGCCGCGACCGCCGGCCCCGTCGCCCGCTCGGCGTCGACCGACATGCCCAGCGCGACCAGGACCGCGTCGGGCCGAGCCCGGAGGAGCTGGTCGAGCCACGCGGTCTGCCAGGGGCTGCGGTAGGCGTCCCGGACGGCGACCACCAACGGCCGGCCGGCCGCCGCGGCGGCCACCTCCTCCGCGGTGACCCCGCCCTCGGTCACCGTCTGCACCGCGGCCAGCAGGCCGTCCTCGGCCAGCGGCTGGGCCAGGCTCCAGGCGGCGTCCCCGACCGCCAGGTTGGTCTCGGCGCGCAGCTCGGCCACGACCGCCGGCCCGGTCAGCGGCGCGACGCCACGCGGCTGGAGGGCGGCCCGGGCAGCGGCCCGCCCGGTGTCCGGGTCGGTCGCCGGGGGCTCGGGGCGCTCGACGTCGGCCAGCCGCTGCCGCAGCGCGGTCACCCGGGCCGCGGCGTCGCGCAGCCGGGCCTCGGGCAACGTGCCGTCGGCAAGGGCCGCCCGCACCGCCGCCCGGATTGCCGCGCAGTGCTCCTCGCCGTCCTCGGCACCCAGCAGCAGCAGGTCGGCACCGGCGGCCAGGGAGAGCACGGCGGCCCCGGCCAGCCCGTGCGCGGCCCGGACCCCCGCCATGTCGAGGGCGTCGGTGACCACGACTCCGGTGAAGCCCAGCTCGCCGCGGAGCACGTCGACCAGCAGCCGGCGGCTCAGCGTGGCGGGCGCGGTGTCCAGCGCCGGGAAGACGACGTGCGCCGTCATGACCAGGTCCACCCCGGCCCGGACGGCGGCGGCGAAGGGCGGCAGCTCGCGCTCCCGGAAGGTGGCCTCGTCGGCGTCGATCACCGGCAGGCCGAGGTGCGAGTCGACCGTGGTCGCCCCGTGCCCGGGGAAGTGCTTCGCGGCGGCGGCGACGCCGGCCGAGCGCAGCCCCTGCACGTAGGCCACCCCGTGCCGGGCGACCAGCGCCGGGTCGGCGCCGAACGAGCGGACGCCGATGACCGGGTTGGCCACGTCGCTGTTGACGTCCACCGACGGCGCGAGGTCGACGTCCACCCCGACCCGGCGCAGCTGGGCGCCGATCCCGGCGGCCACCGCGAAGGTGACCGCCTCGTCGTCGACCACGCCGAGGGCGGCGTTGCCCGGCCAACTGCTGCCGACCGCGTACTCCAGGCGGGTCACGTCCCCGCCCTCCTCGTCCAGCGCCACCAGCACGTCGCCGCGCACGGCCCGGGCCGCCGCGGTGATCGCCGCGACCCGCTCGGCCACCGGCGGGCCCTCACCGGTGAGGTTCTGGCCGTACAGGCAGACCCCGGCCAGGCCGTCGGCCAGTGCGTCGGCGACCCAGGCTGGGAGGGTCGCGCCGCTGAAGCCCGGCATGAGGCAGGCGTTCACCAGCCGGTCCAGGTCGGTGCTGTTGCGGTGCTCGGTGGCCATGCTGCGGTGCTCCTCGTCGGGGGAAGGGGGTGCCGCCGGACCGGTCACGACGGGGTGGGCACCGGGCGGCGTCCGCCGGCGGCGACCCGGTCCCGCACGGCGAGCGCGGCCCCGATCGGGGCCACCGGGACCCCGTCGGGCACCAGCTGGACCCGGTCGGCGATCTGCAGGCTGTCCAGGAACGGCGATCCGGAGGCCTGCCGCCGGCACTGGTGCGCCACCGCCGCCATCAGCGGGGCACCGACCTCGGCGACCCCGCCCCCGAGCACCACGTGCTCGACGTCGCAGGTGAGCACCAGCAGCCGGACGGCGGCGGCGACCGCCCCGGCGAAGGCGTCCCGGACCCGCACGGCGGCGGCGTCCCCGGCAGCAGCCGCCCCGAACACCTCCACGGCCGCGGGCCGACCGGTGCGGCTGGGCCAGGCCGCGCCCAGCGCCGCCCCGGAGGCGTAGAGCTCCAGGCAGCCCCGCTGACCACACGGGCAGCGCGGGCCCGCCGGGTCGTACGGGATGTGCCCGATCTCCCCGGCGCCGCCGCGGTGGCCGCGCCGCAGCTCCCCGCCGAGCAGCAGCCCCGCGGCCACCCCGGTGCCCAGGGAGAGGAAGGCCAGGTCGCCGCGCAGGCCGAGCACCCGGGCCGCGCCGACGGCGGCGACGTTCAGGTCGTTCTCCACGGCGACCGGCACACCCCCCAGCCGGTCGGCCAGCAGCGGGGCCAGCGCGACCGGCTCGTCGGAGATGCCCAGGTTCACCGCGTGGGAGACCTCGCCGGTCAGCGGGGCGACCAGCCCGGGCACCCCGGCGCCGACCCCGGTCAGCTCGCCCGGGGGGATGCCGGCGGTGCGGCACAGCTGCGCGACGACCTCGGCCGCGGCACCGACGACCCCCTCGGTGCCCGGCCGGCTGGGCACCCGCACGCTGGCCCGCACCGTCGCCGCGTCGTCCAGCAGCACCCCGAGCACCTTGGTGCCGCCGATGTCCAGCCCGACCGTGCACCCGCGCGCGCCTGCCGAGAGCGCGGTCACCCCTTCACCGCCCCGGCCACCAGACCGGAGCTCATCCGCCGTTGGACGAACAGGAAGAACACGATGACCGGCACGGTGATCAGCGCGGCGCCGGCCATGACCACCCCCCAGTCGGTGGCCCGGTTGGCCTCGACCAGGCCCTGCAGCCACAGCGGGAGGGTGCGCTCGGCCGGGTCGGTCATCACGACCAGCGCGAGGGTGTACTCGTTCCAGGCCTGCAGGAACCCGTAGACGCCGGAGGCGACCAGCCCGGGCGCGAGCAGCGGGAAGGTGATCCGGAAGAACGCGCCGGTCCGCGACAGGCCGTCCATCATCGCGGCCTCCTCCAGCTCGATCGGCACCCCGCTGACGAAGCCGCGCAGCATCCAGACGGTGAACGGCAGGACGGCGGCGACGTAGACGATCGACAGGCCCACCACCGAGTTGACCAGCTGCCAGGTGTCCAGCATCTGGTACTGGGAGATGAACAGCCCCTCGGCCGGGATCATCTGCACGACCAGCACCGTCACGACGAAGCTCTTGCGGCCCCGGAAGCGGAACCGGCTGATCGCCAGCGCCGCGACGAAGGCGAAGAGGATCGCGGCGGCCAGGGTCAGCCCGGTGACGGCGAGGGAGACCTTGACGGCGTCGTAGAACGACGGGTCGGTGAGCACCCGGCGGAAGTTGGCCAGGGTGCCGCCGAAGGGCAGGAACGACGGCTCCGGGGTGCGCAGCCGGTTGGTCGGCAGGAACGCGCTGTTGATCATCCAGTAGACCGGGAAGACCCAGGCCAGCGCGGTCAGCACCGCCAGCACGTCGAGCAGCCGGCGGGCCGCGGTGCCCCGGCGACGCGGCCGACGCCGGGCGGGCACCTCCCGGGCCCTGGCCGGCACCGCAGTGGCCGGCGGCGGGACGACGGAGGTCATGCCTCCTCCTCGCGCAGCATCCGGCGGATGTATGCGGTGGTCAGCACCAGCGTGATCACCAGCATGATCGTCGCCATCGCCCCGGCCATCGAGAACTCCTTGGACAGCGAGTAGATGTAGGTGCCCAGCAGGTGGGTCTCCCGGGTCGGCGCACCGGCCCGCTGCAGCACGTGGATCTGGGTGAACACCCGCAGGTCCCAGATCACCTGGAGCAGGGCCACCACGAAGAGCACCGGCTTGATCATCGGGAGCGCCAGCCCCCACAGCCGCTGCCAGCTGCTCGCCCCGTCCAGCTGGGCCGCCTCCATGCACTCCTCGGGCACCTGGAGCAGCCCGGCGTAGACGGTGAAGACGACGAACGGCACGCTCATCCAGACCACGATCACCGTGGCGACCGCGTAGAAGGACAGCGGCTCGATCAGCCAGGAGTGGCCGCGTTGCCCCTCCATCCCCAGCGGCTCGGCCAGCACCCAGTTGACGACGCCGTACTGGGAGTCGAACAGCCACTGCCAGACGGTCATCGTGGCCAGCACCGGCGTGCCCCAGGCCAGCAGCATGCCGACCTGCAGGGTGATCCGGGCGCCCCGACCGACCTTGGTCATCAGCACCGCCAGGGCGATGCCCAGCGCCATGGTCAGCGCGGCGTTGACCAGGCAGAAGGCGATCGACCGGGCGATCACCCCCCAGACGTAGGGGTCGGAGAGCAGGGTGACGTAGTTGTCCAGGCCGACCCACTCGGCCGGGCGGCCGAACTGCTGGGCCAGGCCGTACTCCTGGAAGGAGAAGACGAACTGGCGGACCAGCGGGTAGCCCAGCCCCACCCCGAGCGGGACCAGGGCCGGGACGAGCAGGAGGTAGGGCACGAGGCGGGAGCGGAGCGGCCGACGGCGGCGGCGCAGCGGGGCCGCGGAGGTGCTCCCCGTCGCCGGGGGCGACGTGCGGGGCGGAGGGGGTGCGGTCGCGGCAGGTGCGGGTGGCGCGGACATGGCGGGCTCCTGGATCCGGGCAGGACCGGGCCGGGCCGGGGACGCGATCGCGGCGCGCGGGCGCCGGACGGCGGGCGGGCGCGGTCGCGCCCCCGGCGGACGGGGTCAGGCGGTCAGTTGAGCGTGTCGGTGATCAGCTGGTCCGCCTCGGCCGCGGCCGTGGCCGGGTCGGTGCCGCTGGCGATCTCCTGGAAGAGGTCCTCCAGGATCCGGGCGCCCTCGACGTCGGCCCACTTCTCGGCCGGCGGCGTGAGCTCGGCGTCGACCGCAGCGGCCAGCGCCGCCTGGGCGTAGACGTCGTCGCCGAGCGCGTCGGCGTACTCCGTGTTGCCCGGGATCAGCCCGTTCTCGGCCAGCATCGTCTGGTACTCGGGGCTGAAGATGATCCGCAGCAGGTCCCGGGCCAGCTCCTGGTTGCCCGACTTCGCCGGGATGCCGATGTTCGAGCCACCGGAGAACACCGGCGCGACCGAGCCCTCCTCGAGACCGGGGAGGGCGAAGATGCCGGTCTTCTCCTCGTTGCACGCCTGCTGCTCGTCCAGCAGCGCCTTCGCGGCCTCGGACTCGTCGTCGGCGGCCACGCCCTTGTTGCACTCGGGCAGGTTGATGCTCCAGCGCGCCCAGGTCGGGGCGGAGAACATCGCCGCCTCGCCGTTGTTGAATGCGATCCACGGCTCGTCGGAGTCGGCGTCCCGCGGTGCGCTGGTGGCCGTGGTGAACAGCTCCTGGACCTCGGCCAGCCCCTCCTGCGACTCGGGGCTGGACAGCGCCCCGGTCCACTCGCCGTCCTCCTCGACGGCCAGCTCGCCGCCGTGGCTGTTCAACCAGGCGACGCCGTTGTACCAGTCCTGCCCGGGCAGCCAGAACCCGGAGAAGCCCGGCTGCCCGGACGGGTTGGCCTGCTGGAGCGTCTGCGCGACCTCGGTGAACTCGGCCAGGGTGGTGGGCACCTCGACCCCGGCGGCGGCGAAGAGCTCCTTGTTGTAGAAGACCGCGCGGGCGCCGGAGTAGTAGGGCACCGCGTAGAGGGTGTCGTCGACCGTGCCGGCGTCGACGAAGCCCTGCAGCAGGTCCTCGCCGCCCAGCTCCTCGTACATGTCGGTGATGTCGCTGAAGGCGCCGGCGTAGGTGAACGTCGGGCTCTGCGTGTTGCCGAGCTCGACCAGGTCCGGGGTCTGGCTCTCCGACGTCAGCGCCGTCTGCAGCCGCGGGACCAGCCCGTTCCAGTCCTGTTCCTCGATCACCAGCGTCGAGTCGGGGTGCTGCTCCTCGAAGGTCTCGACGAGGTGGTCGCGGAGCTCCTGCGGGGTGTCGGAGCCGGCCAGCCACAGCCGCAGCTCGCCACCGCTCTCACCGCCGGCCTCGGCGGCGTCCTCGCCGCCGCCGCAGGCGGTCAGTGCCAGCATCCCGGCGGCCAGAGCAGCCAGGCCTCTCGTGCGTACCCTCTTCATGTTGGGGTTCCTTCCCGATGCGCGGACGGTGCCGGACAGCGCCGTTCCAGGGGGCGTGCTCTCCCGACGTGCAGGGGTCGGCTCGGGGTCCTCACGTGACCCCGAGCTGACCGGACAGCACGAGCACGGCGGCCCCGGACAGGGCGCCGTGCTCGCCGAGCGAGGTCATCCGCAGCTGGACGTGGCTGCTGACGACCGGGATGGTGCGCTCGCGCAGGGTGGCCAGCGCCGCCTCACGCAGCGGCCCACCCAACAGCTCCTCCGGGCCGCAGAGAACGACCTCGGAGAGGTTCAGGGCGCTGACCACGGGGGCCAGCACGATCCCCAGCCGGCGCCCGACCGAGGCCAGCGCGGCGTCGGTGGCGGCTGGGTCGAGCCCGGCGATCCGCCGGCGCATCGCCGGCACGGACAGCACCGTCTCCAGGCAGCCGCGGCGCCCGCAGGCGCAGGGCTCGGGGCGGCCGAGCGGGGCCTGGTCGTGCTCGTCGCGCTCGTCGAGGGCGGTCACGTGCCCGAGCTCGCCGGCGGCGTGCTCGTTGCCCTGGACGAGGGCGCCGTCCAGCACGATCCCGGCGCCCACCCCACCGCCGACGGTGAGCACCAGCAGGCCGTTGCCGGAGGCGCCGCCCCAGGTGAACTCGCCCAGGGCCGCGGTGTCCGCGTCGTTGGCCACGTGCACCGGCAGCTCCAGCGCAGCGCTCAGCTGCTCGGCGAGCGGCAGGTCGTACCAGCCGCGGTTGGGGGCCTGCAGCACCCGGCCGGAGGGGTCGATGACGCCGGGGGAACCCACGCCCACCCCGAGCACCGGGCGGGTGGTCGCCGCGACGAGCTCCCGGCACAGCTCCAGCAGCACCTCGACCGCTGCGGCGCCGGTGCGGCCGCCGACCGCCGCCGTCCGGCGTTCCTGGACGGCGCCGGACAGGTCGAGCACGGCACCGTGCACCCGCTCGTCGTCGGCCAGGTCGACGGCGACGATCTGGAAGGCCTCGGCGTCCAGGCCGACCAGCGTGCCGGGCTTGCCGACCTTGCCGTCGGCCTGCTGACCCAGCTCGGTGACCAGGCCCTGGGCGAGCAGGGAGGACACGAGGTCGGAGATCGTCACCCGGGTCAGGCCGGTCGCCCGGGCCAGCTCGGCCCGCGACCGCGGCCCGGCGTGGAGGAGCAGCTGGAGCACCATCGACCGGTTGCTCGCCCGGGCGTGCTCGGGCAGCACCTTCGCGGTCGAGCGCAGGGCTCGTCGGTGCTGCGGAGTGTCTGCGACGGCGGTCACATTTGTTAGGCAACCGTCCTTACAAACAACTGTCAAGGGGGTGGCGCGCGGGTGAGCAGAACGAGACCTGCGGATGACCTGGGCACATCGGCCCGGTACCGGCGGCACGGCCGGCGGTGATGCGGAGGGCGTGGGATTCGAACCCACGAAGAGCTGTGAACTCTCAGCGGTTCCCAAGATCGCTCCGACGCACTCCTCTCACGTGTTCTTTCCGCAGTATCTGCAGCTCAGCGCGCTGATGGGACTCGCCGTCAGTCACCCCCGCTGACCCTCCCGTGCCCGTCCTACGGGCACGTAGCGGGCACGGCCAGGGAGTTGATCGGTCCGTGCTGTTCTGTATCTGAAACGGGCGGTCGACGCTCGAGCACCTGCGAGTCACCTCCTGGGACAACCTCCCTACAGCCCTTGAGGAAGCCGACCGGATCCTCGACCCGCCCATGCCCGTACGTGTCCGGTGGGGCCGTGAATGGCACACGCCCGCGCTGCTGCACGCCTGGGCGCAGAGCGAGGAACGCGGCGACGGCTGGCTCGGCTACGTCGAATACCACCGCGAGACCGCGCCCGGATTCGCCTTCGCCGTAGGCCGCTGGACGCCGGCGTGGAACGTCCAGCCAGAAGGCGCGACCACCCCGCCCTTCTGACTCCCACCCCTACGCTGAAGCCAGCCTCCGCCGGTACCCCCGTATCGGCGGGGTCCCGCGCCATCCAGCGGCACAGGAGGTCCATCCCGTGGGTCGAGGACGAGCCAAGGCCAAGCTGGCAACGCCCATGCGAGAGCTGGCAGGCGCGGCGCTGGTAGCAGTGCCGGCCGTGACCGGGCTGACGGTCCCCGAGGCCCTCATGGTCGCCGGACCGTTCGGGCTTTCGCTGGTGAGCGTGAGCGGCGAACCACCCCTCGCACTGACCGGCCTGATCACCGCACAACGGCCCGCACCAGGCACAACCGCGCCCCCTGGCACCGCCCTCACCATCTGGACGACCGGGCCGGACGGACCCGACGGACCCAGTCCCTCGCTGGTCTCGTGATCACGGTCGGCTCACGCCGGCGCAACCAGCCGGCGCCACCGCACGTGCTCTACGAAGCGCTGACCACGCCGAACCACGACCTCGCCCGTCCGTGATTGCTGCTGCTGGATGACGAGCTGCAGCCCGACATCCTCACAGCCGAAAAGCCAGACCTGGTGGTCTGGTCATCGCTGTGGAGCGCAGACCC
This sequence comes from Modestobacter sp. VKM Ac-2978, assembly GCF_026968025.1. NCBI lineage: Bacteria > Bacillati > Actinomycetota > Actinomycetes > Geodermatophilales > Geodermatophilaceae > Modestobacter > Modestobacter sp. VKM Ac-2978. Next base: position 163,329 of record NZ_JAPVBP010000001.1, on the reverse strand, counting down.
GAGGCGCGGATCCGGTTCGAGCTGCCCGGTGATCGCAGCGGCTACGGCACCGACCTGAGCTGGGAGCTGCTGGTCAAGGAACCACCGCCCGACGCCTCACTGCTGGGTCACATGCGACGACGGATCAACGAGCTCATCAACGCCAACCTGCGCTACACGTTCGGCCAGTAGCGTCCCGAGCAACCGACGATGACTCCTCTTGCGCAAGCTGACAGAACAGCTCTTACGGCGCCTTGATGTTCGCTTCACGATCACGCGGTGCGCTACTGGGATGTTCCGCTGCAGCGGAGGCGACGATCGGCAAGCAAGCGTGGCAGGAGGGCACCGTATGACGCAGTTCAGCCCGGGCAGTTGGGTGCCACCGCCCGGAGTGCTGCCGGGATGGAACTGGCTTCCTCCGGAACACGGTGTGCGACCAGACCTCGACCGCGTGCCGCTGTGGGTGCGACTTTGGTACCGGACACCGCTGATCGACCGGAACGCCTACGCCTGGATGTGGCGCCACGGCGGCCTGGAGATCCTGCCGCCACATCAGGGGCCCGCCGATCCAGCCGGCGACCGCGAGCCCCTTCGCCCACTTCCGCGCACCGATGATGGTGCAGCCGACCGCGTAGACCGAAGGCAGGACAGAGGAGGCCGCGAGCCAAGGCCGACCAGCAACCTCTGAGCTCGCCCGTGCGGCGATGAGCGGCTCTCCGGGTACCCGGCCCGGCCGCCGTGGGTCCCAGGTCGCCGTGGCATCGCGCTCCGGGCGCCAACCACGCTGGTATGACGCCGCCCGGTCTCGCTCAGCCAGCCAGCGGCGCGGTGCGGTCGGGACGTCGGTCGGCCCAGGACACGAAGGTGGCCGTCACCATGAGCAAAGACGGCAGGAGGAGCTGGGCGAAGCCCAGCGCCACGATCAGCGACCACCCGAGCGACACAGCCGCGAGCACGCCGGCAAGGACCGGGGCGGCCGTCCCACGGCCCGCACGGTCGGTCCAGAGGGCACCGGCCGCGCACAGCAGGGGCACGCCGAACAGGGCCACGGCGAACGTCCCGCCTCGGTGCCGGTCGAACAGCAATGTGAAGGCCTCCCCACCACCGGGCACACTGCGTGACCTCGTCCCAACCCGGCTGACCGGAACCGCCCGTCAACGGACTGCCCGAAACCTGACCGTTTTCGGGACGACAAGCGCTGGCGCCCCTGCGGGTGCGGTTCACGATTGCCTCACCCGGTGTGCCAGGAGAGCCGGGCGACCTTCGAGAGCCCGCGGGTGATGGAAAGGCGTTTCGCGCGTGTCGCCCTGGCTGGTGGCACGCGTCGTGCGCGACTCAGCGACGGCAGGCGATCAGATCGAGACCAGTCCGACAACTGCCGGCGGAACGCTGTCGCCTCAACGCGGCACGCCGTCGGACTGGTTCACGTGCTTCAGCCGAAGACCCAGGAGAGGATCCCCACCGCAAGGTAATAGGTGGGGATCATCAGGGCCGGCACCAAGGCGATCCAGCCTGATCGCTGGGCTGCCCTGTTCGCTCGCGGCTCAGGGGCGAGAGGGGAGGTGACGAGATCGTCGGCGGAGTCACCAGTCAGCTCGCGGTACTCGAGCCAGGACAGGGCGAGCACCACCACGAAGAGCCCGATCGCGATCACTGCCGGTGACACCGGAACAACGGTCGCTGACGAAGTCCCACTGGCTGCTGCGGCTCCGACACCAGCCGCGGCGACCACGGCGACGAGGGCGAAGAGGGCGGTGCCCAACACCCAAGGGCGCGCCATCAGCGGGCGCAGCACTCGAGGTAGGCACAGCAGCGCGGCCGCGACCACGGCGAGACAGCCGAGTTGCACCAGGTTGTAGGTCAGTGGCTCACCACTGACCCAGTTTCGGACCGCAGCGGTGCCCACGAGCATGGCCAGCACCTGACCGGCGCCGAGGGCGGCGATGGTCCACACCCCGGACACGCGCTCGGGAGAGCTCTCCGCATCGATCTCCCGGGCGTAGTCGGTGGGATCACCGAACGCTGCCGATGGGGGTTCACCGGTCTCCGTGCAGTGGCCCTCCACCTCGCCCAGGCGCTCCCCGATCACCGGACCGGGGACGTCTCGCAGCCGCAGCTCGAGCACGAACGCACTGCACCACTCCTTGTGGGCCCGGACGAACGGACGCTCCCAGACCTCCTGCGGTGCAGCCTGCACGCCGGGGGACTCGCTCATGCTGAACTCCTCGAGGAGTGGGTGGAGTGGACGAAGGCGTTGCCGCCCGCGGCAAGGTGGACGCCGACCCGGGCCGAGAACGCCTCCCACCGGGTGACGCCGTGCTCCAGCTCGGCGCGGCCGGCGTCGGTGAGGGTGAAGTACTTGCGCCCCGGACCGGTGTCACCGGTCCGCCAGTCGACGATGACCAGCTCGTTCTTCTCGAGCCGGGCCAGCAGCGGGTAGAGCGTGCCGCCCTTGATGTCGCCGAAGCCCGCGTCGGCCAGCCGACCGGCGATGGCATAGCCGTAGGTGGGCCCATCAGCCATGACCCGCAAGACGCACAGCTCGAGGACCCCGCGGAGCCACTCGCTGGGCTGCGGTCCGGTCGGCACACCTTGATAGTGCCTCTACTCAGAGCGCCTGTCTAGTAGCTTCTGGCCGGACTTCCCGGCGTGTCCCGGGCGCGGACCGTCCGCCCGCCCCAACGAAGTCCGAGCTCGCCACGCCGCCCAAGAGCTCGAACGCCCGTTAGCGGACTGACCGGTACATCAGCGTTCTCGGCATGCAGAGCCGCCAGTGGCCCAAGGTGAGCGCTGCGTCCTGCTGCGGCCGACCGGCCTGCTACTGGCCGTTCTGCCGAGAGCAACTAGCGGAAACGGCCATCCTGCTCTGCGTGACCAGAAACGGGTTCCGAAACTGCAGCTCACAACCACCCGTTAACGGACTGACCACTACCGGACCGTTTTCGGGCCGCCCAGCACCCTTGGCCCGGCGTCCGCGGCGGCGCCGAGGGGGACACCGGAGTCAGGCGCACCCCGCAGCGTCGCCTGGGAGACAGCCAGCCCGAGCTTCATCCACCACGCCCTTCGTCGTTCCTCCCGACCGTGACCGTTGCCGCACTGCCCAGGCGCTGCCACCGTCCCACAAGTGGACTGAAGGCCCGGCGACGGACTGGGTCCGCCACGGCTCTCCCCATCCCCACGAAGTGGACGGGCCGTCACCGTCCGGCTCGCGCCCGGGCCTCCGGCGTGACCGGGGTGAAGAGGTTGACGAGGTTGCCGTCGGGGTCGCGCAGCAAGAGTGAGCGGTTGCCCCAGGGCATGGTCGTAGGCTCGTTGACGAACTCGGGTGCGAACTCCTGGAGGCGCACGTACTCGGCGTCGACGTCCTCGACGAGGAACTCGACGATCACCGTGTGGTTGTCCGCCGGCCGTGCCGACCCGGCCCCGAACAAGGCCACGGTGCGCGTGCTGCCGATGGCCACGGTCCCGATGGGGGTCCGCAGCTCGGCGAAGTCGGGGGTCGACCACGCGACGGGGGCGCCGGTGACCTGTTCGTAGAAGGCGGCCAGGCCGGCGACGTCGTCGGTGATGACCCGGATCGAGACCAGGGCCGGGCGGGCGGGGGGCGGCGGTGGCTGCGTCATGTCCGGCACGCTAGGAGCGCTACCGGACAAGATCCGCCCGGTTTGGGCGACGATGTCTGCGTGACCCGTCCCACGGCCAGGGTGCTGGCCCTGCTGGAGATCCTGCAGACCGGTGGCATGCACACGGTGGGCGATCTGGCGGCCCGGCTGGGTGTCGACGAGCGGACCGTCCGCCGCTACGTGGGCCACCTCGTCGACCTCGAGATACCGGTCGAGACGGTGCGTGGCCGCTACGGCGGCGTCCGGCTGGTCCCCGGGTACCGGATGCCGCCGCTGATGCTCACCGGGGAGGAAGCGCTCGCCGTCGTCCTGGGGCTGGTCGCCGGCCGCCGCGCCGGACTCGTCAGCACGTCGGTCCTGGCGGTCGAGAGCGCCGCCGCCAAGCTGCGGCGCGTGCTCCCGACGGCCCTGTCGTACCGCCTGGAGGCGGTACTGCAGACCGCGGGGTCCACCTCCGCACCGGGGCCGCAGGTGGCCGAGACGACGACCCTGCTAGCCGTTGCCGAGGCGGCGCGCGACCGCCGCGCGGTCGACCTGGCCTACGTCGACGGCCGTGGGCGGGCCAGCCGGCGCACCGTGCACCCCTACGGGATCGTGGCGCACGCCGGACGCTGGTACCTGACCGGCGCCGACGCATCGACCGGGGAGGCGCGCACCTTCCGGATGGATCGGGTCGCGGCGATCGAGCTGCTGCCCGGCACGTTCGAGGTCCCTGCCGGCTTCGACGGGGCGGCCGCGGTCGTGACCGCCATCGCCGAGGCGCCCCGGCAGCACTTGGTCTACCTGATCGTCGACGGCACGGCCGAGCAGGTGCGCCGGTCGTTGCCCGCCACGCTGGCGACCGTAGAGGAGCATCCCGACGACTCGGACCGGGTCCGCGTGCTCATCCGGGCGGAGCGGCTGGACTGGGTGCCCGGACTGCTCGCCGCGATGGACCTGCCCTTCCACGTCGAGGGCCCGGACGCCCTCCGGCCGATGCTGCGGGCGCTGGCCCAACGGCTCACCACAGCCGCCGGGCCCACGCCCTGACGAGGAAACGGGCCCTGCTGAGCGAGTTCTCCACCGATCGAATCGAGCGATGTCCTCACACGCCACCAGATCGAAGGGAAGATCATGCGCTACCTCAGCGCGCGCCAGGTGCGCCTGCCAGAACCGGACGGCTCGGCTAGGGCGCTGATCAAGATCGCCCGTTTCCGGACTGCCCGATACCGAACCGTTTTCGGGCCGATCAGTACCCAGGGGGCGGCGCGAGCGCCTCGTACGCATCCAACGCCCGAGGGTGGCTGCGGGTGACCGGTAACTCAGCGCGGTTGGGCGTCAGTCGACATGCCGATGAAGCGGACGCCGGGAACTGAGGGATAGGCGAACTGGCCGGTGACGAGGGCCAGGGACGCCTCCGGAGTCAGCGACACATCGTCGGCCTCTCCTGAGGCACCCTCGGCTACTGCTTCGCCATCGGACCGGACCGCCCACCCTTCGGCGGCTGACCCATTCCAGGCAGCAGCACCAGCGGTCGACAGCTGTTCTTCGTCCAGGACCTCGACGATGTAGGTGATTGTCACCGTGCAGTTCGCCACCTGGCCGAGCTTGCACCCAACCCACCGGCCACCGCGCATCCGGCGCTCGGAACAGCCAGCAACCGATGCCGCCGCAGAGCAGTTGCAGTCGGCCTCCCGATGGCGAGGGCCCAGGCGTCTTGCTCATCGAGGTCGACGGCCAGCCACATGGCTTCTTCCGGCAAGTGATGTTCTAGGCGCACCATCGGCTACGCGACTAGCGGAAATCGGCCGGCTCGCTGCGAGTGACCAGAAAGGGGTTCCGAAACACCGGCTCACAACCACCCGTTTCTGGGCCGCTCTTCGGACCACTGGACTCGTCGGGCGTTTGCGCAGGTCGTCCGACGGGTCAACCGGCCCAGAACCCGTGCCCGAAATCAACGGCCCGAATCCTCCGGCCTCTGACGTTTGTGGGCCGCTCCCGTTGGCCTCCGGGCGCGAACATGGTCGGCTCGCCGGCGCTCGGGTTGCGCCAGGTGCCCTTGTGGAACCCGGTTTCGATCGCTCCGGCGACGTGGCCCAACAGCGCGACCGGCAGCCGCCGTCGCTCAGCTGCTCACCGCTGGTCAGCGTCGGCTCGCCCTTGACCGTCGACCACAGGCCGGGGGCCTCGATGGGCAGGTCCGCGCTCGCCCCGTCTTGGGCGGCGTTGGACTGCCCCGACAGCCACCGCGACAGCGACCGGGGGTCGGTGGTCATGGTCTCGACGGCGAACCGAAGCGCGCCCTTGGGCGACGCGCACGCCTCAGCCGACGGCAGGGCGCTTGAGCGGGCTCAGGGGCGCCGGCCAGCGAGGGAGCACGCCGCGGGTGAGGGGCGACGGCAGGCCAGCCACCTAGCGCCCCCGCCGCTCAGAAGACGAAGACGGCCTCTGCTTGGCGGAGCCGCACGTTCCGGGCGGGCGTCGCTCTCCGTGATCGACGGCTGAGCTGCATGGAGGCACACGAGGAGCCGCACCCGCTGCGATGGCTGCATGTTGGCTGCGCGAATGTCCGAGCGACGTCAGCGCTGTCCAGTCCACGCGCGGACGCGCAGGTCAGCGGAGGGCGTGGGATTCGAACCCACGAAGAGCTGTGAACTCTTAGCGGTTTTCAAGACCGCCGCCATCGGCCACTAGGCGAGCCCTCCTGGCGGTCTGAGGCTAACGCCCCGGCCTGGAACGGGTCCGGCCCCGCCCCGCGCATGCGGGACGGGGCCGGAGTGGTGCAGTGGAGCGGGTTACTGCGCGCGGCGGCGCGAGGCGACGAGCAGACCGCCACCGACCCCGAGGGCCAGCACACCGGCGCCGACGAACGGCAGCGGCGAGAAGCCGGTGAAGGCCAGGACGGCGGTGCCTCCGGAGACGGTGACCTCGACGACCAGGTTGCGGACGTTGCCGTTCACGTCGACACCGGTGGCCACCAGGTGGTGGACGCCGTTCGCCAGGTCCTTCGGCAGGGTCACCGTGGCACTGAAGGTGCCGTCGGACAGGACGGTGACCGTGCCCAGCGAGACCGGGTCGGAGTAGACGAGCAGCTGGACCGTGGAGCCGGGCAGGAAGTCCTTGCCGGAGATGGTGACCTTCTCGCCGGCGACGACCTTGCCGTCGGCGTCGTCGCTGGTCAGGGTGCCATCGGCCTTGGGCAGCGAGGCGGCGACCGCAGTGGCCGGGACGGCCTCGGTGGTCACCCGGTCGGAGACACCGATCCGGTTGCCGTCGGCGTCCAGCGACTCGACACCGACGACGTACACGACACCGGGGGTGGCGCCGAGGACGCAGGAGGTGCCGAGCGCGGTCGTCGGCATGCAGAAGACGCTGCCGTCCGAGGACTGCTGGCCCTGCGGACCCGCGAAGGCGCGGTAGCCGGCGACGCCGGTCGCGTTCTCCGGTGCGGTCCAGCTGACCTTGATCTGGGACGCGCCGGCGACGGCGGTGACGGCAGCCGGGCCCGGCACGGCCGGCGACCCGGTGAGCACCGAGGAGGCCGCGGTGTGGCCCTTGGCGGTGGCGAAGCGGAAGGTGACCGAGTACGTCTTGCCGGTCGTCAGGCCCGTGATGGTGCCCTCGTACTGGTAGTCGCCCTGGTTGACCGTGGTCACGGCGGTCCACGTGGTGCCACCGTCGAGGCTGTACTCCACGCCCTTGACGAGGTCGTCGGAGGCGACCGTGGACGTGGTGAGCTGGAAGTCCAGGCCGTTCTTGACGCCGTACACCCACTTGGCCTGCGGTGCGCCGGTGACCTGCGTGTCCACGGGCGCCGGGGGTGCGGGGACGGCACAGGGGATGACGATGCCGGTCACGGCGCCGGGGCCGCTGCCGGCGACGGTGTCATCGGCGTCGGGGTCGGCCGGGAAGACGTCGGCCTCGTTGCCCGCGCCGGCGCCGCCGTTGGCGGGCTTGCCCGCGTCGGACCCGCCGTCGCCACCGAAGGCGCTCATGAAGGACGCGCCGTTCTTCGTCACCGTGGTGAGCCCGCCCCCGCCACCTCCCAGGCCGTCGGCGTCGTTGCCGGTGCCGGCCGCGCCCCCGGGGGCACCCCCCGCACCCGGCGTGCCGGGGACCGCGGGCTGCAGGACGGTGACGCCGTCCTGCTCGTAGGTCTCCGGGGTCCCGGGCTCGGCGTCCCCGCCCTGCTCGCCGACCGTGAAGGCGAAGACGTCGCCGGCGACCACGGTCGTCATGGTCTGGAAGCCGCCCCCGTCGACACCGAACGAGTTCTCGCTGGAGCCACCGGATGCGCCGTAGACCAGCCAGTCGATGCTGCAGTACCCGTCCGGGACGGTGAGGGACGCGAGCTCGTCCTGGCTGTAGGTGGCGTCGGTGTCGGTGGTGAAGTCGAAGGGCTCCAGCGGGGCGGCCGAGGCGACGCCGGTGACGCTGAGGACGGCGGTGGACAGGCCGATCGTGGTGACGGCCAGCAGGCCGGCCGCACGACGGGCCGGAGACGTGAGACGCACGTCGAACTCCAGGTGAGGGTGCCCGGAACGCCGGGCGCGTCTACCCGGAGGTCCGGGCGCTGCACGGAACCTGGCACCGACCCGGGAGCCGACTGTGCGCCGCCGAGCCGATGGTGCGTCGCGTTACCTGATCGTTATCTGCTGACGAATGTGCCGGTCCTCGGCATTACCAGACGTAGGACTCGCTCAGTGTGGAGCCGCTCCACTTCCGCTCACCCCAAGTTGTGCCAGTGAAACGGCACGATGGTCTCCAGTCTCGCAATAGGGCATGATGGGCGCGCTGGCGGTGTTCCACCCAGCGACGGTCCGCGCACGTGCGCGTCGACCTCCCACCGCCTGATCCCTCAGCGAAGGACACTCCCTGCCTGTGACCGGCCCCCAGCACTCCCCCACCCGGCGCCGTGAGCGCAGCGCGGCCCGCGAGACCGCCTCCCGTGACGCCGACCGGGTGGCCGCGCGCGACGAGAAGCGCGCCCAGCAGATCTGGGTGGACGGCGCCGCGCCCGAGCTCCCCACCCGCGCCACCCGCCCGGAGAAGGTGGTCTTCCACCTCGGCCCGACCAACTCCGGCAAGACCTACGAGTCGCTCCAGGCGCTGGCCGCCACCGGCTCGGGCGTCTACGCCGCCCCGCTGCGGCAGCTGGCCCACGAGGCCTACGCCAAGCTCTCCGCCCAGCTCCCGCCGGGCACCGTGGGCCTGTCCACCGGCGAGGAGGAGATCGACCCCAACGCGGCGATCGTCTGCTGCACCGTGGAGAAGGCCCCCGACCGCGGCGAGCTGCTCGTCCTCGACGAGTCCCACTGGGTCACCGACCCCGACCGCGGCCACCACTGGGCCCGGCTGCTGCTGACCGGCGAGTACCGCGAGATGCACCTCATCTCCGCCGCCGAGGCCTATCTGGTGCTCAAGCCGCTGGTCACCGACGCCCAGCAGGTGCAGGTCGTCAACCACAAGCGGCTCTCCCGCCTCGACGTCCTCAAGGCCCCGGTGCGCACCGACGCCGTCCGCCCGCAGACGCTGGTCGTGGCCTTCTCCCGCAAGGCCGTCTACGCCGTCGCCGCCGAGCTCGACCAGCACCGGCCGGGCAAGGTCGGCGTGCTGTACGGCGCGCTGCCGCCGGCCACCCGTCGCCAGGTCATCGACCGGTTCACCCGCGGCGAGCTCGACGTCCTGGTGACCACCGACGTCATCGGCCACGGCATCAACGTGCCGGCCACCACGGTGCTGTTCGCCGAGACCACCAAGTTCGACGGCCAGGAGCTGCGCCCGCTGCGCACCTGGGAGGTCGCCCAGATCGCCGGGCGCGCCGGCCGGTACGGGCTCACCGGGCACGGCCAGACCGGGATCCTGATCGGGGTCGCCGGGCTCAAGCCGGTCGGCGCGCTGGTCGGTGCCGGTGCCGCAGTGGCCCGGGGTGACGAGATGAGCGACCTGCCCAAGCGCCGGCCCCGGCTCCGCCCGGAGCTGGAGGACCTCGGTGCCCACGAGGCGGTCGACCTGCCCGAGGCGCTGACCCGCTGGATGGCCTGGGCGCGGGTGGCGACCCAGGGCGAGGGCATGACCGCCGACGACGTCACCGGCCTGGTGCTGCGCGTGCACGCCCTGCTGCCGATGCTGCGCGGGCCGCTCGGCGAGGCCGGCGACCTGCAGACGGTGTGGCGGCTGATCAACCTGGCCATCGACTACAACCCGCCGCGGCGCACCCGCTGGCTGGTGCTGGCCCGGGCCGCCCTGCAGCACGCGGTGGGCCTGCCCGTCCCGGTGGCGACCGTGCTCCCCGAGTACCCGGTCAAGGGCTCGGTCGAGGAGTACGAGCAGGCCGCGGCCGCCGCGCGGGACGCCCAGACGCTGCTCCGCCAGTTCCCCGGCGTGGCCGGGCTGGACAGCGACGACGCCGCCGAGCTCGAGGAGGCGTGCGCCGAGACCATCACCGAGCTGCTGCCCGACGCGATCGCCATCGGCCGCTCGGGCACGTGCACGGAGTGCGGCACCTCGATCGCCCCGTGGTTCACCACCTGCCGCCCGTGCAGCGGCCCGCGGTCCGGCCGGGGTGCCGCCGAGCGCTCCCGGCCGGCGGGGAGTCGTGGCGGTCGCGGTCGCTCCGACGGTCGCCCCGCCCCAACCGCGAACACCGGCGGGGGCGCCGGACGGCGCAACCGCTCGTCCCGGGGGTCGCGCCACAGCTGACCGTGGTCGCCGGTGGGGGGACGTCCCCCTACCGGCGCCCGGCCGCCACGGTCTGCGCGGCGTCGCGCACCTCGCCGACCAGTTCCTCCAGCACGTCCTCCAGGGCCACCACACCCACGGTCCGGCCGGTGTCGGCGTCGCGTACGACCGCCAGGTGGGCGCCCTCCCGCTGCATGGTCGCCAGCACCTCCCGCAGCCCCTGGTCGGTCGTCGCACCGGCGAGCGGGCGGATGAGCGCGGGGTCGACCGGTGAGTCCCGCTGCTCGACCGGGACGGCGAGGAAGTCTTTGAGGTGGACGTAGCCCTCGAGGTCGCCGTCGCCGTCCACCACCGGGAAGCGCGAGTAGCCGGTGGCGCCACAGACCTCCTCGAGCTCGCCCACGGTGATCCGGGACGGCACGGTGACCAGGTCCGCCGTCGCGATCGCGACGTCCGCGGTCCGCTGCTCGTCGAACTGCAGGGCGCCGGTGAGCAGCTGGTGCTCGCGCTCGTCCAGCAGCCCCTCGCGGTGCGACTCCCCGATCAGGCCGGTCACCTGGTCCCGGGTGAACGTGGAGTTGACCTCGTCCTGCGGCGTGACGCGCAGGACGCGGAGCACCAGGTTGGCGACCTGGTTGAGCAGCCAGATCAGCGGGTGCAGCACGCGGACGACCCAGTACAGCGGCGGCCCGAGCAGCAGCGCCGCGCGCTCCGGGCCGGCCAGCGAGATGTTCTTCGGCACCATCTCCCCCAGCACCATGTGCAGGAAGACCACGACGGTGAGCGCGATGGCGAACGCCACCGGGTGCACCAGCGCCTCGGGCATGCCGGCCGCGGCGAACGGTCCCTCCAGCAGGTGGGCGACGGCGGGCTCACCCACGGCACCCAGCCCCAGCGAGCAGACCGTGATGCCCAGCTGGGCGCCGGCCATCATCAGCGAGACGCTCTCGATGGCCTTCAGCGTCGTCCGGGCGCCGCGTGCACCCTCGGCGGCACGCGGCTCGATCTGCGTGCGGCGCGCGGAGACGAGCGCGAACTCCGCCCCGACGAAGAAGGCGTTGCCGGCCAGCAGGGCCAGGCCCACCAGGATGGCGACGGTGTCGCTCATCGGCCGACCTCCTCTGTCGTCAGTGCGTGCTCCGTGCGGGAGGCAGCGGTCGCGCCGCCGGTCCGCCGCAATCGGACGCGGTCGACCCGGTGCCCGTCGAGCCGGGTCACCGTCACCGCCACCTCCGTCGGGACGGGGACGCCGTCGGGGTCGGGGTGGGCGACGTCGTGGGCCTGGAGGACGACGCGGTCGCCGACCTGCGGGAGCCGGCCGAGCCGCTCGGTCAGCAGTCCGCCCAGCGTCTCCGACCCCTCGCCCTCGGGGAGCTCCAGACCGACGGCGTCGCCGGCCTCGTCGGGCCGGAGGAGCCCGGAGAGCACCCACGACCCGTCCGGTGCGCGACGTTGCCGGGTGACCGGTGCGTCCTGCTCGTCGTCGATCTCCCCGACGATCTCCTCGATGAGGTCCTCCAGGGTGACGATGCCCGCGGTGCCGCCGTACTCGTCGACCACGACGGCGAACTGCAGCCCCGGCTCACGGAGGGTCTCCAACAGCGGGTCGAGCTCCACCGTCTCGGGCACCGCGCGCACCGGCACCATCACCTCACCGACCGTGCGGGTCGCCCGCTGCGCGGCCGGGATCTTCATCGCGTGCTTGAAGTGCACCACCCCGATGACGTCGTCGACGCTCTCCCCCTCGACCGGGAACCGCGCGTGACCGCTCGACGCGGCCAGCTGCAGCAGCTCGGCGACCGACTGGTCGGCGCTGAGGAAGCGGACCCGGGGGCGCGGCGTCATCACGTCGGCCGCCGTCCGGTCGCCGAACTGGATGGACCGGGCGACGAGGTCGGCCGTGCCCACGTCCAGCGTGCCGGCCTGGCCGGACCGGCTGACCAGGGACGCCAGCTCCTGGGGCGCCCGGGCCGAGGCGAGCTCCTCGGTCGGGGTGATGCCCATCAGGCGCAGCAGCCGGTTGGCCGACCCGTTGAGGAAGGCGATGAGCGGCCGGGTGGCGGTGGTGAAGGCCCGCTGCGGCCCGGCCACGACCTTGCCGACCCGGGTGGGCTCGGCGATCGCCCAGTTCTTCGGCACCAGCTCGCCGAACACCATCTGCACGCCGGTCGCGACCGCGAGCGCCAGCCCGACCGAGATCGCGGTCACCGCCCCGTCGCCCAGCCCGGTCAGCCCCACCGGCCCGCGCAGCAGGGTCGCCAGCGACGGCTCGGCGATGAACCCGACGACCAGGCTGGTCACGGTGATGCCCAGCTGGGCGCCGGAGAGCTGGGTGGACAGCGACCGCATCGCGGCCACGACGCCGGCCGCCCGGCGGTCGCCGGCGTCCGCCTCGCGCTCCAGCGTGACCCGGTCGGCGGCGATGAGCGAGAACTCAGCGGCGACGAAGAGCGCGTTGGCGGCGACGAGCAGGACGGCGGCGAACAGCAGCAACCACTCGATCACCGGCTGCCGTTCCCTGCGACGTGGGTCCGTGAGCCGTGCGTCAACACGCTGTGTTCCTCTCGAGGGGCGGTCCGGGGTGCCGCACGGCAGGTGGGTGCCCAGCGCGCGGCGTCCGCACGCATGGCGGAGGACATCAGCGAGCGCAACGCCCGCGCGGACCAGCCGGTTCCACGGTAGGACTGAGGACTGGCCCACACCGGCCGGCACCGCTGCGCGCGGGACCGCCCGGGGAGCACCGATGACGCAGGGAGCCGCCTGGATGACCGAACAGCCCCGCCCCGAGCACGCCGTGCCGGACCCGGGCAGTCTCACCGACGAGGCCCCCAGCCGACTGGTCCGGATCGCCTACCGGCTGGAGAACGGCCTGCGGGACCAGCTCGCCCGGGTCGCCCGGCGGCGGGGCTGGCACCCGGCGGCACTCAGCTACCCGGGCTACGGGGCGAGCGGCAGCGCACGGGTGCTGGGCCGGTTGCTGCTCGCCCCGGCCGGCACCGACCCGGGGGCCCGGCGGGACATCCCGGGCTGGCGGCGGCTGCTCACCCTCGAGCAGCCGCAGGGCGAGGTGGAGATCGAGCTGGGCGGGGTGCGGCACCGGGCCCGGTCCGACGCGGCAGGGCTCGTCGACGTCACCCTGGACGTGGAGCTGCCCCCGGGCCGGGCAGAGGCCCAGTTGGTCGTGCCCGGGCGCGAGCCCGTCCGGGCCACCGTGCACCTCGCCGGCCCGGACGTGCGCCGGGGCGTGGTCTGCGACGTCGACGACACCGTCTGGGTGACCGGGCTGCGGCACCCGCTGCGGGCCGCCTGGCGCACCCTCGCCCGGTCCAGCAGCGGGCGCACGATGGTGCCGGGGATGGCCGGGCTGCTGACCCGGCTGGTCCAGGACCATCCGCACGCCCCCGTGGTGTACCTGAGCAACGGACCGTGGAACCTGGCGGGGCCGGTGGCCCGCTTCCTCGACCGGAACCGCTTCCCGGCGGGGGCGCTGCTGATGACCGACTGGGGGGTCACGCCGCGCGGCTGGTTCCGGGACGGCCGGGCCCACAAACGCGGCGCCCTGGAGCGGCTGACCACCGATCTGCCCGGCATCCGCTGGGTCCTCGTGGGGGACGACGGCGAGCACGACCCGGAGATCTACCGCGACTTCGCCCGCCAGCACCCCGACCGGGTCGAGGCCATCGCGCTGCGCCAGGTGCACCCGGCCGACGCTGCGGAGCCGGACGGCGACGTCGACGGTGTACCGGTCGTCCGGGCTCCCGACGGCGCCCAGCTGGCCGCCCACCTGGACGGCGCGCTCGACCTGCCACCCGCGGCCCCGGTCGGTCTGGAGGCATGGTTCCTCTCCGCCACCGAGCGCGGCAACGACGCGACCCGGCTCCAGGCGTGGACCGAGGGCAACCGGGTCCGGCCCCTCGTGCACGGCCGCAGCTACCTCCCCGTCCTGGCCGACGTGCTGGCCGACGCAGGACGCGGCGACCTGGTCTACCTCGCCGGCTGGCGGGGCGACACCGACGAGCTGCTCACCGACGACGGCCCGACGGTGGGCAAGGCCCTGTCGGACGCCGTCCGTCGCGGTGCCCTGGTCAAGGGGCTGATCTGGCGGTCACACCTGGAGTCGATGGCGTTCTCCGCCGAGCAGAACCGCGACCTCTCCCGCGACGTCAACGAGACCGGCGGCGAGGTGCTGCTCGACCAACGGGTCCGGCCGATGGGCAGTCACCACCAGAAGTTCGTCGTCGTGCGGCACCGCGACCGCCCGGACGAGGACGTCGCCTTCCTCGGCGGGATCGACGTCGCGCACAGCCGCCGGGACGGCGTGGCACACGAGGGCGACCAGCAGCCCCGGCCGTTCGCCGACGCCTACGGCGACACCCCGGCGTGGCACGACGTCCAGGTCGAGCTGCGCGGTCCGGTCGTCCGCGAGGTCGAAGCGGTCTTCCGGGAGCGCTGGGAGGACCCCGCTGCGCTGTCCCGGATGCCGTGGCACGTGCTCCCCGACCTGTTCCGCGGCCAGGACCGGGCGCCCTCCTCCCTCCCCGAGGCGCGGCCGGCGCCGCCCGGCGAGGGGTCGTGCGCGGTGCAGCTGCTGCGCACCTACCCCAACCGCTGGCCCGGGTACCCGTTCGCACCGGACGGCGAGCGCAGCGCGGCCCGCGGTTACGCCAAGGCGCTGGCCCGGGCCGAGCGCCTGGTCTACGTGGAGGACCAGTACCTGTGGTCCACCGACGTCGCCCGGGTGTTCGCCGACGCGCTGCGCGCGCGACCTCGGCTGCAGCTGGTCGTCGTGGTGCCCCGCCACCCGGACAAGGACAGCCCGGTCAGCGTGGTGCCGGTGGCCCTGGGGCACGCCCGGGCGCTGGACATGGTCCGCGAGGCCGGCGGGGACCGCGTGCAGGTCTTCGACGTGGAGAACGAGCAGGGCGTCCCGGTGTACGTGCACGCCAAGGTGTGCATCGTCGACGACGTCTGGGCCACGGTCGGCAGCGACAACTTCAACCGGCGCTCCTGGACGCACGACTCGGAGCTGACCGCGGCCGTCGTCGACAGCGACCGCGACCTGCGGGAGCCCTTCGACCCGGGCGGGCACGGGGACGGAGCCCGTCGGTTCGCCCGGGACCTCCGTCTGCGGCTCATGCGCGAGCACCTGGGCCGGGCCGACGGCGACGACGCCGACCTGCTCGACCCGGACGAGGCCGTCGCCGCGGTGCGGCACGTCGCCGCCGCCCTGGACGCCTGGCACGCCGGCGGACGTCGCGGCCCTCGCCCGGCCGGCCGGCTGCGCGCGCACGTCGTCGAGCGCCCGCCCCTGTGGCAGCGGGTCCTCGCCGTCCCGCTCTACCGCTACGCCATCGACCCCGACGGCCGCCCGCCCCGGCTCAAGGTGCGCCGCAGCGTGTGAGATGCGGGCCGTCCGGGCGGCGGCGGGCGCCGGCCGGCGGCCGGCGGCCGCGTCAGCTCACTGGTCGATGGTCACGTCGTTGAACGGGAGCATCGGCTCGACCCACGGGAAGACGACCAGCAGCAGCAGCGCGCAGACGGCGAGCACCAGGACCAGGGAGAGGAACGCCTTGCTCGCCCGTCCACCGGGGAGGGCCCGCCAGAGCCACCCGTACATCAGGCCTCCCCTCCGCCGTCGCGCAGTGCCGGCGGGCCGTCGGGTGCCTCGGCCTTGGAGACCGCGGCGCCGTCCAGCCGGGCGTGCACGATCAGGCGCTGCCGCGCGGAGTACTTGGGGTGGCAGGTGGTCAGGGTCAGGTACTCACCCGAGGGCGGCGCACCGGCTGCGCCCGGCGTCGGGGCGATGACGTCGATGTCGGCCGGCGTGACGATGTGCTGGCCGGGGATCCCGCTGGGGTCGGTGGTGGCGTCGCCGGTGGCCGGGTCGCCGAGCACCCGGTAGACGAACCAGCTCTGCGCGGTCTCCACCACGATCGGGTCGCCGGGCCGGAGCTGGTCGAGGTCGAGGAACGGCGACCCCTTGCCCACCCGGTGCCCGGCCAGCGCGACGTTGCCCGGCTGCCCGGGCATCGCCGTCCCGGCGTAGTGACCCGGCCCCTGGGCGAGCTGGGCCTCCTCGGTGCCCTGCAGGACGACCTGCTGGTAGTCCTCGCCCAGCCGGGGGATGCGCAGCACGGCGATCGGCTCGCCGGCCGCCGGTTCGACCAGCACCGGCGGCGGGCCCGACGTCGGGGTGTCCGCCCAGACGTCGCGGATCTCCTCGGTGAGCTGGTCCTGCCGGCGGTCGTTGAGCAGGTCGGTGACGTAGACCTCGTAGACGACGAACAGCAGCAGGACCAGCCCCGCCGTCACCATCAACTCGCCGAACCCGCGGGTCAGCACCCGCCAGACCGGCTCCCGTGCCGGCGACTCCGCCGCGGGCTCGTCCCACTCGGGCTCGTCCCACTCCGGCTCGTCGAACGACGACTCGTCCCACAGCGGCGGCAGGGCGCGCTGGGGACCCACCTGCTGGATCGGCTGCGTGTCCATGACGGACCGATGCTAGGGGCCGAACGCTCCGTGGTCGTGCGCCGCGCGGGTGGTCAGGCCGGACGGATCGTGCCGAGCAGGTGCTCGGTGCCCGCCTTCGCGTTCCGGACGGCGACGTCCCAGCCACCCTCGACCGGCTCGGTCGACAGCGTCACCGTGCCGGGCAGCAGCAGCGGCTTGCGGAACGCCACGTCCACGCTCACGGCGTCGGGCAGCCGGCCGGCCAGCGCCGCCAGGGTGCGGCCCTTCACCCACATGCCGTGCGCGATCGCCCGCTTGAACCCGAACGCCTTGGCGGTGACCCCGGAGAGGTGGATCGGGTTCACGTCCCCGGAGACCGCTGCGTACCGGCGGCCGGTGTCGCCGGGCACCCGCCACTGCGCACCGACCCGGTCCAGCGCCCCGACCGACACACCGACGTCGGCCTCCGGCGCGCCCTCGGGCGCCGTGGCCCCGCGGGCCAGGTACGTCGACCGGCTGCGCCAGACCTCCGCACCACCCGCGGCGACCGAGGCACACAGGTCGACGGTCGCCCCGCGCACGTGTGCGGCGAACCGCTCGGCCCACACCTCGACGTCCAGCGCCTCACCGGCGCCGATCGGTCGCAGCTGGTCGACCTGGTTGCGCACGTGCACCAGGCCGGGCAGTGCGAGCGGGAACTCCCGCTCGGTCATCAGCGCCACCTGCAGCGGGAAGGCGACCAGGTGCGGGTACGTCACCGGCAGGCTGTCGGCGAGCGGGAACCCGCAGACCCGGCTGTAGGCCGCCACGGACGCCGGGTCGACCTCGACCCCGAGCCGGGCCAGCCGGGTGTCGGGCAGGTCTCCGCTCCGGCCGCGCGCGGTCAGCGCGGCCCGGGCGAACAACGCCGGCAGCGCCGGCGGGGCGTCGAGCACCGTCCGCGTCACGTCAGGCCCCCAGCAGGGACTGGCCGCAGACCCGGACGACCTGGCCGTTCACCCCGGCGCTGCCCGGCTGCGCCAGCCAGGCGATCGTCTCGGCGACGTCGACCGGCAGGCCGCCCTGCTGCAGCGAGTTGAGCCGGGAGCCGACCTCGCGGGTGCCCAGCGGCATCTTCGCCGTCATCTCGGTGACGATGAAACCGGGTGCGACGGCGTTGATCGTGGCCCCGCGCTCGGCGAACTCCGGTGCCCAGCTGCGCACCATGCCGATGACACCGGCCTTGGACGCCGCGTAGTTGGTCTGCCCGCGGTTGCCGGCGATGCCGGACTGCGAGCTGACGCAGACCACCCGCGCATCGGGCTTGAGCGCCCCGTCGGTGGCCAGCAGCGCCTGCGTGAGGTCGAGCTGGGCCTGCAGGTTGACCGCCATCACCGAGTTCCAGCGGGCGGCGTCCATGTTGACCAGCAGCTTGTCCCGGGTGATGCCGGCGTTGTGCACGACGACGTCCACCCCGCCGTGCCGGGCCACCAGCTGGGCAGCCAGCCGCGGGCCGGCGTCGTCCCCGGTGATGTCCAGCGCGACCGCCGTCCCGCCGACCTCGTTGGCCACCTGGGCCAGCTGCTCGCCGGCCGCCGGCACGTCCACGGCGACGACGTGGGCGCCGTCCCGGGCCAGCACCCGGGCGATGGCCGCACCGATGCCGCGCGCGGCACCGGTCACGACGGCGACCTTGCCGGCCAGCGGCTGCTCGGCGTCCGCGGCGGCGGGCAGCTCGGCGGCCGTGACCGCGAGCACCTGGCCGTCGACGTAGGCCGAGCGGCCGGAGAGGAAGAACCGCAGCGGGCTGGCCAGCGAGCCCTCCGCGCCGAGGGGCACGTGCACCAGGTTCGCCGTCGAACCGCTGCGCAGCTCCTTGGCCAGCGAACGGACCAGCCCCTCCAGCGCCTGCCGCGCGGCAGCCTGGGCCGGGGAGGACGTCTCCGTCGGCGGGTCGGCCAGCACCAGCACCCGGCCCGACGGCCGCAGCCGCTTGAGCGCGGGGGCGAGGAAGTCGTGCGCCGCGGCCAGGTCGGCCGGCCCGGTCAGCCCGGTGGCGTCGAGCAGGACCGCCGCCAGCTTCTCCCCGTCGGTCGAGCCGTCGGCGGCCACCGGGGACACGACGGTGACCCCGGCGTCGCGCAGCAGCCCGGTCACCTCCTCGCGCAGCCGGCCCTCACCGGCCGAGCCGACCACCGCCGGGCCCGGCAGCAGTGGCTGCCCGGGCTCGTAGCGGCGCAGCTCCGCCGGCCGGGGCAGGCCCAGCTGCTTGGTGATGGTCGTGCCGAGGCCGGAGTTGGCGAAGTCGCGGTACCAGTCGCTCATGGGGCTCTCCTCAGGGACGTGCGCGCGGGGCAGGGGATCAGGACTCGAGGATCGCGACGACGCCCTGGCCGCCGGCGGCGCAGATCGAGATCAGGCCGCGCTTGCCCGGCCCCGCCTCGTGCAGCGTCTTGGCCAGCGTCGCGACGATCCGGCCGCCGGTCGCGGCGAACGGGTGCCCGGCCGCCAGCGACGAGCCGTGCACGTTGAGCTTGGCCCGGTCGATCGAGCCCAGCGGCGCGTCCAGCCCCAGCTTGTCCTTGCAGAACGCCGGGTCCTCCCAGGCCTTCATCGTCGCCAGCACCGTGGAGGCGAAGGCCTCGTGGACCTCGTAGAAGTCGAAGTCCTGCAGGGTCAGCCCGTTGCGGGCCAGCAGCACCGGCACCGCGTAGGCCGGGGCCATCAGCAGCCCCTCGCCGCCGTGCACGTAGTCGACCGCGGCGGTCTGCGCGTCGACCAGGTGGGCCAGCACGGGCAGGTCGTGCTCGGCCGCCCACTCGTCGGAGGCGAGCAGGACGGCGGAGGCGCCGTCGGTCAGCGGGGTCGAGTTGCCCGCCGTCATCGTGGCGTCCGCACCCTGCCCGAACACCGGCTTCAGCGTCGCGAGCTTCTCCAGCGAGCTGTCCGGCCGGAGGTTCTGGTCGCGGGTGAGGCCGAGGAACGGCGTCACCAGGTCGTCGAAGAAGCCGCGGTCGTAGGCCGCGGCCAGGTTCTGGTGCGAGCGGACGGTCAGCTCGTCCTGCTCCTCCCGGCCGATCTCCCACTCGGCGGCGGTGATCGCCGCGTGGTCGCCCATCGCCAGGCCGGTGCGCGGCTCGGCGTTGCGGGGGATCTCCGGGACCAGCTGACCGGGCCGGATCCCGGACAGCGCCTTGAGCCGCTGCTGCAGCGTCTTCGCGCTGTTGACCGCCAGCAGCGCCCGTCGCATGTCCTCGTTCAGCGCCATCGGCGCGTCGGAGGTGGTGTCGACGCCCCCGGCGATGCCGGACTCGAGCTGCCCCAGGGCGATCTTGTTGGCGACCAGGACGGCCGCCTCCAGACCGGTGCCGCAGGCCTGCTGGACGTCGTAGGCCGGCGTCGCGGCCGACAGCCGGGAACCGAGCACGCTCTCCCGGGTCAGGTTGAAGTCGCGGGCGTGCTTGAGGACGGCGCCGGCGACCACCTCGCCCACCTGCTGCCCCTGCAGCCCGAAGCGGGCGACGAGCCCGTCGAGGGTCGCGGTGAGCATGTCCTGGTTGCTGGCCCGCGCGTACGCGCCGTTGGAGCGGGCGAACGGGATGCGGTTGCCGCCGACGATCGCGGCCTTCCGGGTCTGCGGTGCCATGGGGACCTCCAGGAGGTGGTCACCACCAAAATGGCCATTTTGGTGGGGGGTGTTCCAGTCGCGATTCCGATACCGAGAGTATCAGGTACCGTCGGTGTCGTGAACACGGAGACGGCGGCCAGCCCGCGCGACCGGCGCGACTCCCGGTGGGACGAGCACCGTCGGGCCCGCCGCGAGCAGCTGGTCGACGCCACCCTCGTTGCGGTCGGCAAGCACGGCGCCCGCGTCGGCATGGAGGAGATCGCCGCCGAGGCCGGCACCAGCAAGACCGTCGTCTACCGGCACTTCGCCGACCGCAGCGAGCTGTACGTCGCCGTCTGCGCGCGCGTGGCGGCGCAGCTCACCCGCAAGCTGCGCGAGGCGATGGGCAGCAGCGACCACCCCCGGCAGATGGTCACCGCCGCCGTCGAGACCTACCTGGCCTTCATCGAGGCCGACCCGGAGGTCTACCGGTTCGTCGTCGGGCAGGCGCTGGTCGACCGCCCGGTCGATGCCGACCCGATCAGCAGCCTGTCCGACCTGGTCGGCGACGAGGTCGGGGCGCTGGTCGGCGCCGCGCTGACCAGCGCCGGACAGGGGACCGCCGCGGCCGCCCCGTGGGGGCACGGCGTCATCGGGCTGGTCCGGGCCGCCGCCGACTGGTGGTTGCGCGCCGACCGCCCCATGCCGCGGGCCGAACTGGCGACCCACCTCACCGACCTGGCCTGGACGGGGTTGCGCGGCGTCGTGACCCCCGACCCCTCAACTCCTGCACCCGCGAGTCCGATGGAGGAATCATGACCAGCACCCCCACCCCCCTGCCGCCGGTCGACCCCGCCCGGCTCACCGAGGTCCTCGACGGCCGCTGGGCGCAGGTCCGCCGGGACAGCCGTGCACAGCTCGACGACCCGCGATGGGCCCCGGTGTACGGCGAGTCGATGACCGAGGCGCGGGAGCGGGTCACCGCACTGACTGCGGAGCTGGCCTCCACCGGCCGGGTCGCCTACGGCTTCCCCGTCGAGTACGGCGGCGCCGACGACGCCGGCGGCTCGGTCACCTCCATCGAGATGCTCGCCTACGCCGACCTGTCGCTGATGGTCAAGGCCGGCGTGCAGTGGGGGCTGTTCGGCGGGGCGGTCCAGGCGCTCGGCACCAAGCGCCAGCACGACCGGTACCTGCCCGACATCATGAGCTTCGCGCTGCCCGGCTGCTTCGCGATGACCGAGACCGGCCACGGCTCCGACGTCCAGCAGCTGCGCACCACCTGCACCTACGACCCGGCCACGCAGACCTTCGACCTGCACACCCCGCACGAGGCCGCCCGCAAGGACTACATCGGCAACGCCGCGAAGGACGGCCGGATGGCCGTCGTCTTCGCCCAGTTGGTCACCGGTCGCGAGGGCCAGGCAGCTGAGGGGAAGGGCGTGCACGCGTTCCTCGTGCCGATCCGGGACGCCGACGGCGCTCCGATGCCCGGCGTCACGATCGGGGACGACGGCCCCAAGGCCGGGCTGCTCGGGGTGGACAACGGGCGGCTGACCTTCGACCACGTCTCCGTGCCGTTGGACATGCTGCTCGACCGCTACGGCCAGGTGGCCGCCGACGGCACGTACACCAGCTCGATCGAGAACGAGACCCGGCGCTTCTTCACCATGCTCGGCACCCTGGTGCGCGGGCGGGTCAGCGTCGGCGGATCGGCCGCGTCGGCGACGAAGGTGGCCCTGGAGATCGCCGTCCGCTACGGCGACACCCGCCGCCAGTTCTCCGCCCCCGGCGAGGACCGGGAGGTCGTGATCAACGACTACCTGGTGCACCAGCGCAAGCTGCTGCCGGCCCTGGCGAAGACCTACGCCCTGAGCTTCGCGCAGGAGGAACTGACCTCGACCATGCACGACGTGCTGGGCGCCGCCGACCTCGACGAGGCCGCCCAGCGCGAGCTGGAGTCCCGGGCCGCGGGGATCAAGGCCGTGAGCACCTGGCACGCCACCCGGACCATCCAGCTGTGCCGTGAGGCCTGCGGCGGGGCGGGCTACCTGGCGGAGAACCGGCTGCCCACGCTCAAGGCCGACACCGACGTCTTCACCACCTTCGAGGGCGACAACACCGTGCTGATGCAGCTGGTCGCCAAGGGCCTGCTCACCGGCTACCGGGACGCCTTCGGCTCACTCGACGGCTGGGGCCGGGCGGCCTTCGTCGCCGAGCAGGTGCGCGAGACCATGCTGGAGCGGACGGCGGCCCGCGGGCTGATCCAGCGACTGGTCGACGCCGTGCCCGGGCGGGACGAGGACGTCTCGATGCTCGACCGGGGCTGGCAGCTGGCCGCCTTCGAGGACCGCGAGAAGCACCTCCTGGAGAGCGCCATCCGGCGGCTCCGCGGGGGCGCGGCGGCCAAGAAGGACCGGCCGTTCGAGATCTTCAACGACGTGCAGGACCACGTGCTGACCATGGCCGAGGCGCACATCGACCGGGTCGTGCTGGAGGCCTTCGTCGCCGGCATCGAGCGCACGACCGACCCGGCCGCGAAGGCGCTGCTGGCGAGGGTCTGCGACCTCTACGCGCTGAGCACCATCGAGGCCGACAAGGGCTGGTTCCTCGAGCACGGCCGGCTCACCCCCACCCGGGCCAAGGCGCTGACCGGGGTGGTGAACGACCTGCTCAAGGAGCTGCGGCCGCACATGCGCACCCTGGTCGACGGCTTCGCCATCCCCGAGTCGTGGCTCAACTGCGCGATCGTGGCCGAGGAGCCGGGCCGGCAGGAGGCGATGGCCGCGCACGACGCCGCGCTGCGGTCGGCCGGGGCCCAGCCCCAGCAGGACGCCACCGCGACCGCCCTGGAGATGGCCCCCGCCCAGTAGCCGGAGGGACCACCGGAATGGCCGTTCTGGTGGTCCCGGCCGTCAGGCGGGGCCGGCCACCGCCGGGTGGACGTCCGGGGACGGCTCGATGCCCGGCGGGACCCGCTGGGGGCCGGCCTCGGGGGGCCGCGGCGCGTCCTGCGGGTGCAGCCGGACCGCCAGCAACGCGACGTCGTCCTCGGTGTCGGGCAGGTACATCCGCTGCAGCAGCCGGTCGCACAGCGCCTGCAGCGGGAGCTCGGTGAGCCCGGTCAGCACCCGGCACAGCTCGGCGACCCCGGCGTCGAGGTCCCGGTCGCGCCGCTCCACCAGCCCGTCGGTGTAGAGCAGCAGCGTGCCGCCGCGGCCGATGACCGCGACCCGGTCGTTGCGCGCGGTGCCCGGCTCCACCCCCAGCAGCAGGTCGGGGTCGTCGCCGTCCAGCACGGTCACCTCGCCGTCGGCGCTGATCAGCACCGGCGGCGGGTGCCCGGCGGTGGCCCACCGCACCCGGGTCTGCGCGGCCGACAGCTCCGGGTCGTCCTGCTCCAGCCGGGCGATCAGCGCGGTGGCCATGACGTCGAGGTCCAGGCCGGCACTGGCCCGGTCCAGGCCGGTGAGCACCTCGGCCGGGGTGCCGCCGGTGTGGTGCCCGATGCCGCGCAGCAGCCCGCGGAGCTGGCCCATCGCCGCCGCGGCCCGGCTGTCGTGCCCGACGACGTCCCCGATGACCAGCATGGTCGCGCCGTCGGGCTGGACGAACGCGTCGTACCAGTCACCGCCGACCTCGGCCCCGGCCGCGGCCGGCACGTACCGGACGGCGATCTCGCAGTGGTCCGGCGCCGGCGGTGCGGTCAGCATGCTCCGCTGCAGCGTCTCCGCCAGCTGCCGCTGCTGGCCGAACAACCGCGCCTGCTGCAGCGCCACCCCGGCCCGCCGCCCGAGCTCCAGGGCGGTCTCCAGCGCGGCGTCGCTGTGCCGGCCCCGTTCGGCGCTCACGTACAGCCCCAGCGCGCCGAGGGTGCGCCCCCGGCTCACCAGCGGGACGACGATGCCGGAGTCGGGGTGCAGCCGCGCCAGCTGCTCACGGGCGACCGGGTCCGGCAGTGCCCGCGCGATGTAGGCCTCGTCCAGGCCGGGCACCCGCAGCGGTCGCCCGGTGCGGGTGACGACCCGGGCGGCGGCGTGCTCGGTCATCCCGCCGACCATCGCGCGCACGTAGTCGGCCAGCTCGCCGGACCTGGCCGGGTCGCGGTGCGCCGAGGCGATCTGGTGCATCCGGCCCTGCTCGTCGGTGACGACGACCCAGCACCAGTCGCCGAGCGCCGGCACCACCAGCTCGGCCAGCCGGCCCAGCTGCTCGGTGATCTCCAGCGTCCCGGAGAGCACCCGGCCGGTCTCGGCCAGCAGCTCCAGCCGGGCGTTGGCCGCGGCCATCTCCGCGACCGCGGCGTCCCGCTGGGCGTCGGCGTGCAACCGGGAGACGCTCAGCCCGATCTGCGCGGTGAGCGCGCCCAGCAGCTCGACGTC
Organism: Modestobacter sp. VKM Ac-2978; assembly: GCF_026968025.1. Taxonomy (NCBI): domain Bacteria; kingdom Bacillati; phylum Actinomycetota; class Actinomycetes; order Geodermatophilales; family Geodermatophilaceae; genus Modestobacter; species Modestobacter sp. VKM Ac-2978. The sequence continues at coordinate 138,649 of NZ_JAPVBP010000001.1, read as the reverse complement.
CTCGGGGCTGAACGGGTGGTCCTCGGCCCACACCGCCACGAAGCTCCCCAGCACCCGGCCCTCGAGCCGGAGCGGCAGCGCGGCCAGGGCGCGGACCCCGACCAGGTCCCCCACATGGGCCATCCTGGGGAACCGGGCCACCGCCGAGGCGCGGTCGGGCAGCAGCACCGTCTCCCCGTACCGGGCCACGTACTGGGTGGGGAGCTCGTCGTCGAGCGGGAGCTCCACGCCCTCGTCGGACAGGACGGCGTCGGTACCCGACTCGACCGCGTCGACCAGGCGGCGGGTCATGTGCAGCCGCAGCGGCCCGCGCCCGCCGGCGAAGACGGCCAGCGCGCTGGCGTCGGCGCCGAGCACGGCCACGCCCCGCAGGGCCGCCTCCGCCAGCTGCGACATCCGGTTGGCATTGGCCAGCTCAGCAGCGACCTCGGCGATCACCGCGGCCCGCTGGACCGCCGCCAGCCTCAGCTGCGCCTGTCGGCGGGCCTCGGTGACGTCGACGGTCGTACCCAGCAGCCGGACCGGCTCGCCCGACTGGTCGCGTTCCAGCCGACCGCGGGAGACCGTCCACCGCACCTCACCGTCGGTGCGCAGCACCCGCATCTCGACGACGAACTCCCCCGTGCCGGCGAGGGCGGTCTGCATCGCCTGCTCCACCGCGCCGTGGTCGTCCGGGTGGATCCGCTGACTGATCAGCTCGTCGCCGGGCATCTCGACGGGGCCCCGGAGCCCGAAGATCGCCGCGTTGCGCTCGTCCCAGGACGCCACCCCGGTCTGCAGGTCCCGCTCCCAGCTGCCGACCTCGCTGGCTTCCAGTGCGACCTCCAACCGGCTCAGCGAGGACTGCACGGCGATCGATGCGGCGACCAGCTCCAACTCGGTGACGACGGTGGCCGCGACCTCCCCGGCGAGGGCGACGTCGTCCTCGCTCCAGGACCGGGGTTCCGGGGAGAGCAGGGTCAGCGCGCCCACCACGTCACCGCCGGTGAGCACCAGCGGCAGGGACAGGCAGGCGCACACCTCGCCGGAGGCCACCGCCGACAGGTCGGCGACCCGGGGGTCGGTGGCGGCATCGGGCACCACCAGCGGCGCCCGCAGGCGGGCGGCGACGCTGCCGGGCACCTGGTCCAACGGGGTGGCCGACCCCATCGCCGTCGGCCGGCCGAAGCCACCCACCCGCACGGCGACGTCGGTGAGCAGCACGACCTGCGCCGTCGGGACGCCCAGCAGCCGGGTGGCCAGGTGGGCCAGCCGGTCGAACGGCGCGCTCCCGTCCAGCGCGGCGAGCAGCCGGCGGACCACCGCGACGCGGGCCGGGACGGCCAGCGGGTCCGGTTCGGCAGGCGTGCTCGGTGGGGGCACGGCTGGCAGCCTCCCCTGCTGGCGCCGGCGGTGCCGGACACGGGTGTCGGCGGCCGCCGACACGCCCGACTCGGAGCGGGCTGCCCCATGCTGGCACGTCCGGCCCACCGAGCCCGGCACCGACGGCCGTCGCGGTGTCCGCTGCCGGATCGTGGGCGGCCTCAAGCAGCTGGGCGGTTCGGCCGATCCAGAAGGGGTGACGTCGACCCTCCCGGACCACTGGGACTGCCGCCCGCTGCTCGCGGGTGAGGAGGACCTGACCGTCGTCTTCCAGCCGATCGTCGACCTGGCCGCGGCCGAGGTCGCCGGCTACGAGGCGCTCGCGCGGTTCCCCGGCACCGCCTCCCCCGACGTGTGGTTCGCCGCCGCCGCCGAGGCCGGCCTGGGCGCCGAACTGGAGGCGCTCGCCCTGCGGAAGGCCCTGGCCGCCCTGCCGGACCTGCCGCCCAACACCTTCCTGACCGTCAACGTCAGCCCGCACCTGCTGGGCACCGCGCCGGTCGCCGCCGCCCTCGCCCAGCCGGCCACGCTGCGCCGGGTGGTCGTCGAGCTGACCGAGCACATGCCCACCCCGGACCTGGCGGCGCTGCGGGAGCAGACCGCCGCGCTGCGGGGCCGCGGCGCGCTCATCGCCATCGACGACGCCGGCTCCGGCTACGCCGGGCTCCAGCAGCTCGCCGAGGTCCGGCCGCAGCTGGTCAAGCTGGACCGGGCCCTCGTCTCCGGCGCCGACACCGACCCGGTGAAGGCCGCGCTCGCCGAGATGGTGGGCACCTTCGCCAGCCGGATCGACGCCTGGCTGCTCGCCGAGGGCGTGGAGACCGCAGGTGAGCTCGCCGTCTTCGCCCGGCTCGGCGTCCCGCTGGCCCAGGGGTGGCTGTTCGGCCGCCCCACCCCGCACTTCGCCCCGCTCACCCCCGAGGTCACCCAGCTGGTGCGCACCCAGGTGGCCCGCGCCCAGCTGACCGAGAGCGTCGCCAGCCTGCTGCGCCCGATCCGCCAGCGGGAGGCGTTCGACTCCGACGACGGCCCGCCGCCCTACGTCGTGCTGGACCGCACCGAGGTGCCCACCGAGCTGGTGCTCGCCGACCCGCGGACCGGTGCGCCGTACCGGGCGCCGGTGTCGCTGCGCGTGCACCCGTCGGCCGGGGTCACCGAGACCCTGCACCGCGCGCTCACCCGCCCGCCCGTGCACCGGTTCGACCCGGTGCTGTGCACCGACCGCAGTGGCGCCGTCCTCGGCCTGCTGCGGGTCGAGGACCTGGCGGCGGCGGCCGCCACCTGCTGAGCTCCCGGGGCCCTGCCCCAGCCCCGGCGCACTGCCCCGACCGTCGTCCGGCGGCCGGGTCCCCGCACCACCTGCGCATCGGAGCCCACATGAAGGCCTTCGCCTGCGGGGACGTCGTCCCCGGCTGCACCATGACGTTCACCGGCCCGGACGAGGACGCCGTCCTCGGTCAGGTCGCCGCACACGCGACCGCCGACCACGGGCTGGGCAGCGTGCCGCCCGAGCTCGTCGAGCAGGTCCGCGCCCACATCGTCGCCGTCTAGAGGCAGCTCCCCCGGCCCCTGGCCCGGGGCCGGGGAGCCGACCTCATGCGCTGGCGTCGGTGAGGCGCTGCCGCTCCTCGTCGGTGAGCACCAGGTCGAGCATCGGCAGCAGGTCGGCCAGCTGCTCGACCGAGCGGCCGCTGGCGATCGGCGCGGTGACCGCCGGGGAGTCGGCCAGCCAGCGCAGCGCCACCGCGGCACCGGTCACCGCGTGCGCGTCGGCGACCTCGGCCAGCGCGGCCAGCACCCGGTCGCCCTTCTCCCCCACGTACTGCGCGGCACCCTTGGCCCGCGGCGAGTCGATGGTCTCGCCCGCCCGGTACTTGCCGGTCAGGAAGCCGCGGGCCAGCCCGAAGTAGGGCATCGACCCCAGCCCGCGCTCGGTCACCACGCCGGCCAGCTCGGCCTCGTAGACCTCACGCTCCATCAGGTTGTAGTGCGGCTGCAGCGCGACGTAGCCGGTGACGCCGAGCTGCTTCGCGGTGTCCAGTGCCTCGGTCAGCCGCTTCGCCGAGTAGTTCGACGCCGCCGCGTACCGGACCTTGCCGGCCTGCACCAGCTCGTCGAAGGCGGTGAGCGTCTCCTCCAGCGGCGTCGTCTCGTCGTCGTAGTGCGCGTAGTACAGGTCGATGGTGTCGACCTGCAGGTTGCGCAGCGAACGCTCCGCCGCGGCCTGGATCTCCGGGGCCGAGAGCGGGTGCTCCTTCTCCCCCGGCGAGGCCTTGGTGGCCACGACCAGCCGGTCGCGCACCCCGCGCTCGGCCATCCAGTTGCCGAGGATCGTCTCGGAGACGCCGTTGCCGTACATCTCGGCGGTGTCGACGAACGGCGACTGGGTGCTGGGGACGGCGTCGAGGAAGCGGTCGAGCAGGGCGAAGGACGTCGGCTCGTCGGCCGTCCAGCCGAACACGTTGCCACCCAGGCAGAGGTCGCTGACGGTCAGATCGGTCCCGGGGAGCTGAGGCATGGCTCCAACGCTAGGACGACCGTGGGCGGGTCGCGCGCCGGGCGGGAGGGCCACGGAACGTGACGGTTGTGACCAACGAGCAGGAAATCCCCGGAAATCCGGGGTCACCGCTCGCCAACACCCAGGTCGGCATGGCAACGTGCCCGCCGTTCCTGGTCGACGACGGGGTCGGCCAGATCCGCCCACCGGACCCCCGCTGCACACCTGGTGTCCAGCGAGTTGGCACGGTGGAGACTCGGAGGTCCACCAGGACGACCGGGGAACGCACCCGGTCGACCAGGCGTGACACCACGTCTGCGCCCACCCCGCACCGGGGTGGGCTGCTCCACCCACGCGAGAGGAACACCATGAACAAGGCCGAACTCGTCTCCGCCATCTCCAAGCGCGCCGACGTCCCGGCGTCCACCGTCGACTCGGTCCTCAACGGGCTCCAGGAGGAGCTCGTCGAGGCCATCACCCGGGGCGACAAGGTCGCCGTCCCCGGCCTGCTGACCGTCGAGCGCTCGCAGCGTTCGGCGCGCACCGGCCGCAACCCGCAGACCGGCGAGTCGATCGAGATCGCCGCTGCGCACACCGCCAAGGTGACCGCCGGCTCCAACCTCAAGAAGGCTGCTGCCGCCGTCCCGGTGCAGTGAGCTGAGGCCCCGGCCCGGGGCCGCACCGAGCACCACCCGACGCCCTCGTCGCGCTCCTGGCACCCCGTGCCAGGATGCCCGGCGGGGGCGTCGCTCATCGGGGAGCGGTGCCCGCGACGAGCGGAGTGCCGCGTGACGGCTGTGCAGACCGACCTGTCCGTGACCACCGACCCGGCCGAGGTCGGGCTGGACGCCGGCCGGCTGCAGCGGCTGGACCGCCGGCTGGCCCGCTACGTGGACGAGGGCCGGCTGCCCGGGTTCCTGGTCACCGTCGCCCGGCACGGCCGGTTGGTGCACGTCGGCCGGCACGGGCAGCGCGACGTCGAGGCCGGCCTGCCGGTCACCGACGACACCCGCTGGCGCATCTACTCGATGACGAAGCCGGTCACCTCGGTCGCGGCGATGTCGCTGTACGAGGAGGGCGCCTTCGAGCTCACCGACCCGATCAGCCGCTGGCTGCCCGAGTTCGCCGACACCCGGGTCTGGACCGCCGGCCCGGCGCAGAAGCCGGTGACCGTGCCGCTGCTGGAGCCGATCCGGGTCTGGCACCTGCTGACGCACACCTCCGGGCTGACCTACGGCTTCCACCACGCCCACCCGGTCGACGGGCTGTACCGGCTGCGCGGGCACGAGTGGGGCACTCCACCCGGCGCCGACTCGGCCGAGGTGGTGCGCCAGTTCGCGGAGATGCCGGTGCTGTTCCAGCCGGGCACCGAGTGGAACTACGGCGTCTCCACCGACGTGCTCGGCCGGCTGGTCGAGGTGATCGCCGGCAAGCCGCTGGACGAGGTCTTCGCCGAGCGGGTGTTCGGGCCGCTGGGCATGACCGAGACCTCCTTCGGGCTGCGCCCAGAGGACGACGTCGACTCCCTGGCCCAGCTCTACGGCCCCGGGGTGACGCTGCTGCCGGCCCCGTTCGCCCAGGCGGCGCTGCGCAAGCCCACCTTCCTCGCCGGCGGCGCCGGACTGGTCTCCACGGCGGGTGACTACCTGAGGTTCGTCGAGATGCTGCGCCGCGGGGGTTCGGTCAGTGACGACCCGGACGCCGGCCGGGTGCTGGGCCCGCGCACCGTGGCGCACATGGTGCGCAACCACCTCCCCGGCGGGCTGGACCTGGAGACCGCCGGCCGGCCGCTGTACGCCGAGACCCCGCTGCGCGGCGTCGGCTTCGGGCTCGGGTTCTCCATGGTGCTGGACCCGGTGCGCTACGGCGGGGTGTCCAGCGTGGGCACGTACAGCTGGGGCGGGGCGGCGTCCACGGAGTTCTACGTCGACCCGGTGGAGGACCTGACGGTCACCTTCTACACGCAGCTGCTCCCCTCGAGCACCCTGCCGGTGCGCAACCACCTCCGCCCCCTGGTGCAGCAGGCGTTGGTCTGAAGAAGGACCCCGCGACAGAAATGGCCATTTCTGTCGCGGGCAGGATGAGGGCATGGAGCCTGGTCACGTCCTGTTGCCCGACGAGCGCACGCTGCACGGGTACTGGGACCCGTCGCTCCCGCCTGCCCTGACCGTCGAGCCGGGGACGACGGTGCGCATCGGGACGCTGGACTCCGGCTGGTCGACCGGTCCGTACACCGGCGCCGACACCGCGGCCGACCTGGCCGAACGGCCCCGGCACCCGTCGTACGACCCGGCGGCCGGGCACGCGCTCACCGGCCCGGTCTGCGTCCAGGGCGCCCAGCCGGGGCAGGTGCTCGCCGTCCGCATCGACGACGTCGTCCCGGGGGCCTTCGGGACGACGTACTGCGGGCTGCGGTCCACCGCGCTGAACGAGCGACTCGGGGTGACGGCGGCGCCCGTCGTCCACCGCTGGACGCTGGACGGCACCGCCGGGATCGGGCGCAACCAGGCCGGGCACTCGGTCGCGCTGCGGCCGTTCCTGGGCGTGATGGGCGTGCCGCCGGCCGAGCCCGGTCAGCACTCGACCATCCCGCCGTACTGGCACGGCGGGAACATCGACTGCCGCGAGCTGGTCGCCGGCTCGACGCTCTACCTGCCGGTGACCGTGCCCGGCGGGCTGCTGTCGGTCGGCGACGGGCACGCCGCGCAGGGGGACGGCGAGGTGGCCGGGACGGCGATCGAGTGCCCGATGGACGCCGTCGACCTGACCCTGGACGTGCTGCCGGACCTCTTCGGCGCCCCGGTCACCACGCCGATCGCCCGCACCCCCGCCGGCTGGGTGACGATGGGCGTGGCCGACGACCTGGACGAGGCGATGGCGATCGCTCTGGACGCGATGCTCGACGTCCTGGCCGCACTGCACGGCATCGGCCGCTCCGACGCCCTCGCCCTGGCCAGCGTGGTGGTCGACCTGCGGGTCACCCAGGTGGTCAACCAGGTCGTCGGCGTCCACGCCGTCCTCCCCTGGGGCGCCATCCGCTGACCCGAGGGGCCAAAATCGCGACTTTGGCCCCCACCAAAATGGCCATTTTGGTGGGTTCGGGGCTAGTCGCCGGTGGCGCCGTCGATGCACTCGCGGAGCAGGTCGGCGTGGCCGTTGTGCCGGGCGTACTCCTCGATCATGTGCAGGTACACCCAGCGCAACGACACCCGCTCGCCGTACCGGAGCCCGGCGGCGACGTCGTCCAGCGAGGTGTGCTCGGCGGCGATCGCGCGGCTGGCCTCGACCTCGGCGGTGAAGGCGGCCAGCTCGGCCGGGACGGCGGCGGTCGGGTCGTCGCCGTCGGCCCCGACCCCGTCGAACTCCGCGTCGTCCTCGTCGGCCCAGTAGACCGTCGGCGCCTCGCGTCCGGCGACGACCCGGGTGAACCAGTACCGCTCGACGTCGGTCATGTGCCGGAGCAGCCCGCGCAGGCTGAGACGCGAGGGCGGCACCGACCGCTCACCCAGCTGCTCCGGTGTCAGGCCGGCGCTCTTGGTCAGCAGCGTCGCCCGGTGGAAGTCCAGCCAGGCCTCCACCGCAGCGCGCTCGCCGTCGGTGAACGGCGGGTCGACCCGGGTGGGCGCAGGCGGCAACGCAGTCACCCGACCAGTCTGCCGGGCTCAACGCCCTCCCCGGAGGCGCCCTCCGCTGAGGCCCCTGGGCCTCAGCGGGTCCGGCGCCGTCGCAGGGGCCCGCCACGAGCCTGCGAGTGGTGGGGGGCGACGGGGTCCTTCCTCAGTCGCCGGTGGCGCCGTCGATGCGTTCGCGGAGCAGGTCGGCGTGGCCGTTGTGCCGGGCGTACTCCTCGATCATGTGCAGGTACACCCAGCGCAGCGAGACCTGCTCCCGGCTCCGGCTGGTGCGGCCCCGCCCCAGGTCGTCCAGCGACCCGAACCCGTCGGCGATCCCCCGGCTGACCTCGCACTCCTCGGCGAACCGGGCGAACTCCCGGGCCACCGTGTCCGGCTCGTCGGCGTCCCGGCCCACGCCGTCGAAGTCCCCGTCCGGGTCGTCGGGCGTGCAGTACAGGTCCGGGGCCTCCTGCCCGGCCAGCACCCGGCGGAACCAGCCGCGCTCGACCTCCGTCATGTGCCGGACCAGCCCGCGCAGGCTGAGCGACGACGGCGGTACCGACCGCTCGCCCAGCTGCTCGGGGGTGAGACCGGCGCACTTGGTCAGCAGCGTGCCCCGCTGGTACTCCAGCCAGGCCCGCACGGCGGCCCGTTCGCCATCGAGGTAGGGCGGGTCCACGCGCTCGGGTGCGTCCACGAAGTCGTCCATGACCGCAGATCATGGCGGGCCGGGCGTTACAGCAGGGACAACCCCAACCGTTCGCTGAGCAGGTGCAGCGCGGCCCGGCCGGCCCGGGAGTTGCCGGCGGCGTCCAGGGGCGGGGACCAGGCGCAGACGCCGAACCGGTTGGGCACGTCGCCCATCACCGCGCCACCCACCCCGCTCTTGCACGGGAAGCCCACGTCGTAGGCGAACTGCCCGGCCGCGTCGTAGGTGCCACAGGTCAGCATCACCGCGCTGACCCGCCGGGCGAGGGGCTCGGTCAGCACCCGGTCACCGGTCCGTGGGTCCACCCCGTCGTGTGCTAGGAACCGGGCGGCCCGGGCCAGCTGCCGGGTGGTCACGGTCAGCGCACACATCTGCGCGAAGGCGTCCACCACCTCGGCCACCGGGTGGTGGAAGTTGTCGAACGACCTCATCAGGTGGCCCATCGCCGTGTTCATGGCGGCGCTGGCACGTTCCTCCTCGAGCACCTCGGGGTCGATCTCGAGCCGCTCGCCGACCAGGTCGGACAGCAGGTCGGTGACCGCGTCCACCGCTGCCTCGGCCGACCCGGTGGCGCCCACCAGCACGTCGCAGACGACGACCGCGCCTGCGTTGATGAACGGGTTGCGGGGCAGGCCGCGCTCGCGTTCGAGCTGGACCAGGGAGTCGAACGGGTCGCCCGAGGGCTCTCGGCCGACCCGCTGGAAGACGTCCTCGCCGACGCAGCGGAGCGCCGCGGTGAGTGCGAACACCTTGACCACGCTCTGCACCGGGAAGCCGACGTCGGCGTCGCCGGCGACGTGCTCGGTGCCGTCGAGCTCGCACATCGCCAGTGCGAACCGCTCGGGCCCGGCCCCGGGTGAGGCGACCTCGTCGTCCTCGGCCAGCGGCCGGGCCTCGGCGGCCACCTGGTCGAGGACGTCGGTGAGGTCGTCGGGCACGTCATCGGGGGTCGTGGACACCCCTGGACGGTGTCACGGCGCGCCCGACCGGGCTGGTTGAGTGGGTCCGTGCTGCGCATCGGTCCCCTGGACGTCCCGGACGGCGGGCTGGTCGTGATGGCGATCGTCAACCGCACCCCGGACTCGTTCTACGACGGCGGCGCGACCTTCGCGCTGGAGGCCGCGCTGGCCCGGGTGGAGCGGGTGGTGGCCGAGGGCGCGGACATGGTGGACGTCGGCGGGGTGAAGGCGGCGCCGGGCGCGGAGGTGGACCCGGCCGAGGAGATCCGCCGCACCGTCGACCTGGTCGCGGCGATCCGCGCGGCACACCCGCAGCTGCCCATCTCCATCGACACCTGGCGGGCCGAGGTCGGCCGGGAGGCGCTGGCCGCCGGCGCCGACGTGGTCAACGACGCGTGGGGCGGGGTCGACCCGGAACTGGCACACGTCGCCGCCGAGGCCGGTGCCGGGATCGTCTGCACCCACGCCGGCGGCCTCCCTCCCCGCACCCGTCCGCACCGGGTGACCTACGACGACGTCGTCGCCGACATCGTGCGGCGGACGACGGCGCTCGCCGAGGCCGCGGTGGCCGCAGGCGTGGACCGCGAGCGGGTGCTCATCGACCCCGGGCACGACTTCGGCAAGAACACCCGGCACTCGCTGGAGGCGACCCGGCGGCTGGACGAGCTGGTCGCGACCGGCTGGCCGGTGCTGGTGGCACTGTCGAACAAGGACTTCGTCGGGGAGACCCTCGACCTGCCGGTGGACCAGCGGCTGACCGGCACGCTGGCGGCGACCGCGGTCAGCGCCTGGCTCGGGGCCCGGGTGTTCCGGGTGCACGACGTCGCCGCGACCCGGCAGACGCTGGACATGGTGGCCTCCATCCGCGGCGACCGTCCGCCGGCCCGCACCACCCGCGGCCTGGCCTGAGGAAGGACCCCGGAGGTGCGGGGATAGGTTGCCCGGCATGGCCGCCACCGGGTTCCACACCGCCGACGAGCTCAACGACCTGCTGCCGGGCACCTTCCCGGGGTTGCTCGGCATCGTCGTCGACACCCACGAGCCGGGCCGGCTCACCGCCCACCTGGACGTCCGGTCCGAGCTGCTGGCGCCCAACGGCTACCTGCACGCCGGCACCGTGGTCACCCTCGCGGACACCAGCTGCGGCCTGCCCACCCGGGCCCTGCTGCCCGAGGGGTCCAGCGGCTTCACCACCATCGAGCTGAAGAGCAACCACCTGAGCACCGCCCGGGAGGGCCGCATCTCCGTCGTCGCCACCAACGTGCACGCCGGCCGGACGACGCAGGTCTGGGACGCCGTGGTCACCGCCGAGGCCACCGGGAAGACGCTCGCGCTGTTCCGCTGCACGCAGTCCGTCCTCTGGCCTCGCTGAACCGCGGAGCTACCGGCGGGTAGCCCCGGCTGTGGCGCGCGACACGCCGAATGTGAGACTGGCGTCACCGCACCTGAGTCGAGGAGGACCCCGTGGCGTTCGCCAGTCGCTATCCCGATGTCGAGATCCCCGAGCTGTCGGTACCGCAGTTCGTGCTGGGCGGTGCCGCGGAGCGCGCCGACCGCCCGGCGCTGATCGACGGCCTCTCCGGCGAGACGATCACCCACGGTGAGCTCGCCTTCTACGTCGAGCGGGTGGCCGCCGCGCTGCACGCCCGGGGCCTGCGCAAGGGCGACGTCGTCGCCGTCTTCAGCCCGAACACCATCTGGTACCCGGTGGTCTTCCACGGCATCGCCGCGGCCGGCTGCGTGATCAGCCCGGTCAACGCGCTGTACACGCCGGAGGAGATCGCCTTCCAGCTGAAGGACTCCGGCGCCAAGGTGCTGGTCACCGTCTCGCCGTTCCTGGACCGCGCGTTGGCCGCGGTGGAGAAGGCGCCCGTCGACGAGGTCATCGTGATGGACGGCGCCGAGGGCCACACCTCACTGCGCGACCTGATCACCGCCGACGCCCCCGCGGTCCAGGTCGACATCGACCCGGCGAACGACCTGATCACGCTCCCGTACTCCAGCGGCACCACCGGGCTGCCCAAGGGCGTCATGCTCACCCACCGCAACCTGGTGGCCAACGTCAGCCAGTCCCGCCCGCTGGCCGGCGTCGACGAGGGCAACGAGCGGATCATCGCCGTCCTGCCGTTCTTCCACATCTACGGCCTGACCGTGCTGATGAACCAGGGCCTGCAGTGGGGCGGCGCCGTCGTCACCCTGCCCCGGTTCGACCTGGAGCAGTTCCTCCGCACCATCCAGGACCAGAAGATCACCCGGGCCTTCGTGGCCCCGCCGATCGTGCTCGCGCTGGCCAAGCACCCGATGGTCGACCAGTTCGACCTGTCCTCGCTGCGCAGCGTCACCTCCGGCGCCGCCCCGCTGGACGAGTCGCTGGCGCAGGCCGCCCAGGACCGGCTCCGCAAGGGCGCCGCCGAGGGCACCGCGGTGGGCCAGGGCTACGGCATGACCGAGCTCTCCCCGGTCTCGCACACCACGCCGGAGGCCGGGCTCGAGCCGGCCGGCGCCGGTGAGACCCCCAAGGGCACGGTCGGCTACGCGCTGCCCAACACCGAGTGCCGGCTCATCGACCCGGCCACCGGCGAGGACGCCGCCCCCGGCGAGCGCGGTGAGCTGTGGGTGCGCGGGCCGCAGGTGATGAAGGGCTACCTGAACAACCCGCAGGCCACCGCCGAGACGCTGGACGACGAGGGCTGGCTGCACACCGGTGACGTGGCGATCGTCGACGACGAGGGCCGCTACACCGTGGTCGACCGGGTCAAGGAGCTGATTAAGTACAAGGGCTACCAGGTGGCGCCGGCCGAGCTGGAGGCCGTGCTGCTGAACAACCCGCAGATCGCCGACGCCGCGGTGATCGGGGTGCTGGACAAGGAGAGCGGCGAGGAGCTGCCCAAGGCCTTCGTCGTCCGCGCCCCCGGCTCGGAGATCACCGAGGACGACATCAAGGCCTACATGGCCGAGCACGTCGCCCCGCACAAGAAGATCCGGCTGGTCGAGTTCATCGAGCAGGTGCCCAAGTCGATGGCCGGCAAGATCCTCCGCAAGGACCTCAAGAACCGCTGAGGCACCCGGGACGGGGCCGCGAGCAGGTCTGCGGCCCCGTCCCGGGCCCTGCGAGGGGTGGGAACGACCGAGTCCTCCTAGGGTCGAGGCATGCGTGCGGTGACGATCTCCTCCCCTGGCGGCCCCGAGGTGCTCGGCTGGGGTGAGGTGCCCGACCCGGTCTGCGGGCCCGGCGAGGTGCTGGTCGACGTGGCCGCCACCGCGGTGAACCGCGCCGACACGTTGCAGCGCCAAGGCCACTACCCAGCCCCGCCGGGCGCCAGCGAGGTGCTCGGCCTGGAGTGCAGCGGCGTGATCAGCGAGGTCGGCGCCGAGGTGACCGGCTGGTCGGTGGGCGACGAGGTGTGCGCCCTGCTGTCCGGTGGCGGGTACGCCGAGCGGGTCGCCGTCCCGGCCGGGCAGCTGCTCCCCCGGCCGGCCGGTGTCGAGCTGGCCACCGCCGCGGCACTGCCCGAGGTCGTGTGCACCGTCTGGTCGAACGTCTTCATGCTCGCCGGGCTGCGGGCCGGCGAGGTGTTCCTGGTGCACGGCGGCTCCAGCGGCATCGGCACCATGGCGATCCAGCTGGCCGCCCGCGCCGGGGCCCGGGTGGCGACCACGGCCGGCAGCGCCGAGAAGCTGGCCTTCTGCCGCGAGCTGGGCGCCGACGTCCTCGTGAACCACCGCGAGCAGGACTTCGTCGACGTGGTGCGGGAGGCCACCGACGGGCACGGCGCGGACGTCGTCCTGGACATCATCGGGGCCAAGTACCTGGCCCGGAACCTCGACGTGCTGGCCACCGGCGGCCGACTGGTGGGCATCGGCATGCAGGGCGGCACCAAGGCCGAGATCGACCTCGGCAAGCTGATGCGCAAGCGCGGCTCGGTGCACGCGACCACGCTGCGCTCGCGACCGGCGACCGGGCCCGGCGGCAAGGCCGAGATCGTGGCGGCGGTGCGGCACGACGTGTGGCCCGACGTCGAGCGGGGCGTCGTCCGGCCGATCGTGGACCGCCGGCTGCCGATGTCCCGGGCCGGCGAGGCGCACGCCCTGCTGGAGTCCAGCGCCCACATCGGCAAGGTCCTGCTCGTCCCCGACGCCTGACGGCTACCGCAGGTCGGCGACGGCGTCGACGAGGCGGTCGACCTCCTCGACGGTGTTGTAGTGCATCAGGCCCAGCCGCACGGCGCCGCCGGTCTCGTTGACCCCGATCGCGTCGAACAGCTCGCGGGAGTAGAAGTCGCCGTCCCAGGCGCAGACGCCGCTCCGGGCCAGCTCGGTGGCCGCCTGCCGGGGGCGCAGCCGGTCGACGGTGAAGGACAACGTCGGCGTGGTCCACGCCGGGTCGCCCAGCACCTGCACGTGCGCCATCGACCGCAGCGCCCCGTCCAGCCGGGTGAACAGCTGCTCCTCGTAGCGGCTCACCGCGGCCATCGAGGTGCGCAGCCGCTCCCGCCGGGAGCCGGTGGCCTCCAGGCAGAGGGCCGCCAGGTGGTCCACCGAGGCCGCGACGCCGGCGTAGAGCTCGAACGGCGGCGCGCCCGTCTCGAACCGGTCGGGCACCCGCTCCGACGCGGGCAGCAGCTTGTCCGGCCACAGCTCCTCGAGCAGCCCGGGGTGGGCGACCAGGGCGCCGACGTGCGGACCGCACCACTTGTAGGCCGACAGCAGGAGGAAGTCCGCACCCAGCTCCTCGACGTCCAGCGGGGCGTGCGGCGCGGCGTGCGCGGCGTCGACCACGACCAGCGCCCCGACCCGGTGCGCGCGCTCGGCGATCGAGGCGACGTCAGGGCGGGTGCCGATGGCGCTGCTGGCCGCGGTGACGGCGACCAGCCGGGTGCGGTCGGTGACCAGCTCGTCGTACTGCCAGTCCGGCAGCTCCCCGGTCTCGATGTCCACCTCGGCCCACCGCACGGCCATGCCGAGCTCCTCGGCGACCGTCAGCCACGGGCGGATGTTGGCGTCGTGGTCCAGCCGGCTGACCACGAGCTCGTCGCCGCGGCGCCAGTGCTTGGCCAGCGCCCGGGCGACGGCGTAGGTCAGCGTGGTCATGTTCGGCCCCAGGACGACCCCGCCGGGTGCGCCGCCCACCAGGTCGGCCACCGCGGACCGCGCGCCGGCGACCAGCTGCTCGGCCCGGGCGGAGGAGGCGAAGACGCCACCCCGGCCGGCGATCGGCACCCGCATGGCCTGGGAGACGGCGCGCACCACGCTCTCCGGCACCAGCGCGCCCCCGGGCCCGTCGGCGTGCACCAGGCCGTCGGACAGCCCCGGGAACAGGCCCCGGACGCGGGCCACGTCCAGCTGGCCCTCCCCCGACGACATGCGGGGAGCGTAGTCAGTCGGCCGCCCGCGCCGGACCGGCGCGGCCCCTCGACAGGCAGCTCGACGACACCGGGGCAGGATGGGGGGCATGACAGCACCAGGCACCGGTGAGCCAGGCCGCCAGCAGGTCCTCGTCGTGGGCCCGGACGGGCAGCCGGTCGGCGGCATGCACCTGCCGGAGGGCGACGAGGGCGGCATGGCGGGGGTCGGCGACCTCGTCGAGCAGCCGGCGAAGGTCATGCGGATCGGCACGATGATCAAGCAGCTGCTCGAGGAGGTCCGGGCGGCGCCCCTGGACGACGCGAGCCGCAACCGACTGCGCGACATCCACGCCTCCTCCATCCGCGAGCTGGAGCAGGGGCTGGCCCCCGAGCTGCGCGAGGAGCTGGAGCGGATCACGCTGCCCTTCACCGAGGGCGAGACCCCCTCGGACGCCGAGCTGCGGATCGCCCAGGCGCAGCTGGTCGGCTGGCTGGAGGGCGTCTTCCACGGCATCCAGACCGCGCTGTTCGCCCAGCAGATGGCCGCCCGGGCGCAGCTGGAGGAGATGCGCCGCAAGGCCCTCCCACCCGGCGCACCGGCCCAGGAGCACCGCCCCGGTGGAGGCCAGTACCTCTAGCCGGGCTCAGCCCAGCGGCAGGCCCTTCACGATCCGGGCCGCAGTCCGGCCGGTCCTGCGCCAGTCCCGGGGGCCGGCGTCCGGGCCGGTCGTCGTCGCCGGACGGTGAGGGGGCAGCTTGCCGTGGTGCACCGCGACCGCCCCGGCGGCGTCGACGCCGACGCCGACCTCCAGCTGGGAGTCCCGGGCGGCCGCGTGCGCCAGCCCGACGGCGTCCGCCGGCTGATCCGGGGCGTCGACGACGTCGGTCGGCACCCCCTCCTCCTCCGCGCCGGCGCAGACCTCACGCAGCACCGCCGCCGGCGCGGCGGGGGAACGGTGCACGAGCACGGCCGGCCGCTGCCGGGCGTCGGTCACCCGGCCGGGCACGGCGACGACGCAGCTGCGTGCGCCCGGACCAGCCCCGACGCGACCGCGTTGCGCGGGCCCTGGGTGCCCAGCACGTTGCCCGTCCCGCAGACGATGCCGTAGGGCGCGAGCTCGTCGGCGATCAGCTCGGGGATCTCGAAGTCCAGCGCGGAGCCGCCCAGCAGCACCACGAAGTCCAGGGCCCGCAGGTCGCCGCCCGGCGCCACCTGCTGCAGCGCCCGGACGGCGTTGACCACGAACACCCGGCTCTTGGCCGCCCGGCGCACCCGGCGGACGTGGTCCAGGCCGTGCCGGGTGTCGACGGGCACCGGGCCGTCCGGGGTGAGCACCACGACCCGGGCGAACACGTGCGGCGGGAAGGGCTGGTCGAAGAACTGGACGGTGCCGTCCTCGTGCCGCAGGTGGAAGAAGCTCTCCACCTTGGCCAGCGGGTGCCACTTCACGCCCTCGGCGACCTCCCGGTCACCCAGCGCCAGCTCGGAGTCGATCAGCTTGGTGACCAGCTCCCCGGCGCCGGCCACGTGGACGGCGGTGCACACGCCGTCCACGGTCATCAGCGCGGCGTCGGTCGACCCGCCGCCCAGGTCCAGGACGGCGACCGGCCGGTCGACGCCGGGGGTGGTCAGCGCCCCACCCACGGCCATCTCCCCCTCGACGCCGCCGATCTCCGTCCGCGCCCCGAGCTCGGCGGACACCTGGTCGGCGACCAGCTGCATGCGGCTGCGACTGGTCCGCACCATCGCCGCGAGCGCGACGGCGTTCTCCAGCGCGATCTCTCCGGCCAGTCCCCCGCGCACCTCGGCCGGCACGAACGTGTCGACCGCCAGGACGTCGCGGATGGCGATCTCGGACGCCGGCTGCGCCGATCCGTCGGCGCCGTGCAGCACGTCGGACATGGTGTCGCGGACCTGGGCGAGCATCCCGCCGACGTGGGTGCCGGGTTCCCCGTGCACGTCGTCGAGCGGCTGCAGCCGGGCGACGGTGGCCATGATCGCCTCGGCCCCGGCGTCGACGTCGATGCGGAGCTCTCTCCCCGCCCCGCGCAGCACCAGCTCGCCCACCGGGATCCGCCGGTCGGTGACGTCCCCGGACGGGGTGCGCACCACCACCGCCGACCGGTTCCCGGTGAGCGCACGCGCGACCGGTGAGACCGCCCGGGTCTGGTCCGGGTCGAGGTCGAACACCGAGGCCAGGCCGTAGGAGTCCGACAGGGTCCGGATGGTCCGCCCCGGTGCGGCCACCTCGACCGCGGCCAGCATGCCCAGGGGCACCTTCTCGACCGCCCGCACCTCGTCGACGACGGGCACCGCCCGGTCCAGCCGGTTGGTGACCAGCACGGCGTCGTCCCCGGCGAGGACGGCGGCCACCACCGCCACCCCACCGGCGACGGCGGCGTTGACCGCCCGCGCCACGTCGTCGAAGTCCCATCCGGCCGGGACCACACAGACCACCGGCTCGCCCGGCGGCTGCGCGGTGAGGTCGGCGATCGACACGGTGGTGCCGACGGCGAGCCCCTCGCCGCCCGGGGTCGTCGGGTTGTGCCCGATCATCGTGGACTCGGTGATGATCGTCTCGGTGATGGTCTCCATCGCCAGGCCGCTGATCACCGGGGTCGCCTCGTTGAGCAGCACGGTGTGCACCTCGTCGGGGCGCCGGCCGGCCCGGGCCAGCACCTCGCGGACCACCCGGAGCGCGCCGACGGTGTTGTCCGGCGTGCCCTTGACCCCGGTGGTCCGGGTCAGGTCGGCGCCCAGGTACGTCAGCGACCCGTCCGGGGCGAGCGCGGCCAGGCACGCCTCGGTCGTCGAGTTGCCGATGTCGACGCCGACGACCAGCCGGGCCGACGACGGGTCGTGGCCGGGCGCACCCACCTCAGCCCGCGTCGGTCAGCTCGAACACGGCCTCGACCTCCACCGGGCCCTGACCTGCCGCGATGCACTCGAACTCTTTGAGGTGCAGGAGCGCCGCCTTCGCCTGCCAGCGGGGTCGCGCCATCTGGTCGTTGCGGGTGGGCACCGGCTGGGGCGACTCGCCCTTCGCGTACTGCGCGGCGTTCGAGCCGATCATGCGGAACACCGCCGGGTCCAGCAGCGGCGACTGCGGGAACAGCTCCAGGTTGCTCAGCCGGGCGAGGTCCTTCTGGTGGATCATCGTCGTCCCGCGGGACAGGATCCCGACGGAGATGCCGGAGCCGGAGAGCTTGGCCCCGATGTGCGCGATGGCCGCCAGGTCCGCGGTGTCCTGGACCCGCACCAGCCGGACGCCCACGCCCTGCTCCTCGATGCCGGCCATCAGCTGGCGCAGCACCTCGGCGTGCGGGACGTCGACGATCGTCTTGGTGAAGTGCCCGGCGAAGGCCGGGGACACGGCGATCACCACCTCGTCGGGCCGCGTCCCGCGGGTCGCCGGGGACAGCTCGCGGAGGCTGACGGTGCGGGTGGGCGTGGAGAGCGTCATGGTCAGCCGACCTCGGTCTCGGGGTCCGTCGCCGACGTGACGTGCCGGAGCTTCTTCAGCTCCGCCCAGCGTTCTCCCTGCAGGCGGTAGCCGGTGCCGGGGCCGGCGTAGTCGTTCGGGTCGTTGATGGCCGACAGCGGGGTGAAGTCGGCGGTGAGCACCGCGGAGGTCTGCAGCAGGTCACCGGACACCCGCTGGCGCAGCACGGTCAGCAGGTTCTCGGCGACGTCGTGGAACCCGCTCGCCTCCAGCCCCTTGACGATGTCGAGGCCGGTGATGCCGCGGTCCATGACCGCCTGGGCGCCCTTGAGGTCGGCCAGCACGTCCCGGAAGGGGTAGTCGGCGGAGGAGTTGGCGTAGGTGGCCGCCTCCACCTCGTCGTCGGTGACGGCCGGCAGGTCGAGGTACGCGAACAGGGCCTGGAGGGCGCGGGCCGCCTTGCTCCGAGCCAGGAGGATCTCGTCCTCGCGCACGTGCCGCAGCCCGCCGTCGACCTGGAAGTCGCGCTGGATGGTGTTCCAGTCGTCGTAGTCCTCGGTGTCGAAGTTCGACCCGGCGAACATGTTGTCCGCGTTCGGCACCGCGGAGAAGCCGGAGCAGACGAAGTCGGTGCCGGGCAGCAGCTGCGGCATCATCCGGGCGGTCCGGCGCATCGCCGAGTGCGAGAAGGACTGGTCGTTCCCGGAGGCGCACTCCAGGTCCATCATGCTGGCGACCAGGTTCTCCGCGGCCACCGCGCGCAGCCCGCCCGGCACGGCACCGGGCACCCCGATGCAGCTGATCGAGCCGTTCTGCAGCCCCTGCACCCCCGCGCCCTTGGCCATCAGGATGCAGCGGATCTCCAGGTAGAGCATCGACTTGCCCTCGGCGTTGCCCATCTGCACCTCCGACCCGGTGCCGGAGGTGAAGCGCATCTTGATCCCGCGGGAGGCGTAGGCGGAGGCGAGGAATGCTTTGGACCAGGGGGTGTCGTCCCCGTCGATGAACACCGACTCGGTGCCGTAGATGGAGATCGTCTCGGCGTAGGCGGTGATCCCGCGCATGCCGAGCTCGAGCTCGGTGGCCTCCTCCAGCGCGCACTGGGTCAGCACGCCCCCGCGCCCGACCTGGGCACCCACCTGCAGCGCGATGGCCACCAGCGGTGCGTAGCGCAGCACGCCCAGCGTCGTCTCCAGCTCGGCGAAGCCGCGCAGCGCTCCCTCCGCCGCGTCGGCGGCGACCTGGACGGGGTTGTCCCGGGCGCTGGTGGAGTGCGCCTGGTTGGCCGGCGTCCGCCGGGCCCGCATCTTCTGCATCCCCTGCATGATCTCGACGACGTTCATCAGCTTGAGGACGTCGAGCACCTTCGCCGGGGTCAGGCCCCGGGTGACCGCGAGGACGTCGTCCCGGGAGGCCCGGGGGTCGATCAGCATCCGGGCGATCTCGGCGGAGGGGAGGGCGTTGGACTCCTCGGCCGAGGCCACGTCGATGGCGTGGTCGGCGATGAAGGTGTCCATGAAGTCGAAGTCGGCGCGCTGCCGGCCGTCCAGCTCGACGATGCGCCCGTCCTCGACGCGCACGCTGGGCGCCGGGTCGTACGCGCTCTCCATCGCGACGAGGCCCTTCTCGGGCCACTCCTCGACGAACCCGTCGAGGTTGACCGGCCGCGCTTCGAGGACGTCGGTGCGCAGCGAGTGCCGTGGCTCGGGCGAGCGCCGCGGTTGGGTGGTGGTCATGGACGTGTCCTCTCAGCTCTCGGACCCGGCGGCGGGCCGGGCGAGCAGGTCGCGACGGGCGTAGACCTCGGCCGCCTCTCGGACGAGGGCCGCACAGACGGGCGCCGACCAGGTCCCCTCCAGCCGATCGGCCATCGCGGCCAGCTGATCGGCGGTGGAGGCGCGCGGGCGGAGCGCGTTGTACATCCCGAGCACCTCGGCGTCGGGGATCGCGCACATCTCCGCCGCCCGCCGGAAGTTCATCGCCAGCTGCGGGCGGTTGCTCGCGTCGGCCAGCTGGGCCTGCAGCTCCAGCGTCTCCGGGGCGATCCGCAGGTCCTCGGCCGACAGCTCCCCCGACAGCACTGCGTCCATCGTCAGCGCGGTGATCGGCTTGCCGGTCGGGGTCCGGAGCAGCTCCGGTCGGTTGACCGACAGCGGGTAGTCCCCCGTGCCCAGCCTGGTGTCCTGCGAGGTGCTCATCGGGACTTCCCTCCTCGTCCGCCAGTTCACCGAGACTGTGACACAGGACACGTTGCCTGTTCGTTGCCTCCGACGGCTCGAGGGCGGGGCTGTACCGGGGGCCACCCGGACTGCTTGGGTGTGACGATGACCACATCGCTCTCGCACGCCGACGCCCGCCGGGTCCTGGACGCCGGCATCGCCCGGGCCGAGGAGATCGGCCAGCCGATGAACGTCGCCGTCGTCGACGACGGCGGCCACCTGCTCGCGTTCGGGCGGATGGACGGCGCCATCAAGGCGAGCATCGACATCTCCACCCGCAAGGCCGTCACCTCGGTGCTGATGGCCCTGCCCACGGCCGCGCTGACCGACCTGGTGCAGCCGGGCGCCGAGCTCTACGGCCTGGAGCAGACCGCCGGTGGGATGGTCGCCTTCGGCGGCGGGATCCCGCTGGAGCGGGACGGCGTGATCGTGGGTGCCGTCGGGGTGAGCGCGGGCTCGGTGGCCCAGGACGTCGACGTCGCCACCGCCGCGGCAGCGGCCCTCGGCTGAGGCGCGGCAGCGGCCCTCGGCTGAGGCGCGGCAGCGCCCTCCCGCTGAGCTGAGGCCCTGGAGCGCGGAGCGACCTCCCGCGGCTGGTTGCCCGGGGTCCGGGCGTGAGCGATGATCCGCACCGACGCCAGTGCCGGCGTCTGGGCTGCGAGGCCGCTCGGGGGTGCGATGTCGTGCGATGCAGAGCACCTGGCCGGCGAGGACGAGCACCTCGACCCCCGCGAGCGCGCCCGGGCGCTGGCTGAGACCTTCGACGCGGTGCTCGGTCAGGACACCGTCCGCCGCGCCCCCCGGCCGGTGGTCTCCGCGTCCTGGGAGCGGAGCCTCGCCGCCCGGGTCGACCCGGAGCGCCGGACCCCGCCGGTGGTCCACGCACCCGACGAGCTGGACGACCTCCGCGCCGCCCATCCGTTGAACGTGGTCATGCCCCTGCTGCGCAGCGCGCTGGCGGGCGTCGCCGACGAGGTGGCGCACCTGGTCCTGGTGACCGACGGCGCCGGCCACGTCCTGTGGCGCGACGGCGACCGGGAGCTCCTCGGGCGAGCGGACCGGGTCGGCCTCTTCCCCGGCACCGACTGGAGCGAGGGGGCCATCGGGACCAACGCGATGGGGACGGCGCTCGCCGTCGGGGCGCCGGTGCAGATCCACTCGGCGGAGCACCTGGTCCGCACGTACCACTCCTGGACGTGCGTCGCGGCCCCGGTGCACGACCCGGACACCGGGGCGGTCATCGGCGTCCTCGACGTGAGCGGCCCGCTGCAGACGGTGCACCCGGCCCTGGCGCAACTGGTCGCGGCCACCGCACGACTCGCCGAGGACCAGTTGCGGGTCCGGCTCGCCATCGCCGACCACAACCTGCTGCTCCGGCTGTCGCTGCCCCGCCGGGACGGCGAGGCCGCGGCCTTCGTGACCCCCAGCGGCCGGGTGCTGGCCGCCGAGCCCGACGGGCGGTGGCCGGCGCGGGTCCAGCTGGACGACACCGACCAGGTGCGGCTGCCCGACGGACGGGAGGCGCAGGTCGAGCGGCTCCCGGACGGCTGCCTGCTCCGGACCGCGGCCCGCCGCGCCCGGCCGGCCCCCCGCCCGGCTGCGCACGCGCTGTCGTTGCGGTGCACCGGGGAGGGGACGCCCACGGTGGTCGTCGACGGCCGCTGGATCCCGCTGCCCCTGCGACTGGCGGAGGTCCTCCTGCTCCTCGCCCGGCACCCCGACGGCCTCACCGGGGAACAGCTCGCCCGGCTGCTGTACGGCGACCGCGGGAACCAGACGACGGTGCGCGGCGAGATCCGCCGGCTCCGCGCGGTCCTCGGCGCGGACCTGCTGCAGACCCGGCCGTACCGGTTGGTGGCCGAGGTCGCCAGCGACGTCGGGACCGCGGGTCGGGCGCTGGCGGCCCGGCACGTGGGCGCCGCCCTCAGCGCCTGCCGCGGCCCGGTCCTGCCCCGGTCGGAGGCGCCGACGATCCGTCAGCTGAGCGACGAGCTCACCGCGGGCCTGCGCCGCGCCGTGCTCGCCACCGACGACCCCGAGCTGCTGCACACGTTCAGCACGCACCCCCTGGGCGAGCACGACGGCGCGGTCCACGACCGGCTGGCCGAGCTCCTGCCGCCGGCCGACCCACGGTCTGCCGCGGTGGCCGCCCGCCGGGCGCGACTGCTCATCGACTGACCACGGAGCCGGTCCCGCTCAGTGGACGAGGAGCTCCTCGTCCACGGCCGGCCGGGGCACCGGCACGGCGGACTGGCCGTGCATCGTGCGGGCCACGTGCTGCAGGTCCAGACACGGCAGCAGCCGGGTGTCGGCACCCACCTGCACGAGGGGCGAACGCCGCAGGAGGTCCGCCAGCCGGTCCGCGCCCGGCCGGCCGGGCTGGTCGGGGTCGGTCCAGGTCAGCGGGTCGATGCTGCGCAACGCGTCGACGGCGAACGCCACCGGCTCGCCGACGTCCACCACCAGCAGACAGCTGGCCGCCGTCACCTGCAGCTGGGGCAGCCCGAGCAACGTGGCCAGGCACAGCACCGGGACGGCCGCGCCGCGGTGCACCACGACGCCCAGCACACCCTGGCCGACCGACGTCCCGGTGACCTCGGCCGGGTACGGGACGATCTCGCCGACCTGCTCCAGCGGCGTCGTGACGTCGATGCCGACGGAGAAGGTCAGGTACGGCGGCGCACCGGTGGCGCTCGCCCGCCCGCTGCCGCCCGGCGAGCCGGGGTCCGCACCGGCCGCCGGGGTGTTCATCGCGGCGAGCGCCAGCACTCGCGGATCGGCCAGCAGCGCGGCGCCGTCCAGCACCAGGCAGGTCGTGCCGTCCACGTCGGCCAGGCCACGCAGCAGCTCCGGCCGGGGGACGGCGAAGGCCGGCACCGGGAGCACGGCGCCCTCGGCGAGGTCGGTGAGCGCGATCAGCGCGTCCACGGCGAGGACGACGTGACCACTGCCGGTGTCGACCACGACCCCGGCCTCAGCGGTGGCGGTGCCCAGGCTCCCCAGCCCGAGCAGGGCCAGTGGGTCGACGACGGCGACGTCCTGCCCGGCGAACCCGGTCACCCCGGCGCACACACCGCCGGACAGCACCG
The DNA here is from genome assembly GCF_026968025.1 of Modestobacter sp. VKM Ac-2978. Lineage (NCBI taxonomy): Bacteria > Bacillati > Actinomycetota > Actinomycetes > Geodermatophilales > Geodermatophilaceae > Modestobacter > Modestobacter sp. VKM Ac-2978. The sequence goes on along the minus strand of NZ_JAPVBP010000001.1, from coordinate 115,412 downwards.
AGGGCCGCGGCGACGGGCTCGGCAGCGTGGTGTGCACCTGGGCGACGTCCAGCGCGAGCACGTGCGGGCCGCACCGCAGCAGGGTGACCGACGTCCGGTCGCCCGACGGGACCGGACCGCCGGCGCCGACCGACGAGGCCGACCGCGCCACGTCGGCCACGGTGGGCAGCCCCGGCCGGCACACGACCGCCGCCGCGTCGAGCACGCTGGTGGCCCGGCCGGTCTCCGGGTGCTGGAAGGTGTGCGAGAACAGCAGCTCCCCGGCCGCCACCCGCATCGGCAGCAGCGCGGTGTGCGGGACCCTGGCGACCCCGCACACCTCGTCGGCCAGCAGACCCAGCGACTGCCCGTCCACCGCGACGACGACCACGACCTGGCCCGGGTGCCGCGCCGCCGGGCGGCCGAGCACCAGCCGCAGGTCCACGACCGGCAGCACCGTCGTCCGCAGGTCCATGGCCCCCAGCAGGCCCACCGCATCGGCCGGCAGGCCGGCCAGCTCGGCCGGGCACGGCACGACCTCGCGCAGCACCGCCAGCGGCAGCGCAACATCGACCCCGGCCAGCCGGATCATCCCGTAGACCTCACCGGCCGCCGCCCCGGTCGACGCGGCCGGCTGCACCCCGGTCATCGCCCAGTCCTCGCCGGGCCGGCTCAGCGGGCCGGGTCGGCGGAGGTCAACTGGGTGATCAGGGCGTCGACCTCCTGCGAGGCGGCCTGCTGCCGGCAGGTGGCCGAGGAGATGGACTTGATGACCTCGTTGGTCTGCCCGACGCTGTCGACGATCCGGGCGAACGCCGCCTCGGCCCGCTGGGAGACCGTCGACCCCTGCTCGACCCGCTCCGCCGACTCCTCGATCAGCTTGCCGATCTGCTGGGCGGCGTCGAACGACCGCTCCGCGAGACGGCGGACCTCACCGGCCACGATCGAGAAGCCCACCCCGTGCTCGCCGGCCCGGGCGGCCTCGATCGAGGCGTTGAAGGCCAGCAGGTTGGTCTGGTTGGCGATCTCCCCCATCACCCGGACGATCTCGGAGATCGAGACCGAGGAGCGCTGGATCAGCGCGATCGCCTCGAGCGAGGCCCGGAGCGCCTCGACGCCCTCCGCGGCGTCCCCGTGGGTCTTCTCGGCCAGGCCGGTCGCGGCGGCCGAACTGCGGGCGATCTCGTCGATCGAGGTGGCGAGCTTGCGGACCGAGGCCGTCATGTCCCGGGTGCCGTCGGACACCCGGCGTTCCCGCTCGACCTCGTTCGTCACGTCGTAGGCGTACTTCACCACCTTGACCGGAGCGCCGGACAGGTCGAGCACCGGGTTGTAGGTGGCCTGGATGTGCACGTCGCGGCCGAACTTGCCCTTGCGGTGGAACCGGCCGGCGATGAGCTCGCCCTTGCCCAGCCGCAGCCAGAAGTCCCGGTACTCGGGGGAGACGCGGTACTCCTCGTCGCAGAAGAGGCTGTGGTGCTGACCGGTGACCTCGCGGAGCGAGTAGCCCATGGTGCGCAGGAAGTTGTCGTTGGCGGCGAGCACGTTGCCGTCGAGGTCGAACTCGATGACCGCCTGCGCGCGGTCGACGGCGTTGACCCGCGCCTCGATGTCGGCGTTGCGCAGCTTGGCGTCGGTGACGTCGCTGGCGAACTTCACGATCTTGAAGGGGCGGCCGTCGTCGTCCAGGATCGGGTTGTAGGTGGCCTGGATCCAGACCTCACCGCCGTCCTTGCCGACCCGGCGGTACTCGCCGCCGGCGTACTGGCCCCGGCCCAGCAGCTCCCAGAACTGCCGGTACTCGTCGGTGGCGGTGTACTCGGGGTCGCAGAACATGCGGTGGTGCTGGCCGACGACCTCCTCGAGCCGGTACCCCATGACCTCGAGGAAGTTGGGGTTGGCGCCCAGCACCACGCCGTCCAGGCCGAACTCGATCACCGCCTGGGAACGCTCGATGGCGGCGACCTTCCCCCGCGACTCGGCGTTGTGGGCGCGCTGTTCGGTGAGGTCGCTGGCGAACTTGACGACCTTCACCGGACGACCGGCCAGGTCGAGGATCGGGTTGTAGGTGGCCTGCAGCCACACCTCACGGCCGCCCTTGGCCACCCGCTTGTAGAGACCGGAGGTGTAGCGGCCGGTGCCCAGGTCGGCCCAGAACCTCCGGTACTCCTCGGTGGCGGCGTGCTCGGGCTGGCAGAACATGCGGTGGTGCTCGCCGACGACCTCGTCCAGCGCGTAGCCCATCGCGTCCAGGAACAGCTGGTTGGCGGAGAGCACGTGCCCGGCCAGGTCGAACTCGACGACCGCCTGCGAGCGCTCGATGGCCGCGACCTTGCCCGCGGAGTCGGCGGCGGCGAGCTTGACGGCGGTGACGTCGCTGGCGAACTTGACCACCTTCACCGGCGTCCCGGCACTGTCCAGGATGGGGTTGTAGGTGGCCTGCAGCCACACCTCGCGGCCGCCCTTGGCGAGCCGGCGGTACTCCCCGCTGCTGAACGCCCCGGTCGCCAGGGCCGCCCAGAACTGCCGGTACTCCTGGGTGTCGGCGTGGGCGGGGTCGCAGAACATGCGGTGGTGCTCACCGACGACCTCGTCGAGCTCGTACCCCATGACGTCGAGGAAGTTCTGGTTCGCGGTGACCACGTGACCGGTCAGGTCGAACTCGATCACCGCCTGCGCCCGGTCCAGCGCCGCCACCAGGCTCGCGTACTCGTGCAGCTGGGCGGGGATCGGGGTGGATCCCTTGGTGGTGGCTGCGGGCATGGGGGCCTCCGGTTGCTACGTGGCGTCGTCGCCTGCGGCCGGGTGTTGGACCGGTGACGCGGACCTCATCGGCAGGCCGCAGATGCGGCGTGACCGGGTGGGCACCATCCGGTGCCGGACAACGCGAACGGCCCCGACGCACCGCGCCGGGGCCGTTCGTGCCGATCGGTCAGACGGTGAACCGCCGGACGGCGTCCTGCAGCTCGTCGCTCATCCGGGCCAGGTCCGCGGCCGAGCGCTGCGCCTCCGCGACGCCCTCGTTGGTCTGCTGGGTGCCCGCGGCGAGACCGGAGATCGCGGTCGCGATGCTGCGCGAGCTGCCCGCCGCCTCGGCCACGTTCCGGTTCATCTCGTTGGTGGTGGCGGTCTGCTCCTCCACCGCCGCGGCGATCGTGGCCTGGTAGTCGTTGATCTCGCCGATCACCGAGCTGATCTCCCCGATCGCCGAGACCGCCCCGGCGGTGTCGGCCTGGATCGCCTCCACGCGCTGGGAGATGTCCTCGGTCGCCCGGGCGGTCTCCTGCGCCAGCTCCTTCACCTCACTGGCCACCACCGCGAAGCCCTTGCCCGCCTCACCCGCACGGGCGGCCTCGATCGTGGCGTTCAGCGCCAGCAGGTTCGTCTGCTCGGCGATCCCGTTGATCAGCTTCACCACCGTGGCGATCTCCTGCGAGGAGTCACCCAGCTTCCCGACCGTCCGCGTGGTGTTCTCCGCGACCGCGACGGCCTGACCGGCCACCCGGGACGCCTCGCTGGCGTTCCGGCTGATCTCCCGGATCGCGGCCTCCATCTGCTGGGAGCCGGTGGCGACGGTGTCGACGCTGGCGGCGACCTCCCCGGCGGAGCTGACGACGACGTCGGCCTGGCCGGTCGCCGCCCGGGCGCTCTGGGCCATGCCCGCGGCGCCGGCGTTCAGCGCCTGCGACGCCACCGCCAGCCGGCCGGCGGAGTCGTTGACCAACCGGAGCACGCCGCTGAGCGAGTCCAGGGTCGAGTCCAGGGAGCGGGCGACCTCGCCCATCTCGGCACCACCGGTGGCGCCGGCCCGGACGCTCAGGTCACCGTCGGCCACCTGGTCCAGCACCTCACGCACCCGCTGCACGGGGCCCATCACCGACCGGACGACGAGCAGCGCCAGGACGACGGAGACCAGCAGCCCGACCACGATGATCCCCAGCGTGAGGGCACGGGCACTGCTGTAGGCGTCCTCCGCCCCTGCCGCCGTGGCGACCGCGTCGGCGGCTGCCGCGTCGGTGGCAGCCACGATCGCCGCGGAGATGGTCGTCTCGGTCTCGTTCATCTGGGCGATGAGGGCGAGGGTCTCCTGCGGGGCGCGGGTGCCCTGGCCGGCCGACAGCTGCTGGAGCAGGCCGAGGTACTGCTGCGACGCGGCGACGAACTGGTCGTAGCCGGCCCGCGCCTCGGCCGACAGCGGCAGCTCACCGGTGGCTGCGGTCTCCTCCGTCAGTGCCTGGAGGTTCTCCGTCGACGCCTGGGCGAAGGCGGCCCGGGTCTCGGCCGGCAGGGACGCGATGCTGGCCCGGGCGTTGCTGGCGGAGAACTGCCACCACCCGGCCTGCAGCCGGCGGAGCCCGTCCAGCGGGACGGCGCCCTCGGAGTACACCTGCTCGGCCTTGTCGCTGAGCATCGACATCCGCTGGATGCCGACCAGCCCGACGGTCAACGTGGTCAGCGCCACCAGCAGGATCGCCAGGAGGAGGCGGCCACGCAGCCCCACCCGGGCGGACAGCGACGAGCTCCCGGCCCTGCTCGACTCGGGGGTTGCCGGTCCCTGCGCCATGACGTCCATCTGTCCCTCTTCTGCCCACGGCGCGCCCGTGCGGCCCACCGCCTCTGTGATCGGCAGCGGCCGCCCGCTCCTCGACCCGGTGTGTCGCACGCGACCCCGGCGGCGGCCCCCGGCCGGCCCGGGACGACGACGGCGCCGGCCACCGCGAGCTGCGGTGACCGGCGCCGTCGGATCGGCCCTGTGTCAGACGGTGAACCGGCTGACCGCGTCCTGCAGCTCGTCGCTCATCCGGGCCAGCTCGACCGCGGACCGCTGGGCGTCCTCGACCCGCTGGTTGGTCTCCGCCGTACCGGCAGCCAGCCCGGTGATCGCGGTGGCGATGCTGCGCGAGCTGCCCGCCGCCTCGGCCACGTTCCGGTTCATCTCGTTGGTGGTGGCGGTCTGCTCCTCCACCGCCGCGGCGATCGTGGCCTGGAAGTCGTTGATCTGACCGATGACGTTGCTGATCTCCCCGATCGCGTCCACCGCACCGGCGGTGTCGGCCTGGATCGCCTCCACCCGGCGGGAGATGTCCTCCGTGGCCCGGGCGGTCTCCTGCGCCAGCTCCTTCACCTCACTGGCCACCACCGCGAAGCCCTTGCCCGCCTCACCGGCACGCGCGGCCTCGATCGTGGCGTTCAGCGCCAGCAGGTTCGTCTGCTCGGCGATCCCGTTGATCAGCTTCACCACCGTGGCGATCTCCTGCGAGGAGTCACCCAGCTTCCCGACCGTCCGCGTGGTGTTCTCCGCGACGTTCACCGCCTGCCCGGCCACCCGCGACGCCTCGCTGGCGTTCTGCGAGATCTCCCGGATCGCGGCCTCCATCTGCTGCGACCCGGTCGACACCGTGTCCACGCTGGAGGCGACCTCACCGGCCGAGGCCACCACGACGTCGGCCTGACCGGCCGCCGTCCGGGCGTTCTGCGCCATCGACTCGGCACCGGCGTTCAGCTGCAGCGACGCCGTGGCCAGCCGCCCGGCCGAGTCGTTGACCAGGCTCAGCACACCACTGAGCGCGTCCAGCGTCTCGTCCAGCGACTCCGCGACCTGGCCGAGCTCGGCACCGCCGGTGGCGCCGGCGCGCACCCGCAGGTCACCGGCGGTCACCTGGGCGAGCACCTCCCGGATCCGGTCCACCGGCCGGGTCACGCTGCGTGCGACCAGCACGGCGAGGGCGACGGAGATCGCGAAGCCGATCGCCACGCCGAGGAGCGTCAGGGTGCGGGCGGCGGCGTACGCGTCGCGGGCCTCCTGCACGGTGGCCTCGGTGGCGGCGATCTGCGCGTCGCTGGCCGCCGCGAGTGCATCGATGGCGTTGGTCTCGGCCTCGATCAGCGTGGGCAGCACGGACATCGGGTCGCCCCCGGACGCGGCGATCTCGCCCATCTGGGCGCTGGCGTCGTCGTAGAGCGCGATCGCGGTCTGGAAGTCCTGGAACGCGGCCTCGGTGGCGGGCCGGAGGGCCACCTCGTCCAGGCCGGCGCGCAGCCCGTCCAGCGTCTCCCGGATGGCCACCGTCTGCTCCTCCAGGGACTGCACGATCTCCGGCGAGAGGCCCGCACCCGTGGAGCGGGAGACGGTCGCCTGGTACTGCCAGTAGGTGGAACGGAGCAGCAGGATGTCGCGGAGCGGGACGGCGCCCTCCTCGTAGACCACCTCCGCCTGGTGGCTGAGCGCGGACATCCGCGAGATGCCGAGGCCGCCGACGACGAGCGTCATCAGCGCGACGGTCAGGAAGGCCGCGAGCAACCTGCCGCGCAGCCCGATCCGGGCCAGCGGGTTGCCTGCACGCTCGTCCGTCGGGTCGGGGACGTGCGTCGCGGAGTCGTGGGTCGTCGGGTCCATGGCGTGCCTCTCGTCGCGCGGGCGCACGAGCGCGCCCCTCGCCCATGGGATCGGCACCATGGGCGACCGACTCGACCGGAGATCCGATAACGAAACGAATCGGTCGCCCGGTGGACGGTCAGGCGCGCAGGGAGGCCAGCAGCGTCGCGACGCCCTCGGCGTCGTTCGAATCGGTCACGTCGGTGGCCGCCGCGAGCACGTCCGGGTGGGCGTGCGCCATCGCCACGGCGCGGCCGCCACCCTCGCGCACCCAGTCGAAGGCGGCCAGGTCGTTGGGCATGTCGCCGAAGTAGACGACGTCGGCCGGCGTCAGCCCCCGTTCGGCGGCGAGCCGGGCCAGACCGGTGGCCTTCGTGATCCCGACGGCGGAGATCTCGGCCATCGCGTCGGACGAGGAGTACGTGACCGTGGCGGTGTCCCCCACGACCTCGGCGACCAGGGCGACGAACTCCTCGCGGCCCATCCGCTCGTGCCGGGCCAGCAGCTTGGCCACCGGCTGGGCGACCATCTCGGCCAGCGTGGCCACCGCGACGCCGGGGGCGTCCCGGTCCCAGCGCGGCCGGTAGATCGGCTCGTGCCGGAACTGGTCGCCGTACTCCACCGCGAACCAGGTGTCCGGCTGGTGCTCGCGCAGCTTCCCGGTGACCTGCTGGAGCACCTCCGGCTGGACCGGGTGCTCCTCCAGCACCCGGAACTCCCCCAGGTCCAGCAGCACCGCGCCGTTGCAGCAGATCGCGGTGCCGCCGCCCAGGCGGTCCCGCACCCCGAGCATCCAGCGGGGCGGGCGGCCGGTGGCCAGCACCAGCGGGACGCCCTCATCGGCCCAGCGGTGCAGCTCGGCCAGGGTGGCGTCGCTGATCGTCTCGTCGCTGCGCAGCAGCGTGCCGTCCAGGTCGCTGACGATGAGCTTCGGCCGCCAGTCAGACATCGGTGCCCTCCAGGGCGAGCAGGGCCTCGAGGTAGCGGGCGACGCCGTCGGCGTCGTGGCCGCTGGTCCGGTCACCGGCGGCGGCCCGGACGGTCAGGTGGGCGTTGGCCATCGCGACCGCCCGGCCCCCGGCGGCGGTGACCGCCTGGAACATCGGGAGGTCGTTGGGCATGTCGCCGAACACCAGCACGTCACCGAAGCCGATGCCCAGCTCGGCCAGGGCGACGGCCAGCCCGGTGGCCTTGGTGACCCCCGGCGGCAGCACCTCGATGAAGCCCAGCCCGGCGTGGGTCAGCTCGGCGTCGGCCGGGTCGACCACCGAGCGGGCCAGCGCGACCAACTGGTCCTCAGCCAGCCGCGGGGAGCGGAGGAACACCTTGAGCACCGCCCCGACCGGCAGCACCTCGTGCCGGGGCAGCAGGTGGGCCGGCTCCGGGTAGGGCCAGTCGAAGCCGTGCTGCACCCGCAGCGGGCGCAGCGCCTCGGCCTGCTCGGCGGCGTCCTCCACGGCCACGATCAGCTCACCGGCGACGTCCTCGATCGCGGCGATGACCTCGGTGGCGACCTCGCGGGTCATCCCGACGGTGCGCAGCACCTCGTCGGCGGCGCCGTCGGAGCCGAACCGGACGACGTAGCCGCCCTGAGCCAGGACGGCGATCCCCTGGCCGCCCAGCGCGGCGCGGACGCTCTCCAGCAGGCGGGGGCCGCGGCCCGTGGCCCCGACGACCGGGATGCCCGCGGCGCGGCAGGCGGCGACCGCGGCGGCGGTGCGCCCGCTGACCTCGCCGTCCGAGTCGAGCAGGGTGCCGTCCATGTCGCTGACCACCAGCCGCGGCCGCCAGCTGCCCAGCCGTGCCCCGAGGTCGCCGAGGTCGACCAGCTCCTGTGCGCGGCCGGCCGCGGCCGGCGCGGTGAGGCCACCACCGCCGGGCTGGTCCCCGGTCATGCGGGGAGGCCCGGTGCGGCGACCGCGGCCAGCGACATGCCGGGGGTGAGGACGGCGTGCCCGCCCAGCCAGGGGCGAAGTGCGGCGGGCACGTGCACCGAACCGTCGGCCTGCTGGTGCACCTCGAGCAGGCAGGCGATGGTGCGGGCGATCGCGCACAGGGTGCCGTTGAGCGTGGCGGCCGGCTGCGGCTTCCCGTCGGCGTCCCGGTGCCGGATCTGCAGCCGGCGGGACTGGAAGGTGGTGCAGTCCGAGGTGCTGGTCAGCTCGCGGTAGGCGCCCTGGCTGGGGAACCATGCCTCGATGTCGAACTTGCGGGCGGCGCTGGTGCCCAGGTCACCGGCGGCGATGTCGACCACCCGGTAGGGCAGCTCGAGGAGCTGGAGGAACTCCTCCTCCCACTGCAGCAGGCGGCGGTGCTCGGCCTCGGCCTCCTCCGGCGCGCAGAAGCTGAACATCTCGACCTTGTCGAACCAGTGCACGCGGATGATGCCGCGGGTGTCCTTGCCGTAGGAGCCGGCCTCGCGGCGGAAGCAGGACGACCAGCCGGCGTAGCGGCGGGGCCCGGCGGAGAGGTCGAGCACCTCCCTGGCGTGCATCCCGGCGAGCGCCACCTCCGAGGTGCCGACCAGGTAGAGGTCGTCGCGCTCGACCCGGTAGATCTCCTCGTCGTGCTCGCCGGTGAAGCCGGTGCCCTCCATCGCCTCGGGCTTGACCAGGGCCGGGGCGATGACGGGGACGAAGCCCGCGGCGACGGCGCGGGTGATCGCCAGCTGGGCGAGGGCGAACTCCAGCAGCGCGCCCGGGCCGGTCAGGAAGTAGAAGCGGGCGCCGGAGACCTTGGCGCCGCGCTCCATGTCGATGGCGCCGAGGGCCTCACCGATCTGCAGGTGGTCGCGCACCTCGAAGTCGTAGGTGGGCACCTCCCCCACGGTCCGGATCTCGACCGCGTCGTCCTCACCGCCCGGGGGCACGTCGGGGTGGACGACGTTGGGGATCCGCAGGTGCAACGCGTGCAGCGTCGCGTCGGCGGTGCGCTCGGCCTCCTCGGCCTCCTTCACCTGGGCGGCCAGCGCCTTCGCCTTCTCCAGGACGGCGGGACGCTCCTCCGGGCTGGCCTTCTTGACCGCCTGGGACGCCGCCTTCTGCTCCCCGCGCAGGTCGTCGGCGGCCTTGACAGCGGCCCGGCGCTCGGCGTCCGCGGCCAGCAGGGCGTCGACCCGGGACTCGTCGGCACCCCGGGCACGCTGACTGGCGCGGACGAGGTCGGGGTTCTCGCGGACGAGGCGCAGGTCGATCACGCCCTGATCGTAGGTGCCGGGGCCCGCGGCGACGGACCACCCGAGGGACACTGGGGGCATGCGGTTCCTCGGTGACACCCGCCCGGCCCACGACCTGACCTACGCCGACGTCTTCATGGTGCCGGCGCACTCGACGGTCGGTTCCCGGCTGGAGGTCGACCTGACCACCCCGGACCGGGTGGGGACGACGATCCCGATCGTCGTCGCCAACATGACCGCGATCTCCGGACGGCGGATGGCCGAGACCGTGGCCCGGCGCGGTGGCCTCGCCGTCCTGCCGCAGGACATCCCGGTCGACGTCGTCGGCGAGGTCGTGTCCTGGGTGAAGCACCGGCACCCGGTCTACGACACCCCGATCACGCTCTCCCCCACCTCCACCGTGGGCGAGGCGCTGTCGCTGCTGACCAAGCGGGCGCACGGCATCGTCGTCGTCGTCGAGGCCGGTGCCCCGGTCGGGATCGTCACCGACGGCCAGTGCCAGGGCGTCGACCGGTTCACCCAGCTGGCCGAGGTGATGACCCGTGACCCGCTGACCATCCCGGCCGGCACCGACCTGCCCAAGGTCTTCGACGTCCTGTCCGGGGAGCGGGTGAGCGCGGCCCCGGTGGTCGAGGGTGACCGGCTGGTCGGCGTCATCACCCGCAAGGGCGCGCTGCGCTCGGCGATCTACACCCCGGCCACCGGGCCCGACGGCCAGCTGCTCACCTCCGCGGCGGTCGGCATCAACGGCGACGTCGCCGGCAAGGCGAGCGCCCTGCTCGCGGCCGGGGCCGACGTCCTCGTGGTCGACACCGCGCACGGGCACCAGGAGAAGGCCATCGAGGCGGTGGCCGCGGTGCGCTCGGTGGCCGGGTCCGTCCCGGTCGTCGCCGGCAACGTGGTGACCGCGCAGGGCACCCGCGACCTGATCGAGGCCGGGGCGGACGTCGTCAAGGTCGGCGTCGGCCCGGGCGCCATGTGCACCACCCGGATGATGACCGGCGTCGGCCGCCCCCAGTTCTCCGCGGTCGAGGAGTGTGCCGCCGCCGCCCGCGAGCTCGGCAAGCACGTCTGGGCCGACGGCGGCGTGCGGCACCCCCGCGACATCGCCCTCGCGCTGGCCGCCGGCGCGGCGAACGTGATGGTCGGCTCCTGGTTCGCCGGCACCTACGAGAGCGCCGGCGACCTGTACGAGGACGGCACCGGCCGCCGGTACAAGGAGAGCTTCGGGATGGCCTCGGCCCGCGCGGTGAAGGCCCGGACGTCGACGCAGAGCGGCTTCGACCGGGCCCGCGCCGGGCTGTTCGAGGAGGGGATCAGCTCCTCGCGGATGTACCTGGACCCGGCCCGGCCCGGCGTCGAGGACCTCATCGACCAGGTCGTGGCCGGCGTCCGCTCGTCGTGCACCTACGCCGGTGCACGCACGGTCGACGAGCTGCACGAGCGTGCGGTGCTGGGCGTGCAGAGCGCAGCGGGCTACGAGGAGGGCCGCCCGCTGCCGACCAGCTGGTGATCCGGCGCTGATGGACGCGATCCCGCTCCCCCGCTTCGAGGAGCTCGTCGCCGACGCCCTGGACGAGGTGCCCGAGGAGCTGATGGCGCTGCTGGACAACGTCGTCGTGCTGGTCGAGGACCGGAACCCCGAGGAGCCGAGCCTGCTGGGCGTCTACGAGGGGTACGCGCTGACCGAGCGCGGCTGGGACCACTCGGGCGCCCTGCCGGACCGGATCATGATCTACCGCGCGGCGATCTGCGACATCTGCGAGGACGAGGAACAGGTGGCCGAGGAGGTCACGATCACCGTCGTCCACGAGATCGCCCACCACTTCGGCATCGACGAGGAGAAGCTGCACGCGCTCGGCTGGGGCTGAGGACGGGCCGTGGCTTGGGGGCGACTGCAAGAAGCGGGTGGTCTGACCTAGTCTTCACAGTGTTTGCGAGACCTGAGGAGAGCGCGTGCACCCATCGGACTACGACCACGCCCGCGTAACGAAACTTTGGGCGTACAACTATCGCAGCCTGGACGAGGATGTCGAAGTTGAGTTCGGCCCGGTGACTGCGCTGGTCGGACCGAATGGCTCCGGCAAGAGCAATCTGCTGGACGCCTTGCGCTTCGTGCGAGATGCACTGATCGGCGGACTCGAGATTGCGGTCGCTCAAAGGTTAGGCATTGATCGCCTGCGGCGCGCCGCAGCAACACGTCCGCGCGGTATGTCCGTCGCCGTTCTCGTCGAGCATCGAGACTGGAAAGCGATATACGATTTCTCACTGGGCGCAGCTGCGGGCGGGCACTACCGAGTGAACTACGAGCGGGTTACATGGTGGGATTCGAGTGATTCCACCGAGGATCTACTGCTCGTCCGCAATGGAAAGTTGATCAATATACCCGACGGGTTGGCACCGACCGTTGTGGACGACGAACTCACCCTTCCGAGCGTGGCAGCGCATCCCCGCTTTCGCCCACTCGTCGAAGCACTCCGGTCGATGCGCATCTACAGCATTTACCCGCGAGAGCTTTCCGCGCCACAGCCAGTAGGTAAGACCCCACCTCTCGACGATCAAGGCTCAAATTGGGCAGCGGTATTGAGGTCCCTCAGTGCCCAGAAGACGAGTGAACTGGTTGCAGCGGTTGGAAAGGTCCTGCCCGACGTCGTTGGACTAGGCGTGACCACCGCCGGCGGCTACCACACCGTCTACTTCTCTCACCGCTTGCCGACCGGACAGGTGCGCCACTTTGATGCGAGTCAAGAGAGTGACGGCACTCTGCGCATCGCCGCCTTGCTGACCGCCTTGCTTCAAGACGAGCCACCTGCACTTATAGGTATCGAAGAACCCGAGTTGACTGTTAACCCTGGCCTCTTGCCGCTCCTACTGGACTTCATCAGGGAGGCATCCGAGCGCAGTCCAGTGGTGATCACAAGCCATAGTCCCGATCTGCTGGATCTCGTGACCGCAGAAGAAGTGAGAGTCGTTGAGCGGACCGGCGGGATCACGACCGCTGGGCCAATAGAGGTAAAGCAGCGCGAAGTAGTAAAAGCATCCTTAATGGGCCCCGGTGGCCTCATGCGAACTGGTGGCTTGACGCGGGAGGGTGGGATGCGCAACTTGATCGACGAGGTTGAGGACAGCGTCACAGCGATTGGGCGACCAAGAAAGTGAGCACCGACCTCCTCATTACCGGCGAGGGTCACGGAGAAGTTGAGTCATGCGGCAGACTTGTAGCTCGAACCTTAAAAGCGCAGGGTTACATCGGTTCCGTGTTCCATCACGTCGCCCCACCCCGACGATTCAAGATCGATGCACCAGGACAACTTGAGAATGCATGCGAATTTGCTCGCATTCAGCGCCCCGGTGCCCTCCTCCTGACGAGCGATTGGGAGGACGGTTGCCCTGCCACGGACGCTCCGAAACTTGCTGCTCGGGTGCGTCAGTTGGGGTTGCCATTCCCGACAGCAGTCGTACTCTTCTACCGAGAGTATGAAACGCTTGCACTCTCAATAGCCGATAAACTTGCCGGGAAGACGCTTCAGATGGGCAACGGAAACAGCATCCTGCTAGCCGACTCGCCGAAAGTACCGGACGACCCAGAAAAGCCCAGGGGCGCAAAGGCGTGGATTGAGGCCAACTTGTTCGGGGGTCTCTCGTATAAGCCGACGACACATCAATTGCCGCTTACAAGTTTAATGGAGCCAGCTGATCTACGAGCAGCTGACCTGTCATCATTCCGTAGGCTCGAACACGGACTCGATCACCTCGCGCAGTGCGTCCTAAACGGCACTACGGACGTGTACCCCCCTCCGCCATCGTCAACTACGGGGCAGCGATGAGCCCAACAATGAGTCCTAGCTGTCGCCGACGAGGCCATGTCCAGCGAGCGGACTGCGCGCGTAGCGTTTCTCGCCGTGCCTGACGCCGAAGCCACCACGAGTGGGTTGCCGATCAAGATGCTGCACGACCGGCTGCTGGTCTCCCTCCGCAAGGAGGACGGCGACCGCCGGTCCAGCGGCGGCATCCTCATCCCGGCCACGGCCCAGGTCGCCAAGCGGCTGGTCTGGGGCGAGGCGAAGGGCATCGGCCCGAACGTGCGGCAGATCAAGGTCGGCGACCGGGTGCTGTTCTCCCCCGAGGACCAGCACGAGGTCGAGGTGCACGGCGAGGACCTGGTCATCCTGCGCGAGCGCGACGTGCACGCCGTCGCCGCCGAGCGGATCGAGGAGTCGACCGGCCTCTACCTCTGAGGGAGGACGGCCTCGCTCCGCACCCCTCGCTCGCTCGGGGCGGGTCCCTGCGACGGGGCCTCGGGCAGCGTCCCAGCCAGCAGCTCGTCGCTCCGCAGCTGGTCGACCAGGTCCTCGGACAGCTCGTCCTCGCAGTCCAGGCCGCGGGCGATCAGGGCGCGGTAGGTCTCGATCTTGGCCTGGACGACCGCCAGGTCGTCCCGCAGCTCGGCCAGCCGCTCCTCGATCGCCGCGCACTGCCGCTCCAGCAGCGCCATCCGCTCCGGGTGGTGGGCCAGCTCGCCGCCGCCGAGCTCGATGAACCGCCGCACCTCGGCCACCGGCATCCCGGTGCGCCGCAGCGCCTGGACGAGCCGGATGAACCGCAGGGCGCCCGGCGGATAGCGCCGTCGTCCGTCGGCGGTGCGCTCCACGAGCGGGAGCAGCCCCTCGCGCTCGTACCAGCGCAGCGTGTCGATGCTCAGCCCGGTCTCCTCGGAGACCTGCCGGATGCCCAGCGCCGGAGCTGTTCCCACGTCCATGACGTCGAGGTTAGGAGCCAGCACCCTCACCTGTCCGCCGTCTGGACGGCGCCCCGCTGGACGACGCCGGCCATGGCGAGCACCGTCCGCCGCCGGGACAGCAGCCGGATCCCGGTGGCCGCCAACGAGTTGAGCCGGCCGACCGCCACGCTGGGCGGCGGGTTGCGCCGGTCGAGCGCCCGCAGAGCGGTGTCGACCACCTGGCCCGGGGCCTGCCGTCCCCGCCCACCGTCGGCCGCGTCGTCGCCCACGACGTCGAAGAACTCCGTGTCGGTGGCGCCGGGCGACAGCGCCAGCACGCGCAGCCCGCTGGCCAGCGACTCCTGCCACAGCGCCTCGGTGAAGCTGAGCACGAACGCCTTGCTCGCCGCGTAGACCGCCATCTCCGGGCTCGGGGCGTAGGCGGCCATGCTCGCCACGTTGACCAGCACGCCGCTGCCCGCCGCCCGGAGGCGGTCGATGAACGCGCGGCTCACGTCCACCAGCGCGGTCACGTCGACGGCGATCATCTCGGCCAGCCGGTCGGCGTCCTCCTGGACGAAGGGGCCGTACGTGCCGAAGCCTGCGCAGTTGACCACGCTGGTGACCGGCAGCCCGCGGCGGTCGACCTCCGCCGCGAGCGCCCGCCCGGCCGCCGGCCGGGCCAGGTCGAGCGGGACGGCGCTCACCGTCACCCCGTGGGCCGCGGTCAGCTCGGCGGCCAGGCTCTCCAGCCGGTCGGCGCGACGAGCCATCAGCACCAGGTCCGAGCCCCGCGCCGCGAGCCCGCGGGCGAACTCGGCGCCGATGCCCGCGCTGGCGCCGGTGATCAGCGTCGTCTGCCCGCGCCAGTCCACCCCGCTCATGAGGCCACCGCCAGCACGAAGCGGTACCGGACGTCGCCCCGGGCCAGCCGCGTGAACGCCGTGTTCACCTCGTCGAACGGCAGCACCTCGACGTCGGCGGTGAGCCCGTGCTCGCCGCAGAAGTCGAGCATCGCCTGGGTCTCGGCGGTGCCGCCGGAGCCGGAGACGGAGAGGCTGCGGCCGAGCAGGCTCATCGGCGAGACCGTGTAGCTCTCCGGCAGGCCGAGGACGCACAGCGTGCCGTCGAGGCGGAGGGCGCCGAGGTAGGGGCCGAGGTCGTGGGCGCCGGCGGCGGTGTCCAGCACGAAGTCCAGCCGCCCGGCGACCGCGGCCATCGCCGCGGCGTCGGTGGACAGGACGACGTCGTGCGCGCCGAGGGCCCGGGCGTCGTCCGCCTTGGCCGCCGAGGTGGTGAACACGGTGACCCGGGCGCCGAGCGCGACGGCGAACTTGACCGCCAGGTGGCCCAGCCCGCCGAGGCCGACGACGCCGACCTGCGTGCCCGGCCCGACGCCGGCGCGGCTGAGCGGCGACCAGGTGGTGACCCCGGCGCACATCAGCGGCGCGACCGCGGCCGGGTCGAGCCCGGCGGGAAGCGCGTAGACGAAGGCGTCGCGGACGACGTACTCGGTGGAGTACGCGCCCTGGGTGGGAGTGCCGTCACGCAGGTCCCGGCCGCCGTAGGTGGTGGCGGGGAACTGCCGGCAGTAGGGCTCCCGGTGGGCCAGGCAGTTGTCGCACTTCCCACAGGAGTCGACGATGTTGCCCACGGCGACCGCGTCGCCGACCCGGAAGCGGGTGACCTCCGCCCCGACCGCGGTCACCTCGCCGGTGAACTCGTGGCCGGGCACCAGCGGCGGGTCGCCGGCCGACAGCGCCTCGACCGCGTGCAGGTCGCTGTGGCAGACGCCGACGTGGGTGACCCGGACGGCGACGTCGTCGGGCCGCAGGTCGCGGCGGGTGAACTCGATCGGCCGCAGCGGCTCGTGCGGGCCGGAGGCGGCGAACCCGGTGACTGCTCTCATGCCGGGGACGCTAGGAGCTGGAGTGCACTCCAGCGCAAGGCCAGCCCCACCGGTGTGACGGAACGGTTCGGCACCATGGTGGGCATCTGGTACCGGGAGGAGCACACTGTGTGATCATGCGCAGTGCTGCGGGACGGTCAGACCGCCGTCCCGGCGCGCACCCGGGCCACCCACTCCTCCGCTGCGGCGAAGGCCTGGTCGCCCACCCGTTCCTCCACCGGCTTGCCCGGCTGCTCGTCGGCCCGGGCGTAGGAGCCGAGGAAGCGCACCTCCGCACAGCGCCGGTGCAGCGCGGCCAGCGCGTCGCTCACCCGGCGGTCGGACACGTGCCCCTCGACGTCGATGGAGAACGAGTACACGCCGAGCCGCTCGCGGGTGGGCCGGGACTCGATGCGGGCGAGGCTGATGCCCCGCACCGCGAACTCGGCCAGCAGGTCCAGCAGCGCACCGGTGCGGTCGTGCACCACGGCGGTGATCGTCGTCTTGTCCGCCCCGGTCGGGGCCGGCAGACCGCCGGGCGGCTCCACCAGCACGAAGCGGGTCACCGCGCCCGGGTGGTCGGCCAGGTCGGTGACGAGGGCGTCGAGGCCGTAGCGGTCGGCGGCGATCGCCGCGCAGACCGCGGCGTCGAACTCCCCCTCGGCGACCCGGCGGGCGGCGTCGGCCGTGGAGGCGGCCGGGACGACGTCGGCCCCCGGCAGGAACTCGACGATCCGGCCGCGGCACTGGGCCAGCGCGTGCGGGTGGCTGGCCACGGTGCGCACGTCGGCGGCGTCGCTCCCCGGCCGGACGGCGAGCACGAAGGCCACCTCGAGGAAGACCTCGCGGGTGATGACCAGCGGGTCGCCGGTGACCAGCCCGTCCATCGTGGCCGGCACGGAGCCCTCGACGGAGTTCTCCAGCGGCACCAGGGCGGCGGTGCACTCCCCGTTCCGCACGGCCGTCAGTGCGGCCGCCACGCTGGCCTCCGGTCGGGTGCCGACCACTCCCAGCGCCCCGGTGACCGTGCCGAGCGCGGCCTCGGCGAAGGTACCCTCGGGTCCCAGATAGGCGAACTCCGTCGGGGCTGTGCTGCGTGGTGCAGTCGGCATCCGGCGAGGGTAGTGCGGCCGTACCGGACCCCGACTCCCGTCGGGTCCCCGGTACGGGGGGAGCTGCTTCGTCACCGGCCGGACACGCGCATCTCGCGTGCCCCGACAGCTGAGTGGAGGGACGCGTGAACCCAGGGCTCCCCGCCGACGAGCGGCTGCAGACCGCCCGCTGGCGGCTGCTGACCGCCAGCGCCGCCGAGGACGCCCGGGTGTTCGCCGACGAGTTCGCCCGGGCCGCGGACGACCTGGCCACCACCGGCGACCCCTGCTGGGACGCGTGGTCGGCCGCCTTCACCGCCCGCGCAGCGCTCTTCGACGCCGACCTGGACGGCGCGGCGGACGCCGTCGGCGCGGCCCGGGCCGCGCTCGCGGAGTGCCTCCCGTCCGCCGAGCACGCCCTGACGCTGGCCTACCTGGCACACCTGGAGGTGGCCGCCGACCGGTTCGACGCGGCGATGCACCTGGCCGTGGACGCCAGCCTGCTCGCCGACCAGCTGGCCGGGGAAGAGCCCAGCCGGCCCCTGCACCAGGCCCACCACTGGCTGTCCCTGGCGCTGACCCGGCTGGACCTCGAGGAGCTCGCCGTGGCCCAGTCGCTGCGGGGCGCCCGGGTCGCCGCGGCCCTCCCCGACCTCGGTGACCAGTGGCAGCTGCTCCGGCTGTGCGCCCAGCAGCACGCCGAGCTGGCCCAGACGGTCCACCGGCGCGGCCAGCTCGACCGCTCCCAGCAGCTGGCCCAGGCCGCGCTGGAGTGCGCGACCACCGCCCGCGCGCTGCCCTGGGACCCGAGCGACACCGACGCCGACCTGCTCGACGTCGTCCAGGCCTGGGCCCTGACCCTGGCCGGCCGGCTCGACGACGCGCTCCCACCGCTGCGCCGGGTGCGCCGGCACCTGTCGGCCGGGGAGGGCGGGCTGTGGCTGGCCGGGTACACCGACCTCGTGCTGGGCAGGCTGCTGACCCGGCTGTGCGCCCTGGAGCCCGGCGCGCACGGCGAGGAGGCCATCGACCTGCTGGTCACCGCCTCCGGGGCCTTCGCCGCGGTGAACGACCGCCGGCGGTACCGCCAGTGCCTGCTGGAACTGGGGCAGGCCACCGCGGCGCTGGGCTCCACCGCCGAGGCGCTGCACTGGCTGGAGGCCTACCGGGCAGAGACCAGCCGGGCGCACCGGCGCGGGCGCGAGCTCTGGGCGGAGATGTTCGTGCGCCGCAGCCGGTTGCGCGAGGCCGAGCGGCAGAACGCCGTACTGCGCCGGCACGCCCTCGAGGACGCCCTGACCGGCCTGGGCAACCGGCGCAGCGCCGAGCGGCGGCTGACCGCCCTGCGGCTGGACGGCGAGCCGGTGTCGCTGGCCGTCGTGGACGTCGACGGCTTCAAGTCCGTCAACGACCAGAACTCGCACCTGCACGGCGACGCGGTGCTGCGCCGGGTCGCCGAGCTGCTCCGCCAGCACAGCCGCACCGGCGACGAGGTCTTCCGCTGGGCCGGCGACGAGTTCGTGGTCGTGCTGCCGAACACCACCGAGGCGCAGGCCGTGGTCGCGACGGAACGGCTGCGCAGCGCCGTCGCCTGCGCCGAGTGGGCCCACCTGCAGATGCCCGCCCCGGTGACCGTCAGCATCGGCGTCGCCACCACGGGGCCGGCCGGCGCGCCGGGGCCGAGGTCCTGGCGGGAGCTGTTCGACCGGGCCGACCTGAACCTGTTCGGCGCCAAGCGCGGCGGCCGCAACCGGGTGCGGGCCTCCGGCGGGGGGCAGCACGCGCCCGCGCCCGCCGCACGGCCCGGCGGGCTGCCGGCCGACGCCTCGGTCGACGACCTGGTGGCCGAGGTCCTCGGCACGACCCCCCGGCGACCGGGCTGGGCCTTCGACGACGGCACCGAGGTCGCCTCGTGAGGCTGCGCCGCATCCGTGGTCCAGAGGGGCCGATGGGGCAGGAGGGGCCGGCCGACGCGCCGGTGCGTGACACGCCGCCGACGCCGGGGCACAGTGCCCTGGTGCCACCCGGTCTCCTGCACCAGCAGGTGAGCTCAGCTCTGGCGAACTGGCAGCTCGACACGGCCGAGACGCTGCTGGGCGAGATCGACGGCGAGCTGCCCCCCGCCCCGGCCGACGACCGCCCGGCGCCGCCGCTCGCCTCGCTGGCCCGCGCCTGGGCCGACACGCTCCGGGCCGAGCTCCTGGTCCGACGCCTGCGCCGGGCCGGCTACTCCCTGCTGGGCGACCCCCTGGTCGAGGGCGGCCCCGAGCAGGAGGGCCCGCTGGACCTGCACGGCCCGGTCGGCGCCCCGGGCGAGGCCGTGGACCGCGACAGCCGGTCGGAGTCGGCCATGCACGCGGCCCTGGCCATCTCCCTGGTCCGCTCGGCACGCGCGGCCTTCGACGCCCAGGACGACGACCTGCAGCGCGCCGCCGGCCTGGCCCGGCACGCCCGGATCGAGCTGCTGTCCCGCCGGGTCGACGCGGCGATGGACGAGGCGGTCGAGGCAGCCAGCCTGCTGGACCCGGCCCTGCCGCCGAGCCCGCTGCTGGTGCACACGCTGAGCTCCCTGGCCGCCGTGCTGGCCGACCTGGAGCTGATGCCGCTGGCCCTGGACTACCAGCGCCGGGCCGCCGACGTCACCGCCGAGGCGATCGGCGCGGCCGGCACCGACTCCGAGGCGGGCCCCGTCGACGCGCTCGCCGGGGAGGCCGCGACCCGGCTGGCCGCGCTGTGCGCCGAGGTCGGTGAGGGCCTGCTCGACGACGGCGGCGCCGACGCCGCGGCACCGCACTTCGCCGAGGCCCGCGACCTCGCCGTCCGGGCGCTGGGCCAGCTGCCCCCCGGCCTCCCCGGGATGCTGGACGCGCAGGTGGTGCACGGCTGGGCGTTGGTCGGCCTGGGCGAGCACGCCGCCGCCCGGTCCCTGCTGACCAGCGTCGTCAGTGCGGCGGCGAGCGTGGAGGACCGCGCTCTCCTGGCCTCTGCCGAGCTGGGCCTGGGCCGCGCGCTGCGCCGCTCGGGCGACCCCCGGGCCGCCGACGACCACCTGGCCACCGCACTGGCCAACGCGACCGAGCACGGGCTGCCGCGGTTGCGCCGGGCCGCGCTGCGCGAGCTGTGCACGCTGCACGCCGAGCTGGACGACGCCGCCCGGGCCCTGCCCTACCTGCAGGCCTACCTCGCCGACGAGCTGGACCGGGTCGACGAGCGGCGCACCCGCTGGGTCGAGCTGTTCGGCCGGCGCAAGAGCCTGCTGGAGACCGAGCGGGCCGCCGGTCAGCTGCGCCGCCAGGCCTACGAGGACCCGCTCACCCACCTGCCCAACCGCCGGTACGCGGAGGCCCGGCTCGACGGGCTGCTGTCGACCGGGGCGGTGCCCGCACTGGCCGTGGTCGACATCGACCGGTTCAAGGCGATCAACGACGCCGCCGGGCACCCGACCGGCGACGCCGTGCTGCGCGCGGTCGGCCAGCTGCTGGTCGACGGCTGCCGGGACACCGACGAGGTGTGCCGCTGGGCCGGCGACGAGTTCGTCATCCTGCTGCCGGACACGACGTCCGAGCAGGCCGAGCGGGCCATGGAGCGCATCCGCCGGTCGATCGCCGCGCACGACTGGTCGGCCCTCGGGGTGGAGGTGCCGGTGCGGATCAGCGTCGGCATCGCGCAGGCGGCCCGCGGCGACGACCGGCGCACGCTGTTCGCCGCGGCCGACGGGGTGCTCTACGACGCCAAGCGGGCCGGGCGGGACCGGGTCGTCCGGCTGTCCGGGGTCACCCAGACCCGGGCTGCCGACGCGGCCCCGACGACCATCGACGGTCAGGTCGCCGAGGCACCGCCGGCGATCGACCCGTCCCCGGCAGCGGACGACGCGGGCCCGGTCGAGGCCACCGAGCACGTCCCGGCGTCGCCTCCCGTCCGCGACGTCACCGCCTCCCCGCTGCCCGAGGAGCAGGACGAGCAGCCGGAGGACGCCACCGGCGGCTTCGCCCCCCTGCTGATCGAGCCGGCCGCGGAGGAGCTCGCCGTCCACGAGCCCGCCGTCGAGGGGGCCGACGTCGAGCCGTCGGCCGCCGAGCCGCCGGCCCGGACGGGCAGCCCGCTGGACGAGCTCGTCGGGGGTCCGTCGGCCGGGCGACGGCTGGAGTCCGCCGAGCCCACGGCACCGGTGGTCGGCCCGTCGCCGTCCTCCGCTCCGATGATCGACGTGCCGGCCCTGACGACGGGCCCGGACGTCATCTGGGGCACCGGACGGAGCACCGAGCAGGTGCTCGCCCTGGTGCGCGAGGCCCGCCGCGATCACCCCCAGCACCCGGCGGTGGTGGTGCGGGCCAGCGCCGACACCCTGGTCGCGCTGGCCACCGAGCACGACGCGTACACGACGATGGACGCCGCGGCGATGTCCGCCGCCGTCGGCCCGGTGCCCGAGCCGGTCGGCCGGGTGGGCGTGCTCTGCGCCAGCAGCGGCGACACCCCGATCGCCGCCGAAGCGGCCTTCGTGGCCCGGGTCACCGGCACCGAGGTGGTCCGGGTCGACGACGTCGGCGGCAACCGGATCCGCCCGCTGCTCACCGACCGGTCGCTGCTCACCGACGTCGACTGCCTCGTCGTCGTCGCCGGTCTGGACGCCGCGCTGGCCAGCGTGGTCAGCGGGCTGACCGAGGTGCCGGTGGTCGCCGTCCCGACGTCGGCCGGCCAGGGCGCCAGCTCCTTCGGCGGGTTCAGCGCGCTGCTCACCATGCTCAACTCCGCCGCGCCCGGCGTCGTGGTCAGCAACATCGACAACGGCTGGTCCGCCGGCGTCTTCGCCGCCCGCATCGCCCGCCGGACCGCGTCCCTGCCGAGTTGACCATCGGCGGTCCGGTCCGGTCCGGTCCGGTCCGGCCCGGCGTGTCGGGCGGTCGCCTGCCGATGACCGTCCCGGTCAGGACATGATCGCCCCGTGACCATCGGGTGGTTGGACCTCTCGGCGGGGGCGTCCGGGGACATGCTGCTCGGCGCGCTGGTCGACGCCGGGGTGCCGCTGGACGTGCTGGCCGGTGCGGTCGCCGCGCTGCCGGTCGAGCCGGTCACCCTCACCGCCGAGCCGACCACCCGACACGGGCTGGGCGCCACCCGGGTGCACGTCCAAGCCCCGGCCAGCGACGTCCACCGCACCTGGGTCGACGTCCGGACGATCCTGGCCGACGCCGCGCTCGCCCCGGCCGTGCGGGACGGCGCCCTGGCCGTCTTCGAGCGGCTCGCGGTGGCCGAGGGCCGGGTGCACCGGGTGCCCGCCGACGAGGTGCACTTCCACGAGGTCGGGGCCCTGGACGCGCTGGCCGACGTCGTCGGGGTGGTCGCCGGGTTCGCCCACCTGGCGCTGGAGCGGCTCACCGCCTCCCCCGTCGCGCTGGGCAGCGGCTCGGCCCGCGGGGCGCACGGCGTCGTCCCGGTGCCCGGCCCCGCCGTCCTGGAGCTGCTGCGCGGTGTGCCCGTGGTCGCCGGCCCGGTGCCGGCGGAGACGTGCACCCCGACCGGTGCCGCGCTGCTCGCCGCGCACGTGCGGGAGTGGACGACGCTGCCGCCGATGCGGGTGGATCGGGTCGGGTCCGGTGCCGGTGGCCGCGACCCGGAGCAGCTGCCCAACCTCGTGCGCCTGGTGCTCGGCGAGCCGGTGGACGAGCCGGCCACCGGGCTGCTGCTGGAGACCAACGTCGACGACCTGGACCCCCGGCTGTGGCCCGGGGTGCTCACCGACCTGCTGGCCGCCGGGGCGTCGGACGCCTGGCTCACCCCGATCCTGATGAAGAAGGGCCGTCCGGCGCACACGCTGTCGGTGCTCTGCCGGCCGGCGGTGCGCGCGGCGGTGCAGGACGTCGTCGTGGCCGCGACCTCGACCATCGGGTTGCGCGTGCAGCCGGTGCAGAAGGTCGCGCTGCAGCGGGTCGAGGGCAGCGTGGCCGTGTTCGGCAGCCCGGTGGGCGTCAAGGTCGCGGACGTCGACGGCCGGGTGGTGAACGTCAGCGTCGAGTTCGAGGACGTGGCGGCGCTGGCCCGCTCGCTCGGGCTGCCGGCCAAGGAGGTGCTGCGGGCGGCGACCGCGGCGGCGCACCAGGCGTACCCGGGGGCGTCGGCTACGCTCCTGGACCCAGAAGGGGAGTAGCCCCCCGACTGCTGGTCGACATGCTGGCGCGTTCGCGCGCCCGGTCAGCAGGCCCGCGTCGTCGCGGGTGGGCGAGACCTTCCGCCCGCAGTCCACCCATCGGTGCGCTGCCGGACGGAGGCGCCCCGCATGCCCCGGCCGGTCGGCGCGAGCAGAGAGAGAACTCGTGGTCCTGTCCGTCGTCCTGGCCGCCTTCGTGCTGATCCTCCCCGTCGAACTGCCCGACAAGACGCTGTTCGCCACCCTGGTGCTGGCCACCCGGTTCCCGCCGCTGCCGGTGTTCGTCGGCGTGGGCCTGGCCTTCGGCCTGCAGGTGGCGATCGCGGTGACCGCTGGCAGCCTGCTCTCGCTGCTGCCCGAGGCGGTGGTCAGCGCCGTGGTCGCGGTGTTGTTCCTGACCGGCGCCGCGCTGCTGTGGCGGGAGTCCCGCAAGGGCGGCGACGAGGACGAGGCGACCGTCCAGGCCCGGGAGCAGACGTCGTTCGTGCGGGCGGCAGCGATCTCCTTCGGCGTGCTGTTCGCCGCCGAGTGGGGTGACCTCTCCCAGCTGGCCACCGCCGGGCTCGCCGCCCGCTACGAGGAGCCGCTCTCGGTGTTCGTCGGGGCCTGGGCAGCGCTGCTGGTGATCTCCGGGCTGGCCGCGTTCCTGGGCCGCAAGCTCGCCGACCGCCTCCCGGTGACGCTGCTGCACCGGGTCGCGGCCGGGCTCTTCCTGGTCTTCGCCGTCATCGCGGTGGTGGAGACCGTCCGCACCCTGACCGGCTGAGCGCCCCGGTCAGCCGCCGCCGCCACCCCCACCGCCGCCGAGCATCCAGCTGCTCTTGTTGACGGCACCGCGGGCGTCCGGGCCGGCGGGGTCGCCGGGACGCGCCGGGTCGTTGCCGTGCAGGCCGGCCGCGTCCCCGCGGCCAGAGGTGCGCCCCGCGCGGACCCCCAGCCCGACGAGCACGAGCAGCGCGAGCCCGATGACCACCAGCAGCAGCACCTCTCCTCCCATGGCGCCAGCGTAGGGCGGCCGGGCGGACCTGCCCGCCTGCCGGCGACCGCACCCGGAGGGGGCAGGCCGGCGACCGGGGCGCTCAAGCGCCGGCGACGTCCTGCCGACTCCCCCTCCACGGCCGGCATGCGGCCGGACGGGAGCAGGGAGAGGTCATGCAGACGATCAAGCTCGAGGAGTCGCAGGACGTGCTGGTGCAGACGGCGGCGGTCGTCGCCGCCCAGCGCCAGTTCGCGCAGCGGCTGCGGCAGCGGACCGTGGCCGACCCGCTCACCGGGCTGCCGGTGCGCAGCCTGCTCATCGACCGGCTGGAGCTCGCCCTGGCCGCCGCGGGCCCGGCCACCGGCCGGCTCGCCGTCCTCTCCTGCAACCTCGACGGCATCACCGTCCTGGAGGACACCCGCGGCTCCGCCGTCGCCGACGCCGCCCGCGCCGAGGCGGCCGGCCGGCTGGTCGGCGCCGTGCGGCAGGGGGACGTCGTCGCCCGGATCAGCGCCCAGACCTTCGTGCTGCTCTGCCCCGGCATCCAGGTCGCCGAGGACGCGCAGGGCATCGCCCTGCGGATCGCGGCCGCGTTCGACGAGCCGCTGCGGCCGCTGCCGGGCGTGGAGCACCGGGTGCGGCTCAGCGTCGGCGTCGCGCTCTCCGGCCGGGCCTCGACGCCGGAGTCGCTGGTGGCGTCGGCCAACGAGGCGATGACCTCCATCCGGCACGACCGCCAGGGCAGCGGCCGGCACGGCTGACCCGCCGGCCCCTCAGCGCAGCGTCGGGATCCACTCCGCCAGCGCGCGGCCGATCTCGTCGGGCGAGTCCTCGGGCACGAAGTGCCCACCCGGCACCGTGACCTCGGTCAACGCCGGCCACCGCCGGACCCTGTCGCGCTGTCGGCCGACCAGGATCGACCCCGGCTCGACGTTGACGAACAGCTTGGGCACCTCGCTGTGCGCCAGCCACTGGCCGTACCGGGCGACGACGTCGTGCACGCCCGGCGGCACGTGCTCGATCGGGAGCTGCCGCGGCCACTCCAGGGTGGGCCAGCGGTCGGCGCGCTCACCGAACGGCGCCCGGTACCGGTCGTGCGCCTCCGCCGAGAGCCCGCGCCGCACCTCGGCGGGGAGGATCTTCTCGACGAACACGTTCTGGTCGAGCACCTTGCGCTCGCCGTCGGCCCCGCGCATCGCCTGGAAGACCGGTTTGGCCGCGCGCGGCCAGTCCGCCCAGATCATCGGGGTGACGATCGCCTCCATGAAGGCGATGCCGCGCACGGCGTCGGGGTGCTGCGCGGCCCAGTCGAAGCCCAGCCCCGAGCCCCAGTCGTGCAGCACCAGGGTGACCCGCTCCGTGACGCCGACCGTGCTCAAGAACTCGGCGAGGAACTGCGCGTGCCGGTCGAAGGAGTAGCTGCCCGGACCGGGGTCGGCCAGCTTGCTCGACTCGCCCATGCCCACGAGGTCGGGGGCGAGGCAGCGGCCCAGGTGCCGCACGTGCGGGATGACGTTGCGCCACAGGTAGGACGACGTCGGGTTGCCATGCAGGAAGACGATCGGGTCGCCCTCCCCCACGTCGACGAAGGCCATCTCCTGGTCACCGACCTGCACCCGCGAGCGCGGGAACGGGTCGTCGGCGGGCACGGGCGTGCGGACGTCGTCGGCCATGCCCCCGGTGCTCCCCGGTCGGCCGCCGTCCCAACCACCCCCGACAGAAATGGCCATTTCTGTCGGGGGCTTGACCCTGACCCTGCGTCAGGCTGTTGCGTGGGCTCCGTCAACGAGAGGAGAGGAGGGGCGATGAGCTGGACGGTGGGTGAGCTGGCCCGGCTGGCCGGCGTCACGGTGCGCACGCTGCACCACTACGACCGGATCGGGCTGGTGCGGCCCAGCGAGCGCACGTCGGCGGGCTACCGCAGCTACGACGCGCACGACCTGGACCGGCTGCAGCAGGTGCTGCTCTACCGCGAGCTCGGGTTCCCCCTCGACGAGGTCGCGACCCTGCTGGACGACCCCGAGGCCGACCCCGCGGCGCACCTGCGCCGGCAGCACCGGCTGCTGCGGGAACGGCTCGAGCGCACTCAGGCGATGGTCGCGGCCGTGGAGAAGGAGATGGAGGCACGGCAGATGGGGATCTCCCTGACCCCGGAGGAACGGTTCGAGGTGTTCGGCGACTGGCTCCCGGAGGAGTACGCCGCCGAGGCCGAGGAGAGGTGGGGCGACTCGGACGCCTGGGCGCAGTCGCAGCGGCGCACCGCGGCGATGACCAAGGAGGACTGGCTGCGGGTCAAGGCCGAGGGCGACGACGTCGAGCGCCGCTTCGCCGCCGCGATGGCCGGCGGGGTGCCCGCCGACTCGACCGCGGCGCAGGACCTGGCCGAGGAACACCGGCAGCAGATCAGCCGCAACTTCTACGACTGCTCGCCGGAGGTGCACGCCGGGCTGGGCCGGATGTACGTCGAGGACGAGCGGTTCACCGCGTACTACGAGCGGATCGCCCCCGGCCTGGCGCAGTACGTGAGCACCGCCGTCCAGGCCAACGCCGCCCGCCAGAGCTGACCCGCCCGAGGGGCCAAAGTCGCGACTTTGGCCCCTCGGGCGAGGGACGGCCCCTCGGGCGAGCGACGTCACGTCCCCCCTGTGCCGTCGTCGGGGCGGCGGGCCGCATCCTGGTCGGGTGGGTTGGGTGATCGGGCGACTACAGCAGCCCTGGGTGCAGCGGATGGTCCGGGCGGCGCTGGCGGCCGGGCTGTCCTGGCAGGTGGCGTTGCTGCTGCCGCCGATGCTGTCGGACTACGCCTACTACGCGCCGCTGGGTGCGGTCATCGCGGTCAGCCCGACGATCGCCGACTCCGCCTCGGCGGCATGGCGCAGCATCGCCGCCATCCTGGTGGGGTTCGCCCTGGCCGTCGTCGTCTACGAGGTCACCCGGGCGGTGCCGAACGCGCTGACCATCGCGCTGATCGTCGCCCTGGCGATCGTGGTCGAGCAGTGGCGGTCGCTGTTCCGCGAGCAGGCCAGCTGGGTCAGCTTCGCCGCCGTCCTCATGCTGACGGTCGGGACGTCGGACCCGGCCGAGTACGCCGTCCGCTACGCCGGGCTCACCCTGCTGGGCGCCGCGATCGGCGTGCTGGTGACGACGGCGCTGTTCCCACCGCTGCAGCTGACCACCGCCGTCGAACGGATCGCCCGCACCCGGGAGACCCTGGCCGCCCACCTGGAGTCGATGGCCGCCGCGCTGCGCAGTGGGCAGCTCCCGGCGCCGCACGAGTGGGAGGACCGGGGCGAGGCGCTGGACGTCGCCCTCGAGCAGATGCGCCGGGCGGAGACGCAGGTCGAGCGGGCCCGGCGGGCCAACCCGCGCGCCCACCGCTGGCAGGGCACGGCCGGCAGCATCCGGGACCAGTCGCGCGCCCTCGACCGCGTGGCCGTGCTGGTCGACGACCTCACCACGCTGGTCGTGGAGTTCCAGCCGCACCGGCGTGGGCTGGACCGGGTGGACGACGGCACCGGCTGGGTCCTCGCCGATGCGCTGGACGGCCTGGCCGGCGTGGTGCGGCTGCCCTTCCACGACGCCGCGGACCAGCCCGACGACCGGGACGCCGCGATCGCCACCGCGGTGGCCGCGTCGAACCGGCTGACCACGCTGCTGCGCACCTCCGAGATCGCCGACGACGAGGGCTTCTTCGCCCTCGGGGCGGTCACCGTCGGGATGCACCGGTCGCTGCAGACGCTGGAGGCGCACGTCCGCTTCCCCGCCCCCGCCTGACGCCGGCCCGACCGGGCGGTGCTGGTTGCACGTGGAACGTCCGCCGTCAGCGGAATGAGGACGACGCCGTCCCTGAGCACGGCTAAGGTCTCCTCCTCGTGAGCCGCATCGGTGAGGTCCTGGTCCCGGCGCGGCTCGGCACCGGGTTCCGCTGGCTGCTGGCCTCGTCCTGGACGACGAACCTCGGGGACGGGATCGCGCTGGCCGCCGGGCCGCTGCTGGTCGCCTCGCTCACCCGGGACGCGTTCCTGGTCGCCCTCGCCGCGACGGTGCAGTGCTGCCGCCGCTGCTGTTCGGCCTGGTCGCCGGGGCGCTGACCGACCGGCTCGACCGGCGGTTGATCGTGCTGACCGTCGACCTCGCCCGCGCCGCCGTCCTCATCGTGCTCACCCTGGCGGTGGCCATCGACCGGGTGTCCATCGTCGCGGTGCTCGGTGCGCTGTTCCTGCTGGCCACCGCGGAGGTGTTCGCCGACAACAGCTCCCAGACGCTGGTGCCGGTGCTGGTCGCCCGCGATGACCTGGCGGTGGCCAACGGGCGGCTGCAGACCGGGTTCATCACGGTGAACCAGCTCGCCGGGCCGCCGCTGGGTGCGGCGCTGTTCACCGTCGGCGCGGCGTGGGCGCTGGGCGTCCAGGCGGTGCTCGTGGCTCTGGGGGCGGTGCTGATCACCCGGGTGGTCCTGCCCGCCCGGGCGCGCGTCGAGGGCCAGCGGACCGCGATGCGGCACGACATCGCCGAGGGGCTGCGCTGGGTGCGGCACCACGCCGCCGTCCGCACGCTGGTGCTGACCATCACGATCTTCAACGTCACCTTCGGCGCCGCCTGGTCGGTGCTGGTGCTCTACGCCACCGAGCGGATCGGGCTGGGCGAGATCGGGTTCGGGCTGGTGACCACCGTCGGCGCCGTCGGGGGCATCGTCGGCGGCCTGACCTACGGCTGGATCACCCGCCGGGTGAGCCTGGGCGACCTGATGCGGATCGGTCTGGTCGTCGAGACGCTGACGCACCTGGCGCTGGCCCTCACCTCCAGCCCGTGGGTGGCCCTGCCGGTCTTCTTCGTGTTCGGGGCACACGCCTTCATCTGGGGGACGACGTCGGTCGCCGTCCGGCAGCGGGCGGTGCCGGCGGCGCTGCAGGGCCGGGTGGGCAGCGTCAACGTGGTGGGCGTCTACGGCGGCCTGGTGGTCGGCTCGGGCATCGGCGGGGTGCTCGCCCAGCACTGGGGCGTGACCGCGCCGTTCTGGTTCGCCTTCGCCGGGTCGGCCGTCTTCGTGGTGCTCATCTGGCGCTCGCTGCGGCACATCGCCCACGCCGACGAACAACTGGCGCCGGCCCCCGCCTGACGACCCGGGCGTTTCAGACGCGGATGAGCAGCTCGCCGTGCAGCATGCCCAGCCAGCCGTCGTCGGCCTCGGCCCACTCCAGCCACGCGTCGGCGATCGCCTGCAGCTCCTGCTGGGTGGCCAGCCCGTACGTCCGGGCCTGCTCGGCGAACGCCGACGCGGTCGCCCGCCCGGCCCAGGAGCGCCCCCACCAGGAACGCTCGTCGGGGGTCGCGAAGCACCAGGCGGACGTCGTGGCCACCGTGTCCCGCAGCCCGGCGGCGTGCGCCCACGACCGCAGCCGCCGGCCGGCGTCCGGTTCGGCCCCGTTGGCCCGGGCCACCCGCTGGTAGAGGTCCAGCCAGCGGTCCAGCCCGGCCGACGCCGGGAACCAGGTGGTGGCGGCGTAGTCGACGTCGCGGACGGCGATCAGCCCGCCGGGCCGGCAGACCCGGGCCATCTCGCGCAGCGCGGCGACCGGGTCGGTCAGGTGCTGCAGCACCTGGTGGGCGTGCACGACGTCGAAGGAGTCGTCGGCGGCGGCCAGCGCGTAGCCGTCCCCCACCCCGAACTCCACCGCCACCCCGGCCTGCTCGGCCAGCGCACGGGCCTCCGCGAGTGGCGCGGGCGACACGTCGAGCCCGACCACCCGCCCCGGCGCCACCCGGGCGGCGAGGTCGACCGTGATCGTGCCCGGCCCACAGCCCACGTCGAGCAGCTCCAGCCCCGGGCGCAGGTGCGGCACCAGGTGGGCGGCGGAGTTCTCCGCGGTGCGCCAGCGGTGGGACTGCAGGACCGGTTCGGCGTGCCCGTGCGTGTAGGTGTCCACGGCGTCAGCCTGCACCGTCAGCCCACTCAGTGGAACAGTCGTCTCGCACACTGAGACGGGTCAGCTCTCGGCGGCCAGCACCGCCGCGGCCAGTGGCGCGGCCCGTTCCCGGTCGGTGGGCACCAGGCCGATCCGGGTGCGCCGGTCCAGCAGGTCGTCGACCGTCCGCGCCCCCTCGGCCCGGACGGCGAACCGCAGCTCCCCCACCGTCTCCGGGCGGCCGTCGACCACCGGCTCCTCCCCCAGCCCGGCGACCACCGCGGCCTCGGTGCCGTACCGGCGCACCAGCCGGGCGGCGGCGTCCACCCGGGCCAGCGCCCGCCCGGGCGCGGCACCGACCAGCGGCAGCCGGGCCGTCGGTGACCGGACGGCGCCGCGGCCGAGCCGGGTCACGACGGCGTCGACCGCCTGGGCGGCCGTCGACCGGTAGGTGGTCAGCTTCCCGCCGACCACGGTGAGCACCGGACCGTCCCAGGCCAGCAGGGGCCGGCGGGACAGGTCGGCCGGGGCGCCCCCCGGCCCGTCCCCGGCGGAGACCGGCTGCGCCAGCGGACGCAGCCCGGCGTAGGCACCCACCACGTCGGAACGGTCCAGCGGTCGGGCCAGCACCCGGTTCACGGTGTCCAGCAGCTGCGCCACCTCGGCGTCGCTGGGCACCGGGTCGTCCTCGGGCACCGGCCCGGCCACCGGCTCGTCGGTGATCCCCAGGTGCACCAGCCCGCCGGGCTGGGGCAGGGCGACGACGAACCGGGTCCGCGACCCCGGCAGCGGCACGGTCAGCGCGGCCGTCGGCGAGCCGAGCCGGGCCGCCGGGACGACGAGGTGCGATCCGCGGGAGAGCACCAGCCGGACGCCGGGCGCCAGCCGCTGCGCCCACGCCCCGGTGGCGTTGACCACCACCCCGGCCCGCACCGTCGTCGACCCGCCGTCGACGGTCAGCGCGACCGCCCCGCCGTCCACGCCGGTGACCGTCACCCCGGTGAGCACGCCGGCCCCGAAGGCGGCGGCGGTGCGGGCCAGCGAGACGACCAGCCGCGCGTCGTCGACCAGCTGCCCGTCCCAGAAGACGACGCCGCCGCGCCCCGGGCGGACACCGGGCACCAGCCGGGAGACGCCCTCCGGCCCGATCCGGCCGGTGCCGGGCAGGGAGCGGCGCCCGCCGGGCACGGAGAGCCGGACCGCATCGCCCAGCCGCCCGCCGAGCCCGGCCAGCGCGCTGACGTCCCGGCCGGCCACGTCGGGCACCAGGAACGGCAGCCGCCCGACCAGGTGGGGTGCGGTCACGCCCATCAACACGGCCCGCTCCCGGGCGCTGTGCCGGGCCAGTCCGATCTCCCGCTGCGCCAGGTACCGCAGCCCGCCGTGCACCAGCTTGGACGACCAACGACTGGTGCCCGCGGCCAGGTCCACGCGCTCGCACAGCGCGACGCTCAGCCCGCGGGCGGCGGCGTCCAGCGCGACCCCGGCGCCGGTCACCCCACCGCCCACGACCAGGACGTCGACCCCCTCGGTGACGAGCCGGTCGAGGTCGCGGGCCCGGCGGCGCGCGTCGAGCGCTGCGGGCCGGGCGACGTCCCTCAGGTCCGGCTCGGGCACCGGCAGACTGTAGCGGTGCCCGACCGCCCGGGACGGTCGATCCCGGGTGAGGCGCATCGCGCCGCGGGTGATCGCGTTTCGGCAGCTCCGCGCGGGTACCGGTGCTCTGTGTCCAGCGGCCCCGATCCTGTCGCCGGCGAGGTGGTCCGGGCCGAGGACGGGGCCGGTCCGCTGCTCCGGTTCTCCGGCCGCATCGACCGGGAGGCCGTGCGCCGCTTCCGGGTGCTGGTGACGCCGGCGGACTGGCCGGACCGGGCAGACCTCTCCGCGGTCACCGCGATCGACGCCGCGGGCCTGCAGCTGCTGGTGCACCTCAGCCGCAAGCCGCTGCGCCGCGGGCACCACCTGAGGCTGCTGGCCGTGCCCGCCGCGCTGCAGCCGGCGCTGGTGCGGGCCGGGCTGTCCCGGTTGCTCACCGGGGACGGTGCCGCGCCGTCCGGAGCCGCAGCGGACCCGGATCGCACCGCGCCCGGCTGACCCTCCCGGGGGCGACTGGCGCACGGCGCGTCGATCAGGTTAGCCTCGCCTCACTCGACGCGAGGTGGGTGGGATGGGTCTGCGACTGCCGGTCGGCGGTGTCACGGTGCTGCTGGGTCCTGCGGGCGCCCGGGCGGACACCATGGCCGCCCTGGACCCGGGCAGCGCCCGGTGCGCCGGAGGGCACGCCTCCCTCTCCGTGCTGCGGCTGACCGCGGCACCCGGCGACGACGTGCAGCAGCGGCTCGCCGCCGTCGCGCAGGCGGGCACCGGGACGGCGTCCGTCGTCCTGGTCGACCGCCTGACCGACGGCCTGGCCGCGCACGACCGACGCGCGGTGCTCGCCGCGCTGCGGCCGGTCGCGACCGCGGGCCGTGCTGTCCTCGTCGACGACGGCGACCCGATCGCGGCACTGTCGGTGGCCGACACCGTGCTGCGCACCCCGGCGCTGGCCCTGGAGCAGGTGGCCGACGCCGACGAGCTGGAGCAGCTGGTCGGCTGAGCCGGCAGCCCCACCGGGCCGCCGACGGGGTTCAGCGGGCGGTGTAGGTGAGGCAGTCCGCCGCGTCGGCGGCCGAGCCGACCTGCACGGCGGACGCGCGGCACTCCAGCGCCTCGTTGTGCACGCAGTCCGAGCGGTGGCAGGCGCCGACGACGCCGGTGCGCTCGAGCCCGGCGCGGAACGAGATCTCCACGAAGGTCCCGCAGTGGGCGTGGTCGCCGCTGACGGTGATGGCGCCGGCGTGGCAGGCATGGTCGGCGTTGTACGAACAGCTGTCGACCGAGCAGTCCTGCACCTGGGGCATGTCCAGCATCTGGGTCATGACCCGAGGCTGACAGCTCCGCGGGGCGCTCGCCAGCCAGGAGAGGCTGCCCTGGCCAGTGCGGGGGACGGCGCGAACTCACCCCTTCCGGGCTGGCCGACCCGAGCAAGATCCAGCAGGCTCAGGGGATGCGTGCCGCGAACTCCACGACCCCCGGCGTGACCAGTGAGGTCGGCCGGCTCCGCACCGTCCTCCTGCACCGCCCCGGCGCCGAGCTGCGCCGGCTCACCCCGCGCAACAACGACGAGCTGCTCTTCGACGGCGTCCCCTGGGTGGCCCGCGCGCAGGAGGAGCACGACGCGTTCGCCGCCGCCCTCACCGACCGCGGGGTCGAGGTGCTGCACCTGGACCGGTTGCTGGCCGAGGTGATGGCGGTGCCGGCCGCCCGCGCGGAGGTGATCGCCGCCGCGGTCGACGACCCCCGGCTCGGCGCCACCCTGCAGCACGCCACCACCGCCCACCTCGACGGTCTCGCGCCCGAGGACCTGGCCACCGCCCTGATCACCGGGGTGGCGCACGACGAGCTGCGCGGCGGCCGCGGGCTGGCCTACGAGCTGATGGGGCGCGGGGACTTCGTCGTCCCGCCGCTGCCCAACCTGATGTTCACCCGCGACTCCTCGGTGTGGGTCGGCGGGCAGGTCGCCGTCACCTCGCTGGCCATGCCGGCCCGGGACCGGGAGAGCGCGCTGACCGCGGCGCTGTACACCCATCACCCCCGGTTCGCCGGTGTCGAACAGCTCTACGGCCCGCACCTGGAACACCTCGAGGGCGGCGACGTGCTGCTGCTCTCCCCGGGCGTCGTCGCCGTCGGGGTGGGCGAGCGGACCACGCCCGGAGGCGCGGAGCGACTGGCCCGGCGGGTGCTCGACCGGGGGCTGGCGCACACGGTGCTCGTCGTCCCCATCGCCCAGCAGCGGGCGACCATGCACCTGGACACCGTCGCCACCATGGTCGACGTCGACGCGATGGTCATGTACCCGGCGATCGCCGACCACCTGCAGGCCTGGACCGTGACGGCCGGGGACGCCTCCCCCGACACTGACGAGCTGTCGGTCCGCGGCCCGCAGCCGTTCCTGATCGCCGCCGCGCAGGCGATGGGGATCGACCGGCTGCGGGTGATCGACACCGGGCTGGACCCGGTGACCGCCGAGCGCGAGCAGTGGGACGACGGCAACAACACCCTCGCGCTGGCCCCGCGGCTCACGGTCGCCTACGAGCGGAACACCGTCACCAACGCCGCGCTGGAGGCCGCCGGGATCGAGGTCGTCGCGATCGCCGGCTCGGAGCTGGGCAGCGGCCGCGGTGGCCCACGCTGCATGAGCTGCCCGGTGCTGCGCGACGCCGTCCCCGCGTAGTCGGTCAGGGGGCGGGGTCGAACGCCTCCACGGCCGGGTCGAAGACCTGCTCCCGGTGGACGTCCATCCGCTCCGGGCTCGAGGTCAGCTGCACCACGGCCAGGCCCGCCGGGGTGTCGGCCAGGGCCAGGTCGACCCGCTGGCCGAGGTCGTCGAGCCGGTACAGGTCCCAGGTGGCCGACCCCGTCTCGCGCTGACCCACCGGCTCGAGGGGCTCGCCGGTGCCCAGCTGCGCGGCCAGCTGCGGGAGCAGCTGGTCGGCCGTCGCACCGGGCACCACCTGCTGCACCAGCGAGACCAGCGGCGACTCCTGGAACGCACCGGGGACCACCTCCGACCAGCCCTCCGGTCGGACCCCCGCGACGCCCAGCTCCTCGCTCTCCCAGGCCGTCATCTCCACCTGCACCCCCTCCACGGTGAACGCCGGGATCTCGACGTCGTCGACGCAGGAGGCGTCCGGCTCGCTGTCCGGGTCGGCGAGGAAGTCGCGGGTCAGCTGCACCGCGCACTCGTGCGTCGCCACCGAGCCGTGCCCGGTGGCGGGGAACTCGACGAAGACGCTGTTCCCCAGCTGCTCGGCCAGCTGCGCACCCCACCGGGGCGGGGTGATCGGGTCGAGCTCACCGGCCAGCACCAGGGTGGGCAGGTCGCTGCTCAGCGCGTCGTCCTCCCCCGCACCGGGCTCACCGGCGTCCCAGTCGGCGCAGACGTCGAAGACGCCCGGCCCCATCGTGGGGGTGCTGTCGAAGAAGCTCTCGACCAGCGGGTGCTCGGCGGTCGCGTCCGCCACGGCCTCCGGGTCGCTGAAGCTGATCTCCTCCTCGCACTGCACGGCCAGCTGCTGGCCGACGCTGACCAGGTCCAGCTGCTGGGAGAAGGCACTGAGCAGCAGGCCGATCGAGCCGAAGTCGTCGTTCGCCGCGGCCTCGACGATCTCCGGGAGGAACGGGATCAGCTCGGTCGAGTACATGCTCTGGAAGAGGAACCCGACGAGGCCGGCGCCGTCCAGCGGGCTCTCCACCCGCTCGCCGGTCGTCGGGTCGCGGACCGTGACCGAGGCGGGCGCGGCGTCCAGCTCCGCGACCAGGTCGGTGACCGTCTGCTCCAGGTCGGGGTACCGCTCGGCGCACCGGGCGTCGGCGGCGCAGGTGGCGAACAGCGCCTCCAGCGCCCGGGCGGCGTTGCCCGGTGTCTCCTCGTAGAGGTCGGCGTCGATCGGGTACGCGGCGTCGAGCACCACCGACCGGATGCCCTCGGGGTGGTCGCGCATGGCGGTCTGCGCCAGCCGCGTGCCGTAGGAGATCCCGTAGAGGTTCCACTCCTCGTGGCCCAGCGCCCGGCGCAGGTCCTCGAGGTCGGCCGCCGAGGCCGCGCTGTCGTAGTCGGCGAAGTCGACGCCCTCGTCGACCAGCCGCTGCCGGCACTCCTCCAGCGAGGCCGCGGCCTGGGCCGCCAGCTCCTCGACCGGCTCCTCCGACCCCAGCGACTCCCGCACCCAGGAGCTGTACTCCTCGCACGCAAGCGACGGCTCGGTCAGCCCGGTGCCGCGCTGGTCGAGGAGGACCAGGTCCCGGTCCTGGGCGAGCGGCTCGTACAGCTCCCCGAACGCGAGTGGCACGAACTCCAGCGCACCCTGGCCCGGACCGCCGGAGAGGTAGACGAGCGGGTCCTCGGCCGGGTCCTCGGCCGCCGCGGCGACGACGCCGAAGGCCAGGCTGACCGTGCCGGCACCCGGGTCGTCGCGGTCGGCCGGCACCTCCAGCGTGCCGCACTCGATGTCGACCCCGGCCGGGACGTCGAAGTCGCAGGCGCCCCACTCGACCTCACGGGCCGCCGCGGTCGACGCCGTCCCCGCCGCGTCCGCGCCGTCGTCCTCGCCGTCCCCGGTACAGCCGGCCAGGAGCAGGACGGCGAGCGGCACCAGAGCCAGGCGACGGTCCATCGGGTTCCTCCGTGTTCGCTGCCGGTCACACCGGCTGGTCAGCGCGGGCAGTCAACCAGGGGCACGCGGTCAGGCGGCCGCGCGCTCGCCACCGCCTTCGGCCCGGACCGCGGCACGCGCGGCCGGGCCGGCGGCCCGCCAGCCGGGCGCCGCAGGACGCTCGGCCCACCGCCCGGGCTCCGCTCCCCGGGCGACGGCCCACCTCGTCACCGGCCGGGCGACCCGCTCCCCGGTCGGACCGGTGCGGGCACCCCGGTTCCGCAGCGCGAGCCAGCTGACCAGCACGGCCCCGCCGAGCAGCAGCAGGTGCCCGACCGCCCGGCCGGGGTGCACGTGGCCGGTCCCCAGGTCGCCGACGGTGACCCAGGCGAGCACGGCGGTGAAGGGCAGCAGGAAGGGCAGGGCACCGGCCGCCAGCCGCGGCAGCACGGCGACGCCGAGGAAGCAGGCAGCCAGCCCCAGGTTCCAGGCCCCCGTCTCGTGCGCCAGGTGCACCGGGGCGGCCGCCGCACCGCCGGCCCCCAGCAGCGCCGGCAGGCTGACCGCCAGCTGACCGGCGCCGACGGCCAGCAGGGCCAGCCGCAGGGCGCCGTCCAGCCACGCCCGGGAGCGGGCCGCCGGCTGTACCGCCGGCAGCCGGCCCAGGACCGCGGCGGTCACGTCGGGCACCGCCGCGACCGGGGTCAGCCGGGCCCGGCGGGTCACCTCCGCCGCGGCCTCGGCCCACCCGCGGCAGGCCGGGCACCTGCCCAGGTGCTCGTCGACCCAGGTCTGCGGCGCGCCCGGGGACTCGCCGTCCAGGTCGGCGGAGACCGCCTCACGACAGGCTGCACAGCTCACGGTGGCATAGTCGCCGCCGACGACCGCAGAGTTCCCGGAGGGTCCACGTGGGGCAGCTGGAACGTCTCGCTGCCCGCGCAGCCGAGGGCGACAGCCTGGCTCAGGCCGCGCTGATCCGGGAGACGCAGACCGACGTGTGGCGGCTGTGTGCGCACCTGGCCGACCGCCAGGCCGCCGAGGACCTCACCCAGGAGACCTACCTGCGGGCCCTGCCGGCGTTGCGGGGCTTCGAGGGCCGGTCGTCGCTGCGCACCTGGCTGCTGTCCATCGCCCGCCGGGTCTGCGCCGACCACCTGCGGGCCCGGAAGCGCCGCGGCCTGGTGCTGGTCTCCGACGACACCGACCTGGCCGACCTGGTCCGCGACGTGCCGGACGACGAGGTGGGCGGGTCGGTCGCCGCGCAGGACGTGCTGGACCGGCTGGAGCCCGAGCGCCGGGAGGCCTTCGTGCTCACCCAGCTGATCGGGCTGCCCTACGCCGAGGCCGCCGAGGTGGTGGGCTGCCCGATCGGCACGATCCGCTCCCGCGTGGCCCGGGCCCGCGCCGACCTGGTCGAGGCGCTGGTCGCCGCCGACCACCCCCGCACCCGCCGCCCCTCCTAGGGCCAAGAGCGCGATCTCGGCCCCTGACGGTCAGGGCGAGGTGAGCTGCTCCGCGCGGCGGCGGGTGAACGCACGGTGCACGTGCCAGCCGACGGCGTAGACCACCAGTGCCACGATGAACGCGGTACCGCCCTCGACCAGGAACGTCCGCAGCTCCGCCTCGGCCACACCGACCCGGTCGACGACCCCGTCCACCCGGTAGGCCTCGCGGATCTCCGTCAGCCGCCGCACCGCGGCGACCGCTCCCGTCCCCACCGCCACCGCGGCGAGCAGCGCGGCGATGCCGGTACGCAGGCGACGGGGCAACAGGACGCCGGCCGCCACCGGCTGCGGGGGCGTGGCCCGCCACCAGCGCACCAGCCACCCCAGCAGAGCGACCGCTCCCAGCACGCTGAAGGCGACCTCCAGCCGCACCGCCCACGGGGGGCCCGGGGAGCGGGTCAGCTCGTCCCACGCCAGATGGGTCGCCGCGCCGACGACCAGCGAGACGGCGATGAGAGCCAGCGCCGCCGAGCTGCGCCAGCGGAAGCCCAGGGCCGCGGGCGCCGCGCGCCCAGCGGCCGACGGCGGCAACAGCGCGAGCAGCGGGCCCTTGAGCAGGAGCTGGAACGTGGCCAGCAGCACCGACCCGATGATCGGGTCCAGCCAGAGCACGGACGACCACTCGTGCGTCAGCGTGAGGTTGTAGTCACCGCCGATCCACTGCAGCGACACGTAGTAGGGCAGGTCCGGGGCCATCGCGCCGGCCACCAACGCGGAGGGCACCAGGGGAGTCCGCAGCAGCGGCAGCACCACCGCTGGGTGGACGAGGGTGAACGGCACGCGGGGAGGGTAGGGCGCGCCGACCCGGCCGACGGGGACCCGACCGCGCGCGTCCGGTCAGCCCACGGTCAGGGGTGCTGGGCCGCCAGGCGGCGGAGTCGCTCGTTGTAGGCGGTCAGCTCGGGGTCCTCGCCGCTCTCGCCGCGGGCGATCGCCCGGTCGCGCGCCCGGTCGGCAGACCGGTTGGCCCGGTCCTCCGAGCGGGTCCACTGGAAGAACACCACCGCCAGCACCAGCACGGTGGGGAACTCCCCGAACGACCAGGCGATGCCGCCGGCCGCCCCCTGGTCGTACAGCGGGTCGATGCCCCAGGACTCCGGTGGGGTGGTGTAGCTGGTCAGCAGCAGGGTGTTGCTCATCATCACGATCACGCCGAAGAAGGCGTGGAACGGGGCGGGCAGCAGCAGTTCCAGCATCCGCGCGCCGTGCCCGGACCGCCGGGGCCACGGGTCGATGGCCATGATCGGGCCGAAGAACAGCAGCCCGGTGACCAAGAAGTGCAGCAGCATGAACGTGTGCCCGGGCACCGTCGACATGAGCTCGTCGAACAGCGGGGTGAAGTAGACGCCGTAGAGGCTGGCGATGAACAGCGGGATGGTGAACAGCGGGGAGGAGACCAGCTGGCCCAGCCGGCTGTGCAGGGCCCCGAGCAGCGCCCGCCGCGGCATCCCGGCGGGCCCCTGGGCCGCGGGGAGTGCGCGCAGCATCAGGGTGACCGGTGCGCCGAGCAGCAACAGCAGCGGCGTGATCATGCTCAGCACCATGTGCTGCACCATGTGCAGGCTGAACAGCGCCATCCCGTAGCTCTGCAGGCCACTGGCGGTGACGTGGAACAGGGTGGCGCAGCCGAGCAGCCACGCGACCGTCCGGGACGGCGCCCAGCGGACGCCCCGGCGGTGCAGCCGCCACAGCCCGACCAGGTAGCCGGCGGCCATCAGCACGGCGAGCCAGGCCACCGGCGACGCGGCGGCCAGGTCCAGCCCCAGCACCCGACCGAGGGTCGGCGGCAGCTCCGGGACGTGCATCGCACCCATGCCGCCGTGCTCGTGGCCCACGTTCGTCCTCTCTCAGCTCTGCTGTGCGGCCCCCACGGTAGTTGAAGGACTCCGTCCCTCTCCCGCCTCGCAGGCTCGGCGCGAGCCTCCGGACGGGGCCGACGCGCGGTCTGGGCAGAGGGTCCTCGCTCAGCGGAGCGTGACCTGCCGGGACAGCAGCCCCGCGCGGGCCCGTCGCTCGTCCGCGTCCAGCGGCTCGGTGACCGCCAGCGCAGCGTCCAGCCGGGAGTGCAGCTCGGCCGAGGGGCCGGCCCACTCGGCACCGGGCACGGCGCCGGGCACGTCCCACACCGGGACGACGAGCCCGAGGGCGCGGAAGGCGCCGGCGTAGCGGGTGCCCTCCCCCAGGCTCAGCTGCTCGGCCGCGCCGAGCCGGGCCAGGGCGTCCAGCAGCGCCTCCTCCGG
The DNA here is from genome assembly GCF_026968025.1 of Modestobacter sp. VKM Ac-2978. Lineage (NCBI taxonomy): Bacteria > Bacillati > Actinomycetota > Actinomycetes > Geodermatophilales > Geodermatophilaceae > Modestobacter > Modestobacter sp. VKM Ac-2978. Next base: position 75,214 of record NZ_JAPVBP010000001.1, on the reverse strand, counting down.
CTCGGGGCGCACCCAGCGCACGTGGCCGCGCTCGGTGGTGGGCCGGCACCAGTAGGCGGCCTCCAGCCCGTCCAGCCGCACCGTGGGCATCACCATCTCGTTGGCCTGCTGCAGGCTCGCGCGGGCGGTCGCGTCGACGTCGGCGCCCTCCAGCCAGAACTCGAAGTCGTCGTGCACGGTGACCTCGAACGGAGCCGAGAGGTCCAGCAGCTCCTGCAGCCGCGGCCCGGCCGAGCCGGCGGCACCGATGGGGCCCGGGTCGACGGGGGCGCCGGCCGGCGCCTCGAGCGCGGCGGCGAGCGCGGTGCCGAGGTCGCGGCTGACGTCGTCGGAGGAGGTCTGCAGCTGGACGCCGAGCAGGATCTCGCCGTTGGCCCGCACCAGGGCAGGGGTGCCGCCGGGGAGCACGCTGGCCAGCGTGACCGACCGGCCCTCCGTGGTGGTCAGCTTGGCGGTGGCGGCCGGCACGAGCTCGCGCAGCGCCACCCAGTCGACCTCGCCGGGCAGGCCCTCGAACGGGCGGAGCACCGGCTGGCCGTAGCCGGAGCCGTGGCAGTGCTTGTAGCGGCGACCGGAGCCACAGGGGCAGGGCGCCTTCGGGTTGGTCTCACCGTCGGTCGCGGCAGGGGCGGCGGGGCGGCGGCGGGTCGTGGAGCGGGCCATGCCTGCGAGCGTAGGAGGCGCCGTCGGCGACCGGGGGACGGCGTCCCGTCCGGCTGCCGCCCGTAGGCTCTGCCGGTGACACCGGCTCCCGTCCCGTTCGACCTGACCGACCCCGCGCTGGTCGCCGATCCCTATCCCGCGTTCGCCGTGGCCCGCGCCGCAGCGCCGGTGCAGTGGGACGAGCGGCAAGGCCTGTGGCTGGCCTTCGGCCACGCCGAGGCCAACGCCGTCCTCCGGGATCGGCGGCTGGGCCGGATCTGGTCGGACCGGACCCCCACCGAGCGGTTCGAGAGCTTCAACCTGATCCACCGCAACGCCATCCTGGAGATGGAGCCGCCCACGCACACCCGGCTGCGGCGGCTGATCAGCGCGGCGTTCGCCCGCGGCCACGTCGAGCGGCTGCGACCGTGGGTCCAGGACCTGGCCGACTCGCTCGTCGACTCCCTCGTCGAGCGCTCCGCCGGCGCGACCGGCGTCGACGTGCTGTCCGGCATGGCCGAGGAGCTGCCGGTCGCAGTCATCGCCGAGCTGCTCGGGGTGCCGGCGGTCGACCGGCCGCTGCTGCGCCCGTGGTCGAACGCGATCGTGAAGATGTACGAGTACGGCCGGACGTCGGAGATCGAGGCCGACGCCGAGCGGGCCGCCGCCGAGTTCGTCGCCTACCTGCGCGAGCTGGCCGCCGAGCGGCGGACCGCACCGGGCGAGGACCTGCTCACCCACCTGGTCACGGTGCGCGACGCCGAGGGCGACCGGCTCACCGAGGACGAGCTGGTGACCACCTGCATCCTGCTGCTCAACGCCGGCCACGAGGCGACGGTCAACGTCAGCGGCAACGGCCTGCTGGCGCTGCTGGAGCACCCCGACCAGCTCGCCCGGCTGCGCGCGGACCCGGCCCTGCTGCCGACGGCGATCGAGGAGCTGATGCGCTACGACTCACCGCTGCAGCTGTTCGAGCGCACCGCCACCGAGGACGTCGAGATCGGCGGGGTCACCGTCGCTCGGGGACAGAAGATCGCCGCCCTGCTGGGCAGCGCCAACCGCGACCCGGCCGTCTTCGTCGACCCGGACACCCTCGACGTCGGACGCGCGGACAACCCGCACATCTCCTTCGGGGCCGGGGTGCACTTCTGCATCGGTGCCCCGCTGGCCCGGGTGGAGCTGCAGGCCTCCTTCGGTGCACTGCTGAGCCGGACGTCCCGGCTGGAGCTGGCCCGCCCGGCCCGGCGCCGCCCGGAGTTCGTCATCCGCGGGCTGCAGGACCTGCCGGTCGTGCTCACCGGCCGCTGAGCCGTTGCGCCGGGAGACGACCTCGGGGCACCGGCGCACGCCGCGTCCATGATCCGTCACAGCTCGTGCTGACCGCGTCGGGGAGCCCGGGAAAGCTCGTCGCCGACCGGCTCCCGCGGCCGACGGCCTGCCTACCGTTGTCCCCGTCCGCCGCACGGCGGGCTCCGGACGACGGCACCGCCGAACCTGCCCACCGTCGCCCGGACGTCACGAGACCACGGGCAGGCGCGGGGGACCCACCTCGCAGGACCAGGCCTCCGGGCCTTGGGGTGAAGCCGCAGCACGCGGCCGGGCAGCTCTCGCCCGAACCCGACAGCTAACTCCGCAGGCGGCGAGAGGCACACACACCCATGCTCAATCGCTTCACGGCACGGCGCGACCGCTCCACCGAGCGCTCCGCCTTCGCTTCGGCGGCACGCCCCGCCATGGTCGTCGCGGCAGCCGCGGCGATGTCCTTCGGGGTCATCGCACCGGCCGCGGCCCACACCGGCAGCCACACCGTCAGCCCCGGTGACACGCTCAACGAGCTGGCCGCCAGCCACGGCGCCACCTGGCAGGACATCCACGCCGCCAACCGCGACACCATCGGCAGCAACCCGAACGTGCTGCGCGTCGGCCAGGTGCTGACCATCGGCGGAGGGGCGGCCCCGGCGGCTGCACCGGCAGCCGCACCCGCGGCGGCGACCGGCACCTACGTGGTGCGCTCCGGCGACACCCTCGGCAAGATCGCCGCCCAGCACGGCACCACCTGGCAGGCCCTCTACGCCGCCAACCGCGGCACCATCGGCGGCGACCCGAACGTGCTCCGCGTCGGCCAGACCCTCACCCTCGGCGGCGGGGCGGCCGCACCTGCGGCCCCGGCACCCAGCCGCCCGGTCGAGCAGCCCGCCAGCCGCAGCGCCGACCGGACCGCCAGCGGTGACCCCCGGTCCATCGCCCGGACCATGGTCGCCGAGCGCGGCTGGGGCCCCGGCGAGTTCGACTGCCTGGACGCCCTGTGGGAGAAGGAGAGCAACTGGGAGACCACGGCCGACAACCCGAACTCCAGCGCCTACGGCATCCCGCAGGCGCTGCCCGGTTCGAAGATGGCCTCGGCCGGCCCGGACTGGCGCACCAACCCGGCGACCCAGATCACCTGGGGCCTGGGCTACATCAGCGACCGCTACGGCACCCCGTGTGGCGCGTGGGCGCACTTCCGGGCCAACAACTGGTACTGATCGACCAGCGCGACGGGTCGGTCGGCGCGGTCAGGCGCTGACCGACCCGCACTGGTGGTCCGGGCGACCGGACCACCGGACCACCGGCACGACGACGCCCCGGCCGGGCAACCGGCCGGGGCGTCGTCCGTCCTCAGAGGCGCTGGTTGAGCCGGTGGTAGGCCGCGCTCCAGCGCAGCTCCTTGGCCAGGCTGCGCCGGGTGGTGTCGGCGTCGATGAGCACCAGCTCGGTGTCGAACACCTCCGCCAGGTCGGTCAGCTCATCGGCCCCCAGCTGGGTGGACAGCACCGTGTGGTGCGGCCCGCCGGCGGTCAGCCAGCCCTCGGTCGCCGTCTCGAAGTCCGGCCGGGGCTCCCAGACCGCCCGGGCGACCGGGAGGTTCGGCAGCGGCTCGGACGGCTCGACGACGTCGATCTCGTTGGCCACCCAGCGGAACCGGTCGCCCAGGTCGCACCAACCGACCGTGATGCCGTCGGCGGGGGCGGCGGTGAACACCAGCCGGGCCGGGTCCTCGCGGCCGCCGATGCCCAGCGGGTGCACCTCCAGCCGCGGCTTGTCCCCGGCGATCGTCGGGCACACCTCGAGCATGTGGGCACCGAGGATCTTCGGGGTCTCCGAGGCGAGGTCGTAGGTGTAGTCCTCCATGAAGGACGTGCCGCCGGGCAGCCCCTGGGCGGCGACCTTGAGCACCCGCAGCAGGGCGGAGGTCTTCCAGTCGCCCTCGCCGCCGAAGCCGTAGCCGTCGGCCATCAGCCGCTGCACGGCCAGGCCGGGGAGCTGGCGCAGGCCGCCGAGGTCCTCGAAGTTGGTGGTGAACGCACCGAAGCCGCCCTCGGTGAGGAACTGGCGCAGGGCCACCTCGATCCGGGCCTGGTAGCGGACGCTGTCATGCCGCTCCCCGCCCGGGCGCAGGTCGGCGTCCATCTCGTAGAGGTCGCCGTACTCCGCGACGACCGCGTCCACGGCGGAGTCGGCGACCGCGTCGACCACCTCGACCAGGTCGTTGACGCCCCAGGTGTTCACCGACATGCCGAAGCGGATCTCCGCCTCGACCTTGTCGCCCTCGGTGACCGCGACGTTCCGCATGTTGTCACCGAACCGGGCCAGCTTGAGGCCGCGGGCGGCGGCCGCACCGGCGGCGGCGCGGGCCCAGGAACCCACCCGGGCCTGCACCCGCGGGCTGCCCGCGTGGCCGGAGACGGTGGTGCGCGGCGTGCGCAGCCGGGTGAGCATGAACCCGTACTCCCGGTCGCCGTGGGCGGCCTGGTTCAGGTTCATGAAGTCCATGTCGATCGTCGCCCACGGGAGGGCGGCGTCGGCCTGGGTGTGCAGGTGCAGCAGCGGCTTGCGCAGCGCGTCCAGCCCGGAGATCCACATCTTCGCCGGCGAGAAGGTGTGCATCCAGGTGATGACGCCGAGGCAGTTCGGGTCCTCGTTCGCCGCGCCCATCATCTTCCGGATCGCACCGGCGTCGGTGAGCACCGGCTTCCAGACCACCCGGACCGGGACGGCGTCAGCGCCGTCCAGCGTCGCGGCGACCCGCTGCGACTGCTCGGCGACCTGCTGGAGGGTCTCCTCGCCGTACAGCCCCTGACTGCCGGTGAGGAACCAGATCTCCGAACCCTCGAATGCCACCTGCTGCTCCTTCGTGCTCATCGTTGTCCGTAGACGTTCTGGTAGCGCGCGTACAGCGAGTCGATGTCCGCCTGCGCGATCGGCTTGGGCTCACCCAGCTGGCGGGAGAGGTGCACGGTGCGGGCGACGTCCTCGGTCATGACGGCGGCCTTGACCGCGGCCTTCGCCGAGGGCCCGATGGTGAAGACGCCGTGGTTCTTCATCAGCACCGCCGACGAGCGGTGCCCCTGCAGCGTCTCCACGATGCCCTGGCCGATGGAGTCGTCACCGATCAGCGCGAACGGCCCCACGGGGATGGGCCCGCCGAACTCGTCGGCCATCGCCGTGAGCACGCAGGGGATCTCCTCGTGCCGGGCCGCCCAGGCCGCGGCGTAGGTGCTGTGCGTGTGCACCTGGCCGTTCACCTCGGGCATGTTCCGGTAGACGTAGGCGTGCGCCGCCGTGTCGCTGGAGGGGGCCCGGACGCCGTCGACGGCGTTGCCGTCGAGGTCGCAGACGGTGATGCCCTCCCAGGTCAGCTGGTCGTACTCGACGCCGCTGCCCTTGATGACGAACAGGTCCTCGCCGGGCACCCGCTCGGACACGTTGCCCGAGGTCCAGGTGACCAGCTCGTAGCGGGTCAGGTAGGTGTGCAGGTGGGCGACGTGCTCGCGCTGGGCGCGCAGCGTCCCCTGCTCGGTGCGGGTCGGGGTGGATGTCATGCCGGCTGCTCCTCGGTGGTGGCGGTCGGGGTCTCGTCGGTGTGCGGCTCGGCCGGCCGGTCGCCGATGGCGACGTGCTCCACGGCGGCCCGCTCGACCGGCAGCCCGGCGACGTACCGCTGCATGAAGGCGTCGAAGCCCGCGACGTCGGCGGGGTCGGGCTCCGCGGTGGTCAGGCTCGCGTCACCGAACACCGCGGTGTCCAGGTACTCGGCGAGGCTCTGCCCCGCGGGGCGGCCGGCGGCGAAGGCAGCCAGGACGGCGATCCCCCAGGCGCCGCCTTCGGCGGCGACGTCGCCGACGGCGACCGGGGTGTCGATCGCGGCCGCCAGGAACCGCTGCGCCACGCCCTCGGTCTTGAACAGGCCGCCGTGCGCGAACATCCGGTCCAGGCGCACCCCCTCGGTCTTCTGCAGCACGTCCATGCCGATCCGCAGCGTGGCCAGGGCGGAGAACAGGTGCGTCCGGACGAAGGTGCCCAGGTCCAGCGGGCTGTCCGGGGAGCGCAGGAAGAGCGGCCGCCCCTCCTCGAAGTCGGTGATCGGCTCACCGGAGAGGTAGTTGTACGCGAGCATCCCGCCGCCGTCGCTCGTACCGCCCAGGGCCGCGGTGAAGAGGGTCTGGAAGACCTCCGACGTGCCGGCCGGCGACCCCAGCGCCCGGGCGAACTCGGTGAACAACCCGGCCCAGGCGTCCAGCTCACTGGCCCCGTTGTTGCAGTGCACCATCGCCACCGGGTCACCGGCCGGCGTGGTCACCAGGTCCAGCTCGCGGTGCGCCCGGGAGAGCGCGCCCTCGAGCACGACCATGGCGAAGATCGACGTCCCGGCGGAGACGTTCCCGGTGCGCGGAGCGACCGAGTTGGTCGCCACCATGCCCGTGCCCGCGTCGCCCTCCGGCGGGCACAGCGGGACGCCGGCGCGCAGCCGCCCGGACGGGTCGAGGAGCCTCGCACCCGCCTCGGTGAGCGTGCCGGCGGGCTCGCCGGCGCGGGCGACGGCGGGGAGCAGCCCGGCGAGGGTCAGCTCCACCCCGGCCTCGGCCGCCAGCTCGTCGAACCGGGCCAGCATCATGGCGTCGTACCCGCCACCGGCGTCGACCGGGAACATGCCGCTGGCGTCCCCGATGCCCAGGACCTTCTCGCCGGTCAGCTGCCAGTGCACGTAGCCGGCCAGGGTCGTCAGGTGGTCCAGCCGGGCCAGGTGCTCCTCCCCGTCCAGGATCGCCTGGTAGAGGTGCGCGACGCTCCAGCGGTGCGGGATGTTGACCCCGAACTCCGCGCTGAGCCGCTCGGTCGCCTGCCCCGTGTTGGTGTTCCGCCAGGTGCGGAACGGCGTGAGCAGCTCACCCTCGGCGTCGAACGCGAGGTAGCCGTGCATCATCGCGGAGACGCCGAGCGCGCCGACCCCGGAGAGCTCGACCCCGTGGCGCCGCCGTACGTCCTCGGCCAGGGCTGCGACGCTGCGCTGCACACCCGACCAGACGTCCTCCAGTGCGTACGTCCACCGCCGGTCGACCAGCTGGTTCTCCCAGTCGTGGCTGCCGACGGCGAGGGGGGCGTGGTCCGGCCCGATCAGCACCGCCTTGATCCGGGTCGATCCGAACTCGATCCCCAAGGCCGTGCGCCCCGAGGTGATCGCCGTGCCGGCGTCCATCGTCATGTCAGGAGCCCCTTCCGCCCACCGTGACGGGCCTGGTCCCAGCGAACCGGTTCGCCGCAGGCCGCGGCACCGGATGGATTGTTAGCGTTAACAACGAGCTCCGTCAAACCGTCTGCCGGGCTGGTCCGGTGGACCGCCGCACGACCAGCTGGGGCAGGACCGGCTGGGACTCCAGCGGCTCCCCCCGCAGTCGGGCGAGCACGAGCTCGACCCCGCGGCGGCCCAGCTCGGCGAAGTCCTGCCGCACCGTGGTGAGCGGCGGGGTGAAGTACGCGCACTCGGGGACGTCGTCGAAGCCGACGACGCTGACGTCGCCCGGTACCGACAGCCCCTCGTCGGCCAGGGCGCTGAGCAGGCCGAGCGCCATCTGGTCGTTGGCGACGAAGACGGCGGTGACGTCGTCCTGTCCGGCGCGCACGCGGGCGGCCAGCTCACGGCCGGCCGCGTGCCCCGAGCTGGGCCACCAGTCACCGTGCAGCGGCTCGGGGACCGGTGCGCCGGCGTCCTGCAGTGCGCGGCGCCAGCCGACCATCCGCCCGCGGGCCTCCAGCGAGTCCGGCGGCCCCGTGACGTGGTGCACGGTGCGGTGCCCGAGCTCGAGCAGGTGGCGGGTGGCCAGCTCCGCCCCGACCTCCTGGGCGACCCACACGGTGGGCCGGGACTCGTCCCGGCCCACCTGCACCGCGATCAGCGGCACCGGCGCCTCGAACCGCCGCAGCGCCTCGACCGCCTGGCCGTAGGTGGACAGCGCGACGACCGCGTCGACGGACTGGGCCACGAAGCGGTCGACCGCCTCGCGCATCGCCGCCTCGCTGTCGTCGTCGAGGATGGCGACCCCGAGGGAGTAGCCGGCCGCGCGGGCGGCCTTCTCCAGCCCGAGCAGCGTCTGCGCCGGCCCGTACTGGTTGATGTGCGAGGTCACCAGCCCGAACGAGCGGGTGGACCCGGTGACCAGGGCGCGGGCCGCCGCGTTCGGCCGGTAGCCGAGCTCGGTGATCGCCCGCTGCACGCGCTCCCTGGTCGCCGGCGCCACGTTCGGGTGCCCGTTGACGACCCGGGACACCGTCTGGTGCGAGACGCCGGCGTGCACGGCGACGTCGGAGAGTGCCAACGCGCGCGGCGCTCCATCGGGCAGCACGGTTCCCCCCTTCAGCAGAGGGCGGCGCCGATGCCGTCCTCGAGGTGAGGACGGCGCCGGTGCCGCCCTCGACTTGGTGGCTCCGCGACCTACGTCAGCGGGAGGCTCCGGCGCGCCGCTTGTTGTAGACGTCGAAGGCGACGGCCAGCAGCAGCACGAGGCCCTTGACCACCGACTGGATCGACTGGTCGACGCCCAGGAGCGACATGCCGTTGCTCATGACCGCCATGATCAGACCACCGACCATGGCCCCGACCACGGTGCCGACACCGCCGGTGACCGCCGCACCGCCGATGAAGGCGGCGGCGATGGCGTCCAGCTCGAACATCTCACCGGCGGCCGGCTGGGCCCCGTTGGACCGGGAGGAGTAGATGATCCCGGCCACCGCGGACAGGAAGCCCATGTTGACGAAGATCCAGAAGTTGACGGCCCGCACCTTGACCCCGGACAGCGTCGCCGCCGAGAGGTTGCCGCCGATCGCGTAGACCTGACGCCCGAACACGGTGTTCTTGGTGATCAGGCCGTAGGCGATCGCCAGCACACCCAGGATGATCAGCACGATGGGCAGGCCGCGGGCGTTGGCCAGCTGCCAGGCGAAGGCCATGACGACCACGCCGACGGCGACGACCTTGGCGATGAACAGCGCCAACGACTCGACCGGCTGCCCGTAGCGGGCCCGGGCGGCGCGGGAGCGCCAGCCACTGACCGCGTAGCCCGCCACCGCGACCGCGCCGATCAGCAGGGTGAAGGTGTCGTAGCCGTAGCCACCGAGCAGGCCGTTGAGGAACCCGCTGGCCACGTCGCGGTACTCCGCCGGGAACGGGGACAGCGAGACGTTGTCCAGCACCTGGAGCGTCAGCCCGCGGAACAGCAGCATGCCGGCGAGGGTGACGATGAACGCCGGGATGCCGACGTAGGCGACCCAGAACCCGTGCCAGGCACCGACGGCCAGGCCGACGGCGATCGCGGCCAGGGCACCGCCCCACCACGGCCATCCCTGCTGGATGACCAGCACGGCGGAGACCGCGCCGGTGAGCGCGACCACCGACCCCACGGAGAGGTCGATGTGCCCGGCGATGATCACGATGACCATGCCGATGGCCAGCACCAGGATGTAGGAGTACTGCAGGACCAGGTTGGTGATGTTGCCGGCGCTGAGCAGGGTGCCGTCGGTCAGGAACGCGAAGAGGGCGACGATCGCCACGAAGGCGACGTAGATGCCACTGGTCCGCAGGTTGCTGCGGAGGAGGTCGCGCATGTTGCCCGAACCGCTCTGCCCGCCCGGGGTGGGCTTGAAGTCGGCGTTCGGTGGGGTCTGGCCCGCCTCTGGGGGAACGGTCCTGGTCATGCTGCGAGCTCCCTCTCCTTGGTCATGAGCGCCATCAGGCTCTCCTGGGTGGCCTCACGCACCGGCACCTCACCGGTGATCTGGCCGGCGGACAGCGTGTACACGCGGTCGCAGGTGCCGAGCAGCTCGGGCAGCTCGGACGAGATGACCACGACGGCCTTCCCGGCCGCCACGAGGTCGTTGATGATCGTGTAGATCTCGTACTTGGCGCCCACGTCGATGCCGCGGGTGGGCTCGTCGAGGATGAGCACGTCCGGGTCCGTGTAGAGCCACTTGGACAGGACGACCTTCTGCTGGTTGCCGCCGGAGAGCTTGCCCACGATCGACGAGACGCTGGGCGCCTTGATGTTCATGCTCTTCCGGCTGGCCTCGGCGACCTTGGTCTCCTCGTTGCTGTTCACCCAGCCACGGCGGGAGAGCTTCCCGAGCCCGGCAGCGGAGATGTTGCGCCGGATGTCCTCGATCAGGTTGAGGCCGTACTTCTTGCGGTCCTCGGTCGCGTAGGCGATGCCGTTGTCGATCGCCTCGGTGACCGAGCGCGTCTTCACCTCCTTGCCGTGCATGAAGACCGTGCCGGAGACCAGCCGGCCGTAGGAGCGGCCGAAGATGCTCATCGCGAGCTCGGTGCGCCCGGCGCCCATCAGCCCGGCGATCCCGACGACCTCACCGGCGCGCACCGAGAAGTTGGCGTGGTCGACCACCAGACGCTCCTGGGTCGGGTGCTTGACCGTCCAGTCCTCGACACGGAGGACCTCCTCGCCCGGGTGCGACTCGCGCTCGGGGTAGTAGGACTCCAGGTCGCGGCCGACCATGCCGCGGATGATCCGGTCCTGAGTGACCTCGCCGGCGTGCAGGCTCAGCGTCTCGACGGTCTTCCCGTCCCGGATGATCGTCACGTTGTCGGCGATCGCGGTGATCTCGTTCAGCTTGTGCGAGATGATGATCGAGGTGATCCCGCGCTCCTGGAGCTTGCGGATCAGACCGAGCAGGTGCGCGGAGTCGGTGTCGTTGAGCGCTGCGGTGGGCTCGTCCAGGATCAGCAGCTTCACGTCCTTGGACAGCGCCTTGGCGATCTCGACGAGCTGCTGCTTGCCGACGCCGAGCTGCCCGACGGGGGTGATCGCGTTCTCGTGCAGGCCCACGGACTCGAGCAGCTCGCTTGCCTCGGCGTTGACCTTGTGCCAGTTGATCAGGCCACCGCGGCCGCGGCGCTCGTTGCCCAGGAAGATGTTCTCGGCGATCGAGAGGTAGGGCACCAGCGCGAGCTCCTGGTGGATGATCGCGATCCCCACGTGCTCGCTGTCGCGGATGCCGGAGAACTTGCAGACGTCACCGTCGAAGACGATCTCGCCGTCGTAGCTGCCGGCCGGGTAGACGCCGGAGAGCACCTTCATCAGCGTGGACTTGCCGGCGCCGTTCTCACCGCAGATCGCGTGGACCTCGCCGCGTCGCACGGTCAGCGACACGTCCTCCAGCGCCTTGACGCCGGGGAAGGTCTTGGTGATGGAGCGCATCTCCAGGATGTTGTCGTCCATGGACTCCGTCGTCCTCGTCGTTCACAAGGGATGGGTGGGCCGAGTGTCGACCACTCGGGGTGTGTGCGCCTGCGGACACCCCATCCGGCCGGCGTCCGGCCGGAGGTGGGGTGGAGCCGGCCGGGTCCGGCAGCATGCTGCCGAACCCGGCCGGGACTGGGGGACGGAGGTCAGTCCGTCTGACCGGCGGCGACCTCTTCGGCCGTGTAGTAGCCGGAGTCGATCAGGACGGACTGGATGTCGTCCTGGTAGACCGTCTCGATCGGGAGCAGGTAGGACGGGACGACCTTGACACCGTTGTCGTAGGTCTCGGTGTCGTTGGCCTCCGGCTCCTCGCCCTCGAGGTAGGCCGTGGCGGCGGCGACGGCCTGCTCGGCCAGCAGCCGGGTGTCCTTGAAGACCGTGGAGTCCTGGACGTTGTCGGCGATCAGCTTGACCGAGGCGATCTCGGCGTCCTGACCGGTGATCACCGGCATCGGCTTGGGCTGCGCGTCCTGCGTCGGGCCGTACCCGGCGTTCTGCAGCGCGGTGATGATGCCGCGGGAGATGCCGTCGTAGGGCGACAGGACGCCGTTGACGACCGAGCCGTCGTTGTAGCTGGAGGTGAGCAGGTCCTCCATGCGCCGCTGGGCGGTCTCCTGCGACCAGCGCAGCGTGGCGGCCTGCTCGATGCTGGTCTGGCCGGACTTGACGACGAGCGTGCCGTTGTCGATGTAGGGCTGCAGGACCGACATGGCGCCGTCGAAGAAGAAGCCGGCGTTGTTGTCGTCCAGCGAGCCGGCGAACAGCTCGATGTTGAACGGCCCGGTGGCCCCGGTCGGGTTGCCCTCTTCGTCGGTGATGCCCAGGCCGGTCAGCAGGGCGGTGCCCTGCGCGACGCCGACCTTGAAGTTGTCGAAGCTGACGTAGAAGTCGACGTTCTCGGTCTCCCGGATCAGCCGGTCGTAGCTGATCACCGGGATGTCCTGGTCGGCCGCGTTCTGCAGCTGCGCGCTGAGCGCGGTGCCGTCGATCGCCGCGACGATCAGTGCGTCGACGCCCTGGGCGATCATCTGGTCGATCTGCTGCGACTGGGTCGGGATGTCGTCACCGGCGTACAGGAGCTCGACGTCGTACCCAGCCGACTCGAGCTGGTCCTCGACGTTGGCGCCGTCGGCGATCCAGCGCTCGGAGGTCTCGGTCGGCATCGAGACGCCGATGGTGAGGTCCGACGGGTCGGCGTCCGCGGTGTTGTTGTTGCTGCCGGCACCCTCGCCGCCACATGCGCTGAGGGTGAGCGCCAGCGAGGCGCCCAGGGCGGTCAGTCCAAGCTTCTTGTTCACTGCCACATCTCTCCTTCGAGACATCTGCCCCCTGATGGCGCAGGCCCGCCGCTGCGGGCTGAGACAGTGTGAGCGCTAACAACCCCGGTCCGTCAAGCCCGTCACCCGAACTGGATCGTCACGGTCGCGTAACGGGCCGTTCACCCCGCATCCGCCCCGAGCCGAGGCGATGGCCCACTCCCCCGTCCGGGGGGTGGACCGGGGTGTCGTCGGCGGGCGGCGTCCACGGGTAGAACGTGAGCTCGGTCACTGGCACCATGCGGCCATGCGTGGGCTGATGCAGGACGTCCCCCTGACCATCGACACGATCTTCCGGCACGCCGAGCAGCACCACGGCGACGTCCCGATCGTCACGAACAACCCCAGCGGCAAGGTGCGCACCACCTACGCCGAGTGGGCCGACCGCACCCGGCGGCTGGGCGGGGTCCTGGACACCCTGGGCATCAGCGCCGACGGCCGGGTCGGCACGTTCGCCTGGAACTCGGCCCGCCACCTGGAGCTGTACTTCGCCGCCCCCTGCACCGGGCGGGTGCTGCACACGCTCAACGTGCGCCTGTTCCCCGAGCAGCTGACCTACATCGCCAACCACGCCGAGGACGAGGTCGTCTTCGTCGACCGCACCGTGCTGCCCCTGCTGTGGCCGCTGATCGACACGATGACCACCGTCCGGCACGTGGTGGTGATGGACGACGGCGGCGACAACGAGGTGCCCGACGACCCGCGGGTGCTCGACTACGAGACGCTCCTGGCCGACGCGCAGCCGGTCGAGTTCACCACCACGGACGAGAACGCGGCCGCCTCCATGTGCTACACCAGCGGCACGACGGGCAACCCGAAGGGCGTCGTCTACAGCCACCGGTCGACGGTGCTGCACACGATGGCCGTGGTCTCCCCCAACGGCTTCGGCATCGGCGTCGAGGACGTCGCCATGCCGATCGTGCCGATGTTCCACGCCAACGCCTGGGGCATCGCGCACGCCGCCCCCGCGTCCGGTGCGGCGATGGTCTTCCCCGGCGCGATGATGCAGCCGCAGGCACTGGCCGACCTGATCATCGACGAGGGCGTCACCTTCACCGCAGGGGTGCCGACGATCTTCCAGGGCGCGCTGCCGCACCTGGCCGGCCGCACCCACCGGCTGCGGAAGATCGGCTGCGGCGGCTCGGCCGTGCCGAAGGCGCTGTCGGAGGCCTACCGCGAGCAGGTCGGCCTCCCGCTGTACCAGGCGTGGGGCATGACCGAGACGCACCCGGTCGCCTCCGGCGGCACGCTGTCGGCTCGCTGGGCCGACGCCGACGAGGGCGCCAAGGCGGAGCGGCGGGCCCGGGCCGGCCTGCCGCTGTTCGGCGTGCAGGCCCGGATCGTCGACGCGGACACCCTGGCGGAGCAGCCCTGGGACGACAAGGCCACCGGCGAGCTCCAGGTCCGCGGCCCGTGGTGCGCGAAGGACTACTACCGGCCCGACGCCGGGGTGGAGCTGGCCACCCCGGACGGCTGGATGAAGACCGGCGACGTCGCGGCGATGGACGAGAACGGCAACATCCGGATCGCCGACCGCACGAAGGACCTGATCAAGTCCGGGGGCGAGTGGATCTCCTCGGTCGACCTGGAGAACGCGATCATGAGCCACCCGGCGGTGAAGGAGGCCGCCGTCGTCGGCATCCCGCACCCGAAGTGGGACGAGCGGCCGCTCGCCTGCGTCGTCCTCAGGGAGGGCGAGACCGTGACCGGCCAGGAGATCATCGACCACATCACCCCGCTGGTGGCCAAGTGGTGGCTGCCCGAGGCGGTCGAGTTCATCGACGAGGTGCCCAAGACCAGCGTCGGCAAGTTCTCCAAGAAGGACCTGCGCTCCCGCTTCGCCGACTACCCGACCAGCAGCTGACCCCCGAGCGACGCGGGCGGCCGGCAGGCCGCCCGCGTCGCGCCGGGTGTCAGCCCAGGGCGACGGCGGCCACCGGCAACCCGACGAACACACCACCGGCATAGACCGGCATGGCCCACGGCTGCTTGGCCACGAAGGCACCGAGCGCCTCCGCCATCCGGACCGGGATGTACCGGATCTTCGGCACCGGGTAGATGAGGACGACGGCGAAGACGTTGAACAGCACGTGGACCAGCGCGATGACCAGCCCCTCCGGCTGGCCGGTGGCCAGCGCCGCGAGCAGTGCGGTGGCCGTGGTGCCCAGGTTGGCCCCGATGGTGATCGGATAGGCGTTGCGCACGGTCAGCACCCCGGCGGCCACGAGCGGCAGCAGGGTGACGGTGACGATCGAGGAGCTCACCACCAGGATCGCCGCGACCGTGCCGACGCCGATGCCCACCAGCCCACCGGCCTTGCTCACCGAGCGGTTCGCCTTCTCCTGCAGCGGGCCGGTGACCACCGCCCGCATGTTCTTGCTGATGTAGCGGATCGTCACGTACAGCGCCGCGATCCCGACCACGAGCATGACCGTGCCCAGGAAGGCCCCGGCCGGGACCACCGCACCCAGCACCGACGCCACCGCCGCGTTGGCCGGGTCGGTCGCCAGCGCCAACGGGCTCTGCAACTCCGCTCCGCCGACGCCGGCACCGGCGACGAGGCCGGCGAGCCAGCGGGCCGCCGAGGACAGGAAGCCGGTGAGCAGCTCGAGGGGCAGCAGGATCGCGACCGCGAAGAAGTTGAACAGGTCGTGCATGGTGGCCGCCGCGACGACCTGCTGGAACTCGTCCCGGCGCCGCATGCTCACCATCGTCACCAGCGTGTTGGTCACCGTGGTGCCGATGTTGGCGCCCATGACCATCGGCACGGCGAGCTCCACCGGGATGACGCCGGCCGCCACCATGCCCACGATCGCGGACGTGGACACCGAGGAGGACTGCACCAGGATGGTCGCCAGCACACCGGCGAAGAGCCCGGTCAGCGGGTTGCTCACCCCGGCGAGCACCGCGTCGTTGAACCCCTCGCCCATCTGGGCGATGCCGTCCTCCACCACCCCGACACCCACGAGGAAGAGGTAGAGCAGCGCGAGCGCCAGGACGGCCCGTCCGGCCACCTGCCCTCGGCTCATGCCCTCGGCCGAGTCCGCCTCCGTCGCCGAGTCGTTCGCCTGGTCCGTCATGAGGTCCCCCGCCCACGTGGCTGTCCGTGGGCCCCAGGGTCACCACCCGAGGAGAACACCGGGTGGCCCGCGGCGGAACGGTGACGGGCGGAAGTGGGCGTGCGCCCGGGGAGACCCTCCCGGCTACACGACGTAGGGCGGGCGGCCGGTCTCGCTCACCATGGGCCGGCCGGCCGCGTCCCACTCGCCCATCCCGCCGCCGACGTTCACCGCGTCGTAGCCGTTCTGGTTGAGCCAGGCGGTCACCCGCGCCGAGCGCCCGCCGCTGCGGCAGGTGACGTACAGCGGGTCGCCCTCGGGCACCTCGCCGAGCCGGGCCGGGACGTCGCCCATCGGGATGTGCGTCGCGCCCTGGACGTGCCCGGCGGACCACTCGTCGTCCTCGCGCACGTCCAGCACGACGGCGTCGTCGGGCACCTCGGCGGCAGGGACGGTCGGCACCTGCTGGGGCATCATCACGCGATCCATCGTGGCACGCAGTGCGCCACCCCACCGGCGGTGCACCCCTCGACCGGCCGGGCACTGCGAGGATGGTCCCGATGTCCGCTCCCCCGCCGGCGCCCGTCCGGGAACCCGCCTGGTCGCTGTCCCGCTCCGCGATCGGCCTCTGGGTGACGCAGGCGGTCCTCGGCACGGTCGTGTACGCGGTGATCGTGGCGACCGCGATCGTCCTCGTGCCCGTGGACGCCGGCTGGTGGGTGCCGCTGCTGCGCTGGGGCGGCCCCGCGTTCGTGGTGCTCTACGGCATCGTGACGATCGGGGTGCGCCCGCGGCTGCGCTACCGGGTGCACCGGTGGGAGGTCACCGCCGAGGCGGTCTACACGCTCACCGGCTGGCTGACCCGCACCTGGACCCTGGTCCCGATCTCCCGGATCCAGACCGTCGACGTCAACCGCGGGGTCTTCCAGCAGCTGTTCGGCCTGGCCACCGTCGCGGTGCTGACGGCGTCCTCCCAGGGCACGGTCCGGGTGCCGCACCTGGAGGTGGACGTCGCCCGGCGGGTCGCCGACGACCTGGCGCGGCGGGCGGACCTGGTCCGCGACGAGGCAACGTGACCGGCCCGGAGGTCCTCGGGCGGCGGACGTCGCCGTGGGTGCTGGTGCTGCACACCGTGACCTTCCGGCAGGCACGGGCCCTGGTGCCGGCGGTGCTGGCCCTCGGGGTCACCCGCGGCCTGGGCGACGGCCCGGGCACGATCATCGCGCTGGTCGCCGGGATCACCCTGCTGTCGCTGCTGGGCGCGGCGATCACCTGGTGGCGGTTCAGCTACATCGACGGGGACGCCGCCGTCGTGGTCACCCGCGGGCTGCTCACCCGCTCGGCGCGCACCGTGCCCAACGACCGGATCCGCGGGGTCGAGGTCGAGGCGCCGGCGCTGCACCGGGTGCTGGGCCTCGTCCGGGTGCGGATCGACGCGGCGGCCGGCTCGGTGACCAGCGAGGAGGAGCTGGTGATCGACGGCGTCACCCGCGCCGAGGGCGACCGACTGCGCAACCGGCTGCTCACCCATGCCGCGTCCGCGCAGGACCTGATCGCGGGCCGGCACGCCGCGGCCGAACCGGAGGAGGAACTGCTCCGCTTCGACTACCGGTGGCTGGTCTACGCCCCGCTGGTCGGCAGCTACCTGGCGGTCCCACTGGCCGCCGGGGGCGCGTTGCTCCGGGCCGCCGAGGAGCTGCCCGAGCAGTTCCTGCCGGAGTTCTGGTCGGAGTTCTGGTCGCCGGACGTCTCGGACACCCGGATCGTCGTGCGGCTCGTGGTGAGCGCGCTGCTGCTGCTGATCCTCGGCTCGATCATCGGCAGCGCCCTGGTGAACTGGCGGTTCCGGCTGCTCCGGCGCGGTGGGGCGCTCGTCGCCGTCCGTGGCCTGGTCACCCGCCGGCACACCGAGCTGGACATCGACCGGATCCGGGGCTGCACGATCAGCGAGGGGCTGGGCATGCGGCTGGTCGGCGCGGCCCGGGTCAGCGCCCTGGTCACCGGCCTCGGTGACGCCACGCGACGGGGGCAGGTGCTGCCGCTCGGGCCGGTGGAGCTCGCCCGCGCGCTCTCCACCGAGCTCGTCGACCACCCGGGTCCGCTGCGGCGGCACCCCCCGGCCGCCCGTCGGCGCAGCATCGCGCGGGGCACCACGCCCGGGCTGCTGGTGGCGGCCGCCGGTGGGGCGGTGCTCGCGCTGACGGGCTGGTGGCCGCTGCTGGCCGCCGGGGCCGCCCTCGTGCTGCTCGGCGTGCCCCTCGGCCTGGCCCGCTACAACGCGCTGGGGCACGTCGCCGGCCCCCGGTCGTTCGCGCTGCGCTCGGGGTGGCTGGTGCGCAGCCACACCGTGCTGCAGGACCGCGCCGTCGTGGGGTGGGAGGTGCGGCAGTCGGTGGTCCAGCGCCGGGCCGGGCTGGCGACCGTGCTGGCCTGCGTCGGCGCCGGCAGCGGCGGCTACACCGCGCGGGACATGGCCGCCGACGAGGTGGCCGAGTTCACCCGGGCCGCCTCCGGGGGGTGGGCGGCCACCCTCACGCCGTACGACTGACCCTCCCCCGCACCCTGCCGCGCCGCCAGGATGGTGCCGTGCCGATCGACGCGACCGACCTCGAGGCCCTGCTCCCACCGCTGGCGGACGCACCCGGACCAGAGCTGGCCGGTGCGGGCACGGCCGACGGCCTGAGGTTCGCCGGCCTGGAGCTGACCGGCGACGCGACCGACGCCTCGTTCCTCGAGTGCGTGCTGACCGGGTGCGACCTCGCCGGCGTGCCCTTCGACCGCGCCCGGCTGTCCAGCTGCCTGCTCACCGACCTGCGCGCGGCCGGCTGGTCGCTGGTCGACGCGACGCTGCTGGACGTCGTGGCCGCCGGCGGGCGGTTCGGCGCGGTCACCGCGCACGGCGCCGGGCTCACCCGGGTGGCCCTGCAGGAGGTGAAGGTCGACTTCCTCGACCTGCGGGGCGCCACCCTGGTCGACGTCACGCTCACCGGGTGCACCGTGGGCGAGCTGGACCTCGGCGGCGCCGACCTGCGCGACCTGCGGCTGGTCGACTGCACCGTGGAGTCGCTGGTGCTCAGCGGTGCCCGCAGCCGCTCCGTCGACCTGCGCGGTGCGGAGGTGACCCGGCTCGACGGCGTGGCCGACCTGCGCGGCTGCACGATCAGCACCGCCCAGCTGGCCGGCTGGGCCGCTGGGATGGCGGCCGAGCTCGGCATCCGGGTCGGCTGAGGCGACTCCCGGTCAGTCCGCCAGCAGGCCGGTGAGCAGCCCGGCCGCGGCGGCGGGTGCGTCCCCGGCGAGCAGCCCGGCCGCGGCCAGCACGTACCGGTGGTCGACGACCACCCGCGCGCCGGCCAGCACACGCCCCGCCCCGCCCCGGTCGGCCGCCACCCGCTGCACCACCGCGGCCGTCGCCGCCGGCGCCGCGTGCCGGAAGACCCCACCGGAGAGCACCACCAGCCCCGCGCCGCGCGCGCTCGCCCCGCCCGGACCGTAGGCGGCCTCGGCCCGCAGGTGCCGGCGCAGCGCCACCACCGCCGCGGCCTCGCCGAGGTCCAGCGGGTCGTTCCCGGGGGTGCGGAGCCCCTCGCCCGCGGCCGCCTCCCGCAGCGCGTCGGCGCTGGCGTGCACCCCGAGGTCGCCCTCCACGGTGCGCCGGCGGGCCGGCACCCCGACCGCCGCCCGGTGCAGCGACGCCTGCTCGGCGTCGACGGCGGGCACGCAGTACACGTCGGTCGTGGCCCCGCCGACGTCCAGCACCAGCACGCCCGGGGCGTCGGTGCCGGCCCGCAGCTCGGCCAGCACCGCCACGCCGTCCAGCACCGCGTCCGGCGTCACCGCCCGCACCCACCGGCGCAGCCGCGGGTCCGCCGACAGCCGGGCGCCGCCGATGACGTGGGTCAGGAAGACGTCCCGGATCGCGGCGCGCGCGGACTCCGGGGCCAGCTGCCCGATGTCGGGGAGCACGTTGTCGGCGGCGGTGACCGGGGTGCCGGCCGCGGCGAGGACGGCGCAGACCTCCGCCCGGACGTCGACGTTCCCGGCCACCACGACCGGGACGGACCGATCCGTACCAGCGAGCGCGGCGGCGTTGTGCCGCAGCACGGTGGCGTCCCCGCCGTCCGTCCCGCCCACCAGCAGGACGACGTCCGGGGCGGAGTCGGCCAGCTGCCCGAGCGCGGCGGCGTCCAGCCGGCCCGCGGCCACGTGCACCACCCGGGCGCCCGCCGACAGGGCCGCCCGGTGCCCGGCCTCGGCACTGATCAGCTCCTCGTAGCCGACGACCGCCAGCCGGAGCCCGCCACCGGCGCTGGAGCACGCGCGCACCGGCGCACCCCAGCCCTCCGTCGCGGCCAGCACCCCGGCCACCACGTCCGCCGGGGTCGTCGGCGCCTGCCGCGTCTCGACCAGCCGCCCGGTGTCCAGCTCGACCAGCGCCGCCTTCGTCCAGGTCGAGCCGACGTCGACGCAGGCGAGCAGGGTCACGCCGGCCGCAGTCCGGCGGTGGCCGCCCCCGCGGTGAGCTCGTCGAGCCCGAAGGCCTGCACCGGCCCCAGCGCTCCGGCGCCGGTGACCCCGCCCTCCGCGGCCCGGACCGCTCCCCAGGCCAGCAGGTCCGCGGTCAGCTCGTAGGGGTCCGGGCCGAGCAGCCGGACCCGGGCGACCCGCGCCCCGGACCGGTCGCGCACCTCGGCCACGACGTGCGTGCGGGCCTCCCCCTGGGTCGTCGGCGCCTCGGCGAACCGGCGTCCGACCAGGTCGGCGAGCTGCTCCACCCGCGCCGTGGCCCCGGGCAGCCGGCCGATCCACGGGGCGAGCGGGGCGAGCCGGTGCGCGACCGGCGTCGCCGGGCCGAACCAGTCCAGGTACACGCCGACCTCGCGCAGGGACGGCGACAGCCCGGGCAGCGTCAGGTGCTCCGAGCCGCCCACCGAGAGCCCGCGGCGGGTGCGGCCGGCGACGTCGAACCGCCAGTCCCGCGCCCCGGCCGGCTCCTCGACCAGGCGGCCGTCGCGCCAGGCGTGCCCCTGCTCCAGCAGCACCCCGAAGAGGGAGACCAACGTGCCGCGGGAGAAGCCCTGTCCCCGGACGCCGTCCAGGCTGTAGCCGACGTCGAGCCGGTGTGCCCGGTCGTCCGCCTCGGCCAGCGCCAGCGCGCCGGCCAGGACGCCGGGCACGTAGTCGTGGCCGAAGGCGGTCAGCAGCCGCGCGCCCGACTGCTGCGCCTGCGGCCCGAACTCCTCGAACACCCGGCGGAGGAACGGGGGCTCGCCCGTCGAGTCCAGGTAGACCGCTCCGGCATCGGTGGCCGCGGCGACGGCGGCCTCCCCCAGCCGCTGGAACGGCCCGACCGTGGTGACCAGGACGTCACCGGCGCCGAGCAGGGCGCGCACCGAGCCCGGATCGGTGACGTCGGCGGCCGCGGTCTCCAGTGGTCCGGCGGGCCCGCCGAGCCGGTCGGCCAGGGGGACGAGCCGGGCCGGGTCGCGCCCGGCGAGCACCGGCCGGGCGCCGCGGGCGGTCAGGGCGGCCGCCGTCCGGCCGCCGGTGTGGCCGGTGGCACCGAGCAGGACGATCCGTGCAGGCATGGTCGGACCCTAGCCACGACGCGCCGGAGCAAACCGGAACTGCTTGGTCCGCGGGTGCGCCGCTCCGCGTCGGGTAGCCGGGGCGTGATGCCCGCCCTGTTGTCCCACTCAGTGCGCTGCGACCGCCCGGGTCTACTCCAGCCCGACCCGGCCGGCGAGGGCGGCCGCCTCCACCCTGGTGGAGACCCGCAGCTGGCGGAGCAGGTTGGCCACGAGCCGCTTCACGGTGCGCTCGGAGACGTGCAGCGTCGTGGCGATGTCGACGGTGCTGGTGCCCGCGGCCACCAGCCGCCAGAGCCGCCGGTCGTCGGCGGACAGCTGAGCCGCGATGCCCTGGTCCGCGGTGGGCGCCGCGTCGTGCAGCAGCTGGCGCAGCAGCGACTCGGGGATCACCGACCAGCCGTCGAGGACGGCGAGCAGCGGGCGCACCAGCGCCTCCGGGCTGGTGGTCTTGGGCAGGAAGGCGCTCGCCCCGGCCCGCAGCGCCTCCAGGGCCGCGTCGGCCTCGGCCAGCCCGGACAGCGCCACGATCCGGGTCATCGGCTCGGTGCGCCGGATGGCCGCGATGGCGCGGGTGCCGCCGGGCGGCGGCATGTGCAGGTCGACCACCGCCACGTCGGCGTTGTGCCTGCGCACCAGCGCGGCCCCCGCCGAGGCGTCATCCGTCGTTCCCACGACACGCACCCGCCCGTTGCTCTCCGGGGGCAGCAACAGCTCCAGGCCCCGGCTGAACAACGGGTGGTCGTCGATCACCACCACGTCCACGGGGGGACGGTGCTCAGCAGCGGCACCGACGTCGAGTCCCTCCACGTCACTCCCACAGATCGGCTGCGCCCGGCGTGGCTGACCGACCGCTTCCCCGGAGGTGCCCGTGACCCTCGCTGCCGACACACACCCTGCGACGCTGCCCGGACTGTTCACCGATCTGCTGCGTGTGGTGCGCAGTCACCTCCCCCGTCCCGCCGCTGACCCGGTGAGCACCGGCGACGCACTGGTGCGGGCGCTGTGCCACGACATGCGCAGCCCGCTGGCCGCGTTGGAGTCGGTGCTGGCCCGGCTCGAGGACGACGACAGCCGACCGGAACTGCTCGACCTCGCCCGCGCCCAGGCGCAGCACCTGGCCTCGATGCTGCGCACCGCGAACGCCACCGGTGGGGCTGCGGAGCGGGCGGGCACCCGCGAGCTCGCCGACGTCGTCCGCGCCTCCGTCGCCGCCTCCGGCCTGCCCGACCACCAGCTCCGGGTCGAGTTCGGCGACGAGGCGGCCGACGTGACCGTCGCCGACGCCCGCGTCCAGCGGATCCTGACCAATCTGCTGGAGAACGCCCACCGGCACGGCCGGGGCCGGCCGGTCCGGCTGCGGGTGGAGCGACGGGAGGGGTGGGTCGACCTCGCCGTGACCCAGCCGGGTGTGCCGGCCGATCGGGTCCTGGGGCACCTCAGCCGGCCGACCCCGCCGGTGGACCTCAGCGGCCTGGGCCTGTGGTCGGTGCAGCGCCAGACCCGGGAGCTCGGCGGCCGGCTGGCCTGGTCCGAGGGCCCCGACGGCGCCTTCACGCTGTGGGTGCGCCTCCCGGACCGCTGACCCGCCCGATCCCGACGTCAGGCTGCCCTGACGTCGGGAAGAGCCGGTCCGCTGGATGCCGCCGTCCTCAGGCCTCGGGGGCGAGGCGTCGCGCTCCCGGACCGACGGCACCCAGCGCGTCGTCCGGGTTCATCAGGGCGCACGAGCGCATCGACAGGCACCCGCAGCCGATGCAACCGGTCAGCTCTCGCTCCAGCCGTTCGATGGCGCGGCGGCGTTCCGCCAGAGTCGCCTTCCACACCTGCGCCGCCCGCTGCCAGTCGGCCTGCGACGGAGTCCGGTCCAACGGCACCGTCGCAAGCGCCTCCTGCACGTCCGCGAGCGGCACCCCCAGCCGCTTCGCCACGGTGACCAGCGACACGCGGCGGAGCATGTGCCGCGGATAGCGCCGCTGGTTCCCGCTCGTACGTTCCGCGGCGATCAGCCCCAGCGTCTCGTAGTACCGCAGGGCCGACACCGCCACGCCGCTGCGCCGACCGAGCTCCCCGATCGTCAGCCGATCACTCAGCGAGTGCCACTGCGCCATGCCGACCTCCCTGGCTCTTGACCTCGACGTTACTTGAGGTTCTAGCTTCGTGGTGAGTCACGGCGCGGCCGACCGACCTCGAGGGGACGACGGCAGCACCACTGGAGCTCGACCCCCCGGGGCGGCGACGACGACGCACGCCGGCCCGGACCACTCATCGGAGGACGACCATGCCAACAGCAGGAGACCACCCCCTGGACACGCCGATCGAAGGACTGCTCGCCACCCCGACGTCACGGCTCCCCTACCAGCACAACGTGCTGCTGCGCTCGTACGTGCTCGAGCGCCCGCAGGGCAACGTGGTCGTCTACAACTCCCCCGGCGTGAGCGAGTCGGCGGCGGCGATCCTCGCGCTCGGCGCACCGGCCCGCCTGCTGGTCAACCACGGCCACGAGTCGATGTACGGGCAGCCCGACCTCGACGTGCCCATCTGGGTCCACCGGGACGACCGCTCGGAGCTCGCGACGTCGCTCGCCGTGGCGGGCACCTTCGATGGGCCGGGGATGATCGACAACGACCTCGAGGTGATCCCCACCCCCGGCCACACCGCGGGGACGACCTCCTACCTCTGGGACAACGGCACCCACCGCTTCCTCTTCACCGGCGACTTCATCTGGATCGAGGACGGCGAGTGGAAGGCCGTCGTGCTGAGCTCTGGACTCCGCCGCGACTACCTGGACAGCCTCGCGCTCGTCCGCGAGCTGGACTTCGACGTGCTCGTCCCCTGGGGCACCACCGAGGGAGACCCGCCCTACGGACTCGTGCCGGACCCGGCACAGCGACACGACCGCATCGACGCGATCATCGACCGGGTCGAGGCCGGCGGTGACCGCTGACCTCAGCGGTCATCCGCCCGCTCCTCCCCGTCCCACGGTTCCCGTCCGCTCCCCGTCGACACCGCACGCCCCTGCGGTCGGCCCGGTCGTGCACGGAGAGCAGGTGCGGAGCTCCCGGCGCCGGGCCGGCGGAAAGGTCGGCCCCTGGGGGCCAGCGGACGGCACGGGGGTGACACCGGGAGGGGGCATCTGTCTGTTGTCACCGCGAGGGCGGCGACAGCGACGACGCAGAGGGAGAACGCCCGTGTTCACGCACACCCACGCACTCCAGTTCGAGGCCAAGCCCGACGGCCCCGACGCCGACTTCGCCCGCAAGATGCAGGAGGTGCTGGGCGGTCAGTGGGGCGAGATGACCGTCGCCACCCAGTACCTGCTGCAGGGCTGGAACTGCCGCCTGCCCGGCAAGTACAAGGACATGCTCCTGGCCATCGGGACCGAGGAGCTGGCCCACGTCGAGATGATCGTCACGATGATCGACCGGCTGCTGGACCACATGCCCCTCAAGCCGGACGCCGCGGACCGCACCAAGGAGGCCGCCGCCGGCTACGGCCAGCTCAACCCGCAGCACGCCATCGCCAACGGCGGCGGCGCGTCCTACATGGACAGCATGGGCAACCCCTGGACCGGCGCCTACGTCACCGCAAGCGGCAACCTCTACGCGGACTTCTCCTACAACGCCACCGCCGAGATGCAGGGCCGGCTCCAGGTCGCCCGGCTGTGGAACATGACCGACGACCCGGGCGTCAAGGACCTGCTCCGCTTCCTGATCACCCGGGACCACATGCACCAGCAGCAGTGGCTGGCGGCCATGGAGGAGCTCAAGGCCGACGGCCTGGACGGCATCCCGGTGCCGGAGGCGTTCCCGCTGGACGAGGAGCTGCCGGAGTTCGCCTACGCGTTCCTCGACGCCTCCGACGGGCCGGACGCCGCCAACGGCCGCTGGGCCAACGGGCCGGCGCTGGACGGCACCGACAACCAGCTGACCGCCCGGCCGATCGCGGCGAACGCCGACGCCCCGATCCTGCCCCCGGGCGACCCGCGGCTGTACGGCACGCCGCCGGTGCCGATGCAGGGCCTGCTCCAGAAGGCCAAGGACGCCCTGAAGTGAGGCGCCGCCTCCTGTGATCTGCCACGGGAGGCACGCCCGATGCGCCGTCGCCGTGCCGGCGCCCCGGCTCCGCTCCCCAGCGGACCTGGGACGCCGGCCCGGCGGGCGCCCGAGCTCTCGCTGGAGGTACGCCGTGCACCTGCCCGTCCCCACCCCCCACCTCGCCCTCCCCCACCTGCCGGCCCTGCACCTGACCGGCCGGCTCCCCGCCGCCACGGTGCTGCTGTCGGTGGTCTACGTCGCGGCGATCGCCGTCGCCCTCACCGCCCCCGGGCAGCACGTGCTCGCCGGTCTCGTGGTGCTGGCCGGGCTGGTCAGCCGCTCCGTCGTCCGCCGGCGCCGCACCGCCGCCGGCGCGGTCAGCGTCGCGACCGTCGCCGTCGACGCCGTCCTGCCGGAGCCCGGCACGGCCCGGGACGAACCGGCCACCGCGCCGGCTGCCGCCTGAGGCACCCGGAGACGACGCGAGGCGCGCCCCCACCGGGGACGCGCCTCGCGCTAACGCAACGTGCTGGAACGGCCCTCCTGCAGGGGCCCGCCGCGAGCGTGCGAGCGGTGGGGGGCAGGAGGGTCCTTGCTCAGTGCGCGACCGCCTTCTCCGCGCCGATGCCGGTCAGCGACCGGACCTCGAGCTCGGCGTACTTGTCGATGTCCGGCTTCTCCTTGGAGACCTTCGTGCCCAGCCAGCCGAGGAAGAACGACAGCGGGATGGAGACCAGGCCCGGGTTGCGCAGCGGGAACCACGCGATGTCGAAGTTGGAGAACATCGCCGTCTCCGACCCCGAGACCACCGGCGAGAAGATGATCAGACCGATGCAGACGATCAGCCCGCCGTAGATCGACCACAGCGCGCCCTGGGTGGTGAAGTTCTTCCAGAAGAGCGTGTAGAGGATCGTCGGCAGGTTGGCCGAGGCCGCCACCGCGAAGGCCAGGGCCACCAGGAAGGCGATGTTGATCCCGGCCTGGAGAGCCAGGATGCCCAGGCCGATGGAGACCGCGCCGATGACGACGGCGGTGATCCGGGCGACCCGGACCTCCGCGTTCGGGTCCACCTGCCCCTTCTTGAGCACCGACGCGTAGACGTCGTGGGCGAAGGACGCCGAGGCGGTGATGGTCAGGCCGGCCACGACCGCGAGGATCGTGGCGAAGGCGACGCCGGCGATGATGCCCAGCAGCACGGTGCCACCGAGCTCGAACGCCAGCAGCGGGGCCGCCGCGTTGACCCCGCCGGGTGCGGCGAGGATCGTCTCCGAGCCCACCAGGGCACCGGCGCCGTAGCCGATGACCAGGCTGAACAGGTAGAAGGCGCCGATCAGCCAGATGGCCCAGACGACGGACTTCCGCGCGTCCTTGGCGGTCGGCACGGTGTAGAAGCGCATCAGCACGTGCGGCAGGCCGGCGGTGCCGAGCACCAGGGCCAGCGCGAGGCTGATGAAGTCGAGCCGGGTGGCGTTCGACACCCCGTACTGGGCGCCGGGCTCCAGGACCTGCCCGCCCTCCGACGCGACCGCGCCGCCGAGCAGCGCCGAGAGGCTGAAGCCGTACTCGGCGAGCACCCAGACGGTCATGACCAGTGCACCGGCGATCAGCAGCGTCGCCTTGATCATCTGCACGTAGGTCGTGCCGCGCATGCCGCCGACCAACACGTAGAAGATCATCAGTGCGCCGACGACGACCACGACGATGGCCTCGGCCGCGGCGCCGCTGACGCCCAGCAGCAGGGCGACCAGGCCGCCGGCACCGGCC
Organism: Modestobacter sp. VKM Ac-2978; assembly: GCF_026968025.1. Classification (NCBI taxonomy): domain Bacteria; kingdom Bacillati; phylum Actinomycetota; class Actinomycetes; order Geodermatophilales; family Geodermatophilaceae; genus Modestobacter; species Modestobacter sp. VKM Ac-2978. The sequence continues at coordinate 48,240 of NZ_JAPVBP010000001.1, read as the reverse complement.
ATCTGGGCGAGCAGGTAGAACAGCGAGACGAACAGCGTGGAGATGGCCGCCGCGGTGCGCACCGGCCCCTGCCGCATCCGGAAGGCCAGCACGTCGGCCATGGTGAACCGGGCCGTGTTGCGCATCAGCTCCGCGACCAGCAGCAGCGCGACCAGCCAGGCCACGAGGAAGCCGATGGAGTACAGGAAGCCGTCGTAGCCGTAGATGGCGATCGCGCCGGCGATGCCGAGGAACGAGGCCGCCGACAGGTAGTCGCCGGCGATCGCCAGGCCGTTCTGCGTCCCGGTGATGTTGCGGCCGGCGGCGTAGTAGTCCGCGGCGCTCTTGTTGTTCCGGCTGGCGCGGAAGGTGATGATCAGCGTCACCACCACGAAGGCGCCGAAGATCGAGATGTTGATCGCCGGCTCGCCGATGGTCGCGCTCTCGGCGGCGAACACGTCAGCCACGGGGGGTCTCCTCGTTCCGGGGGGAGGCGAACTCGTGGGCCTCGAGGCGGGTGCGCATCTCGTCCGAGATGGGGTCGGTGTTCTTGCTCGCGTGCCGCACGTAGAGCTGGGTGATCAGGAACGTGCTCACGAACTGACCCAGCCCCAGCAGGATCCCGAGGTTGACGTTGCCGAAGACCTCGGTGGACATGAAGTCACCGGCGTACGTGGAGAGCAGGACGAACAGCGCGTACCAGACCAGGAAGGCGACGGTCATCGGCACGGCGAAGCTGCGGAACCGGCGACGCAGCTCGGTGAACTCCGGGGAGTCCTGCGCTTGGCGGTACTCCTCCGGGGTCAGCAGCTTGCGTTCATTCGGGGGTGTCACATGGCACCTCACTGTGTGTCGCCTGTCGGGTGATCGCGGTCACCCTAGGGTGTCCGCACTCACAATGGCAGCCAGGGTGTCCCGATAGTTATCGAAACGGTCTCGGAGGACGCCTGGAGTCCACGCAGGGGCAACGCCGGGGAAACGGCCGGCTGGTGCCATGGGTGCATGGCCTCCTCCTGGACCACGAGCTCCCGGACCGGTACACCGCGGACCGGCGGGCGGCCCGCGACCCCCACCGGCTGGTACCCCGTCGCCCGCTCCGACGAGGTGGGGACGACGCCGCGGCAGGTGGGCGCGGGCGGGCAGGCCTACGTCGTCCTCCGCACCCGGCCCGGGGCCGAGGTGACCGCCCTGTCAGCGCGCTGCCCGCACCGGTTGGTGCCGCTGACCACGGCGACCGTCGTCGATGGCCGGGTGCGCTGCCCGTACCACGGCTGGGAGTTCAACGCGGAGGGCCGCTGCGTGGAGATCCCGTCACTCGGGCCGGTCGGCACCCCACCCCCGCGGGCCGACCTGTCCGCACCCTGGGCGGTCGAGGAACGGGACGGCTGGGTGTGGCTGGCCCCCGACCCCACGCCGACCGCCCGGCCACCGCGCACCGGCGGGACGACGCCGTCGCCGGAACCGGTGCCCGATCTGCCACCGCCGGACGGCCCGGTGCTGGACAACCTGCACGCTGCCCTCGAGCACGCCTGGCACCCGGTCGCCCTGTCCACCGACCTCCGCGCGGGCGGCTACCTGCAGACCCGGCTGCTGGGGCGCACCTGGACCGTGCACCGCCGGGCCGACGGCGTGCTGGACGCCGATCCCCCTGCGTGGGGCGTCGTCGAGCACCTGGGTGCCGTCTGGATCGCCCCGGCCGAGCCGTGGGCCGAACTGCTCGCCGTCCCGGAGACCACCGACCCGCTGGCCGCGTCCGGCTGGCTCCCCCCGGCCCGCAGTCCCGCCTCGGCCGGTGCGCTGGCCGACGCCTTCCTCGACACCTCGCGTCGCCCCCGGCACCCGACGCCGGAGCTGACCGTCCCGGAGCTGACGGTCGAGTGCGGCGGCTTCTCCGGCGTGCAGGAGGAGCAGCAGGGCGGTCGGCGGATCACCGCCGTCCACCGGGCCCCGTTCCAGCTGGTGCGACGGGAAGAGGACCTGCGGACGGGCGTGGTCACCACGGTCGTGCGGCTGCTGCAGCCCGAGGACGCCGACTCGACCCGGGTGCACACCCGCGTGCTGGTGCAGCGGACCAGCGGGGCGGTCTCCCCCGGCGCCCTGGCGGCGGCGATGGCGTCCGCGGCCGCCGTGCTCGACCAGGACCTCGCGTTGCTGGCGCGCTGGGGCAGCGCCGGGCTGCCGCTGCTCCCCCGGGACGAGCTGCACCTGCGGGCCGACCGGCTGGGGGTGGCGCTCCGCCGGACGCTGGCCGACTTCGTCGCCGACCGTACGGCCGCCGGGCAGACCGAGGAGCTGCAGCGGCGCGCCACCGCCTGATCCCGCGGCGCTCCGGTCGCGCAGGATGGGCCGATGACCGCGGCGGGGCAGTTCGAGCGGGGCACCGACGGCCCGCGGGTGATCCTGGTCGGGGTGGACGGATCCCCGACGTCGCTGCGTGCGGCGGCCTACGCGGCCGGGCTGGCCCGTCGCCAGCGCTCCCGGCTGGTCGCGGTCTACGTCGGGGAGCCGCCGTCGATGATCGGCTGGGTGCCCGAGGCCCAGGCGATCGCCCAGGACGCCGCCGCCCAGGTGGGCGAGGAGCTGCGCCGTGAGCTGCAGTCGGCGGCCGAGCACCTGGGCATCGCGGTGGAGCTGCGCACCGCTCAGGGCGATCCGGTGACCGAGCTGTCCCGGATCGCCGACGAGCTGCCGGCGGACGCGGTGCTGGTGGGCGCGTCCGAGCAGGCCGGCCACCGGGTGATCGGGTCGGTGGCGGTCCGGCTGGTGCGGGTCGGCCGCTGGCCGGTGACCGTCGTCCCCTGACCGTCCCGGCCCACTCAGGGCGCAGCCGGCTCCTCGTCCGCGGCGAAGGCGTTGGCGACCAGGTCCCGGTGGGCGGCGAGCAGCCACCAGAGTGCCCCGGCGAGCAGCAGCTGGGTGGCGCCGGACACCGCGAACACGGTGGGCACGCTCGTCGCGTCGGCCAGCAGCCCACCGGCCAGCGCGCCCAGCGGGATCCCGCCCCAGACCAGCGTCCGGTAGCCGCCCTGGACCCGGCCGAACAGTGCCTCGGGGATGAGCGCCTGGCGCAGCGACATGGTGAGCACGTTCCAGAACAGCACCCCCGCCGTCCCCATCCCGTACAGCGCCCCGGCCACGACACCGTTCTCGGTGAACGCCATGGCGCCCAGGGTCAGCGCGGCCAGCACCGACCCGGCCACCAGCGTGGCGGTGCGGCCGATCCGGGCGGCCAGCGGCGCGGCGGTCAGCCCGCCGGCCACCGCGCCCACCCCGGCGGCGGTGAGCAGCAGCCCGTACCCGGCCGCGCCGATCTCCAGCGTGTCCAGGGCGTACAGCACGAAGACGCCGGTGGTCATCGACGAGGTGAGCGCGGTGCTCGCCGAGACGAGGGTGAGGCCGCGGAGGAAGCGGTGCCGCCACAGCCAGCCCACGCCCTCGGCGACGTCCCGGCGGATCGTCGTGGGCGGGCCCCCGCCGCGGACCGGCCGGTGCGTGCCGGCGATGCCGACCACCAGGACGGCGGCGAGCAGGAAACCCCCGGCGGTGGTGAGCAGCGGCGCGGCGGCCGCGAGGACGAACAGCACCGAGCCCAGCGGCGCGCCGATGAACCCCTGGCTGGCCTCCTCGGCGGTGGTGAGCAGCCCGTTCCCGCGGTCGAGCTGGTCGCGACGGACCACCTGCGGCAGCATCGCCCGGGCCGCGCTGTCGTACACGGTCTCGGCGACCCCCACCGCGAACGCCACGGTGTAGAGCACGACGAGCGACGTCGTCCCGGTGAGCACCGTGGCCGCCAGCGCCGCCAGCGCACCTGCCCGGACGACGTTGGCGGCGGCCATCGCGCGCTTGCGGTCGGTCCGGTCGACGAAGGCACCGGCCGGCAGGGCGAACAGCAGCCAGGGCAGAAAGGCCAGCGACGTCAGGGCGGCGACCGCGACCGGGTCGCGGGTGAGCGTCGCGGCCAGCAGCGGCAGCGCGACCCGGTTCACCCCGTCGGCGAGGTTGGACGCGGCGCTGGCCGAGTAGAGCCGCCAGAACGCCGGACCGAGGGGCGAGGACACGACCGGCACCCTGCCAGTGCCGTCCGACAGCTCATCCCGCAGGCGGACACGCGGTTCACCCCGCGGGACGACGACGGACGGCGCGACCCTGCCTAGGGTCGTCAGCATGGTCCGGTCGCTGCTCGAACGTGCGGCGACACGTCTCCGACGGCACCCCTTCGGCGTGGACGTCGCCCTCGCCTGCCTGGTCGCACTGGTCACGGTCCCGGTGCCCGGGCTGTCCGGCTACAGCCAGTCGAGCCCGCAGGTCTCCGTCCTGCTGGGCCTGGCGCTCTGCGCGCCGCTGGCCTGGCGGCGCCGCAACCCGGTCCCCGCGGCCACTGTCGTGGTGCTGGTCTGTCTGGTCCAGCTCGTCGTGCTCTCCGACGAGCTGCTGCTCGCCGACGTCGCCGCCCCGATGATGGTCTACGCGCTGGCGGCCCACGGTCCCGCCTGGGCCGGCCGGGCCGGGCTGGGCGCCGGGCTGCTCGGCGCGGTGCTCGCCGCCGTCTCGTTCAACCGGGGTCAGTCGATCAGCCTCGTCGTCAGCACGGCGACCCTGATCGGTGCGCTGGTCGTGGGCGCCTGGGCGTTGGGCGCGCTGCGCCGCACCCGCGGGCAGGACGCGCGGCCGGGCCGGGTCCCCGCCGCTTCGGACCAGCCGCTGCTGGAGCGCGCCGCCGGGTGGCTGCGGGACCACCCGTTCGGCGTCGACGCCGTCCTCGCCGGCGTCGCGGTGCTCGTCCTGGTCACCGCCTCCACGGACATCGCCTACCCCGGGTCCGGCCTCGCCGCGATCCCGCTGTCGCTGGCGCTGCTGGTCCCGCTGGCCTGGCGCCGCCGCCGACCGGTCCGTGCCGCGGCGGTCGTCACCGTCGCCAGCCTGCTCGAGCTGGTGTTCGTGCCGGGCTACTTCCTCCCGGCCAACATCGCCGCGCCGGTGATGGTCTACGCGCTGGCCGCCTACGCCCCCCGCTGGGCCAGCCGGGCCGGCCTGGTCGTCGGGCTGGTCGGTGCCGTGCTCGCCTCGGCCGTCTACTTCGGCGCGGGCACGTGGTTCGGCTTCGTCTTCGCCGCCAGCGTCATCGGCGTGCTGGTGGTGGCGTGCTGGGCGCTGGGCGACCTGCGCCGCGCCCGGCTGCAGCAGGTGGCCGGCCTGGAGGAGCGCGCCCGGCTGCTGGAGCTGGAACGGGAGCAGGAGATGCGGCTGGCGGCGTCCACCGAACGTGCCCGGATCGCCCGGGAGATGCACGACGTCGTCGCCCACTCGCTGTCGGTCGTCATCGCCCAGGCCGACGGTGGCCGCTACGCCGGGCAGACCGACCCGGCGGCCGCGACCGGGGCCCTGGACGCGATCTCGGCCACCGGCCGGCAGGCGCTGACCGACATGCGCAAGCTGCTCGGGGTGCTGCGGGAGGGCGACGGCGAGGAGTACGCCCCGCAGCCCGACGTCGCCGCGATCGACCAGCTGGTGGCCGACGTCCGGGCCAGCGGCCTGGCCGTCGACCTGATCGTCGAGGGCGACCCGCGGCCGCTGCCGGCCGGCGCGCAGCTGGCCGCCTACCGGATCGTGCAGGAGTCGCTGACCAACGTGCTCAAGCACGCCGGCCCGGCCGGCCGGGCGTGGGTGCGGCTGCACTGGCGGCCCGATGCGCTGGAGCTGGCCGTGCTGGACGACGGCCGGGGCGCATCGGCGGCGATCGTGGAGTCCGACGGGCAGGGACAGGGCCTGCTGGGCATGCGCGAGCGGGCGGCGCTGCACGGCGGACGGCTGACCGCCGGGCCGCGGACCGGCGGCGGGTTCGGCGTGCACGCGTCCCTGCCCTACGGTCCACCACGATGAACAACAGCCAGATCCGCGTCGTCCTCGTCGATGACCAGCAGCTGGTCCGGGCCGGGTTCCGGATGGTGATCGACTCCCAGCCCGACCTCACCGTGGTCGGGGAGGCCGGGGACGGCGCCGCGGCGGTCGAGCTGCTGCGCCGGACGCCGGCCGACGTCGTCCTGATGGACGTCCGGATGCCCGGCACCGACGGCATCGCCGCGACCGAACTGGTGACGGCGCTCCCCGAGCCGCCCCGGGTCGTCGTGCTCACCACCTTCGACCTCGACGAGTACGTGGTCGCGGCGATCGGCGCCGGGGCCAGCGGCTTCCTGCTCAAGGACGCCCCGCCGGAGGAGATGCTCGCCGCGGTGCGCACCGTGCACGCCGGCGACTCGGTCATCGCGGCCAGCTCCACCCGCCGGCTGCTGCAGCACGTCGCGCCGATCCTGCGCGGGGCCGGCAACGGAGGCGGGACCGGCCAGGTCGACCCGGATGCGCTGGCCGAGCTCACCCCGCGGGAGCGGGAGGTGCTGGTGCAGATGGCCTACGGCGCCTCGAACACCGAGATCGCCGCGCAGCTGTTCGTCAGCGAGGCGACGGTGAAGACCCACGTCGGCCGGGTGCTGTTCAAGACCGGCTCCCGGGACCGGGTGCAGGCCGTCGTCCTCGCCTACCGCACCGGCCTCGTCGCCCCCGCCGACCTGCTCCGCGACGCCCCCGCCTGACGAAGGACCCCCTCCTCCCCACCCCTCGCAGGCTCGCGGCGGGCCCCTGGAGGGGGCCGGTCCGGCGAGTGGGGGGCTGTCGACGCCTGCCGGCCCGGCGAGGCGTCGACGAGGCAGCGCTTGACGCCGACCGGGGTGGGGCATGCACCTGGGGGATGACCCCGGGTCAGCCCACAGGTGCAGCACAGCCTCCGTGGAGACCAGCCCCTGCGGCGACGCGGCCGGGGGTCGCTCCGGGAGAACGTGATCTCAGTCGAAGACCACGTTCCTGGAGGCCGAAGTGTCCGTCCCCGTCATGACCGTCCCGGGTGAGCCCGCGGCGACCCAGTCCGCCGCCGTCCACGCCACCGACCTGCGCAAGACCTACGGCTCGGGTGAGACCGCGGTGCACGCACTCGCCGGCGTCGACGTCGCGTTCGACCGGGGGGCGTTCACCGCGATCATGGGCCCCTCGGGCTCGGGCAAGTCGACCCTGATGCACTGCCTGGCCGGCCTGGACGCCGCGACCAGCGGCAAGGTGTGGCTCGGCGAGACCGAGCTGACCAGCCTGCGCGACGACCAGCTGACCAGGCTGCGCCGTGAGCGGATCGGCTTCGTCTTCCAGTCGTTCAACCTGCTGCCGGTGCTCAACGCCCAGGACAACATGCTGCTGCCGATGCAGCTGGCCGGGCAGCGCCCGGACCGGGCGTGGATGGACTCCGTCATCGGCCGGCTCGGCCTGCGCGACCGGCTCCAGCACCGCCCGCACGAGCTCTCCGGCGGCCAGCAGCAGCGGGTCGCCGTGGCCCGGGCGCTGCTCCCCCGCCCCGACGTCGTCTTCGCCGACGAGCCCACCGGCAACCTGGACAGCCACGCCGGCGCCGAGGTGCTGGACCTGCTGCGCTCCAGCGTCCGGGAGACCGGCCAGACCGTCGTGATGGTCACCCACGACCCGGTGGCCGCCGCCTACGCCGACCGGGTCGTGCTGCTGGCCGACGGCCAGCTGGCCGGCGAGGTCCACCAGCCCACCACCGACTCGATCATCAACGCGCTGCGCGGACTGGGGGGCTGACCGTCATGCGAGCAGTCACGCTGGCGAGCATCCGGGCGCACCTGCCCCGGCTGATCGCCTCCACCCTGGCGATCGTCATCGCCGTGGGCTACGTGGTCGCCACCCTCGTGCTCAACGCGACCACCAAGGCCACCGTCCTGGAGGCGGTCGGCGCCCAGTACGTCGACGCCGACGCGGTGGTCACCTCCGACACCGGCGAGGGGCTGGTCGAGCACGTCGACACCCTCACCGCGCTGGACGGCGTGCAGGCCGTCGACCCGACCTGGCAGACCTACGGGCAGACCGGCGCCCAGTACCTGGAGATCGAGTCGGTCGCCGGGGACCCGCAGCTGCGCTGGCAGCAGCTGACCTCCGGGGCGCTGCCGGTGCGCCCGGGCGAGATCGCGGTCAGCGAGCGCGTCGACGCCGCCGTCGGCGATGTCGTCGCGATCACCGTCTACGACGACGAGGGCACCGAGACCACCACCGACGCGACCGTGACCGGCGTGGTCGACCTGGGCGGCGACCCGACCGCAGCGACCACCGGCCGGGCCTACGCCACCGCCGACCAGACCCGCGCCTGGGGCGCGCAGGAGCCGGTCGACCTGCGCATCGCCGGCACCACCGGCACCGATCCCGACGCACTGGTCGGCGCGGTGAGCGCCGCGCTGTCCGGTGCGGACGTCACCGTCCGCACCGGCACCGAGCAGGCCGAGGCGTCCGTCGCGACGATCACCGGTGACGCCGGCCTCCTCACCGCCTTCCTGCTGGTGTTCGCCACCATCGCCGTGCTCGTCGCCGGGCTGGTCATCGCCAACACCTTCGCCGTGCTGCTCGCCCAGCGGACCCGTGACCTGGCGCTGCTGCGCTGCGTCGGTGCGACCGCCCGCCAGGTGCGGCGCAGCGTGCTCGGCGAGGCCGTGCTCACCGGGCTGGCCGCCTCGGTGCTCGGCGTCCTGGCCGGCATCGGGCTCGCCGCGGCCATCTCGGCAGTGGTCTCCGGCATGGACTCGCCCATCCCGCTGTCCGGGCTCTCGGTGCCGCCGTCCACCGTGCTCATCGGTCTCGCCGTCGGCACGGTCACCACGCTGATCGCCGCGCTGGCCCCGGCCCGGGCCGCCACCCGGGTCGCCCCGCTGGCCGCGCTGCGTCCGACCGACCCGGCCCCGCTCCGCTCACGCGGCGGCGTGGCCCGGCTGGTGACCGGTCTGCTGCTCGCCGTCGCCGGCATCGCGCTCATGGTCCTGGGTGTCACGGAGGCGCAGGTGCTGGTCGCGCTGGGCGGGATCGTGCTCAGCTCGCTGGGGCTGCTGCTGCTCGCCCAGCGGGCCGTGCCGCCGATCGTCGCCGCGGCGGGCCGGTTGCTCGGCCGGCTCGGCGGCCTCCCGGCCCGGCTGGCCACCGGGAACGCCACCCGCAACCCCCGCCGGACGGCGGCCACGGCGACGGCCCTGCTCATCGGCGTCACCCTGACCACCGCGATGGTGGTCGGCGCCAGCTCCACCCGGGCCACTGCCCAGGAGGGCCTGGCCGCGCAGTACCCGACCGACGTGACCATCAACACCTGGGGCGATGCGGTGCCCAGCTCGCTGCAGCAGCAGCTGGCGTCCGTGGACGGTGTGGTGGCCACCACCTCGCTGGCCACCGGTGTCGTCACCGACCCGGAGGGCTACGACCTGCGGATCACCGGGGTGGACCCGGCGGCGGCGCGGCCGGTGCTGCGTTCCACCTCCACCACCCTGCCCGAGGTGGGCCAGATCGTCGTGCCCGAGTACTACCCCGAGAACTCACCCGAGGTGTGGGGTGGCCCCGTGACGCTGACCAGCGAGGACCGCTCGCTGACGCTGACGCCGGTGGTCGGCGGGACCAACGACTGGCTGGTCAACGACGCCGATCTCCAGGCCCTGGTGCCCGAGGCCGCGGTGGACACGATGTGGCTGCGGCTGGCCGACGACGCCGACCAGACCGCGGTGATCGACGAGATCGCCGAGGTGACCGGGAACGGGCTGCCCTCCGCGTTCGTCACCGGGCTGGCCAGCGAGCGGGCCATACTCGACCAGATCGTGGACGCCCTGCTGCTCATCGTGACCGGGCTGCTCGGTGTGGCAGTGCTCATCGCGCTGATCGGGGTCGGCAACACCCTGGCCCTCTCGGTGGTCGAGCGGCGCCAGGAGAGCGGCCTGCTGCGCGCGCTGGGGCTGACCCGCGGCCAGTTGCGCGCGCTGCTGGCCTGGGAGGCCGTGCTCGTCGCCGGGGTCGCCGCGGTGCTCGGCGTCCTGGTCGGGAGTGCGTACGGGCTGGTCGGGACCGCCGCGATGTTGAGCGGGTTCGGTGAGGTGGTGATCGCCGTCCCGTGGCTGCAGGTCGGCGCGATCGTGCTGGTCGCCACGGTGGCCGGGCTGCTGGCCTCGGTGCTGCCGGCCCGGCGTGCGGCGAAGACCCCGCCGGTGGCCGCCATCGCCGGCTGAGGAAGGCCCCCTTCCCGACCCGCGCAGTAGGGGACCCACGCACAGTTGAGCTCTGCTCCAGATCTGGAGCAGAGCTCAACTGCGTCAGGGACCTCGGTGACCGATCCGGCGCTCAGATCTCCATGCTGAGCAGGTGGTAGCTCAGCGCCTTGCCGTGGCCGTCGAGCACCGGCGACCCGGTCACGCCGCCACCGAGAGCACCCGGCAGGGTGAAGACGAGGCCCGGCAGGTGCGGCTGAACGACCCGGTCGACCTCGCCCTGCACGAGCGGGGCGTAGTGCGCCGCCACCCGCTCGGCGGTCAGCTCCCGTTCCAGCAGTGCGGCGGCCTCGGCACTCCGCGGTAGCACCGCCAGGATCAGCGTGTCGCCCTTGTCACCGGTCCGGACGTCGGCCAGCTCGTCGATCGTCCGGCTCATCGGGCCACCTCCTGCAGGTGCACCTCGGGGTGCACTGCCGTCCGCGGCAGCGAGCAGGACCGGATGGCGATCACCTCGGTCTCCGACCGTCGCGCGCCCCCGCCCCCGGCCGGACCGTTCGTGTACAGCGCCTCCACCTCCCAGCCCACCACGGCGGCCAGCTCGCGGTCCGGCACCCGGGCGGCCACCCGCAGTCGCACCTCGAACGGGTCCCCGGGGTCGGTGAGCCCGCGGAACGCCGCCCCGGCCCCGATCAGCTCCACCAGGACGGCGTCCTCCGGGATCCCGTGCAGGTCCCGCAGACGGGTGCGCACCACGTCGGCCGCCAGCTGCGCCCGCGCCAGCGCGCGCGGACCGGCGTAGCTGAGCTGCCCCTCCCCGAGCCAGCCGCCGCGGAAGCCGAGGGTCACCTTGAGCTCGTCCGGGCGGGTGGTGCCGGTCGCGCCCTGCACCGCGACCCGATCGGGTCCCAGCTGGGTGAACCGGACGGCGCCGAAGTCGGCCACCACGTCCGGGGTGACGTACGCGCCCGGGTCACCCACCTCGTAGAGCAGCTGCTCGGCACAGGTCCGGGTGTCCAGCACGCCGCCGGTGCCGGGCAGCTTGCCGAACACGGCGCGGCCGTCCGCGGTGACGTCGGCGTACGGGAAGCCGAGCCAGGCCAGGTCCGGCACCGGCTTGGTGACCGGGTCGGCGAAGTAGCCGCCGGTCAGCTGGCCGGCGCACTCGAGCAGGTGCCCGACGACGGTGCCCGCCCCGAGCAGCTCGGGGTCGTCCCAGGACCAGCCGAAGGCGTGCACCAGCGGCGCGACGTACAGCGACGGGTCGGCCAGCCGGCCGGTGACCACGACGTCGGCGTCCTGCTGCAGAGCCGGCACGACGGCATCGGCACCCAGGTACGCGTTGGCCGAGACCAGCTCCTCCGGATGGCGCGACAGCGGCTGCCCGGTCTCCCAGACCGTCGGGTCGGCGGCACGGACGGCTGCCAGCACGTCGTCCCCGGTGACCGCCGCGACCCGGAGCCCGGCCAGGCCCAGCTCGGCGCCGACCCGGGCGACCACGTCGGCCGCGGCCAGCGGGTTGGCCGCCCCGGAGTTGGTCACGATCTTGGTGCCCGCAGCCGCGGTGGCGCCCAGCACGGCGCGCATCCGGGCGGCGAGGAGCGGGTCGTAGCCGGAGGTGGGGTCGGCCAGCCGGCGCGACTGACCGGTGGCCACGGTGCGCTCCCCCAGGCACTCGAAGACCAGGTAGTCCAGCGCCCCGCGGCGGGCGAGGTCCGCCGCGGGGTCGATGCGGTCACCGGCGAAGCCGGCCCCGGCGCCGAGCCGCAGCGTGGCCGGCGCGGTCATGAGGCCCACAGGGGGATCGCACCGGTGATCACCGCGACGACCAGCATGCCGACGCTCACCGCCGTCGCCCAGCCGATGAGGTTCCGGATGTGCGCCCCGATGTTGACCCCGCCCAGCCCGACGAGGAGGTAGAACGCGCCGGTGAGCGGGCTGATCGGGAAGCCCAGCGTCTCCTCGCCCAGCACCGAGGCGCGGGCCAGGTCCATCCCGCTGACCCCGAACTGCTCACCGATCTCGATCAGCACGGGGAGCACACCGAAGTAGTAGGCGTCCGGACCGAACAGCAGGCTCAGCGGGACGCCCAGCACCCCGACGATCAGCGGCAGCGCGGGGACGACGCCCGCGGGCACCACCTCGGCTGCCGACTCCGCCATCGCCGTGATCATCCCCGTGCCGTTGAGCACGCCGAGGAAGGCGCCGGCCGCCAGCAGCGTGCTGGCCATCAGCATCGCGCCGGTGGCGTGCGCCTGGATCCGGCTGGTCTGCGCGGCCATGCCCGGGTAGTTGAGCAACAGCGCGATGATCGCGCCGACGATGAAGATCATCTCCGGTGAGGCGACCTGGGCGACGAGCAGGCCGATCACCGCCACGGTGAGCACCGCGTTGACCCACAGCAGCCGGGGACGGCGCAGGTCGGCCGCCGCCGGGTCCCCGGCTGCGCCGCTCTCCTCGGCGTCGGTCCCGGTGCCGGCGGGCGCGCTCGGGGCGGGCCGGTCGGCCGACGAGCTCCCCGATCCACCGGTGGCGACCGCGGTGCGGGAGCCGGCGGTGGCCGGGGTGCCTGCGCCGCTGGCGGCCAGCCGTCGCGCCTCCCGCTTGCCGAGGAACCAGGCGACCCCCAGGGCCATGAGCCCGCCGGCGATCTGGGCGGGGATGAGCGGCACCCAGATCTCGTTGGCGTCCACCCCGAGCGTCGTCGCCGCCCGGGCGGTCGGACCGCCCCACGGCACGACGTTCATCACACCGGCGCCCAGGCCCACGCAGGCCGTCAGGGTCAGCCGGCTCATGCCCAGCCGGTCGTAGAGCGGGAGCATCGCCGGGACGGCGATCAGGAAGGTGACCGCGCCGGCGCCGTCGAGGTGGGCGACCAGCGCCAGGGCGGTGGTCGCGACGGCGACGGTGGGCGGCGCGTCCCCGGCCCAGCGGACGATCCGGCGGATCACCGGATCGAACAGGCCGGCATCGCGCATGAGCCCGAAGAACAGGATCGCGAAGACGAACATGGCCGTGATGCCGACGATCCCGGACAGCCCCTCGGCGATGAACCCGCCGACCTCGGTGGGGGTGAAGCCGGCGAGCAGGCCGGTGATGATCGGGACGCCGGCGAGCGCGACGACCGCGCTGATCCGCTGACTGAGCAGCAGGGCCAGGATCGCGGCGATGGTCAGGTACCCGAGCAGGGCTGTCACGTCGACCTCCTTTGGTCGACGGCGAGTGTGGTAGACGCCACTTCACTCAGTCCAACATCAATTAGCGATAGATTGATGCGCTGTGGTCATCGACATCCCGCCGTCCCACCTCCGTGCGCTGGTCGCCGTCGCCGATGCCGGCGGCTTCACCGCGGCCGCCGCGCAGCTGGGCACCGCGCAGTCCTCGCTGAGCCGGGCGGTCGCCGACGTCGAACGCCGGCTGCGGGTCCGCGTCTTCGAGCGGACCACCCGCAGCCTCCGGCTGACCAGCCAGGGACGGGAGATCATCGCCCTCAGCCGCCAGGTCCTCGCCGACCTCGACGCCGGGATGCGGCACCTGGAGGGGTACCTCGCCGGCCAGCGCGGCCGGGTCACCATCGCGTGCCTGCCCTCGGTGGCCGCCACCCTGCTCCCGCCGGTCGTCGTCGCCTTCCGCGCCCGGTTCCCCGATGTCCAGGTGCAGGTGCGCGACGGCCTGGCCGCCGACGTGCTCGACGCCGTCCACAGTGGCTCGGTCGACCTGGCCGTCACCGCCGCCCCCGCCCCGCTGGCCAGGCTGACCGTCGAACAGCTGCGGCTGGACCCCTTCTCCTGTGCCTTCGCCCCGGGACACCGTTTCGCCGGGCGCGCCGAGGTCGACTGGGCGGAGCTGACCGACGAGCCGTTCATCACCTTCGGCGCCGACAGCAGCATCCGAGGCCCCGTCGACCTGGCCCTGAGGGCCGCCGGTGCGACGCCCGGCCCGGTTCTCGAAGCCCGCAACGTCGGGGCCGTGGCCGGCCTCACGGCAGCCGCCCTCGGGGTCACCGCCGTCCCGCAGCTCGTCCTCCCCATGATGGCCTTCGCCGGCGTGCAACACGCCCCGCTGCGGCCGGCGGTGGAGCGCCGGATCAGCCTGGTGCGCGCCCCGGAACGGCCACTGACGCCCAGCGCCGAGGCATTCGCCCGCGAGCTGCACAGCATGAGCGAGAGCTGAGGTCAGCGCCCGCCCGGCGCGGACACCGCGCGACGGGGGATGCTGGGGACGTGCCGCTCCTCCGTCGTGTCGCCACCGCCACCGCTGCCACCGCCCTGTTGGGCGGCGTGAGCTGGGTCGCCCGCGCCGCCTGGGGCCTGCCCGTCGCCCTCGGCGCCAGCCAGCGCCGGCTCCGCCCGACCGTCACCGCCTCCTCCCAGTTCTCCGAGGGGAAGTTCCACAACAACCTGCCCACCCCCGCACTCGCCCCCGCGAACGCGCGCGACGGGCTGCTGCGGCAGTGGCACGAGGACCGGCACAAGGGGCTCCCCGGCGGCCCCATCCCGCTGACCACCCCGGACGTGCCCGAGCGGGCCGCCGAGCTGGCGGTCACCTGGTTCGGGCACTCCAGCGCCCTGCTCGAGATCGACGGCCGGCGGGTGCTGGTCGACCCGGTGTGGAGCGAGCGGGTGTCGCCGTCCCCGCTGCTGGGCCCCACCCGCCTGCACGAGCCCCCGGCACCGGTGGAGAGCCTGCCCCCGGTCGACGCGGTGCTGATCAGCCACGACCACTACGACCACCTCGACCTGCCCACCGTGCGGGCGCTGCTGCGCGAGCAGTCGGCGCCGTTCGTCGTCCCGCTGGGCATCGGCGCGCACCTGCGCCGGTGGGGCGTGCCCGACGAGCGGATCGTGGAGCTGGACTGGGACGGCGCCACGACCGTCGCCGGGCTGACGCTGACCTGCACCGAGGCCCGGCACTTCTCCGGCCGGTTCTTCGCCCGGGACACCACGCTGTGGTCGTCCTGGGTCGTCGCCGGCCCCCGGCACCGGGTGTTCTTCGGCGGTGACACCGGCTACACCCCGGCCTTCGCCGGGATCGGCGCCCGCCTCGGGCCCTTCGACCTGACGCTGCAGCCGATCGGCGCCTACAACGACGCCTGGCACGCCATCCACATGGACCCGGAGGAGGCCGTGCGCGCGCACGGCGACCTGGGTGGCCGGGTGCTGGTGCCGATCCACTGGGCGACGTTCAACCTGGCCTTCCACCGGTGGGCCGAGCCGGTGCAGCGGCTCCTCGCCGCCGCCGAGGCCCGGGACGTGCAGGTCGTCGTCCCGCAGCCCGGTGAGCGGGTCGACGTGCTGGCCCCGCCGCCGCTGCGCGACTGGTGGACGGCGGTCGGTTCCGTCGACGACCTGCCCCCCAGCGGTGCGGCGGCCGCCAACGCCCGCGTCCGGCGGCTGACCGCCCGGCGGGCCGGCTCCCGGGGCTGACGGCGGCGCTCAGCCGACCAGCAGCGCGCTCCGGTCCGCCCGGGTCAGCGCCCGGCCGGCCAGCGCCACGAGGACGACGGCGGCCGCGCAGACCGCCGCCACGGCGACCTGCCGCGGGCCCTCCGCGGCAGCGATGCCCAGCAGTCCCCAGATGACGGCCACGGCGAACGGACCGGCGGCGACGTAGGAGCCGAGCAGCACCGCGGCCGCGATCCCGGCGACCGTGACCAGCGCGGCCACCGCCCAGGCCTGGGCGGCCAGGGTGTCCGGGGAGATGCCGAGCGCGACCCCGGTGCTGCCCACGTTCGCCACCGGCGCCACGGTGAGCCAACCCAGCAGGAGCCCGGCGGTGGCCCGCGGCAGCACCCGGGCCAGCCCGTCGGCCGGCACCGTCTGCAGCCGGACGTAGGCGACGGCGGCCGCGGCGGTGATGCCGAAGATCAGCACCTGAGCGACGTACTGCCACACGCCGCCCTGCGGGTAGACCGCCCAGGCCAGCGACCCGGCGAAGATCACCCCCCAGATGCTGAAGGCCCAGCCGACCGGGGTGCCCAGGGAGCGGTCGGCGTCGCTGACGTCGCCGACGACCCGGGGGGGTGTCCCGCATCGGTTCCTCCTCGTCCGCGCGCGGCCACCGGGTCGGCCACGTCCTCGGCGAGGGCTACCCGGCGAGGGAGGCGAGCACCCGGGGGAGCTCGAGGAGATCGGTGACCTCGTGCTGCGGCTGCGGCCCGTCCGGGTCGACCCGGTGCCCGGGCCGGTGCACCCGGACGACGGTGAGGCCGGCCTCGAGCGCTCCCCGGGTGTCCCGCGCCGACGCGGGGACGTGCACCGCGGCCCCGGCGTCGGCCGCCCGCCGGTAGATCTCCGGGTGCGGCTTGTAGGCGTGCAGCCGCTCGCTGGTCAGGACGGCGTCCGCGTGCACCAGGCCGGCCGCGCGGGTGCGCGCGAACAGGTCGTCGTCGACGTTGGACAGCACGCCGACCCGGTGGTGCTCGGCGACCAGCGGCAGCGCCCGGCCGACGTCGGGCCACAGCGGCCAGTCCGGCAGGGACGCCAGCAGCGCGAGGGTGTCCGCGGTGGCGTCGGCGTCCAGGCCCCGGGCCGCGTAGGTGTCGGTGAGCGCGCGCCGGCAGTGCTCGGCGAAGGGCACCCAGTCGGTGAGGTCCTTCTGCGAGGCCTTGTTCCGGGCGTCCCAGTCGTCGTAGAGCTCGGTGCCGGCGATCTCCCAGCCGTGCCCCTGGGCGAGGGAGTCGAACGTCGCCGAGCCACCCGTCCGGGAGTCGATCAGTGCGCTGAACAGGTCGAAGGTCACCAGGGCCATGGGCCCATCGTGGCCCGGTCGGCTCAACGCAGCAGCTTGGACATGCGCCGGTCGGCCAGCGGCTTGCCCCCGGTCTGGCAGGTCGGGCAGTACTGCAGCGAGGTGTCGGCGAAGGACACCTCGCGCACGGTGTCCCCGCAGACCGGGCAGGGCAGCCCGGTGCGGGCGTGGACCTGCAGACCGGCCCGCTTCTCCCCCTTGAGCGTCGCCGCCTTCTGCCCCAGCTGACGGTCCAGCGCGCCGGTCAGCGTCTCCCGCATCGCGGCGTGCAGCCGGAGCAGCTCGTCGTCGGTGACCTTGTCGGCCATCTTGAACGGGGAGAGCCGGGCGGCGTGCAGGATCTCGTCGGAGTAGGCATTCCCGATGCCGGAGAGCACGGTCTGGTCGGTGAGGGTGCCCTTGAGCTGGGTGTGCCGGCCGGCCAGCAGCGCCCCGAGGGTCTCGGCGTCCAGCTCCAGTGCGTCCGGGCCCAGCCGGGCGATGCCCGGCACCTCGGTCGGCGAGCGGACCACGTAGACGGCCAGCCCCTTCCGGGTGCCCTGCTCGGTCAGGTCGAAGCCCTCGGGCAGCTCACCCTCGCGCGGCTCCAGGTGCACCCGCAGCGCCAGCGGGCCCTTCCCCGGCTTCGGCGGGGCGGTGGGCAGGTTCTGCCGCCAGTGCAGCCACCCCGCCCGGGCCAGGTGGACGACCAGGTGCAGCCCGGAGACGTCCAGGTCGAGGAACTTGCCGTGCCGGGAGGCCCCGGTGAGCTCCAGCCCGGCCAGCGCGGACAGCGGCGGGTCGAAGGTCTTGATCGCCTGGACGCCCGCCAGGTCGACGCGCGTGATCACTCGGCCGACGGCGTTCTCCCGCAGGAACGCCACCAGCGCCTCCACCTCGGGCAACTCGGGCACCCGCACATGATCCACGCCGGACGCCGTCCCCGTCGTCCTCCGTCACCCCGCTGACCACCAAAATGGCCATTTTGGTGGTCAGCTGAGGGCGGCGGCCATGCGCTCGACGATGGTGCGGAGCACCGGGCGGGGGGTGGCCAGGTTCAGCCGCACGTGCCCGGCCCCGGGGGCGCCGCACTCCGGGCCGTCGACCAGGGCCACCCCGGCCTCGCGGAGGAAGAACTCCCCCAGCGGCTCCTCGATGCCCAGCTCCCGGCCGTCCAGCCAGGCCAGGTAGGTGCCCTCCGGCGGGGTGTACCGCACCCGCGGCAGGTGCTCGGCGAGCAGCTCGGCCAGCAGCCGGCGGTTGCGGTCCAGGTACGCCAGGACGTCGTCCAGCCACTCCTCCCCGTCGTCGTACGCGGCGGTGCTGGCCAGCACCCCGGGGGTCGAGGCGCCGTGGCCGGCCAGCTCGCCGACCTCGGCCCAGTGCGCGGCGTCGGCGGGGTTGGACAGCAGCAGCTGCGCGGCCTTGAGCCCGGGCACGTTGAACGCCTTGGACGCCGAGGTCGCGGTCACCGTGTGCTCGGCGGTGACCGGCGACAGCGAGGCGTAGGGCCGGTGCACCGCGCCCGGGTACACCAGCGGTGCGTGGATCTCGTCGGCGAACACCCGGGCCCCGTTCCGGGCGACCACCTCAGCCAGCGCGAGCTGCTCGGCGGCGGTGAACACCCGGCCCACCGGGTTGTGCGGGTTGACGTGCACCAGCAGGGCGCCGGGGGTCAGCGCCCGGTCCAGCGCCGCGAGGTCGTGGGTGAGCCGGCCGTCGTCGAGGACCATCGGCACCTCGACGAGCTCGCGGCCCATCAGCCGCGGCACCTTCAGGAACGGCATGTACGCCGGGGTGGGCAGCACCACCGGGGCACCGGGCGGGGTGAAGTGCTCGATCGCCGCCTGCAGCCCGGCGACGACGTCGGCCAGCGGGGTGATCCACTCCGCCGGCAGCTCCCAGCCGTACCGGCGGCGCTGCCAGCCGGCGCACGCCTGCGCCATCGCGGTGGCGATCGGGATGGGCAGGTAGCCCAGCGCCCCGGCGTCGACCGCGTCGTGCAGCGCGCGGGTCACCACCGGCGCCGTCCCGAAGTCCATCTCGGCGACGAAGGCGCCCAGCGCGTCGCCGTACCTCGTCCACTTGAGGCTGCCGGCCGACCGCAGCGCGTCCTCGGTCAGTGCGTCGAAGGAGGTGCCCACCCGGTCAGTCTGCGTCGCCGGGCACGTCGGCGGTGGCCCCGGGCTCGGCGCGGGCCGACTCCTCCACCGCGGCCGCGACCGCCTGCGCGACGGCCGGGTCGAAGACGCTGGGGATGATGTAGTTGGCGTTGAGCTGGTCGTCGCCCACCACCGCGGCCAGCGCGTCGGCAGCGGCCAGCAGCATGCCGGGGCGGATCTCCTTGGCCCGGGCGTCGAGCAGCCCGCGGAAGACCCCGGGGAACGCCAGCACGTTGTTGATCTGGTTGGGCAGGTCCGAACGGCCGGAGGCGACGACGGCGGCGTACTGCCGGGCCCGCACCGGGTCGACGTCCGGCGTGGGGTTGGCCATCGGGAAGACCACCGCCTGGTCGGCCATGCCGGCCAGCACCTCGGCCTGGATGACGTTGGCCGCGCTGACCCCGATGAACACGTCCGCGCCGACCAGGGCGTCGGCCAGCTCGCCCCGCCGGCACGCGGGGTTGGTGCGCCGGGCCAGGTCCAGCTTGGCCGGGGAGAGCCGCTCGTCGTCCGGCGAGAGGACGCCCTCCCGGTCCCAGACCAGCACGTTCGTGGCCCCGGCCTCCAGCAGCAGGGTGACGATCGCCGTCCCGGCCGCCCCGCCGCCGGCGACGACGACGGCGACGTCCTCGAGCTGCTTGTCCACGACCCGCAGCGCGTTGCGCAGCGCGGCGAGCACGCAGATCGCCGTGCCGTGCTGGTCGTCGTGGAAGACCGGGATGTCCAGCTTCTCCCGCAGCCGGGCCTCGATCTCGAAGCAGCGCGGCGCGGAGATGTCCTCCAGGTTGATCCCGCCGAAGCCGGGGGCGATGAGCTCGACGGTGCGCACGATCTCGTCGACGTCCTGGGTGTCCAGCGCGATCGGCCAGGCGTCGATGTCGCCGAACCGCTTGAACAGCGCGGCCTTGCCCTCCATCACCGGCATCGAGGCGCCCGGCCCGATGTCGCCCAGCCCGAGCACCGCCGAGCCGTCGGTCACCACGGCGACGGTGTTGCCCTTGATGGTGAGCCGGCGGACGTCCTCCGGGTGCTCGGCCAGCGCGAGGCAGACCCGGGCGACGCCGGGGGTGTAGGCCATCGACAGGTCGTCGCGGGTCTTCAACGGCACCTTGGAGGCGACCTCCAGCTTGCCGCCCAGGTGCAGCAGGAACGTGCGGTCGCTGACCTTGCGCACGTGCACCTGGTCGACGGCGTCGAGTGCGGCGACGACCTCCTCGGAGTGCTCGGCGTCGGCAGCCGAGCAGGTGACGTCGACGGTGAGGCCGTCGGGTCGGGACTCCACGACGTCGATCGCGGTGACCGCACCCCCGGCGTTGCCCACCGCGGTGGCGATCCGGCCGACGCTGGCCGGGTCGCCGTCGGCGGTGAGCCGCACGGTGATCGAGTAGGAGGCCGACGTCACCAGACCGCGGTGGACGACGGGTGCGGGCGCCGAGTCAGGAGTGAGGGACGTCACCTTCCCATCGTGGCACCCCAGACCCGACATTTCCACCTGCCGGGCCACTCTTCCCACCATGCGGAATCAGGTCGCGCAGGGAGGGCCATGCGGAGTCAGGCGGAGAACTCCGCCGCCCGCTGCTCGGCCCGGGCCTTGAGCCCCACCGCGAACTGACGGAAGGCCGGGTTCAGGTCGGGCACCGTGCGCATCATCAGCGGCGCCAGCGGGCCGCGGTACTGCTCGCGCACGGTGAACTCCGTGCTGCCGTCGCCCTGCGGGTCGAGCCGGAAGGTGCGCTCGGCGACGAACAGGTCCAGCGGCAGGCCGCTGTGCCAGCGCATCGACTCCGCCGGCCGGATCTCGGTGACCGTGACCCGCAACGGCCGGCGCCGGGTGCCGGTGGCCACCAGGAGGAGTGGCGCGCCCAGCCGGACGACCCCCTCCACCCGGTCGATCCCGGAGTGCCAGTCGCGCCAGCCGCCGACGTCGACGAGCACCGACCACACCTGTTCGGCCCCGGCGTCGATGCGGGTGGCCGCCTCGTAGCTCCTCATCGGGACCGAGTGTGCTCCCCGTCACTCGCCGGTGGAAGAGCCAGCCGCGGCGGGGCCGGGTCCGGCGGCACCCCGGCCTCGACATCCGCCCCGAGCCGGGTGCCCCAGGCGACCAGCCCGGCGAGGTCCACCCCGTGCCGGGCGGCGGCCGGGCCGGCGGTACCGAGTGACCGGGCGCCCCGGGTCAGCAGGGTGGCCGCACCCGGCAGGTTGCCGCGCAGGGCGTGGGTCAGGCCGACGGCGAGCTGGGCCAGGCCGCGCCACAGGTCCCGTTCGTCGTCCGGGCCGGTCTTCCACGCGTCCTCGAGCACCTCGTGGGCGTGGAACGGCCGGCCGGCGTCCAGCAGCTCCTGGGCCTCCACCAGCGTCTGGTCCGGCGTGCGGACCAGCCCCTCGGGCGCCCGCGGCTCCCCCGGCGAGCCGTACGGGAGTGGCCGGCCCAGCGCGTCGCGCGGCCGGGCACTGCGGGCCCGGCCGGCGTCGTCCCGGTCGCGGGGGGCGCCGGGCACGTCAGCGCAGGACGGTGGTGAGCCGGACCTGCACGCCCTCGCCGGCCACGGTGATGTCGACGTGGTCGCAGAGCTGGCGGGCCAGCCACAGCCCCATGCCGCCCAGCGACAGGTCGTCACCGTGTGCCGGCCCGTAGCCGATGAACGGGTCCTGCAGCCCGGCGCCGTGGTCGGTCACCGTGCAGACCAGCCGGTCGCCGCCGGCCCACAGCCGCAGGTCGACCGGCGGCCGGCCGTGACGCAGGGCGTTGGTGGTCATCTCGTCGACGGCGAGGAGGAAGTCCTCGAGCGCCGGCTGCGAGCCGGACGGCAACCGGGCCTCGGCGGCGCGCGCGGCGAGGTCACGGCGCAGTCCGCGCAGGTCACGCACCGAGTCGGCGTGCACCAGCGGCTCGGTCGACTCCAGCGGCTCGAGCGGGACCGGCAGCGAGGCCAGGTACTCCTCGGGGGCGACGTGGTCGGGGTTCACCTGTTCGTGCCCGTCGACCTGGAGCATCGGGTGGGTGGCCCGCACGGCGTCCACCAACGGGGTCGGCACCCGGCGGGTGTCGCACAGGCAGAGCACCAGCAGCCGGTCGTCCCCGGCGCGGTCCGCCTCGCCGAGCTGGTGGTCCAGGACGGCCTCGTAGCGCTGCCACTCCCGCCAGGTCTCCGGTTCGGACCCGGGCAGGGGCTCGAGGACGACGCGGACCACCGGGCTGGCCGCCACCCGGTGGCGCACCCCGAGACGGCGGACGGCGGTGATCGCCGCTGCCGGCCCGTTGCCGTACACGTCGGACCACGCGGTCCAGACCACCTGCGGACGGTCGGGGAGCGCCTGCTGCAGGAGCTGGGTGGTCTCGTCGCTGCAGACGACCACCACCGGCTCCCCGGCGTCCAGCCCGGCGCAGACGAACGCGACGGTGCCGTCGACCAACTCGCTGTCCGACGCGCCGATCAACGCCCGGTGTCTGCCGGACCCGGCTGCCCCGTCCATGCGTGCTGGTCCCCGTCCTGCCCTAATGCGGAGCCGCCGTCCTGGCAGCCGTGTCCACGGGCTCCCTACCCGCTCCCCGGCGACCTAGGCGTACGGCCGGCCGTGAGCTGACCGGACGACCGGGAGGTGGGGGTTGCCGGGTTGGCGCAAGCGTGGAAGATGGTCGGCGAGGACGGCCGCCACCCGGCACGCCGCCCCCGCACCGACCCGCGGTCGACACGACCGGTCCGGACCTGGAGGGGGCAGCATGACCACGTCCACAGCACTGGCCGACCATCCCGCCGACGACGTCCTGCCCGACCTCGACGCCGCCCGGGAGCACGTCGGCCTACGCGCGCTGCACCCGGCGGCGACCGGGCCGATCGGGCTGGAGCTCGAGGCCCACCTGGTCGACCTGGCCTCACCCGGCACCCGGGTGCCCTGGCACCGGGTCACCGCCGCCGTCGCGGCGCTGCCCCCGCTGGACGGCGGCAGCCGGGTCACCCTCGAGCCCGGCGGCCAGGTCGAGCTGTCCGGCCCACCGGCCCCCGACGTCACGGCCGCGGTCACCGGCCTGCGGTCCGACCTCGCGGCCGTCCGGCGCCGGCTGGGCACGGCGGGCCTGGGGCTGGCGCCGCTGGGCGCGGACCCGTGCCGCCCCGCGCAGCGGGTGAACCCGGGCTCCCGCTACGTGGCGATGGAGGAGCACTTCCAGGCACTGGGCCACCGGGCGGCCGGCGTCACGATGATGACCAGCACCGCGGCGCTGCAGGTCAACGTGGAGGCCGGGCCCCGGTCCGGATGGGCCGCACGGGTGCGGCTGGCCCAGGCGCTCGGCCCGGTGCTGGTGGCGGTCTCCGCCTGCTCCCCGCTGCTGGCCGGCAGCGAGACCGGCTGGCGCTCCGGCCGGCAGCGCATCTGGGCCGAGCTGGACGCCGCTCGCTGTGCGCCCCTGCCCGGTGGGCCCGACCCGGCCGACGAGTGGGCCGCGTTCGCCCTGGCGGCGCCGGTGATGCTGGTGCGCGAGCCGACGGGCGACGCCGTCCCGGTGCGCGGCCGGACGTCGTTCGCCGACTGGGTCCGCGGGGCCGGACCGACCGACCGGCGGCCGACCGTGGCCGACCTGGAGTACCACCTGACCACGCTCTTCCCGCCGGTCCGGCTGCGCGGCTACCTGGAGCTGCGGTACCTCGACGCCGCGCCCGAGCCGTGGTGGCCGGCGCTGTCGGCGGTGGCCGGCACCCTGCTCGACGACCCGGTGGCCGCCGACACCGCCGCCGCCGCGACCGAGCCGATCGCCGGCCGCTGGGAGTCGGCCACCCGGCTCGGACTCGCCGACCCGGAGCTGCACGCGGCCGCAGCCGCCTGCCTCGAGGTCGCCGTGCGCCGGGCACCGGCGGGCCTGCGGGCACAGGTCACCGCCCTGGCCGAGCTGGTCGAGCGCCGGGCCAGCCCCGGCGACGCACTGCTGCACACCGCCCGGATCCACGGTCCGGCAGCCGCCCTGCTGGCCGCGACCCACGACGCCGAGGAGGAGACGTGACCGACCTGAGAGAGACCCTCGCCCAGGAGCTCACCCGCGCCCGGGAGCGCACCCTGCTGCTCACCGAGCACGACGAGCCCGAGCTGCTGCGCCAGCACTCGCCGCTGATGAGCCCGCTGGTCTGGGACCTGGCCCACATCGGCCAGCAGGAGGACCTGTGGCTGCTGCGCAGCGGCGACGCCCGGTGCACCGGGGTGCTCCCGCCGGACGTCGAGTCGCTGTACGACGCCTTCACCCACCCCCGGGCCGCACGGGTCCGGCTGCCGCTGCTGCCGCCGGTGGAGGCCCGGGCGTTCTGCGCCGAGGTGCGCGGCCGGGTGCTGGACCGGCTCGACCGGTCCGGCCCGGACGACGACCCCTTCGACGTGGCGATGGTGGTCAGCCACGAGCAGCAGCACGACGAGACGATGCTGCAGACCCTGCAGCTGCGCGCCGGCCCACCACTGCTCGGCACCGGCTCCCCGCTCCCGGCCGGCCGGCCGGGTCTGGCCGGCACCACCGTGCTGGTCCCCGGCGGGCCCTTCCGCCTCGGGGTCGACGGCACCGAGGAGCCGTTCTCCCTGGACAACGAGCGGCCGGCGCACGTCGTCGACGTCCCGGCGTTCCGGATCGGGCGGGTGCCGGTCACCAACGCCGAGTACGCCGCCTTCGTCGCCGACGGCGGCTACACCGACCCGCGCTGGTGGTCCGCGCGCGGCTGGCAGCACCGCTGCGACGCCGGCCTCACCGCACCGGGGTCCTGGGGGCCCGAGGGCACCCGGACCCGGTTCGGCGTGGTCGAGGAGCTGCCGGCGGACGAACCGGTCCAGCACGTGACGTTCTTCGAGGCCGAGGCGTACGCCGCCTGGGCCGGTGGGCGGCTGCCGACCGAGGAGGAGTGGGAGAAGGCGGCCGTCTGGGACCCGGCCACCGGGGGCCGCCGGCGGTTCCCGTGGGGCTCGGCCGACCCGACCCCGGAGCTGGCCAACCTGGGCGGCTCGGCGCTGCGCCCCGCCCCGGTGGGCGCCTACCCCGCCGGCGCCTCGGCCTGCGGCGTGGAGCAGCTGATGGGCGATGTGTGGGAGTGGACCTCCTCGGACTTCCGCCCGTGGCCCGGCTTCACCCCGATGCTCTACGCCGACTACTCCGCGCCCTTCTTCGGCGGCGACTACAAGGTGCTGCGCGGGAGCTCCTGGGCGGTGGGCGCCTCGGTGTCGCGGCCGAGCTTCCGCAACTGGGACCACCCGGTGCGCCGGCAGGTCTTCAGCGGCATCCGGCTCGCGTTCGACGCATGACGGGAGACGCCTGATGTGCCGGCACCTGGCCTGGCTCGGGCAGCCGCGCACGCTGGCCGCGCTGGTGCTCGACCCGCCGTCGTCCCTGCTGGTGCAGGCGCACGCCCCCCGCCGGCAGCGGTACGGCACGGTGAACGCCGACGGCTGGGGCGTGGGCTTCTGGGCCGAGGGCCGCCCGGAGCCGGCCCGCTGGCGGTCGGCGCAGCCGTTGTGGGGGTCGGCGTCCTTCGCCTCGGTCGCCCCTGCCGTCTCGGCCCGCTGCGTGCTGGCCGCGGTGCGCTCGGCGACCGTGGGGATGCCGATCGAGGAGGCGGCGGCCGCCCCGTTCACCGACGGCCGCTGGCTGCTCTCGCACAACGGCCGGGTCGACCGGGCGGTGCTGCCCCCGGCCCGGGACGCCGAGTCGGTGGTGGACAGCGCGCTGCTGGCCGCGCTGGTCTTCTCCCGGGGCATGGCGGCGCTCGGCGAGACCGTCCGCGAGGTGGGGGCCGCCGACCCGGCCGCCCGGCTCAACCTGCTCGCCGCCGACGGCACCCGCCTGCTGGCCACCACCTGGGGCGACACCCTGTCGGTGCTGGCCACCGACGAGGGGACGGCGCTGGCCAGCGAACCGTGGGACGACGACCCGCGCTGGTCCGACGTCCCCGACCGGACGCTCGTCGAGGTCACCCCCGACGGCCTGACCCTGACCCCCCTCGATGCATCGGAGCCCGCATGACGTTCACGCTCACCGACCACCTCGGCCCGGTCGACGCCGGCGCTGCGCTCGCCGCCGACGTGCGCGCCGGCCTGACGGCGAGCCCGAAGACGCTGCCGCCCCGCTGGTTCTACGACGAGCGCGGCAGCGAGCTGTTCGACGAGATCACCCGGCTGCCGGAGTACTACCCGACCCGCGCGGAACGGGCCCTGTTGGCCGAGCGCGCCGCGGACGTCGCCGCGGCCACCGGCGCCGACACGCTGGTCGAGCTGGGCAGCGGCACCTCGGAGAAGACCCGGCTGCTGCTCACCGCGCTGGCCGAGGCCGGCACCCTGCGCCGCTTCGTGCCGGTCGACGTCGACCCCTCGGTGCTGCGGTCCGCCGGTGCGCAGATCACCGCGGCCTACCCGGGGACGGCGGTCGACGCGGTGGTCGCCGACTTCACCGTGCACCTGGGCGACCTGCCGCAGGAGGGCCGCCGGCTGGTCGCCTTCCTGGGCTCCACGATCGGCAACCTGGAGCCCGGGCCGCGGGCGGCCTTCCTGTCCTCCCTCGCGGCGACCCTGCGGCCGGGGGACTCCTTCCTGCTCGGCACCGACCTGGTGAAGGACCCCGACCGGCTGGTCCGCGCCTACGACGACGCCGCCGGGGTGACCGCGGCGTTCAACCGGAACGTGCTCGCGGTGCTGAACCGGGAGCTGTCGGGCGACGCCGACCCGGCCGCGTTCGAGCACGTCGCGGTGTGGGACGCCGAGCAGGAGCGGGTCGAGATGCGGCTGCGGTCGACCCGGGACCAGGTCGTGGACCTGGCCGCGATCGAGTTGACGGTGCCCTTCACTGCCGGGGAGGAGATGCGCACCGAGGTGTCGACCAAGTTCCGCCGGGCCCGGGTCGAGCAGGAGCTGGCCGCCGCCGGCCTGCGGATGACCCACTGGTGGACCGATCCGGCCGGGGACGTCGCGGTCTCCCTGTCGGTGCCCGGTCCGCTGGCCTCCGGGCGGTGAGCAGCCTCCCGCACGACGACCTCGGCGACGCCTGGCGCGCCGCCCGCGTGCGACCGGCCGGCGTGCACCTGGACCACGCCGCGTGCAGCCGGCAGAGCACCGAGGTGCTCGACGCCGTCGCCCGGCACGCCCGGCACGAGGCGGAGCTGGGCGGCTACGTCGCCGAGCAGGCCGCCGAGGGGCTGCTGCAGCAGGGCCGCTCGGTGCTGGCCGGGCTGGTCGGGATGGCCGCGGCCGACCTGGCCTTCACCGAGAGCGCGTCGGCGTCGGTGCGCACGCTGGTCTCCCGCTGGCGGCTGGCTCCCGGCGCCCGGGTGGCCGTGCTCCCCGGGGAGTACTGGCACAACGCCGCCACGTTCACCGACGCCGGGCTGACCCCGGTGGTGCTGCCCGCCGACGCCCTGGGCCGAGCCGACCTGGCCGGCGTCGAGCGGGCGCTGCGCGACGACCCGCCGGCGTTCGTGCACGTCACCCTGGTGGCCAGCCACCGCGGCGTCGTCCAGCCCGGCCGGGAGCTGGCCGCGCTGTGCCGGGCCGCTGACGTCCCCCTGGTGCTGGACGTGGCGCAGGCCCTCGGCCACGTCGACTGCGACCTGGGCGCCGACGCGGCTTACGGCACGTCCCGCAAGTGGCTCGCCGGGCCGCGCGGCGTCGGCTTCCTCGTCCTGCGCCCGGCGCTCAGCGGTCAGCTGACCCCGCTGGTCGGCCCGGAGCTCCACGACGACGACCGGACCGGCGTCGACCACGCCCGCTGGTTCGAGTCGCACGACGCGCACGTGGCCGGCCGGGTCGGACTGGTCGTGGCCGTCGGCGAGCACCTGGCCGCCGGCCCGCACCGGGTGCGCGAGCGGCTCGCGGCGCTGGGCCGCGCCACCCGCGAACGGCTCGACGGCCGGGGCGGGTGGCAGGTCGCCGAGCCGCTGGACGAGCCGACGGCGATCACCACGCTGCGCCCCCCGGACGGCGTCGACGTCCGGGAGGTCGTGGCCCGGCTGCGCACCGAGCACGGCCTGCTGACGACGGCGGCCAACCGGGAACGGGCACCCCGGGAGCTCGCCGGGCCGGTGCTCCGCGTCTCCCCGCACCTGGACTCCACCGTCGAGCAGCTGGACCTGCTGGCCACCGCCCTAGCGGCCTGAGTCCGGATCGTTGTACGGACGAGGTGCATCCAGGAACGGGGGCGGGCAGGAAGAACCGGGTGACAGTCCAATCCAACGAAAGGAACGTCATCGTGGTCAAGACCCGCCCGATCGCCCTCACCGCCGGCGCCACCGGCGCGTTCGCCCTGCTCTTCGCGGCCACCCCCGCGCTGGCCGACTCGCACACCGCGACCGTCTCGGTCCTGCACGCCATCCCGGAGACCCCGGTCGACGTCTACGCCAACGGCGAGGAGCTCATCGCCGACTTCGAGCCGGGCACCCTCGCCGGTCCCCTCACGCTGCCCGGCGGCGAGTACGACCTGACGGTGTACCCGGCCGGTGCCGACCCGGAGACCGCCGAGGTCGCGGTCAGCCTGGAGGACGTGGAGATCCCGGCCGGCGCCGACGCCACCGTGGTCGCCCACCTCACCGAGGCCGGCGCCCCGCAGCTCACCCCGTTCGTGAACGACACCTCCGCCGTCCCCGCGGGCGAGGGCCGACTCACCGTGCGCCACGTGGCCGCGGCGCCCGCCGTCGACGTCCGGGCCGGTGGCGAGGTCATCATCGACGGCCTGGTCAACCCGAACGAGGAGTCGCTGACCGTCCCGGCCGGCAACGTGAGCGCCGACGTGGTGCTCGCCGGCACCGACACCGTGGCGATCGGCCCGGCCGACCTGACCGTGGCCGAGGGCGCCAACACGGTCGTCTACGCGTGGGGTTCTGGTGACGCCGGCTACGAGCTCGCCACCCAGACGGTCCAGGCCGGGGCCTCCGCCCCGACCGGCGTCCCCGGTGGCTCCGCCGGCCTGGCCGCTGACGAGGGCATGCCGGCGCCGCTGGTCGGCCTGACCGTGGCCGGCCTCGCCGCTGCTGCCTTCGCCGGCCGCAAGTACGCCACCAGCCGGGTCTGACCCGACCGGGAACAGAGGCACCACCGTGCGCAGCTCCGTCGTCGTGCTGGTCCTGGGCCTCGTCCTGGCGATCGGGACACCGGTCACCTGGGCGCTGACCCGGCCCGACACGACGGCGGGCACCACGGTGGAGCAGGCGATCGACACGCCGTCGTCCTCGACGACGGCACCGTCACCGTCGGCGGCACCGCCCTCCGGGGCGGTGCCGCCGTCGGCGCCCGCACTCGACCTCCCGCCGGTGACCACCCGGGACGCGGCTCCCACCGTGGCCGCACCGGTCCCGGCTCCGGTCCGGCTGAGCCTGCCGGCCCGGGGCGTGGACGCCCCGCTGGACCCGGTGGGGGTCTCCCCGGACGGCCAGATGGAGCTGCCGGAGGACGTGGACCGGGTCGGCTGGTACCGCTTCGGTCCCGCGCCCGGGGACGACGGCTCGGCGGTGCTCGCCGGGCACGTCGACGACCGGGAGCAGGGGCTGGGCGCCCTGGCTCCGCTGCGCAGCGCCGAGGTCGGCGACGTCGTCGTGGTCACCGGCGCGAACGGCGAGGAGACCCGCTGGCAGGTGGTCTCCCGCGAGCTGATCACCAAGCAGGTCCTGCCACTGGACACGATCTTCGGCCGGGACGGTCCGCCCCGGCTGGTGCTGGTCACCTGTGGTGGTCCGTTCATTCCCGAGATCCGCAGCTATCGCGACAACGTGGTCGTCGTTGCCGAACCGCTCCCATGAGCCTCCTGGCCGTCCGTCGGCCACCACTGGGTACGGTCGCTGACGTGCCCACCACCGAGGGCTCGGTGCAGCAGAGCGCCGAGCCGGACGACGTCGAGGTCGCCCGGCGCTTCGTCGACGGCGACGAGCAGGCCCTCGCGTGGGCCTACGAGCGATGGGCGGCGCAGGTGCACGGCATGGCGGTGCGGGCCTTCGGGCCCGGCCCCGATGCCGAGGACGTCACCCAGCAGACCTTCATCTCGGCCTGGACCGGGCGCGCTCGGTACCGACCCGACCAAGGGGCACTGCCGGCCTGGCTGGTGGGGGTGTGCCGGCACAAGATCGCCGACACCTGGGCCAAGCGGGAACGGCAGCGTCGGTCGACCGAGGCGGCCGCGAGCGAGGCCCGCTCGGCCCCGACCGCCGGCCCCGGCAGCGAGCTGGCCACCGAGGTGGCCGACCGGGTGCTCCTGCTGGGCGAGTTGAACCGGATCGGCCAGCCGCAACGAAGCATCATCGAGCTCGCGTTCTTCGAAGACCTGACCCATGCACAGATCGCGGCACGCACCGGCATCCCGCTGGGCACCGTGAAGAGCCACATCAGACGCACCCTGGAGCGCCTGCGAGACCGGTTGGAGGTGGACGGTGCAGCACTGCGATCCTGACGAGCTGGCTCTGGCCGCCCTCGGCGAGCAGCCGTCGCCCGAGTGCGCCGCGCACCTGACCGACTGTGCCGAGTGCGAGCAGGAGGTCGCCTCGCTCCGGCGGAGCGTCGACGTCCTCGCCGTCCCTGCGCTGGCCGCGCCCAGCCAGGCGATGGCCCCACCCCCGCAGGTCTGGGCCGCCATCGCCGCCGCGACCGGGGTCACTGTCTCCCCCCGCCCGGCCGAGATCGAGGCCGGACTGTCGCGCGAGGTCCCCATGCCCGGGCCGACCGAGGTCGAAACGGACGTTCCCGGATCGACTGACTCCACTCCGGCAGGGGCGACCGTCATGCCCTTCCGGTCGCGGTCCGCTCGCCGGCCGGCGACCCGGTGGCTGCCGCTGGCCGCCGCCGTGCTCGTGGGTGGCCTGATCGGCGCCGGGGCGGTCGCGGTCACCCAGGACGGCCCCGGCGGCGCCGTGGTGGCCCAGGCCGGCCTCGATCCGCTGCCGGAGCAGATCGCGTCGGGGAACGCGGAGGTCCGGGAGCGCGGCGGGATCCGCGAGCTGCAGGTCGACCTCGACGTGCCCGCACTGCAGGACGCCTACTACGAGGTGTGGCTGCTGCAGGCCGACGCCCAGCGGATGGTGCCGGTCGGCATCGTCCGGCAGGGCGCGACCGTGCTGCGGCTGCCCGACGGCATCGACCTCGCCGCCTACCCGCTGGTCGACGTCTCGGTCGAGCCGCTCGACGGCGACCCGACGCACTCCGGCGTCTCGGTGGTCCGCGGCGAGCTCTCCACCTGACCCCGGCGCCCGCTCAGCCGAGCGGGGCCTGCATCCGCTGCGCCACCCGCCGGTGGACGGCGAGCTGCTCCTCGAGCCCGGGGTGCACGACGGCGCCGTCGGAGACCACGAAACGCCCCGCCACGACGGTGTGCCGTGCGGACACCGGACCGCAGCGCAGCCAGGCCTCCACCGGGTCCGACAGCGCACCGGCGAACCGCACGCCCTCCAGTGACCAGATCGCGAGGTCACCGCAGGCGCCGATGGACAGCTCGCCGATCTCGCCGGCCCGGCCCAGGCAGGCGGCGCCCCCGCGGGTGGCGATCTCCAGCGCGTCCCGGGCCGACATCGCCGCGGCGCCGTGCCGGAGCTTGCCCTGCAGCATCGCGGTGCGGGCCTCCAGCCACAGCGACGCGGAGTCCGCCGACGCCGAGCCGTCGACGCCCAGCCCGACCGGCGCGCCGGCCGCCCGCAGCTCGGCCACCGGGGCGAGACCGCTGCCCAGGATCATGTTCGACGAGGGGCAGTGCGCTGCCCCGACCCCGGCCGCGCCGAGCCGGGTGACCTCCTCGGCGTCCGGCCAGACCACGTGCGCGAGCCACGTCCGGTCGGTCATCCAGCCGACATCGGCCAGGTGGTCGACCGGTCGCCGGCCGAAGGTCGCCAGGCAGAAGGCGTCCTCGTCCTGGGTCTCGGCGAGGTGGGTGTGCAACCGGACGTCGAGGGACTCGGCCAGCTCCGCCGTCCGGCGCATCAGGTCGGGGGTGACGCTGAACGGGGAGCAGGGCGCCAGCGCGATCCGGGTCATCGCGGTGGGTGCGGGGTCGTGGTGGGCCTGCACCAGCCGCTGCGAGTCGGCCAGGATCTCGTCGTCGTCCTGCACCACCGAGTCCGGCGGCAAGCCGCCGTCCTTGACGGACAGCGACATCGACCCGCGGGTGGGTGAGAACCGGACGCCGAGCTCCCGTGCCGCGGCCACCTCCGCGGAGATCAGGTCGCCGGCGCCGCGCGGGTGGACGTAGAGGTGGTCGGTCGACGTGGTGCAGCCGGACAGCGCCAGCTCGGCCAGCCCGACGTACGCGCTGACGTACGCCGCCTCCTCGTCGAGCCGGGCCCACAGCGGGTACAGCGTGACCAGCCAGTCGAACAGCCCGCCGGTGAGCGCGGGGGCGTAGGCGCGGGTCAGGTTCTGGTACAGGTGGTGGTGGGTGTTCACCAGCCCGGGCGTGACCAGGCAGCCACGGGCGTCGACCCGCCGGACGGCGGCCGGCTGCGGGTCGCCCGGGCCACCGAGGCCGCTGACCACGCCGTCGGTGATCGCGACCCAGCCTCCGGGCAGCTCGCGGCGGGCGTCGTCGACGGTGGCGATCAGCTCGGCGTCGTGCACGAGCAGGTCAGCGGTCTGCACCTCGCGCATCCTGCCGCGTGGACGTGTCCGGCGTGTGTACGAGCTCCCCCGCCAACTCCAAGCTATAGCGCACCCGGGGGCTTGCGGCAAGACCCGGGGGGTGCCGGAGGATCGTCGACCGCGGCCCTGACCTGCAGGTATGCCGCAGCCGCCAGGACGGAGCCAACTGCATGCCCCCGCTCAGCACCCGTGCCTTCGACCTCCCCGACCACCTCACCGCCAAGGCCGACCCGGCGCTGATCGCCACCGACGAGCGGCACTTCGCCGCCATCGCCACCAGCCTCGAGGAGTCGATCGCCGACCTGGCCGACCGCCTCGCCGCCGAGCGGCGCGCGTCCGGCGGCACGGGTGAGGCGGCGCTGAACCGGGACCTGGAGGTGCACCGGCTCTCCGCCCGGCTGCGCACCCTGCGCCGCTTCGGCCTGGACCTCTGCCTGGGGCGCGTCGTCCGCGCCGCCGACCCCGAGCCGGTCTACGTCGGGCGGCTGGGCCTCACCGACGGGGCCGGTCGCCGGCTGCTCGTCGACTGGCGCTCGCCTGCGGCCGAGCCGTTCTTCGGCGCCACCCACGCCGACCCGATGGGGCTGGTCAGCCGCCGCCGGTACCGCTGGACCCGCGGCCGGGTCAGCGACTACTGGGACGAGGTGTTCACCGCCGAGGCGCTGGAGGGGCACGCGGCCCTCGACGACCAGTCCGCCTTCCTCGCCAGCCTGGGCAGCACGCGGTCGGCCCGGATGCGCGACGTGCTCGGCACCATCCAGGCCGACCAGGACGCGATCATCCGCGCGGGGTCCGCCGGCACGCTGGTCGTCGACGGCGGTCCGGGGACGGGCAAGACCGTCGTCGCCCTGCACCGGGCGGCCTACCTGCTCTGGTCCGACCCACACGTCGGCTCCCGCCGCGGCGGGGTGCTGGTGGTCGGCCCGCACCAGCCCTACCTGTCCTACGTCGCCGACGTCCTGCCCAGCCTGGGCGAGGAGGGGGTGCGCACCTGCACCCTCCGGGACCTCGTGCCCGAGGGGGCGACGGCGGCGGTGGAGACCGACCCGGAGGTCACCCGCCTGAAGTCCGCCGCGGACCTGGTGACGGCGGTCGAGGCCGCGGTCGGCTTCTACGAGGAGCCACCCCGACGCGGGCTCACGATCCAGACGCCCTGGGCGGAGGTCGAGCTCGGCCCCGACGACTGGGCCGAGGCGTTCGCCGCGCCCGAGCCCGGCGCGCCGCACAACGAGGCGCGCGGCGAGGTGTGGGCGGAGCTGCTCCGGGTCCTGGTGGACGCGCACGACGACGACGTGCCGGCCGACCTGCTCCGCAGGTCACTGGAGCAGGACCGGGAGCTGCGCAGGGCCTTCGACCGGGCGTGGCCGGCGCTCGACGCGGCCGACGTCGTCGGCGACCTGTGGTCGGTGCCCGCCTACCTGCGCCGGTGCGCCCCCTGGCTCGGCCCGGACGAGGTCCGGGCGCTGCAGCGCGCCGACGCCCGCGCCTGGACGACGGCCGACCTGCCGCTGCTGGACGCGGCCCGGCAGCGGCTGGGCGACCCGGAGGCGTTCGACCGGACGCGTCGGCACGTGGCCGCCGTCGCCGCGGAACGGGAGCGCATGGCGACCGTCATCGACGACCTGATCGCCGCCGACGACTCCGAGCTCCTGCTGATGACGACCCTGCAGCACCAGGACCTGCAGGACGCCCTGGTCGACGACGTCGCCCTGCCCACCGCCACGCCGGACGTGCTCGCCGGCCCGTTCGCGCACGTCGTGGTGGACGAGGCCCAGGAGCTCACCGACGCCGAGTGGCAGATGCTGCTGCTCCGCTGCCCGTCGCGGAGCTTCACCGTCGTCGGGGACCGCGCCCAGGCCAGGCACGGGTTCACCGAGTCGTGGCCGGAGCGGCTGGAGCGGGTCGGGCTCGGCCGGATCGGCGTCGCGTCCCTGACCCTCAACTACCGGACCCCGGAGGAGGTCATGGCCGCCGCCGAGCCGGTCATCCGGGCCGTCCTGCTGGACGCCAACGTGCCGACGTCGGTCCGCAGCACCGGCGTCCCGGTCCGGTACGGGTCCCTCGCCGAGCTGGGGACGATCGTCGACGACTGGCTCGCCGGACACGAGGAGGGGACGGCGTGCGTCATCGGGGCCCCGTCGTTCCGTGCCGGACCCCGCGTCCGGTCGCTGACCCCGGCGCTGGTGAAGGGCCTGGAGTTCGACCTGGTCGTCCTCGTCGACCAGGCGGCGTCCGGCGCGGGCATCGGCGGCGCGGTCGACCGCTACGTGGCGATGACCCGGGCGACGCAGCAGCTCGTCGTCCTCACGCCGTCCTGACCCGCCCTGGCGCCCGGCCGTCATCGCCCCGTGACACTGCGGGGCTACCGTGACCGTCCCCCACCGATGAGGAGCCCCATGGACTTCCTGCAACCGGTCACCTGGACGGAGGCGCTGGAGGCGAAGGCCGCCCATCCCGACGCCGTGCCGATCGCCGGGGGCACCGACGTGATGGTGGGCCTCAACTTCGGCCACCTCCGCCCGGCGCTGCTCCTCGACCTCACCCGGGTCGCCGACCTGCGCGACTGGGCGGTCACGGACGGCGCGGTCCGGCTGGGGGCCGGGGTCAGCTACGCCCGGGTGATCAGCGAGCTCGGCGACCGGCTGCCGGGCCTGGCCATGGCCTCCCGGACCATCGGCTCCCCGCAGATCCGCAACCGGGGCACGGTCGCCGGCAACCTCGCCACCGCGTCACCGGCCGGCGACGCCCACCCCGCGCTGCTTGCCGCGGGGGCCGAGGTCGAGGTGGCCTCCGTGCGCGGCACCCGCCGGATCCCGATCGACGACTTCTACACCGGGGTCAAGCGCAACGCGATGGACGGCGACGAGCTCATCACCGCCGTCCACGTCGTCCCGCCGAGCGGCCCGCAGCAGTACAGCAAGATCGGCACCCGCAACGCGATGGTCATCTCCGTCGCGGCGTTCGGCCTCGCCCTGCACCCGGACCGCCGCGCGGTCGGCACCGGCATCGGCTCGGCCGCGCCGACCCCGCGCCGCGCCCCCGCCGCCGAGGAGTTCCTGGCCGGCGAGCTCGACAGCAGCGGCCTGTGGGAGTCCCGTGCCGAGCTGCCGGAGGCGACCATCGCCCGCTTCGGGGAGCTGGTCGCCGCTGCGGCCGCCCCGATCGACGACGTCCGCGGCAGCGCCCGCTACCGCGTCCACGCGCTGTCCGTGATGGCCCGCCGCGCCCTGACCTGGGCCTGGGCCGACCACCGCTCCGCGAACCAGGAGGCCTGACGTGCGTCTGACCTGCACCGTGAACGGCACCGAGCAGCACGTGGACGACGTCTGGGAGGGCGAGAGCCTGCTCTACGTCCTGCGGGAGCGGATGGGCCTCCCCGGGTCGAAGAACGCCTGCGAGCAGGGCGAGTGCGGCTCCTGCACCGTCTACCTCGACGGCCTGCCGGTCTGCGCCTGCCTGGTCGCCGCCGGCCAGGCCGAGGGCCGGCAGGTCGGCACCGTCGAGGGGCTGGCCGACCCCGAGGCGCTGCACCCGGTGCAGCAGGCCTTCCTGGACGCCGGCGCCGTCCAGTGCGGCTTCTGCACGCCCGGGCTGCTGGTGGCCACGCACGACCTGATCGCCCGGCACGGCCGGCCCAGTGACGCCGAGACCCGCGAGGCGCTGGCCGGCAACCTCTGCCGGTGCACCGGCTACGAGAAGATCCTGGACGCCGTCCGGCTCGCCGCGGACCGGATGGCCGAGCCCACAGCAGGGGGAGACCGATGAGCACGCCGACCCGCACGCCGACCGGGGCACCGGAGCACCTGACCGGGCCGGGCAGCGGCGGGGTCGGCGACGACGCCCAGCGGCCCGACGGCGTCCTCAAGGTCCGCGGCGAGTTCGCCTACGGCAGCGACCTCTGGATGGAGGACATGCTCTGGGGGGTCACCCTCCGCAGCCCGCACCCCTACGCCCGGATCCGCTCGGTCGACACCAGCGCGGCGCTGGCCACCCCCGGCGTCTCCGCCGTGCTCACCTCCGACGACGTGCCCGGCGAGAAGGTCTACGGGCTCGAGCTGGCCGACCAGCCGGTGCTGGCCCTCGACGTCGTCCGCTACCAGGGCGAACCGGTGGCGCTGGTCGCCGCCGACCACCCGGAGACCGCCCGGCTGGCCGCCGCCCGCATCCACGTCGACTACGACGTGCTGGAGCCGGTCACCGACGCGCGCACCGCGCTGGGGCACCCGACCTGGAACCAGGTGCACGACACCACCGCCGAGGTCAC
Source organism: Modestobacter sp. VKM Ac-2978 (assembly GCF_026968025.1). Lineage (NCBI taxonomy): Bacteria > Bacillati > Actinomycetota > Actinomycetes > Geodermatophilales > Geodermatophilaceae > Modestobacter > Modestobacter sp. VKM Ac-2978. Next base: position 11,479 of record NZ_JAPVBP010000001.1, on the reverse strand, counting down.
CGAGCTCAGCCGGGAGAGCGCCCACCTGCACCCGGAGGGGAACCTGGTGCGGCACCTGAAGGTCCGCACCGGTGACCCGGCCCCGACCGCGGACGTCGTCGTGGTGGGCGAGTACGAGGTGGGGATGCAGGACCAGGCCTTCCTCGGCCCGGAGGCCGGCCTCGCCGTGCCGACCGAGGACGGCGGCGTGGAGCTGCACGTCGCCACCCAGTGGCTGCACGTGGACCAGAAGCAGATCTGCTCCGCCCTCGCCCTGCCGCCCGAGCAGGTGCGGCTGACGCTGGCCGGCGTGGGCGGCGCCTTCGGCGGCCGCGAGGACCTGTCGATGCACGTGCACGCCTGCCTGCTGGCCCTGCGCACCGGGCGCCCGGTGAAGATGTCCTACAACCGGGAGGAGTCCTTCTTCGGCCACGTGCACCGCCACCCGGCGACCATGCGCTACGAGCACGGCGCCACCCGGGACGGCGAGCTGGTCTACGTCAAGGCGGCGATCTACTTCGACGGTGGCGCCTACGCCTCCAGCACCCCGGCCGTGGTGGGCAACGGCGGGACGATGGGGATCGGCCCCTACGTCGTCCCCAACGTGCACGTCGACTGCTACGGCGCGTACACGAACAACCCGCCGTGCGGGGCGATGCGCGGCTTCGGGTCGGTGCAGACCGCCTTCGCCTACGAGTCGCAGATGGACGCCCTCGCCGCCGAGCTGGGCATGGACCCGGTGGAGCTGCGCTGCCGCAACGCGATGGAGGAGGGGTCGGCGACCCCCACCGGCCAGGTGATCGACAGCCCGGCCCCGGTCGCGGAGCTGCTGCGCCGACTGGAGGCCATGCCGCTGCCTGCCGCGTCCGGCGACGGCGAGGTCGACCTGCGCGACATGCCCGGCGGGGTCTCCAACACCACCCACGGGGAGGGCGTCCGGCGCGGGGTCGGCTACGCCGTGGCGTACAAGAACGTCGCCTTCTCCGAGGGCTACGACGACCACTCCACCGCCCGGGTGCGCCTGGAGGTGGTCGGCGGCGAACCGACCGCGACCGTGCACACGGCGGCGGCGGAGGTCGGCCAGGGGCTGGTCACCGTCGAACAGCAGATCGCCCGCACCGAGCTCGGGGTGGAGCGCGTCGTCGTGCACCCCAAGGACACCAACGTGGGATCGGCCGGATCGACCTCGGCCTCCCGGCAGACCTACGTCACCGGCGGGGCGGTCAAGGCCGCGTGTGAGAAGGTGCGCGAGCAGGTGGTCGCCCGGGCCGAGCGACTGGTGGGACGGACCGTTCCCGACCTGCGGCTGGCCGGTGGTGCCGTGGTGTCCGACAGCGAGGACATCACCGTCCCGCTGGCCGACCTGCTGGGTGACGACGTGCTGGAGGAGACCCTCGAGTGGCGGCACCGCCCCACCGAGGCTATCGACCCGGAGACCGGCCAGGGGTTCGCGCACGTGCAGTACGCCTTCTCCGCACACCGGGCCGTGGTCGACGTCGACACCGAGCTCGGGCTGGTCAAGGTGGTCGAGATGGCCTGCACCCAGGACGTCGGCAAGGCGATCAACCCGCAGGCGGTGGTCGGCCAGATCCAGGGCGGGACCGCGCAGGGGCTGGGGCTGGCGGTGATGGAGGAGATCCTGATCAAGGACGGCAAGGTGCGGAACCCGTCGTTCACCGACTACCTGATCCCGACCATCCTGGACATGCCGCCGATGCGCATCGAGGTCCTCGAGTACGCCGACCCGCACGCCCCCTACGGCCTGCGCGGGGTCGGCGAGGCACCCAACATCTCCTCCGGCCCCGCGGTGCTCGCCGCCATCCGCGCCGCGACCGGCCTCCCGCTGACCCGGGTGCCGGTGCGACCGGAGCACATCACGGGGACCTGACCAGCCCCGTCAGCCGGCCCGACCGTCGAGCAGGGAGCGGACGGCGGGCGGGAGTTCGCCGGTCAGCGGGCGGTGCCCGACCAGCCGGCCCGCTTCACTCGGGTCGACGCCGAGCGAGCCCAGCACCTCCAGGGCCGGGACGTCGGGCAGCGCGTCGAACCAGCGGCGTCCCAGTGCGGCGCGGCCGGCGGCGGTGGGCCGCCCCCACAACCGCAGCCGGGCCATCCCGCCGTCGGGGAAGACGTCCAGCCGCACGCTGCTCACTCCCGCCTCCCCGTCGGGCACAAACCGGTGCCGGGTGTCCGGCTGTAGCCGGGTGCGGGGCAGCAGCACGACCTCCGCGCCGTCGGCGGTGCGCCCGGTGAGCGACGCGGTGCCCGGGGCGTTGCCGAGGAAGTACGAGGTATCCAGCTCGGCGAGGGTGACCACGCCCTCGCAGGCCAGGTCGACGTCGACCCAGTCGTTGCCCCCGCCGCGGCGGCGGGCGTTCTCCCAGCCCTCGCCCATCGACCGGGCCGAGCCGCGGCCGATCAGCTGGTGCGGGCTGCCGTAGTGGGCGTTGCTCACGCCGGTGACCCGTCCGCCGTTCTCCAGGGCGGCCAGGTCGAACGGCCCGGCGTCCACCAGTCGCGGGTCCGGGACGACGGTGCCGTGCACCCGCAGCCGGGCCACCCCGCCGTCGGGGTGGATGGACAGCCGCACGTGCGTGTACCGGCGGTCGGACTCCACCGGGAAGGCGTTGGCGGTGTCGCCGGCCAGGTCGACGAGCGGCAGCAGCGGCTGCCAGTCCGCGCGTGCGAGTTCCTCGACCGACGGGTGCCCTTCGACCGCGGCGCCGTCCAGCGAGGCCTGCGGCGGGTAGTTGCCGGTGAAGAACGCGGTGTCGACGACGACGCCGGCCACGATCCCCGGCGCCCCGAGCCGCACGATCGCCCAGTCGTGCCCGGGGCTGCGCCGGCGGCGCGTCTCCCAGCCGTCGTACTCCTTGCCCTTGTGCCCGAACTCGGTGCGCGGCACGGCCGGGTGCGGCAGCACCAGGTTCTCCCGGGCGGCGAAGAACTCGTCGTTCGCAGCGACGACGGCGCCGCCGAGGTCACGACGGGCCAGGTCGGGGAGGGCGAGGAAGGCTGGGTCGGTCATCGGGCTCCAGACGGATCGGGACGGACGCGGGTCACTGTGGCACGGCGCGGGCCCGTCACCACTCCGATCGCTCGAGCAACCGGCCGAGGGGAGCCGCCCCGTCGACCAGCGGCTGCCCGCGCAGCCAGGTCCGGCGCACCACCCCGGTCAGCTCCCGCCCCGCGTAGGGCGTGACCGGGCTGCGGTGGTGCAGCTGCGCCACCCGCCACGGCTCGTCGGGGGCGAACGCCACCAGGTCGGCGTCCTTGCCCACGGCGATCGCGCCCTTGCCGGTCAGCCCGGTGAGCCGCGCCGGCGCGGCCGCCATCCACCGGACGACGTCGGCGAGGGAGAACCCCCGCGCCCGGGCCCCGCTCCACACCACCGGCAGGGTCACCTGCAGCCCGGCGATGCCACCCCAGGCGAGCGCGAAGTCGCCGACGTCCAGCCGCTTGAGCTCCGGCGTGCACGGCGAGTGGTCGCTGACCACCAGGTCGACGTCCCCGTCGGCCAGCGCGCGCCACAGCGCCTCCCGGTGCTCGGCCTCCCGGATCGGCGGGCAGCACTTGAACGACGTGTCGCCGTCGGGCACCTCCTCGGCGCTGAACGTCAGGTAGTGCGGGCAGGTCTCGACGGTGATCCGCACCCCCTCCGCCCGGGCGGCCCGCAGCATCGGCAGCGCACCGGCGTCGGCGAGGTGGACGACGTGCACCCGGGCGCCGGTGTCCCGGGCGGCGGCGATGAGCCGGCCGATCGCGGTCTCCTCCGCCGCACCCGGCCGCGAGGCGAGGAAGTCGGCGTAGCTCCGCCCACCCGGCTGCGCGGCGGCGGTGATCACGTCGTCGTCCTCGCAGTGCGCGATGAGCAGCCCGTCGACGGCGGCCAGCTCGGTGAGCGCGGCCCGGAGGCCGGCGTCGTCCAGCGGCGGGAACTCCGGTACGCCGGAGTCCAGCAGGAAGCACTTCACGCCCACCGCCCCGGCGGCGAGCAGTCGTGGGAGCTGGCCGGCGTTGCCGGGCACGGCGCCGCCCCAGAAGGCGACGTCCACGCTGACCTGCCCCTCGGCCACCGCGCGTTTCACGTGCAACGCCTCGACGTCGACCGTGGGCGGGACCGAGTTCAGCGGCATGTCGACGATCGTGGTGATGCCCCCGGCCGCCGCCGCGCGGGTCGCCGAGACGAAGCCCTCCCACTCGGTGCGCCCGGGCTCGTTGACGTGCACGTGGCTGTCGACCAGCCCGGGGAGCAGCACCTCGTCCTCGGGGAGGGTGACCACCTGGCCGTCGACCTCGCCGAAGCCGGTGACGGCGACGATGACGCCGTCCTGCACGTGCACCGCGGCCGACCGCTCCCCGTCGGGCAGCACCACCCGCCGGGCCCGGACGACGAACGACCCGCTCACCGCGCCACCTCCGCCAGCTCGTCGACCGGTCGCGACGACACCGACGCCAGCCGGGTCACCGCGTCGTGCAGCTCGTCGCCCCACGCCGTCCCCACCCAACCGCCGGGCAACGGCAGCCGCACGGCGTCGACCCCGGTCGCCACCTCGGGCCGCGCGTCGCCGATCGACACCGTGGAGACGTAGGCCCGGGGGGCGACCGGCGGCAGCCAGGCCGGCGCCCCGGGCCCCAGGCCGATTGCGGTGTGCACCAGCGGACGACCGTCCCGCTCGACCCGGGTCGTGCCGGTCCAGCGACCGGGCTCCTCACCCACCCGGCCGAGCAGCACCTGCTCGGTGGCGGTCAGCTCGCCGCCGTCGGCCAGCTGCGCGTGCAGCTCGGCCCGGTGGTCGGCGCGCGCGGTGACCACGGTCGGCTCCGGCGCCAGCTGCAGCACGCCGGAGACCTCGGCGCGCACCACCTGCCGCGACGGCGGGGACTCCCCCCGGGCGGGCAGCACGACGGCCGCGGCCACCGAGTGGACGCTGAGCCGGGCGCCTACCTCCACGACGAGCCGGATCTCCACGTCGTCCCCGCCCAGCGGGCCGAACGCCGTGGCGACCAGGTGCACGGAGGCGGCGCCGGTGCGCCGCACGGCCAGCTGCCCGCTGGCGCGCACGATCGGCAGGGTCGTGCGCCCCCGCGCGTCGCACCGGGCGACCACCTCCACCAGCGTCCTCACGGCGCCGTCTGCAACGCCCTCGCGCGCACCTGCTCCCGCACCCACTCGGCGACCTCGGTCGCCGCCGGGTCCTCCCGCAGCGAGATCAGCAGCGTCGGCTTGTCCCCGCGGACGGCGTCGGAGTCGCGGCGCATCACCCCGAGGTCGGCACCGACCAGCGGCGCGAGGTCGGTCTTGTTGACCACGAGCAGGTCCGAGGCGGTCACCCCGGGCCCGCCCTTGCGCGGCACCTTGTCCCCGCCGGCGACGTCGACCACGAACACCTGGACGTCCACCAGCCCGTAGCTGAACGAGGCGGTCAGGTTGTCCCCGCCGGACTCGACGAACACCAGCTCCAGCCCCGGGTGCCGGGACTCCAGCAGCTCCACGGCGTCGAGGTTGGCGGTGATGTCGTCGCGGATCGCGGTGTGCGGGCAGCAGCCGGTCTGCACCGCCTCGATCCGGTCGTCGGGCAGCACGGCGTTGCGGCGCAGGAAGTCGGCGTCCTCGGTCGTGTAGATGTCGTTGGTGACGACGGCGAGGTCGTACTCGGCGCCCAGCGTGCGGCACAGCGCGGCCGCCAGGGCGGTCTTGCCCGAGCCGACCGGTCCACCGAGACCGACCCGCAGGGGGCCGCCGTGCCGGTGCTCGGGGGTGTACGGGTCGACGTAGTCGTCGATCCGGTGGTCAGGCGGCATGGGCACTCCTGGTCATGAGGCGAAGAAGCGGTCGTTGCGTGCGGCGTGCAGTTCGGCGAGCAGGTCGAGGAGTGGGTCGGTGGCCGCCGGCAGGTCCTCGGCGGAGGCCTCGGCGACCTCGTCGACCTCGGGGGCCAGCCGGGCGGTCACCGCGGCCACGGTGATCGGGTCCATGGCCAGCAACCGCTGCGCGGCGGTGGCCGGGCCGCTGATCGCGAGATAGGCGGCGGCGTGCGCGGCGTCCCGCGGGGTGAGCCCGCCGGTCGCCGCGGCGACCCCGAGCGCCAGCGGGTGGTGCGGCTGAGCCCGCAGCGCGGCCCAGGCCGGGTGCGGCCAGGCGCGGCTGCCGACCCGGACCAGCCCCCGGCCCTGCTGCCGGGAGGCGGCCCGCAGCGCCGGGGAGGGCGTACGGGCATCCGCCTCCGCGTCCAGCGCGTCGAGCGCGGCCACCGGGTCGGCGTCGTCCACCGCCCGGCACGCGGCCGCGGCCAGCCCGGCGGCCACCGCTCCCGAGGTGGCCAACCGCCGGCGCAGGAAGACCGCCAGCGAGCCCGGGTCGGCGAGCACCCCGGCCGCGATCGCCTGTTCCACGCCGCCGGAGTGGGTGTGTCCCCCAGCGGGCAGTCGGGAGTCGGCGAGGGTGAGCAGCGCCGCCGTCATCAGAACAGGAAGTAGCGCTGGGCCATCGGCAGCTCGGCGACCGGCTCGGGCTCCCAGACCTCGCCGTCGACCGACACGGTGAACGTGTCCGGGTCGACCCGGATCTCCGGCAGCGCGGTGTTCTCCGGCATGTCCGCCTTCCCCAGCCGGGTGGTGTCGGTGACGGCGACCAGCCGCCGGTCCACCGCCAGCCGGTCGGCCAGCCCGCCCTCGATCGCGGCCGGGGCGACGAAGTGCACCGAGGTCTGCGCCGGCACCCGGCCGTACGCGCCGAACATCGGCCGCGGCAGCACCGGCTGCGGCGTCGGGATCGACGCGTTGGCGTCGCCCATCTGCCCCCAGGCGATCATCCCGCCCTTGAGCACCACGTGCGGCCGGACGCCGAAGGTCCCCGGGTCCCAGAGCACCAGGTCGGCGAGCTTCCCCGGCTTCACCGAGCCGACCTCGCCGTCGATCCCGTGCGCCACCGCCGGGCAGATCGTGTACTTGGCGACGTACCGGCGGGCCCGCAGGTTGTCCGCTGCCCCGTCGCCGGCCAGGGAGCCGCGGCGGCGCTTCATCACGTGCGCGGTCTGCCAGGTCCGCATCACGACCTCACCGACCCGGCCCATCGCCTGGGCATCGGAACCGATCATCGAGATCGCGCCCAGGTCGTGCAGCAGGTCCTCGGCGGCGATGGTCGTGGGCCGGATCCGGCTCTCGGCGAAGGCGAGGTCCTCGGGCACGGAGCTGTCCAGGTGGTGGCAGACCATGAGCATGTCGAGGTGCTCGTCGAGGGTGTTCACCGTGTGCGGCCGGGTCGGGTTCGTGCTGCTGGGCAGCACGTTCGGGTGCCCGGCGACGGTGATGATGTCCGGCGCGTGCCCGCCCCCGGCGCCCTCGGTGTGGTACGCGTGGATGCTCCGGCCGGCGATCGCGGCCAGGGTGTCCTCGACGAAGCCGGCCTCGTTCAGGGTGTCGGAGTGCAGGGCCACCGGGACGCCGTTGCGCCCGGCCACGGTGAGCGCGGCGTCGATCGCGGCCGGCGTGGAGCCCCAGTCCTCGTGCAGCTTGAACCCGCTGGCGCCGGCCCGGAGCTGCTCCTCCAGCGAGTCGACCGAGACGGTGTTGCCCTTGCCCAGCAGCGCGACGTTGACCGGCATCCCGTCCATCGCCTCGAGCATCCGGGCCAGGTACCAGTCGCCCGGGGTGATGGTGGTGGCCTTGGAGCCCTCGGCCGGCCCGGTGCCGCCGCCGATCATCGTGGTGATGCCCGAGCCGATCGCCGTCGGCACGATCTGCGGGCAGATGAAGTGCACGTGGCAGTCGATGCCCCCGGCGGTGAGGATCTTGCCGTTGCCGGCCAGCACCTCGGTGCCCGGGCCGATGACCAGGTCGGGGTGGACGCCGTCCATCGTGTCCGGGTTGCCGGCCTTGCCCAGCGCGACGATCCGCCCGTCCCGGATGCCGACGTCGGCCTTGACGACCCCCCAGTGGTCGAGCACGACCGCACCGGTGATCACCAGGTCGGGGGCGCCCTCGGCGCGGGTCGCCCGCCCCTGCCCCATCGACTCGCGGATCACCTTGCCGCCGCCGAACACCGCCTCCTCACCGGCCAGCCCGGGACCACCGCAGCGGTCCTCGGTGACCTCGATGAGCAGGTCGGTGTCGGCCAGGCGGATCCGGTCGCCGACCGTCGGTCCGTAGAGCTGGGCGTAGCGCTCCCGGGACAGCTGCACCATCAGGCCAGCCCACCTTCCGCAGTGAGCCCGGGGACGACGCGGGCGCCGGCCAGCGGGACGAGGGTGACGGTGCGCTGGATGCCGGGCTCGAACCGGACGGCCGTGCCGGCGGCGATGTCGAGCCGGTGACCGTGCGCCGCAGCCCGGTCGAACGCCAGTGCCCGGTTGGCCTGGGCGAAGTGGAAGTGGGAGCCGACCTGGACCGGCCGGTCGCCGGTGTTGTGCACCGCCAGCTCGACCCGCGGCACGCCGGGCAGCGTCTCGATGACGCCCTCGGCGGTGATGACCTCGCCGGGGATCACGAGATCGGGTGGTGGACCGTCACCAGCTTCGTCCCGTCCGGGAAGGTCGCCTCCACCTGCACCTCCTCCAGCAGCTCGGGGACGCCGTCCATGACGTCGTCCCGGGTCAGGACGGTGCGGCCGGACTGCATCAGGTCGGTGACCAGCTCGCCGTCCCGGGCGCCCTCGAGCACGTGGTCGGTGACGATCGCGGTCGCCTCGGGGAGGTTGAGCTTCAGGCCCCGGGCCTGACGGCGGCGGGCGAGCTCGGCGGCGTAACTGAGCATCAGCCGTTCCTGCTCGTGCGGGGACAGCAACACGGGCGTCGTCCTCCTGACGTCGGCGAGCCGGCGGAGTCAGGAACGTAGCTGGCCCGTGTGACGGTCCCGTTGCGGGGACTTGTGCACTGCGATTCCTCGGCTCTATGGTTCATTACATGAGTAACGAACCAGCGAGCCTGCTGGGTCGTGTGCCTCGGTGAACGAGGACGCCGGCCCGATCTTCCGGCAGGTCGCCACCCAGCTCGAGGACGCGATCGTCGACGGCTCCCTCGCCGAGGAGAGCCAGGCCCCCTCGTCCAACGAGCTGGCCGCCTTCCACCGCATCAACCCCGCCACCGCCGCCAAGGGCCTGAACCAGCTGGTGGCCGACGGGGTCCTCTACAAGAGACGAGGAGTAGGGATGTTCGTCGCCACCGGCGCACGGGAGCAGCTGCTCAAGCGGCGCCGCAGCGAGTTCGCCGAGCAGTACCTCACCCCCCTGCTGGCCGAGGCCGACAAGGTCGGCATCAGCATCGCCGAGATCGTCCAGCTGCTGCGCGAGCGGGGAGGCCGGTCGTGACCGCCGCCGCCACGCTCGAGGGCGTCACCATGCGCTTCCGGGGACACACCGCGCTGACCGACGTCTCCACCACGCTGCAGGCGGACACGATCACCGGCCTGCTCGGCCGGAACGGCGCCGGCAAGACCACGCTCATGCAACTGCTCACCGGCCACCGCGTGCCCACCGCAGGCCAGGTGACCGTGCTCGGTGCCGCGCCGTACGAGAACGACGGTGTGCTGAGCCGCATGTGCTTCATCAAGGAGGGCCAGCGGTACCCGGACCACTTCCGGGTATGTGACGCCATCTCCGCGGCCGCCCACCTCTACCCGCACTGGGACCAGCCACTGGCCGACCAGCTGCTCACCGACTTCGACCTGCCCGGCAAGCGGCCGATCAAGAAGCTGTCCCGGGGGATGAACTCGGCCGTCGGCATCGTCCTGGGCCTGGCCTCGCGGGCACCGGTCACGCTGTTCGACGAGCCGTACCTGGGCCTGGACGCCGTCGCGCGCCAGCTCTTCTACGACCGCCTGCTGGCCGACTACGCCGAGCACCCCCGCACGATCCTGCTCTCCACACACCTCATCGAGGAGATCAGCGACCTGCTCGAGCACGTCCTGCTCATCGACCGCGGCCGGGTGCTGCTGGATGCGGACGCGGAGACGTTGCGGTCCACGGCGCTGACCGTCACCGGCCCGGCGGCCCAGGTGGCCACCTTCGGCGCCGGCCACGCCGTCCTGCACGAGGAGTCGATGGCCGGCCAGACGCGAGCGATCGTCCGGACGGCGACGGCGACGGCCCGACAGGAGGCCAAGGCCCTCGGCCTGGCCGTCGAGCAGACGTCGATCCAGCGGCTGGTGGTCGCCATGAGCCTCGCCGCGGCGCAGCCCGCCACACCCTCGACTCTCGACCGCGCCACCCTGCAGGGAGCTCACCGATGAACCGTGTCCTCGGCGCCGCCCGCCTTCAGCTCATCAACCCACTCCTGTCCGTCGGGATCGGCTGGGCGATCGTCGCGCTCGCCTTCGTCGTGAACCTGGCGATCTGGGGCGTCGGTGACCTGGACACCAGCGCAAGCGACTCCAACACCGGCGGTCTGGCCGCGCTGTACATCACGGTGCTGGTGACCTACATCCAGGCGGTGACCATGGTGTTCCCCTTGGCGATGGGGCTCAGCCTCAGCCGTCGGGTCTTCTACCTGGGGACAGCGCTGGTCGCCGTCGTGCAGGCGGTCGTCTTCGGCATCACCCTGGCCGCGCTGACCGCGGTCGAGAACGCCACGAACGGCTGGGGCGTCGGACTGGAGTTCTGGGCCCCCGGAGCCGTGGACGTCGGGAACCCGGCCCTGCAGGTCGTCGTCTTCGCCGTCCCGATGATGGCCTTCGCCTTCATGGGGATCGGCCTGGGTGTGCTCTACAAGCGCTGGGGGGCGACGGGCATCTACGCGCTGACGGCCGCGCTGATCGTGGGCACCGGCGCCCTCGTCGTGCTGCTCACCTGGCGCCGGGCCTGGGACGACCTGGGAGCCTGGCTGACCGATCGTTCGGTGGAGTCCTTCGCCATCGGCTTGCCCGCAGTGGCCGCACTCGCGCTCGCCGCTCTGGCATACCTGGGGCTGCGACGCGCGGTCCCCTGACCACGCAGACACATCCGACGGCCGGCCCGCTCCTGGCGCGCCGGCCGTCGGCGTCCTGCGCGGCCGATAAGTGGCCTGACGAATCAGACCGACACCACCGGGCATCGCACCCTGCAGCGACGGCCTCGAGTTCGGCTACGTCTCCAAGGGCGAGGTCCCGGAGCTCGCTCGGGACGGCAGCCGGCGTTCGGCCGCGGTCGACACGTCGGTGCAGTGGAATCGTCGGGAGCCGACGTGTTCCCGCTACGGAGAGCACCGGCCAGGGTGCCCACGTCAGCCTCTGCCGGAAATGCAGGAACGGGGCCACAGCCGTAGCTGTGACCCCGTCCTGGGAGTTATGTCCGGCGGCGTCCTACTCTCCCACCCGGTCCCCCGGGCAGTACCATCGGCGCTGAAAGGCTTAGCTTCCGGGTTCGGAATGAGACCGGGCGTTTCCCTTTCGCCATGACCGCCGTAACACTGTGAAGATGTACCCCACCCCGACACACATCCCGGCTACCCGGGACGGTGTCTGAGGAGGAGCGGAACACAAGGGTTCCGTACCTTCAGAGCTGCACAGTGGACGCGACATTGTCTTG